>JANNBM010000041.1:0-54669 GCA_031385445.1 Paracoccaceae bacterium | reverse complement strand
ATCCTTTCGGCCGATTTGGCGACGACAGACGCCTTTGGAATAGACGGCCGGACGAGATCGCGCGCGAAGGCGCGCACCCGGACTGCAATATGCAACGCTTTGGTGCCAAGCGATACAGGGGCGGGCGCGGGCAGTTTTGGTTGATCAAGCGTTTCAGCCGTCACCTTTTTGAGGGATGATTTCGTCTGGGCCGACTTTGGAAAAACCTTCGCCACCCAGTCCGCGTCCTGCCCGATTGCCACCTTTACCCGTTCTGCAACCTCGTCCGGCAGGCGGTATTTCGGCCCCTCCAGCGCCAGGAAGTGGGTTTGCTCGGCCCCGCTGACCCCCACACGCTTGCCAAGTTTGCGGTTGCGCTCGGCCAGGGCATCAACCCCGGTTTGGGTCATGCTTTCGTTCTGAAACACGGGGGTCTGCGCAATCAGCTGGCAGACGGCTGGGTCCAGATCAAGGCTGACGCAGAAATGGTGCAAAAGACCGCCCGGCGCGGCGCGGGCGTCGTCAAAATCCCAAATTGAAATCTGCGCCTTGCCAAGCGTGGCAATGATCGGCGCCAGCCGGGCGCGGGCCCGCATGACGGGGGGGGTCTTATACTGATCTTCCAGCAAAAGCCCGGTCTTGATGTTCTGCTGGATCGTGCTGCGCACCAGATCCATGCCATCACGCAGGCCAAAGATCACCTCGATCCGGGTTAGGCCAAGGCCCTGCAACCAATCCACAAAGGCGCGCCAGCCTTCGGCTTTGAGGGTCGATATCCCCTCGCCCGAAATCAAAAGCGTATGCCAGCCAGCCGCTTTGATCTCGGCCTCCACCTTGGACCGCACCTCGGTTTTATAGCGCGCAAGGCCTGCCTCATTCATTCCGGCAAAGCGCACGTTCACCAGTGCATCCTCGCGGAACAGGCCAAGGATCGGTTGGGTGTGGTTTTCGTCCAGTCCGGGGTACAAAATGCCATGATCACGCAGCAGCGCGGCGCGGTTCTTGAAAAATGCCTCCTGAATTGAGGTCGTTCCGGTTTTTGGCAGCCCCGGATGGATGATCACGCGCAGGCTGTTCGATGGCGGCTTGGCCAAAGCAGCGGCCGGGCGCGCAACGGGCTTTGCCCCGCGGCCCGGTGCCTCTTGCCCAAAAGCCCGCAGCAGCGCCACACCCGCCCGTTTGATGACAGGGCGCTCCTGCGCTTGGGCCTTCTTTGCGGCCTCGATCAGGTGTTCGGCCAAGCCTTTGTGGTTCGCCATCAGCCAATCGGAAACTGATTTCAGGTCTTGCCCGGTAACTTCGGGGGCACTGAGCGCATCTTTGGACAGCTCTTCGGTAAACAAAACCTCTTTGCCCAGAAACCTGGCCGCGATTTCGGCATTTTGTGCCGCAAAATGGGTCAGGATCTTTTGCCGAAGTTCAACGCTCAGCAGGCCCTGTTCGGAAAACACCGCCGAAGCGCCGGCGTCATGCTGCTTTGAAAAGTCCGAAAGCGCGGGCGTATAAACGCCCGATGCCGCGACATTGCCGCAAACACAGTTGATCAGGCGTTTGTATTCCAAGGCCACATAAGAAAACCGCGGGTTGCTGTTGTCTTTGGCGAGGGGTTTGAAATCTTCGGGCATCGCGATGCCCAAGACATGCGTTACAAAATCCGCGATCAGATCGCCGCCCGGAAATTGCGCGCGTTCATAGGGGCGCACGATCATGTTCTGCGTCCCAACGGCCGCTTCCCAAGTTGCAATCGTGGCCGCGAAATCGAAGCTTTTGATCAGCTGTTCCAGGTTCTTTTCGATAGGGTTGGTCTGGTTCCCCGCTTTGATCTGCTGGTTGTAGGCGGCCATCATGATATTGTCCTGACGCCGCACATAGAGACAGATTTTCAGGTCGAAATACGGCTGAAGACTTTGGCAAAAGCTGGTTGCAAGCCCGGGGCTGGCCCAGGCAATCAACTCGGACGACATCAAGATGCGCTTTGCCCCGCTCTTGACAAGCTTTGGCGCCCAGTCGTCGACCGCCCGGAACGTCCAACCATTGCCGGCAAGCACTTTTGGCACATAGGGCGAGATCAGATGGTGCGCCGCCGAGACGGCACCAATCGTTGGATACGTGATGCCTGCCCGCTCAAGCGGACCGCGATTTGCCCAGAACGTTTCTTGCAGAGCGGTGGTTCCGGTCTTGCCCATCCCGATGTGCAAGATCAGCTGCGGTTTATCAGTCATCTCAACTTCCCTTCGGCCGCTGCCAGGGACCGGGATCGCGCGGCGCGGCGCAAGGCAAACTTAAACATGCAAGGACCGCTCACTCTGCCGCTTGGCGCACTTCGGCGCGACTGGTGACGCCTTCGTAAACTGCCGCATACCGGTCGCGCATCACCTTTGGGTCAAACCTGCGCGACGCTTCGGGGACACGGGATGTCATCTCGGCCAGAAGGCGCGGGTTCCGCGCCAGATCAGCGATCTGCAACGCCAGGTCTTCGACCGGAATCTGCCAGTCCTTCAACGCAAACATCGCGCCTGCCACCCCGGTCGGCGTGGTCAGCATATAGGGGATCTCGCCCACTTTCGACGCAATCACCGGTTTGCCGGCGTGCAGACAATCGATCAGCACCAAAGGAAAGCTTTCGCCCTTGAACCGCGACGGCAAAAGGCCGATGTCGGCCATCGCAAAATACGCGCGAATGTCGCTGCGAAAGCCTTCAAGGTGAATGTGCGGCGGCACTTTGCTTTTCAACCTGTCATATTCAGGGCCGTCCCCCACGATGACCAGATGGATATCGTTGCCCGATATTTCGCGGGCGCGGTGCACGGCAGCGATGGCTTCGATCCAGCCTTTGGTCGGGATGGCGCGGGCCACCATGGCAAGCACGAAAGCGTCTTGCGGAATGTTCAAAAGCGCGCGGTCCATCGGCACAGAGGCGCCGATGGCGAGGGCGTTGTCGATGCGGGGCAAATCCGCGGCTTTCAGCAAACCGCGCGAGACGAGCGCCACGATGTTCTTTTCGGCGGTATAAACCATCGCGCCAGTTCGCTTGACCAATCTGGGCAATGTCCGCTTCAGCTGATCGTCCTGCATCGTTTCGTACATGCCATGCAAACTGATCACGGTTTTGGTCGGGCAGGTTTCGGGCAGGATATCCAAAATTGTGTTGTCCACCCAGGCATGGTGCGAATGGATCACGTCAATTTCGAAATCGCGCAGGATGCCTTCGAGGTCTTCATAGTTCGTGACAACCGGAATATCGCGGGCCAGCTGATTGCGGATGCCGGGAAGCTCCTCTTCCTGCATGCAATTCAAGAATGTCACATCATAGCCGGCGGTTTTCATCTCATTGGCCAGCGTGATCGGAAATGTCTCGCCGCCGCCCGAGCAAAACGCATAGCCCGCCATCAAAAGCTTTGGTTTGCGATGCCTTCCTTCGTCGGCAATCCGCGACAGCGCATAACAGGCATCAAATTCGGCCCGATCAAAGCTTGGGCGATTGCGCGTCCAATGCAGGATCAGGTTCTGCTGCTGGCTTTGAAAGACCGAAGAATCGACCGCATAGTGCCGCTGCACCGTCTTCGCGACGATCTCATGTTCGATGTAATAGCTGTCCTTTGAAAAGGACGTGACCGAGGTGTTTTGCGGATGCTGGCGGTAGAAATTCTGTGCCTCCGGCGAATAGGCCACCAGCCCGCCGCGGATCTGATTGAGATAGAACACCCAATCCCCACAGGTCCGCATCCCGCGCCAAACCTCATTTTCCATCACATCCAGCCGGTCATGCAGCCGGAAAACCGCCGAAGACGCGTTGGGGATGATGTTCTTTTCGGCAAAGGATTCGCGCACGATTTGCGGGGCGGTCAGAACAAAGGGCTGCCCCCAACGGTCCGGCCCAAGCCCCGACAGGTATTCCCCCATCGACCAGACCTGCTGCGTGCCGTCCTTGTTCATGAACACCGAGGGCACAAAGGCCAGCTGAACCGCTTGATTGGCGAAAAACGGCACGAGGGTTTCCAGAAAGTTGAGCGAACACCAATCGTCGCTTTCCGCAACCCAGATCAACTCGCCCCGCGCCGCTTTCATGCCGCGCTCCCATTGCACGAAAGCGCCGCCCGAATTTTCATCGTTGAAAATCACCCGCGTGCGGTCGGCATAGCGGTCCGCATATTCCTGAAGGATGGCCCGGCTGTCGTCGGAAGAGCAATCGTCCATCAGGATGACTTCGTAGTTCGTCCAGGTCTGGGCAAAAATACTGTCGAGCCGCTGCCGCAAAAAGGCCACGTGATTGTAATTTGGCACCAAAATCGACACCATCGGGCAGTAGGCGCTCAACTCTTGCGGGCGCTGATAGTCGAACTGAAGGATCGGCTGGCCCGCCACAAAACCGGCATGTTTTACCTGCGCGGGAACATAGTTGCTGTGCAGGATCGCACGATTTCCGTACCGGAACAGCGGGGAAATGAAACGTCTCAAGCCTTCTGCGATTTGGGGCGAGCGTTTGTCTATTTCGCGATATTGGCGCCTGGCAAAATGGTTGAACCGTATCCATCCTGCCGAGGCAACCTTGGTCACACTTCGGGCCACCTCGGCTGCCGTGCGAATTGGCGCCGTGATCCGCCACGACCGCGACATCTTCCACGAGGCGAGCGTTGCACTGATCGCCGCGCGTTCCTGCTGCACAAGGTGAACATCGCGCTCAAAGCTCAGTCGGGTTTGCGCGATCTGCGCCATCACGCCGGCCAACTGCAACTCGTAAGCGTTTACGGTGTTCTCAAGCAAAATCCTGAAGTCATCGGTCACGCGGGCATGATCCGCCTTCAGCGCTTTGCGTTGTTTGGCGAAATCGGCGCGCAACCTCTTTTGAGTGCGCTCGGATTCTTCCGCCAGATCGTGCAGGGCTTTGCTGTGCTCCTTGGCCATATCTTTGGCCGCGCGTTCGGTTTCTTCTGCCAGATCGCGCAGGGCTTTGCTGTGTTCCTTGGCCATATCTTTGGCCGCGCGTTCGGCCTCAGCCACGAGGTCTTTCAACCGATACAGCTCGGCATTCGCCGCGCGTTTGGCGTTCGATGCGCGGGCCAATATGGCGCTTTGCATGCCGTCAATCGCCCCTGATGCCGCTTTTGCCGCCTGCATCACAAACACGATGTCGGCCGCCTTCAGATGGCCGCCTTCGCACAGCGGTTGCAGCGCGTCAAAGACGGGCCGGGCCTGCGGCAAGGCGGCATCGACGGCTTTGCTGTCCGCCGCCTTTGTCTTGCTGTGCCGCAGCTTGGTATCCACAAAGCGCGTGACAAAGGCATCGGTCTGCGCCTGATCCTGCGTCAGATCCAACAGACGCGCCATCCGGTCCAAACTCGCGGCGGGCCGGTCCACCAGCGCATCAAAAGACACCAGCGTATGGCGCGCAAGATCGAAGCCGTCCCACATCTGGCCCATATAGGACAGCCAAAGTGCGGCCCCCTCGCCCAAATTCTTGCCGACATCATAAAAATCCGGCCGCCGGGCAACGCGGACCTGCTGCGACAATGCCGCTTCAACCGGGCTACGCAGCACGTGAACACAGTCGATGCGGTCAAACCCTGCGGCCTGAACAAGGGGCAGCCAAAAATCCAAAAGCACGCAAAGGCGCGGATCCTTCATCACGCAAACATCATGGCCTGCGAAGTTTTTCTGCAAGAAATCAGTCGCTTCACGCTGCAATGGACCAAGCGCGCGCTTTTGGGCGGCGATGGCCTGCTTGCCATGAAAGCCCGCAGAATCCCAAGCGCCACCAAGCGCGATCAGCAGCTTTTCATTCAGCGTTATCAGATCGGGATGTTCGAAAAAGCCCTTCTGGTTTTCATCGTTGGCATAGACCGACGCAAATCCCAATTCCGCACCCAGCGCCGCAATCGCCGCCGTTACGGCAGAGGTGCCCGTCCGGTTCGGCCCCAGACAGAGGATCATATGTCTTGGCGTCGCATTTGGATTCAAGGTCATGTCTGATATTTACTCATTCTTGAAATGGCAGGCTAGTGCAGACTATTGATGGTGCGGAAAATACGCGAAAAATAGCACTTATGATCAGGAAATGCGTTTCAGGCGGCACGCCGTCCTGACTGACGGACTTATCGCCCGACGCCAACATACAGCTCAAATCCGGCGGCTTTCGCCTCGACCTCATCATAGACGTTGCGCAGATCGGCCATGCGCGGCGTGACCATCTTGCGCGCGAGGCGCTCCAGATCAAGGCCGCGGTATTCGTTCCATTCGGTCAAAATCACGACAACATCCGCGCCCTGCGCTGCCTGATAGGCGTTTTCAACCCAGCGCACACCGGGCAAAAGCGCCTCGCCTTCAGGTTTGCCCTGCGGATCGGAAACGCGCACCTTGGCCCCTGCGCCAACCAGCGCGGGAACGATGGTCAGGCTGGGCGCATCACGCATATCGTCGGTGTTGGGTTTGAACGTCACCCCCAGAATGGCAATTGTCTTGCCATTCAGCACCCCGTCACACAGATCGACGATCTTGTCGATCATCCGGCGCTTGATCTCTTCGTTCACCTTGATCACCGTTTCGGTGATCTGCATTGGCACGGCATGCTCTTGTCCGATCCGGGCCAAAGCCTTGGTATCTTTGGGAAAACAGCTGCCACCATAGCCGGGACCGGCATGCAGGAACTTGTTGCCGATCCGCCCGTCCAGCCCCATCCCCTTGGACACATCCTTGATATCCGCGCCCACCCGCTCGCACAGGGCGGCGATTTCGTTGATGAAGGTGATCTTGGTGGCCAAAAAAGCATTGGCGGCATATTTGATCATCTCGGCGCTTTCGAGGCCGGTAAAGACGATCGGAAACTCGCGCAGGAACAGGGGCCGGTACACATCCGACATCACCTTTTGCGCCTTTTTGCTTTCAACGCCGACAACCACACGGTCCGGGCGCATGAAATCATCGATCGCCGCCCCTTCGCGCAGGAATTCGGGGTTTGACGCCACATCAAACACCGCCGCCGGGTTCGCCGCCGCGACCGTCTCGGCCACTTTGCGGTTCGTACCAACTGGCACGGTCGATTTGGTGACAATCACCCCATAGCCCGTCAGCGCGCGGCCGATCTCTTCGGCCGCCTGCATCACGTAGGTCAGATCTGCATGCCCGTCGCCGCGCCGCGTCGGCGTGCCAACAGCGATGAAAATGGCATCCGCCCCCGCCACCGCTTCGGCCAGATCAAGGGTAAAACTCAGCCGCCCGGCCGCCACATTCTTGGCCATCAGCGGCTCCAGACCCGGCTCGAAAATCGGAATTTCGCCGCGCCGCAAGGCGTCGATCTTGTCAGGATTTTTGTCGACACAAATCACGTCATGCCCAAAGTCGGAAAAACAAACGCCCGAGACAAGGCCGACATAACCTGTCCCAATCATTGCAATCTTCATACCATGCGCTCCGGCGAAATCCTTTCCTTGCATAGAAAGGCCCTGCGGGGCTGTCAAACGAGAAAGGGGCCGCCAGTGGCGACCCCGAGCAATGCACAACCATGTCCTTGAACGGATCAGACCCGAAGCCAGATGGCAGGCGCTGCCGCGGTTATGATCTCGGACGACAAAAAGCCCCAAGTGCTTGGTGCCGCGCTTGCATAGGAAACGATGCGGCGCAGGACTTTGCGCGTCGTCGTGACCGGAGTTCCACCGTTGATATCAGGCGTTGCGTTTGCGCTCCACAGCGACACCGTCGCGGTGGACGAGGTGCGAAGGCCCAGCCAATAGGTGCGGCCTTGCCGCATCGTCAGCGACACTGCCGCCGTCTTTGCCCCCACCGTGCCAAAGTCCAGGTCAGCGGTTTCAACCAACAGCGCGTTCGGTCGTCCATTAACATCGGCATCATAAACCGCAATTTTGCCCAAAGCGGCGGCCAGAGCCGTTGTGCAGTTGGCAGCCAGTCCGGTGATTACAGTATCCGCGCGCGGAATGAAGGGGAACATATCCAGACGCCCCGCAACGCCCGCCGCCGTGCCCATCGCACCGCCAGCACCGATGGTCGTCAGGATAAACTCGCCTGATACCGGGATCAGATACGGTACGTCCCGCGCCGCGTCGATCACCCGGGTTTCGCCGCCCGTGCGCGCGCGCAATTGCCCGGTGGTTGAATTGTACCACAGCGTTCCGTCCGTGGGCGAGGCCGGATCCGCCGCTTGCGCCGTCAGGATCACCGGCTTTGCCAGGCTGACGCTGCCGCTTGCCGCCGCCACGGTCAGCCCGTCATTGAAGGTGGTCCCATCCGCCGAAACACGCAGGGTAAAATCGTCGGTCCCGCTAAGGCCGAATTGCGCCCGGGTTGAAAAGCCGGTCTTGAACGTCACCCGCGCACTATCTGCGGCCGCCGCCTTGTTCAGCGTGGCCTCCATCCCCGCGCCGGCATGGTTGAACAAAACCCCCGGCGCATTCAGCGAAAGCCGGTTGGTCGCATCCGGGGTCGCCCCGCCTAGGCCCAGTTGCGACGCGCCCATCACGGCGCTTGCCATGACAACACTGGTCGCATTCGCCATCGTCACCGCAGTCGCCGCCACGCTCAGCGTCGGCGACTGGATCGCGGTTGTGCCCAGCGCTCCGCTGATATTCGATCCAATGGTAACGTTGGTCGTCGATCCTGAAACCCCGTTGGTCGCGACCTCAACGGTTTTGGAATTGCCCGTGCTGGTTGCTCCGCTTGCGATCCAGACATTGGACGTCGCCAAAGCGTTGCCAAAAGTCAGGCTCAGGCCCGAAAAAACCTGAGAGCCGCTGAAGGTCTGACTAAGATTGGTCAGGGCCACGACGCCCGAAGCATCGGGCAGCGAAAACGTGCGAGTCGCCCCGTTGGTGATCGGATCAACGCTGAACTGCGCAATTTTCGCCGGATTCACCGGATCGTTAATGGAAAAGTTGCTGTCGCGCACCGTCACGCTTCCCGAAAAGCTGTTTGTCCCGGAAAAGGTGTTCGTGCCCGAAAAGGTCTTGTCGCCCGAAACGGTTTGCGTGCCGCCAAGCAAGGCCAATTCGCCCGTCAGGTCCGGCAAAGTATAAGTCCGCGTCGTGGCACTGGTCAGACCTGACAGCTGAAACACTGCTTTTTTGGTGGCGTCGATGTTATCTTCCAGACGGAAATCACTGTCCAAAAACACGGCCACTGGGGCAGAACCTGCCGAGATCAGATCCACAGTCGCCCCATTCTGGCGCGCCCGGAATTTGCCGGTCGTGGAATTGTACCAAAGATAGCCGTCCGATACCGAACTGGCATCCCCCGCCGCGGGGACAAGCCGGACCGGCTGGTCCAGCGTCACGCGGCCGCTGTCTTTGTCAGCGGTCAGGGCAGAGTAAAACGTGGTGCCATCCGGGCTGACCTTGATCGACAGATTGTTGTCGGCGACAAGCCCCACTTCGGCGCGAGAGACATAGTTTTGCTTGAACAATACCGAAGCCTTGTCCGTCGCCGCCGCCTTGTTGATCGCCAACTGATGCGACCCGGCGGGGTTGGTGAACAAAGCCGCCTCCGATTGCACCGCCAACTTGTTGACCGCATCCGCCGCCACCGCGACGCCAAGTTGGCCGAACTGGCCCACCCCGCCGCTGGGAATGGTCCAGTTTGTTCCGTCAAAAATCACAATCGCGGTTTCTGCCACCACATAGGCCCGCCAGCCCTGCAAGGCATCGAAAAACTCCCAAGCCGTCCCGTTCCACAGCGCGATGTCGCGCGGACGCCCGGCCCAGGCGCCCGTTGGGGACAAGGCCACGATATAGCGGTCCCCAAGAACCGGGCTGACGGGCGGTGCCGACAAAGAGCGATTGAGCACGCTCAGCTGCACCATCACATCCAAAAGCCGCAGGGCCTCGTTGTGGGTTACGTGTTTTTGGGCCTGCGACGGCAGGATATGGGGCAGCGACAATATCGTCGACTGATCGGGCATGGGGGGCCTCCAGGATGCGCTCGTGAAGACCGACCCTAGGCGGAAGGATTTAAAAAGCCTTAAGCGCGGCGCGCGCGGGGCCCGCTCGATGCGCAACGGGCGCGGGGTTTAACCCCCGAAGGCAAGCCCGGCGGCGATGGCCCACATGGTCAACCCGATCAGGACCTCTAGCACGACCCAAGCGCGCGGATTGGCGAAAAGCGGCGCCAAAAACCGAGCGCCAAAGCCGAGGGCCGCGAAAAACGACAAAGACCCAAACGCCGCCGCCAGCCCGAATTGCAGCTGATAAGGCGCATATTGCGCCGAGATCGACCCGATCAAGGCCACCGTGTCCAGATAGACATGCGGGTTGGCCCAGGTCAGCACCAGACAGGTGCCCAAAACCGCCCCCAGACTGGCCCGCGCGCCCTCTGCCGGGCGCAAAGCTTCGCCGCCCCGCAGCGCCGCGCGAAACCGCAGCGCGCCGTAGACCAGCAAGAACAGCACGCCGCCCCAGCGCATCGCCCCCCCCAGCCACGGAAACCGCGCCGAGGCCGCACCAAAGCCGGCCACCCCCGCCCCGATCAGTGCCGCATCCGACAGTGCGCACACCGCGACCACGGCCAGCACATGCTCGCGCCTGATCCCCTGCCGCAGCATAAACGCATTCTGCGCCCCGATCGCAAGGATCAGACTGACCGAAACCAGATAGCCCTGAAGCGCCGCCTCAAACATCCGAAAGCCTCCTCAGCGCCGCCATCGCATCCGCCGCCCGAGGCAACGGCACCAGAATATGATCATGGTAAAACCCCGCAATCACGTTGGCGCTGATCCCCTCATCGCCCAAAGCCTTGGCAAACGCCGCCGTCAGACCGACCGCCGCAAGGTCCGAATGCAGGGTCAGACTGATCAGCGCCCAATCGTCCCCCGCCATCACCCCCGCCGCCACCAGTGCGGCCTTTGTCGCCACCAGCGTCAGCCCCTCCGCCTCCGCCACCGTCGCGAAAGGTTCCAAACCTTCGGGCCGCGCCAAAACCGTCACAACCCCATAAACCTGCGGCGCCAGAACCGGCTCCATCCCGCGCAGCATTTGCAGCAAATCCGAAACCGCCATCGCAGCGCCCTTTTCCCATTCCCTTGGACCCAACTATCGCGGGGTAAGGCAAAAGGCGAAAGCATTTTGCATTGGCGCAGCGTCCCGATACATCCGCGTCACAAAACAAAAGGGCCCCCTTCAAAAGGAGACCCCGATTTTCCAACGAAAACCAGCAATTACAACAGCAGCGCCCGGTCGTGGGGGCCCGTTTAGAATCTGAACCTTTTTGGAAAGACATAGGCCGCCTTCGGGTCCGCCCCGCCCAACGACAGCGTCACCGCGCGCAGATGGTCCACAATCAGCGCGCGCGGCATCACCGCGCAGTCCATCGCCGGTCCCATCGCAACCTTCACCGGGCGGTTCAGCAGGCGCCGCGTCTCGCGAAAGACAAGCGCGATGCGCAAGGGAAAACTGACATGGCTCAGCACCTGAAACAGCCGCGAGTTCTGGCCATGCACGAAAATTGGCACGGTCTTGACGCCCGGTCGGCTGGCCAACCGGGCCACAAAGGGATGCCATGCCGGATCCGCAGCGCGCCGCGACCATGGTTTGGGCGAAGTTGATATCCCCCCTGCCGGAAAAATCACCAGGACATGGCCCTTGTCCAGCCACTCCACCGCGCGGCTGCGCGTCAGCGCAGAGGTCCGCCGCGCATCACAGGTGCCACCAAAATCCACCGGCAAAACGGCGTCCTGCACCTCTGGCGGCTGGGCCAGCAGGCTGTGCACCATCAGTTTGACGTCGCTGCGCCCCAAAGTGGCGAGATGCCCGACCAGCAAACCGTCAATGATGCCAAAGGGATGGTTGGCGATCACCAGAACCCCGCCGGTTTGCGGAATGCCGCCCGCCGCCTGCGCGTCAAGATCCGCACTAATCCCCAAAGTGGCCAATGCCGAGGCAAAGATCGGCGTCTGCGGGTCACGCGGGGCGGACCGCCATTCGCGGTACAGCCGCTCGAATGTCCGCGCGCCGCTCAGGACCTCGACCCCGCGAATAAGCGTGCGCCTGAAAAGGGATTGCCCGTCATGTGCATAAGAAAACGCGAACTGGCTTTTGGGCTTCAAAGGACCGCCAGCCCAAGCGAACGCCGATTCAAACTCCGCGGCCTTTCTCATGTTTGTCATGCAGATCCCCGATCACGATGAAAGGGCCGCATTTGGCCCTTGCGTGATCGCTTTATGCAAAAGAGCTGTGACAGTGCGATGACCCGGCGTTGACAGTCTTGTGACAACGCCGAAAGGTGCCGCGTTTACAGCAGCGCCGCCACATCTTCCGGGATGTCGAAATTATGCGTGACGTTCTGCACATCGTCATCTTCGTCCAGCATATCCACCAGCCGCATCAGCTTTTGCGCGGTTTCCAGATCAACTTCGGTCAAGGTCTGCGGCTTCCAGATCAGCTTTGATTCCGTCGACTCGCCCAAGACCTTTTCCAACGCGTCCGACACCTCGTTCAGCGCCTCGACAGAGCAGTAAATCCAATGCCCCTCCTCGTCGCTGTCCACATCATCCGCGCCCGCATCCAACGCCGCCATCATCACATCATCAGACGACCCGGCTTTGGCCGGATAGCTGACCTCGCCCACGCGGTCAAAGCCGTGGCTGACCGATCCGGTCTGCCCCATGTTGCCGCCGCATTTGCTGAAATAGCTGCGAATATTCGACGCGGTGCGGTTCAAGTTGTCGGTCATCGCCTCGACGATGATCGCGATCCCGTTCGCGCCATAGCCTTCATAGCGGATCTCGGTGTAATCCGCCGCATCGCCCATCGCGCTTTTCTTTATGGCGCGGTCGATCACCTCTTTGGGCGTCGATACCGCCTTGGCGGCCTTCACCGCCAAGCGCAGACGCGGGTTCTTGTCTGGGTCCGGATCGCCCATCTTCGCCGCCACGGTGATTTCTTTGGACAGTTTGGAAAACATCTTTGAACGGATGCCATCCTGCTTGCCCTTGCGGTGCTGAATGTTCGCCCATTTCGAATGGCCTGCCATGACCTTAACTCCGGTGCCTTGTGCAATGCGCCCCTCTACACCACCGCGCCGGGGACGGGCAAGCCCCCGCCCTTAGGGGTACAAGGGCCAGATCAGCGGGATCAGGGCCGAACACACCAGCCAGGTGATGAAGTTCAACGGCAGGCCGATCTTGGTAAAGTCGAGAAATTTATAGCCGCCCGGGCCATAGACCATCATGTTGGTCTGATACCCGATCGGGGTGGCAAAGGCCAAGGTCGCACTGAACATCACCGCCACCACAAAGGGGCGCGGGTCCACCCCCAGCTCGTGCGCCAGCGCGATGGCGATGGGGGTGTAAATCACGGCGACGGCGTTGTTGGACAGGAATTCGGTCAGGATCAGCCCCAGCAGGTAGATTGCAAGAATCATCCCAAAGGGCGGCAACCCGCGCATAAAGGGCTCTGCCGCATTCACGATCAGCCCGACTGCACCCGACTGGTCCAGCCCCTCTCCCACCGCCAGCATGGCAAAGATGGTGGCCATCAGGCGACCATCGACAAATCCAAGCGCCTCATCGCTGTCGATGCAGCGCGTGATCAGGATCAGCGTGACGGCCAGAAAGCCCAAGGCATAGATCGGGGCGACGTCAAACGACGACAGCACCACCACAAACAGCAGCGCGCCAATGGCGATCGGGGCCTTGTGACGGCGAAAGGCCTTTTGCGTCGGGTGGCTGACGTCGACCATTTCCATATCTGCAGCCAGACGCCGGATGTCGTCCTGCGTGCCTTCAAGCAACAAGGTATCGCCCACCTGCACCACCAGTTCATCCAATTGGCGACCGATGTTCTGACTGCGCCGATGCGCTGCCAGCACATAAACGCCATAGCGCCGGCGCAAGCGCAGCTCGCCCAAAGCCTTTCCCACCATCCGGCACCCCGGCGTGATCAGCACTTCGACGGTCTCGGTTTCAACCGAAGACAGCTTGTCGACAATCCGCATGTCCGTGCGGTTCTGCATGCCCAGAAGTTCGCTCATCTCGGTGCGCAACACCACCCGGTCGCCGACTTCCAGCACGACACCGCCCATATCGCGCCGCAAACTGGCATCCCCGCGCAGCACGTCGATCACCCGCACGCCGCTGCGCTTGAACTGCTGCACCTCCAGCACCGGCTTGCCCACCAGCACCGAATCTTCGGGTATGGCGACTTCGGTGAAATATTTCATCCGCTTGCGATCGCCCAGCATCGTGGCCATCGACTGTCGGTCGGGCAGCAGGCGATTGGCGAACAGCGCCATGTAAATGCCGCCAACGACCGTCACCGCAATGCCCAAGGGGGCAATCTCGAACAGGGTGAAATGCGCCATGCCCTCTTTCACTGCCACCCCGTCCACCAGAATGTTGGTCGAGGTGCCGATCAGCGTGATCATGCCGCCCAGCACCGTCATGTGGCTTAGCGGGATCAGCAGCTTGGACGGCGCCTTGCCGATCTTCATCGCGATCTGAATGACCACCGGAATCATCACCGCCACCAAGGGCGTATTGTTCATGAAAGCCGAGGCCACGGCAATAAACCCGAACAGCACCACGATCGTGGTCTTGGGCCGGTCGCCGACATGGCGTTCGGCCAGGCCGATGACCATCTCGACCGCGCCGGTGCGCACCAGACCGCCCATCACCATGAACATCAGCGCAATCGTCCAAGGGGCAGAGTTTGACAACACCGCCACCGCATCCTTGATCGGCAGCAGGCCCAGAACCAACATCACGGCGGCCCCGGCAATTGCAACGACTTCCATCGGAAAGGTCTCACGCACGAACATCACGAACATCACGGCAAGGATCACCAGCGCCACGATGGCCTGCATTGATTGGCTCAGTTCCAGTCCGATCATCGCAGGTCTCCTGAATTAATCTCGACCAAGTCTAGCGTGTATTAGCCCGAATTGATATGAAAATCTACCAATCAAGTCGTCTTTAGAGAGTCTGAAGGTCCGCCCCGCGCGGCCGCACCAAAGCGATCCCGCACATCATCACGCCCGCTGCCGCAAAAACCCAAGGGCTGAACCGTTCTCCCAGCACCGCCATCGCCACCAAAAGCCCGGCAATCGTGACCACATAAGAGGTCTGACTGGCGAAAACCGCACCCGTTTTCGACGCAAGCCAGATGAAAGTGGCGTAAAGCAGCGCATGCAGGACCGACGATACGATCAGCGCCCATTCCGCCACCCCCGGGATCAGCGGCATCGCCATCCCCTGCCTGGTGATCAAAACCGCCGGCACGCACAGCATGAATGCGGCGATCTGCGCGCCCAGCATCGCCTGCAGCGGGTCCATCCCCATAAGCCCGGTCCGCGCCACATAGGTGCTTTCCATCGCGTAAAACAGCGGCCCGACCATCGCCACCGGCAAAAACGCCAGCATGGCGCGGTCTGGCAGGCTTGCCTGAGGCAGCGCAATCATCAGCACCCCCGCCAGCCCCAGCAGCAGCCCCATCAGCCGCCGCATCG
Organism: Paracoccaceae bacterium; assembly: GCA_031385445.1. Taxonomy (GTDB): domain Bacteria; phylum Pseudomonadota; class Alphaproteobacteria; order Rhodobacterales; family Rhodobacteraceae; genus CAIYZT01. Next base: position 39,249 of record JANNBM010000041.1, on the reverse strand, counting down.
TCACATTCTCGCCGCCCAACACAACCCCGATCACCAGCGCAATCATCGGGATCGTCGAGATGATGATCGACATGATCCCAGAAGGCAGACGCGCGATCGAGTAATAGAAGGTAAAATTCGGGATCACCGTCCCGATCAGCGCCACGATACCGTAAAACCGCAGCGCCCGCCCGTGCATCGGCAACGGCGTGCGGCGAGCGATGCAAATCACCGCCATGGTCACGGTGCCAAACACCGTCTGCCAAAGCAGCATCCCGAACGGGGGATGCCCGGTTGCGGCGGCGATCTTGCCCAAGGGCTGCGTTGATCCCCAGCCGACCCCCATCGCCACCAGTATCGCGACATAAAGCCCGCGCGGCGTGCTCATGGCCCGGCCGCCTCCAGCCGCCCGCCCTGCCGCACCGGCATCACCCGCGTCGCACGGCCGGTCTTGTCGTCCGTCTCGACATAAACCCCCGACAGCGTCGCAGGCCCGCCCGCCGGTTCAAACCGCGCTGAAACCATGCCGGTGATGAACCGCTTCAACGGCTCCAGCTTTTCCATCCCGATGACCGAGTTATAATCCCCGCACATCCCCGCATCCGACAGATAGGCCGTCCCGCCGGTCAAAATCTGATGATCGGCGGTCGGCACATGGGTATGCGTGCCCACCACAAGGCTGGCCTGTCCGTCGCACCAATGCCCCATTGCCATCTTTTCGGAGGTGGCCTCGGCATGCACATCAACAAGCGCCGCCTGCACTGCCGCGCCCATCCGGTGCGTTTTCAGCACCGCTTCGACCGCGCTGAAAGGGTCGTCAAACGGGCGCTTCATGAACACCTGCCCCAGAACCTGCGTCACCAAAATCTTGCGGCCCTGGCTAACGTCGAAAATCCGAAACCCCCGCCCCGGCGCGACTTTGGAAAAATTCAGCGGCCGGATGATCCGGGGTTCCTGCTCGATGAAGGACATCATGTCCTTCTGGTCAAACGCATGGTCCCCCAGCGTGACACAGTCTGCCCCCGCCGCAAGCAGCACCTTCGCATGCTCCGCCGTCAGCCCCGCGCCCTGGCTGGCGTTCTCGCCATTGACCACCACAAAGTCGAGCCCCCAATCCGCCCGCAACTTCGGCAGTTTTTCAACCACGCCCGTCCGGCCCGACCGGCCCATCACATCGCCCAGGAAGAGTATTTTCATGGGTTAGGGATTAAAGACAAGGCTTGGCGGCGTCCATCCTGAAAGTGGGGGGGGATTGAGCATCACGGGTCCGGCGCATTGAGCTTTATCGGCGCCAATTTTATTTCAATCGAATTGGGCCGCGCCTGCCTGCCCCGGTCAGGCACGTTTCTCGGACCCGCCCAATCAGCCGCACGCCCCTTCGTCCTGCCGATCAGATTGAGGATAATCCCTTGCCAAAGGCGAGCCTGCATGATGCCCCATCCAACGCGGACGCCCGCAGTCGTCATTGACCCTATCCAATGGACCTGCACCAAGCTTGACGCCGCGCCTTCAAAAAGCGGGGCTTGGGACCGTGCGGTTCAACGCGTGGCGGCGCTTGGTGACCGACCGGGAAGAAACGGGGTTCCCTGTCGGCGCGCACCGGGCGAAGGAACGCGCGTTGAGATTTTGGGCGAAGGACGGTTTTGCGGTATTGGCTGCGACCGTCGGCGCAATTGGGGGGGGGTACCGTCTGGATGGAACGTCCTGACGCCAATTGCTGCCGGGGTAAAAGGGCCGACCTGCTCCCCTCTGCGTCACCCCTCCCCTTCCCCTTGCCTCCGCCTCCGCCTATCGTGCCCCGCATGTCCGCCCTCCCCCCCTCCCTCGCCCAATTCTTCTCCGCCAAAGGCTGGACGCTCCACCCCCACCAGCAGGCCATGCTCGCCCGCGCCGCTGCCCCCTCCACCCTGCTGATCGCCCCGACCGGCGGCGGTAAAACCCTTGCCGGGTTTTTGCCCACCTTGGCTGAACTGGGGCCGGCGCCCCCGCCGGGCCTGCACACCCTTTACATCTCGCCGCTCAAGGCCCTGACCGCCGATATCCGCCGCAATCTGCGCACCCCCATCGAAGGCGCGGGCCTGCGCATCAGGGTCGAGGACCGGACCGGCGACACCAGCTATACCCAGCGCCGCCGCCAGCGCGCCGATCCGCCGCATATCCTGCTGACCACGCCGGAAAGCCTGGCGTTGCTGCTGAGCTACGAAGACGCCCCCCGCATGTTCACCGGCCTGCAACGCGTGATCGTGGACGAGATTCACGCCCTCGCCGAATCCAAACGCGGTGATCAGTTGATGCTGCAAATCGCGCGCCTCGCCGCGCTGTCCCCCGGTCTGCGCCGCATCGGGCTGTCCGCCACCGTCGAAGACCCGCCCGCGCTTGCCGCCTATCTGGCCCCTCAAACCGAGGTTCTGATTGCCGATCCCGGCCCCGACCCCGACATCGCGATGCTCGTCACCGAAACCCCGCCGCCGTGGTCGGGGGGCGGCGGCAAATATGCCATCCCGGCGATCCTCGCGCAGGTCGCGGCCCATAAAACCACGCTCATTTTCCACAACACCCGCGCGCAGGCCGAGATTTTCTTCCACAACCTTTGGCTCGCGAACACCGACAGCCTGCCGATCGCGATCCACCACGGCTCCCTCGCCCGCGAGCAGCGCGAACGGGTGGAAACCGCGATGACGGAGGGCCAACTTCGCGCGGTTGTCTGCACCGGCAGCCTTGATCTGGGCTTGGACTGGGGCGATATCGATCTGGTCATTCAGGTCGGCGCGCCCAAGAACGTCAAGCGGCTGGTGCAGCGGATCGGCCGCGCCAACCACCGCTATAACGCGCCGTCAAAGGCCCTGCTGGTGCCCGCAAACCGCTTCGAAGTGGTGGAATGTCAGGCCGCGCTCGATGCCGTCCGCGCCCACACGCTTGACGGCGAGCCGCGCGGGGCGGGTCCGCGCGACGTGCTGTGTCAGCATATCCTCGCCGCCGCCTGCTCTGCCCCCTTCGAGGCCGATCTGCTTTACCACGAAATCATCACCGCTGGTCCTTATACCGCCCTTTCCCGCCCCGATTTTGACGCCTGCCTCGATTTCGTCGCCACCGGCGGCTATGCCTTGCGCGCCTATGACAAGTGGCAACGCCTGTCGCTCAAGAATGGCAAATGGCAGCTGCGCGACCCCCGCGCCGCCGCCGTGATCCGCCAGAACCTTGGCACGATCATCGACATCGAAACCCTGAAGGTCCGCTTTCGCCGTCAGATGGGCGGCATGCCTTTGGGCGAGATCGAGGAAAGCTTTGCCTCCACCCTGACCCCCGGCGATACGTTTTTGATCGGCGGGCAGATCGTGCGGTATGAGGGGCTGAACGAGATGACGGTGGAAGTCACCCGCTCCGCCAGCAAAAACCCGAAAGTTGCGGTGTTCAACGGCAGCAAATTCGCCACCTCCACCGTCTTGACCCAGCGCATCCTTGAGATTTTTGCGGCCCCGTCATGGCCCGCCCTGCCCCGCCACACTGCCCAATGGCTGACCTTGCAGCGCGAGGTGTCGGAACTGCCGCAGCCGGGCCGCCTGCTGATCGAAAGCTTTCCCCATGACGGGCGTGAAAATCTGGTGATCTACGGCTTTGCCGGGCGCAACGGCCAGCAAACGCTGGGCCTGCTGCTGACCAAGGTGATGGAGGCGCGCGGCCTTGCGCCCTTGGGCTTTGTCGCGACCGATTATGCAACGCTGATCTGGGGACTGGAGGCGGTGACAGACGCCGCGCCTCTGCTGAACCTTGATCAGCTGCGCGAGGGTTTAGAAGGCTGGCTTGCGGGCAATGCGGTGATGAAACGCGGGTTTCGCAATGTCGCCGTGATCGCCGGCCTGATCGAGCGGAACAATCAGGGCCGCCGCAAATCGGGGCGGCAGGCGACGTTTTCCTCGGATATCCTCTATGACACCTTGCTGAAATACGACCCCGGCCACCTGCTTTTGCAGATCACCCGCGAAGAGGCGATGCGCGGCATGGTCGATTTCTCGCGCATCGAAGAGTTGCTGACGCGGATCGGCGGGCGCATCGACACCCGCCGCCTGCCCCGCCTGTCACCGCTGTCCGCGCCCCTGTTTCTGGAGCCGGGTGTTGTGCCGGTCTGGGGCGCGGGGCGCGAGCGTCTGGCTGCCGATGCCGCGCAAAGGCTGCTGCGCCAAGCGGGGATCACCTGATGCTGCCGTTTGATTTTGGCCCCGTCCGTCTGATCGCACTCGCCTCTGGAGGGCTGTTCTGGCCGCATGAAAATCTGCTCTGCGTGTCCGATCTGCATTTCGGAAAATCCGAGCGGATGGCCCGGCGCGGCGGCAGCCTGTTGCCGCCCTATGAAACCCGCGCGACCTTGGAAAAACTGGACCTTGATCTGGACCGCACCGGCGCGCGGCGCGTTGTCTGTCTGGGCGACAGTTTTGACGATCTGACCGCCGCCGAAGGTCTGGCCGAAGACGACCGTTTATGGCTGTCGCGTCTGATGGCGGGGCGGGACTGGACTTGGATCGAGGGCAATCACGACCCCGGCCCGCTGGCGCTTGGCGGCGCGCACCGGGCCGAGATGGCCGTGGGGCCCTTGGTCTTTCGCCATGAAGGCGGCGGCGCGGGGTTTGAAGTGTCGGGGCATTATCACCCCAAGGCCAGCCTTCCCGGGCGCGGCGCAAAACCCTGTTTTCTGATCGGACAAACCCGGCTGATCCTGCCCGCCTACGGCACCTATACCGGGGGGATGCGCGCCGAAGATCCGGTGTTTGACGCGCTTGTCGGTGCAGGCGCAAAAGCGATCCTGACCGGAGCAAAGCCGCTGCTGATCCCGCGTCCACGCTGACCGGTGACCGCTGACCGGTGACTTGTGACCGGTGACGGCGCCCTTCAGATCAGACCACGTTCGTCCACCTTGGCGACATTGGCCCGGCTGACAGGAACAACCCGTCCGTCACGCAACCGAAGCGCTGTCTTGCCGCTGGCCCGTTCGACCGCCTCCACGGCTTCCCACGCCACCCAATGCGAGCGATGAACCTGCGCACCCTCAGTCCCTTCAGTTTCGGCGATCGCGTCTGTCATGCGCATCAAAAGACTTGCGCCGCCCGCCCGGGTGCGCACATCGACATAGTGATCACGGACGGTGATCGACACCAAAGCGCCGTGAAGCGCCGCGTCCAGCCTTTGAACCAGCTTCGGCACTGTCGGCACATGAACAACGACCCCGGCCCTTTGCTCCGGCGCAGGCGCGACCGGCGCGCTTGTCGTTATGTCCCGCTTTACGGCATGGCGCACCAATGCCACGCCAAACGTCAGAATAAAAACAAAGAACCCCAGCCTTTGCCAGGTCGGCAATTCGGCCGGATCAATTTGCAGCCAAAAATTCACAAGCAGGGACAAAGGCGGCGTGAAGGCCAAGGTGTTCATCGCCGAAATCAACAGCGCCGAGATCCAGAAACTGGTGATGTTCAGCACCGTCGTCACCAGCAGGCGGAAAAATACTCCGATCAGGATGCCGATGGCGAACTGGCCGCCCCAAAACAACAATCGCTCCGGAAAATCGAGCGTCTCAAACGTGCCAAAAGGGCCCGCGAGAGCCACCCAAATCGACAGCACTCCCCAGCACGTTAGCGTCACGCGGGAGGTGATAACGTCCAACCACAGCTTAAAAAACGTCAACCTGCCACCCAATCAGTCCCAACTTAAGGGTCCTGCTTACCAATTCGGGGGATTCGGAAAAATCAATTCCCCGTGAACCTGCCCGTTCAGGCCGTCAGACCCTTCGGCTCTGTCCGCCCGTTCGCCCGGCAGGTCGCGGTCAGGGTATTGGCCAAAAGGCAGGCGATCGTCATCGGCCCCACCCCGCCCGGAACCGGCGTGATGGCGCCCGCTACAGCGGCAGCGCTTGCGTAATGCACGTCGCCAACCAGCCTGGTCTTGCCGTCCCGTTCAATGCGGTTGATGCCAACGTCAATCACCGTCGCCCCCGGTTTCACATAGGCGCCAGTGATCATTTCGGCCCGGCCCACCGCCGCCACCAGAATATCCGCGCCCCGGCACACCGCCATCAGATCCTTGGTGCGGCTGTGCGCGATCGTCACCGTGCAGCTGTCGCCGAGCAAAAGCTGCGCCATCGGTTTGCCAACGATATTGGACCGCCCCACGACCACCGCATTCAGCCCCGACAGGCTGCCGTGATGATCGCGCAGCATCATCAGGCACCCCAAGGGCGTGCAGGGCACCATCGACTTTTGCCCGGTCCCGAGCAGCCCGACATTGGAGATGTGAAACCCGTCCACATCCTTGGCCGGGTTGATCGAATTGATCACCAGATCGCTGTCCAGATGGGCGGGCAGCGGCAATTGCACCAAGATGCCATTGACCGCCGGATCGGCGTTCAACCGGGCGATCAGCGCCAGAAGATCGGCTTCGGACGTGCCCGCATCGAGCCGATGTTCATAGCTGTTCATGCCCACTTCGATGGTCGACGCGTGCTTGTTTCGCACATAGACCTGACTGGCCGGATCTTCGCCGACCAGCACCACGGCCAGCCCCGGAACAAGTCTCGTGTCCGCTTTCAACTGCGCCACATGCGCCGCCACTTGGGCGCGCACTTTCACCGCAAAGGCTTTTCCGTCAATCACTTTCGCGGTCATCTTTTATCCTTTTCTCAGGCTGTCAGGGCCAAGGCGGCTTTCCTCGCGCGCAATCGACCAGTCAATCAACCGCCGCCACAGCTTTTCCACCAACTCCGGCGGCAGGCCGTGGGCCACGGCATGGCGGCGCACGTTTTGCACAACTTCTTCCACCCGGTTGTCGATCCGCGCCGGCAAATCGACCTCGGCCTTGATCAAGGCCGCGCGGTCGATATAGCGGGCGCGTTCGGCAAACAGGCGCACCAGATCATGGTCCAGCCGGTCGATTTCGGCCCGAAGTTCGGTCATATCCGTGCAGTCATCTGGCAGTTTCATCGTGTTCGCCCTTTGCCCTGTCCCTGCGCGAGGTAATCCTGCGCAGGGCACTTGGCAAGCAGGCGACGGGAAGGTTCAGAACAATCCTTCGACATTGCCTTCGGCATTCAGACGGATCACCTCGGCGCTTGGCACCTTTGGCAGGCCCGGCATGGTCATGATCTCGCCGCAGATCGCGACGATGAAACCGGCACCTGCCGACAACCGAACCTCACGGCAGGGCACCGAATGGCCGGTTGGCGCGCCGCGCACCGTGGGATCGGTTGTAAACGAATACTGGGTCTTCGCCACGCAGATCGGCAGATGGCCATAGCCCGCCGCTTCCCAGGTCTTCAACTGATCGCGGATCGACTTGTCGGCGATCACCTCGTCGGCGTGATAGATCCGCTTGGCAATCGTTTCGAGCTTTTTGAACAGGCTCATGTCATCGGGGTAAAGCGGCGCAAAGTTTGACGGCGCTTCTGCCATCCTGACCACTTTATGCGCCAACTCTTCGATCCCCGCGCTGCCCAGCGCCCAATGCTTGCACAAGATCGCCTCGGCGCCTTGCTCGGCAACATAGGCTTTGACGGCCGCAATTTCGGCATCCGTATCGCTGAAGAAATGGTTGATCGCCACGACCACTGGCACGCCGAAGCTTTTGACGTTGCCGATGTGGCGGCCAAGGTTCGGGCAGCCCTTCTTCACCGCGTCCACATTCTCGGTGCCAAGATCGGCCTTGGCCACCCCGCCGTTCATCTTCATCGCGCGCACCGTTGCCACGATCACCGCCGCCGAGGGCTTCAGCCCTGCCTTGCGGCACTTGATGTCAAAGAACTTTTCGGCCCCAAGATCCGCGCCGAACCCGGCCTCGGTCACCACATATTCGCCCAGCTTGAGCGCCGTCTTCGTTGCGATGACCGAATTGCAACCATGCGCGATGTTAGCAAACGGGCCGCCATGCACGAAGGCCGGATTGTTTTCCAGCGTCTGCACGATGTTCGGCTGCATCGCGTCTTTCAGCAGCACCGTCATTGCGCCGTCGGCTTTGATGTCGCGGGCATAGATCGGGGCTTTTGCGCGGGTATAGGCGACGACAATATCGCCCAGCCGCTTTTGCAGGTCTTCCAGATCGTTCGAGAGGCACAAGATCGCCATGACTTCCGAAGCCACCGTAATGTCAAAACCGGTCTGACGCGGAAAACCGTTCGACACGCCGCCCAGCGACACCACGATATCGCGCAGCGCGCGGTCGTTCATGTCCATCACCCGGCGCCAGACGATCCGGCGCTCGTCGATGTCCAGATCATTGCCCCAATAGATGTGGTTGTCGATCATCGCGGACAGCAGGTTATGGGCCGATGTGATCGCGTGGAAGTCACCGGTGAAGTGCAGGTTCATCTCTTCCATCGGCACGACTTGCGCATAACCGCCGCCCGCAGCCCCGCCCTTCATGCCAAAGTTCGGGCCAAGGCTGGCCTCGCGGATGCACACCACCGCTTTTTTGCCGATCCGGTTCAAACCATCACCCAGACCCACCGTCGTCGTGGTCTTGCCCTCACCGGCAGGTGTTGGGTTGATCGCCGTCACAAGGATCAGCTTGCCATCCGGGCGGCCCGCCAACGACTTGATGAACGCCTGGCTGACCTTGGCCTTGTCGTGGCCGTAAGGCAGCAGATGCTCCGATGGGATCCCCAATTTCGCACCGATCTCCATGATCGGCTTTTTCGTGGCTTCGCGTGCAATCTCGATGTCGGTCTTGAAGGCCATTGGGGGCTCCTGAGATGGGCTGGGTGGGTCGCTGTGGCAGTCATACTTGGACAAGCGACGTGAAAGAGTCGTTTTTCCGACTTCCCTGGTGTCAAATTCGCCAGACAAAGGGATGTGTCGGCGTCGTATAGAATATTTATACTGAAAATATCAGATCATGTATTTTATATTCCAAAATTATGGACGGCGTTCAGGTGCCCGGTGTCCACTCAGGTTGGTCGGGGATAAACAGTGTCACCGCCTCGCCAAGGGTGAAAACCCCCTCGCGCTCCACCCAGGCCGTCACGCCGCGCCGACCTGCAGCGGCGGGTTTGAAGGCGCGGCCAAAGCCCTTGTGCCGCGTCTCAATCGGGCGTGCGGGCAAGGTGCAGGGCCGATTGTTCATATCGACCACCAAAGTCGCGCCGCTTGCCGCCTGCAGGCGCGAGGAGGGCGGGACGTGGCTGAAATCGGGGATGCCTTCGATCACCATGGTCGCACCGACAAGGGCCGGGTCCAGGGCGTCCAGCCCCATATCCTGCGATATCAGAGCCAGTTCTTCGGCGGACAGGATCGAAAACTGCCGCACGTTGCGGATATCGGTATTGGGGGCGTAAAGGTTCGCCACCCGGCTGCACGCGGGCCGGGTCAGCCCGCCATGCGCCTCGCCGTCGGGGCCAGAGAAATCCGCGCGCAGGCTGGTCCGCCCAGCGCTTTGCAGCGCCGCTTCGCGGTCCGCGACGACACCAAGCCAGGTGATGCGCCCGACAAACTTTGACCTTTTCAATGTGGGCATGTGCCAACCTTTGCCATAATTCCGGCGTGGCACCCGCAGCCCACCATGGCGCCAACAAACTCCAAGGGCTCTGCCGCTGTCAAGGCTCGCCCGCCCCGGCGCAGCCCGCAAAACAAAAACCCCTCCGAAGCGGAGGGGTTTTGGCTTTTCCTGACGCCTGCCGCTTTGGCCCTAGACCTGCGGTTCCGGCTCGGGGTTCGTCTTCGGTTTGCGCGCCCGGGTCTTGGGCATGCTCACCACCGTGGCCGCCCCACCGCCGCCACTTTGCGCGGGCGGCTGCGTGCCGCCTTCTTCGGTCGGCGGCAGCCCCGCAACCACACGCTTGATCTCTTCGCCGGTCAGCGTTTCATGTTCCAGCAAGCCCTTTGCCAAACGCTCGAATTCTTCGGATTTCTCCAACAAAATCTTGCGCGCCAGATCATAGCCGTCGTCGATCAGCCGCTTGACCTCGGACTCGATCATCGTCTTGGTGTCGGCCGACACCGAAAATCCGCCGGTGTTGCCGCTGTACCCGGCATGCGCCTCGGAATAGTCGATGTTGCCGACCTTTTCCGACATGCCCCAGCGCAGCACCATGGCCCGCGCCAGACCTGAGGCCTGCATGATATCGCCGGACGGGCCGTTCGATACCGCTTCCTCGCCCCATTTGATGATCTCGGCGGCTTTGCCCGCCATGGTCATGGCCAGCCGCTGCTTGCACTGATCCTTGTGCATGTTCAGCTGGTCAAATTCCGGCAAGCTCATCACCATGCCCAGCGCGCCGCCGCGCGGGATGATCGTGGCCTTGTAGACCGGATCGCATTTCGGCAGCGCCATGCCCACAATTGCATGGCCCGCCTCGTGATAGGCCGTCATTTCCTTTTGGCCGTCGGTCAACACCATAGAGCGGCGTTCAGCCCCCATCATGACCTTGTCCTTGGCCTGCTCAAAGTCGATCATCGCGACGAACCGCCGGCCGACGCGCGCCGCCGTCAGCGCGGCCTCGTTCACAAGATTGGCCAGATCGGCACCCGAAAAGCCCGGCGTGCCGCGCGCGATGATGCGCAGGTCCACATCGGGGCCTTGCGGCACCTTGCGGGCATGCACGTTCAGAATCTTTTCACGGCCCTTGATGTCGGGATTAGGCACATAAATCTGCCGGTCAAAACGGCCGGGGCGCAACAGCGCCGGATCCAGCACGTCTTTGCGGTTGGTGGCCGCGACGATGATCACGCCCTCGTTGGCGTCAAAACCATCCATTTCGACCAAAAGCTGGTTCAACGTCTGCTCACGCTCGTCATTGCCGCCGCCGATGCCCACGCCGCGAGCCCGGCCCACGGCATCAATCTCGTCGATGAACACGATGCAAGGCGCGTTCTTTTTCGCTTGGTCAAACATGTCGCGCACCCGGCTTGCGCCGACGCCCACGAACATTTCCACGAAATCAGAACCCGAGATGCTGAAGAACGGCACCCCCGCCTCACCCGCAATTGCGCGGGCCAACAGCGTTTTACCCGTGCCCGGAGGGCCAACGAGCAACGCGCCTTTGGGAATTTTTCCGCCAAGGCGGCTGAATTTCTGCGGATTGCGCAGGAATTCCACGATCTCTTCGAGCTCTTCTTTGGCCTCGTCGATGCCCGCGACATCGTCAAACGTCACGCGCCCCTGCTTTTCGGTCAACAGTTTGGCCCGCGATTTGCCAAAACCCATCGCCCCGCCTTTGCCGCCGCCCTGCATCCGGTTCATGAAGAACACCCAAACGCCGATCAGCACGATAAACGGAAGCCAGACCGACAGCAGCGACAAGATGCCCGACTGTTGCTGGCTGTCCACGGTCAGCACGATCCCGGCTTTGAGAAGCCGCTCGCTCAACTCTGAATCGCCGGGTTGGATTGTGGTGTAGGTTCGCCCATCTTTGCCAACAAAAACAATCGCTTCACCGTCAAGTTCGGCCGATTGAATTTGCCCGGCCTCGACTTGCTTTATGAAATCCGAATACCCGACGCCGTTTGACGCCTGGGTCATGGATGATCCACTGACAATGTTGAAAAGCACCACAACCAAAAGTAACAAGATGACCCAGAATGCCACGTTGCGCACGTTACCCACGAAGAAACTCCTTTAAGCGCCCGGACGTCGCCATAACAGGCATTCCACAGGCTTTATGCTAAGATAGAGATAACTTGGCCAGCTTCAATGCGATTTGATAAATTCATTGAAGCTTTGGCTGACAGTGGCTGACCAAACGTCGGATTTTTGCGCCCAAGGGGCGGCAATCAGCCGATCTTCGTGCCAAACTCCGGGGGTGGCCAGCAAAACGTCGCGCGGCAGCTGCTGCGCGCGCCAGTCTTTAAGCGCGGACAAACCCGCCGCCCCAAGCGCCCGCACGGCGTGGCCCTCGCCCCCCGGCCCGTCAACGCGCCATCGTCCATCCCAAAGCTGATCAGGCGCAACCGCGCCGCCCAAAGCCCGCGCCTCTCGCACCAACCAAACCTCATCCGCGCGCGTCCGCAGCCGGCACCCGGCCAAGGTCGCGTCGGTCCCCGTCGCAATCGCGCAAAGCAGGCGCTGGATGCCCGCCGCGCGCGGGGGATAGGCGGCCCCGCCAAGCCACATCAGCCCCAGAATCACCACCCGCCGCGCAAGTTCCGGGTCCAGATCGCGAAACGCCGCGCGTTCGATCCTTAACGCGCCCGCATGTTCGGCCGTCAGCTGCAACGCGGCCTCTTGGGTCGCCCTGCGCAAGGCGCCCTGCGCCATCGCCAGATGCTGCACGGTCCCCGCAAGGCGCTGTTCGGTGATCCCCAAAGGGGCCAGCGCCCGCAGCGCCCGCCGCGCCTTGGTCCGGGTGTAGTGATCGTTGTCATTGGTCGGATCATCGACCCAAGCCAGCCCGTGCCGCACCAGATAACCGCGCAGATCGGCGCGCGTCTGCATCAGGAAAGGCCGCCGTAAAACCACATCCCCATGGGTGAATTGCGCCCGCATCCCCGACAGGCCGTCCAGCCCCGCCGTGCGTGCAAGCCCCATCACAAAGGTTTCGGCCTGATCGGTGGCCGTATGCGCCAGCGCCACTTGGGCAATGTCGTGGCTTCTGGCCCAAGTGGCGATCAGATCATAGCGGGCATGTCGGGCCGCATCCATCAGGTTGCCCACAATAACCCCATGATCCCACTGAAGAATATCATGTTGCACCGCCAATTCAGCGCAAACCCTGCCCACAAACCGCGCCTCTTCTGCGGCGCCGGCGCGCAGCGCGTGGTCCACCGTCACCGCCCGCACCGGCCACCGTGTTCGCGCCATCAGATGCAACATCGCCATGCTGTCGCTGCCGCCCGAAACGGCCAGCCCAATCATCTTTGGCGGTCCGAAAATCGAAAAGGCTTCAGCGGCGACATGGCGCAAAATCGCATCCGGCGTATCACCGGGGGCAGCGCCTTTTACGGACACTGCAAGCTTGGCAATGCGCCCGCAGCCTCGCCCGCCGCAGCCGAGCCGGGAAAGCGGTTGCCAACCTCGGTCAGCGTCATGCAAGCCTCCGAGGTTTGCCCCAGATCGCCCAGCGCCATGCCCAACTTCATCAGCGCCTCGGGCGCGAAAGTGCCATCGGGCTTGCCCGAAAACGCCTCAAGATAGGACCGAGCCGCGTTGGATGTATCGCCCGACTGCGCCAGCGCATCGCCGCGCAGAACCTGGGCTTCTTGCATCAGCGGGCCACCCGGATAGGATTGGGCATAGGCCGCAAAGAGGTCAGCGGCGCCGCGAAAGTCACCGGTGCCGAGCACCTCCTTGGCCCGGTCAAAGTCTGCTTGCTCGCTTAACGCCAGTTCGGCGCCGCCCGTATCGCCCGAGGTCGGTTCAACCGTTGGCGTCACCTCCAGCGCGGGCGCAGGGCCCGCGCCGCCAAGAACCGCGATTTCCGGCAGATTGGCGATATCGCAGCCCGTCGTCTGCTCGCACAGACGAAACTCCAGATCGCCGATCTGATTGGTGCCATCGGTGATCACCCGGTTAACCTTTAACTCCACCCCTTCGGTCTGCGAGGTAAGCCGCACCAAAGCCGCTTCGATCGCGTCCAGCCGTTGCAAAGCGTCGCCGCCCGCCGCGCCCGTTGCCGCCGCGCCCGAACTGACCAGCTCGGATTTCAGCGCATTGAACTCGGCCATCAAGGCCGAAAGCTCTGCCTTGATGTCGGCAAGGCTTTGCGCGCGGTCTTGCGCGCCCGCCCCCAGGGGCAGCAGCGCAACACAAAGGGTCAGGCAAAGGCGGCGCAGCATCAGGTCAGACCCCCGCACCAGCCTGCAGCACAGTCACGGCCCGGCGGTTCTGCGCATAGCAGCCCTCGTCCGAACACACCGCCAGCGGGCGCTCTTTGCCATAAGAAACGGTACGCAGCCGGTTCGCGGCAACGCCTTGGGAAATCAGGAAATCCTGCGCAGCGCTGGCACGGCGAGCGCCAAGGGCCAGGTTATATTCGCGCGTGCCCTGCTCGTCCGCATGGCCTTCGATAATCGCGGCATAGGTCGGGTGCGAAGCCAGCCACTGCGCCTGCCCTTGCAGAACTGCGCGGCCTTCGGGCGTCAGCGTCGAGGTGTCAACCGCGAACAAAACCCGGTCCCCGATGGTCTGGTTGAAATAGGCCACCGAGTTTGGATCGTTCGGATCGCCCAGACCCGAAGCGTTGATCCCGGTGCCGTTCAGCGGCGAGCCATCGCCCGGCGCCGCGCCGTTGCGGTCCGGGTTGTTACAGGCCGCAAGGCCAAGGGCTGCGATAACGATCAGGGCTTTGGTCAAGATGCTCATGCCTGTTGTCCTTTTTTATTTGGGCTCATGTTCGGGCTTTTGCCCGTTATAGCATTGATGTTGCGCGATGTGAATCCATCGCATGGCACGATTTGTTACGGCAGCAACGGCGACCACGCCGGATCGGACGATGGCCCTTCGGTGGTGATCTGCCGCAGGTTTCGCCCCGAGATGTCGACGCTGAACAAGGATGCTTCGCCGCCCTCGCCCGCGCCTTGGCGGGTGAACATGATCACGCGGCCATTGGGCGCCCATGTCGGGCCTTCGTCGAGGAAGGATGAGGTCAAAAGCCGCTCTTCGCCGCCATCGACCAGCATCACACCGATGTGAAAACGGCCTTCGTTCTGCTTGGTAAAGGCAATCATGTCGCCGCGCGGGCTCCAGACCGGGGTGCCGTACCGGCCCTTGCCGTTCGACACGCGCACCGGCTCGCCGCCGCCTGCCGACATGATGTAAATCTGCTGCGTGCCGGAGCGGTCCGATTCAAACACGATCTGGCTGCCATCCGGGCTGTAGCTTGGCGCGGTTTCGATCGCGGGCGAGTTGGTCAGCTGGCTCAGCGCGCCAGAGGCGATATCGACCGAATAAAGGTCCGTATTGCCGCCGCGCTCCAACGAGAAAACCACCGATTGGCCCGAAGGCGAAAAGCGCGGGGCAAAGGTCATGGTGCCGTCTTGTTGTTCCAGCGCGCGGGTCGAAAGATCGGCCGCGCTCATCAGATAAATCTGCGGGAAACCCGTGGCATAAGAGGTGAACAGGATCCGGTCGCCCGTGGGCGAAAAGCGCGGCGCAAGCACCAGTGCCGAATTGTCGGTCAGATACTGAATGTTGGCCCCATCGTAATCCATCACGGCCAGCTGCTTTAGCCGCGCATTTTTTGGCCCGCTTTCCGCGACATAGACCACCCGGCTGTCAAAATACCCGCCCTCGCCAGTGATCCGGCTGTAAACCGCATCCGCCACCTTATGCGCCATTCGCCGCCAGGACCCCGGCGAGCCGGCAAACTGCATGCCCTCGCCCAGCTCGGCCCCCGAAAACACGTCATAAACCCGGAATTTCACCAAAATCTGATCGCCCGACGCCGTCACCGCCCCGGTCACCAGCGCCTGCGCGTTGATCGCTTGCCAGTCGTTATAGGCGACAGGCGCGCCAAAGGACGACACCTGACTGATAAACGCCTCCGGCCCGATTTCGCGGAAAAGCCCGGTACCCGACAGATCCGACGCGATCACGCGGGTGATATTGGCTGCCAATTCGCCCGCCCCGCCTTCGTCGACAAAACTGGGCACGGCATAGGGCATGGGTTCGATGACCCCGCTGTCAATGACAATCCGCAGGGGCGCGGCGGCCCCGGACATCGGATAAAGCAGGCTGAGCGCGACAAAGGCGCTTTTGGTAAGGGTCTGGATCAGGCGCATTGCGTCCTCGTTTCTTGGTCTTTTTTGGGTAATGCGCGAAAACGCGCGGGGTTTCGATGGGAATCCTGCGCAGGTTTCCCCGGTCGGCGGATTTCCGAAGCTTTGTACGGTTTGAAGCAGTCCATCAGCGCAGCCTCATCCCGTCAGGGTCAAAGACCAGCTCCAGCTCTTTCCATGTCTCGTATTTTTCAAGCGGCAGGGGAAAGCCCGATTTGCCGCAGCGCGCGATGGCCCGGCGCGCAACCTCGAACATCTTGTTCGCCGAATCCGCCGATCCGCCTTCGGACCCGATCATTTCAAGCGAGCCAAGATCGGGCGTGCCGTCCTGCCCCAGCGCCACATATATCGTGACGGTCGTGCGCATTGCCTCGCTTGAAAGCGCGCCAAGGTTCCAGCATTTCTTGATCGCAACGCGCAGCGCGTCCTGCTCGCCTGCGCTCATCGGCGGACCGGATGAGGCGCCGGTGTCGGACGACGGTTCCACCGCAGGCTCCGCCGCCGCTTCGGCCAATGCCGCCGCCACGGCATCATCAACGGCTGCCGTGTCGGTTTCCTCGGGCGGCACCTCTTCCGGCGGCACCTGTGCCACAACTTTCGGCCGCCCCTGCGGCCTGCGCGAGGCGGTCGGAGCCAGTTGCGGCGCATCTTCCTGCGTGTCCACCGCCTCGGTCACGATCTGCGTTGTCGCCTCTTCGGGGCTGGCGGCAGGTTCGGGCGGAGTATCCAGAACCGTCTCGGACGGCTGATCGCTGACCTCAGGGGTCACGGTATCGGCCAGCTCGGGCGTGTCGGTGGTGTCATCCACGGGCGTATCTGCCACCCGGTCAATCGGGCGCGGCGCGGGCGGTACATCCGTGGAGGGCACAGGAATGGGCTGCGCTTCCTGCGCCAAGGGGGCATCCGGAGCGGGCGCGATTTCGGTTTGCAAGGTCTCGGCTTCGGGCAGAACTTCGGGCGTCACCTCTGGCTCGGGCGCGGGGCGCTGCGGGGGGGGCTGGCTTGCAGCGGCGGGCGGGGTGGCCGCCGCCTTGGCCTGCGCCGCCGCCGCCGCCGCCAAATTGTCAAACTCTGACGACGAGATCAGCGACACCTCAGCCACCGGAATTTCCGGCGCCTGCGCGGGCGCAAAAAGCCAGTCGCCCAGGATCACCCAGACGATAAAGCCCCCATGCAGAAAGGCCGAGCCAATGGTGCCCCGGTTCCATTCCACTGCTTAATTCCCGCCTCCAAACGTCGGCCCATCCGCATCCGTCACCAGACCGATGCTGTTAAACCCACCCGCATTCAGCGCGCCCATCACCTGCGCCACCCGCTCATATGGGATCGCACCATCGGCCCGCAAAAACACCTTGTTCGAGGTCCGCTCTGCCGCAATCGCGGTCAGTTTCGGCAAAAACTCGGCCTCGGACACCTCGGTATTCATGATCAGCAGCAAACCATCCGCCGTCAGCGTGATGGTCAGCGGCTCTTCATCTTCGGTCGGCATCGCCGCTGCTGCGGTCGCGGGCAATTCCACCGGAACCCCGACTGTCAGCAAGGGCGCCGCCACCATGAAGATGATCAACAAGACCAGCATCACATCGACAAACGGCGTGACATTGATCTCGGACATCGCTGCGGACTGGCCGCGATGGCGCCGCCGCCGCCCGCCGCCCGACTTTTTCACCACCCCCGCACCCATGGCCTATGCGTCCAGTTGGCGCGACAGGATGGTCGCGAATTCGTCGGCAAAGCTTTCGTAGCCGCCAAGGATATGCTCAGAATCTGCGTTCAGCTTGTTGTAAAAAACCACCGCCGGAATGGCCGCGATCAGCCCGACCCCAGTGGCCAGCAACGCCTCGGCAATGCCGGGGGCGACAACTGCGAGGTTCGTATTCTGGCTGATGGCGATCTGTTCAAAGCTGTGTTTTATGCCCCAGATCGTGCCGAAAAGCCCGATAAACGGCGCGGTTGATCCGGTCGTCGCCAGAAATGACAGCCCCTTGTTCAACCGCTCGGATTCTCGCGCAATCGCCACATCCATCGCCCGGTCAATGCGCGCCTGCGCCCCCGCGATCAACCCGCCATCCTGCCGATGACTGCGCTTCCATTCCAGCATGCCGGACACGAATATCTTTTGGCTCGGCCCCTGCGCCTCGCCGCCGATGCGCTCATAAAGCTCGTCCAACGGCTCGCCAGACCAAAACGCCCGGTCGAAAACCGAGGCTTCGCTGCGCGAGGCGCGGAACAGGATGTGCTTTTGGATGATGATCGCCCAGGACCAGAACGACATGACCATCAGCATGATCATCACCAGTTTCACAGTGATGGTTGCGCGCGCAAAAAGGGCGAGCATGGAGAAATCAATCTCCTGCGCTGCCGCGAGGGTTTCGGTATTCATTACGCCTGCTCTTGTTATCCGGGGCTCTTTGGCCGCCTATTACACGCGTTTCTAGCAGGATTTAAGCGGCTTTGCCAACACATTGCCGCGATGCGCAGGATCCCGCCGCGCAATAAATCGTCAGGCGCCGACCGTTTGCATGGCATTTCGCAAGGCGGAGGGCAGGCGTGTGGGCTTTGCGGCGCTGTCCAGGCAGACCAAAGTGATCCGTGCATCGAACAGAACCTGGTGCTCCCTGCGCACGGCTTGATGCAGCACGATACGCGCGGCAGTGGCCAAAACCATCGCCGTGTGAACCGTCAGCGCGTCATCGAACCGGGCGGGGGAAAGATAGTCCGCCTCAACGCGGCGAACCGCAAAAATCAACCCCTCACGCCGCATCTGCACCTGATCCAGCCCCAATGCGCGCACCCATTCACTGCGGGCGCGTTCGATGAACTTCAGGTAATTGGCGTAATAGACGATCCCGGCCAGATCGGTGTCTTCGTAATAGACCCTAAGATCAAAGGCATGCACCATCAGACCAGCGGCACAAACGGCACCCCGCAGGCGGCGAGGGCGAGCAGGGCGGCAAGAAGGGCAAGGCGCAGGGGCATGGATACCTCAGGTTGGGCTCCCGCCACTATGCCAAAGCCTCCGCACTTGGCAAGTCCCGGGCCCAAAGTCAGGCGGTCACAAGATCTTCGGCAGGATAGCGCAGGCCGCGCTCTTGCACATAAACATCCGCATCCACCAGATGAAACGCCCGCTTCAGCCGGTCAATCGTGCCGGGGCGGTCAATCTCGGTCTGGCAGGTGTACAGATCGATTGTGACAAACCCGCGCCCCGGAAAGGTGTGAAAGCTGATATGGCTTTCCGCGATCATCACAAATCCTGACAGCCCACCCGGATCTTTCAGGCAGTTCGGCCCGACAGACACCACAACCGGCGTGCAGATCGGATGCATGCCCATCTCGTCCGGCAGATCGACCAGCAGCTGCCGCAGCGCCAATTCGTCCGTCATGAAGGGGCCGGAAGCCGAGTAGCCGTCGATCATCACATGCACACCAAATTGCTCGGTGCGCGGGGCAGAGATGTGCGTTTGAAGCATAAGAATCATCCAATAGGTTAAACCGAATCGAAGGTTACAACCACAAGGGGCGAATCCGCTATCCGCTTTTTGTCAAATCAACCCGCATTCGCGCCGAAATTCGAAAGGCATGCGCGGGGTCTTGCGCCAAATCGGGCAGCATCCGGTCATAGCTGGCGCGGATCACCTCCGCAATATCGGCCCGCAAAACCGCCGTGCCCCCGACCCGTGCCAGCGCCGAGGTGCTGCAAAACGCCCCCTCGGCCCAGGTGCAGATCATCAGCGCGGCCTCGTTCAGCGCCAGATCCTGCGCCGGAACCTCGGCCAGATCGCCGCCCATGCGCAGAAAAACAAAGACCGCTTTGATCGCGCCCGCCTCGTCAAACCGGAAAAGCCGGTACTGATTGGCCTTGGCCGCCTGCAACCGCTCGCACAGCGCGGCAAGCCCAGGCACCAACTGGTCAAGCTTCGGCACGACGGGCAGGTCCGCCCAATCGCGGACAAAAAACACCATCAGATTGGCGCCAAGCTCGGGGTCGGTTTCCGCGATGTTGTGGCGGGCGAGGGCCACGACCGCCTCAACCGCGCCCTTGACCACCGCCAAGGTGGCATCGTCCACGCCAAAAACCACCGGCACAATCGGCCGCCCCCAGCGGGCAAAGCGATAGCTGCCATCGGGCTGGGTGAACAAGGCCTGCACCTGATGTGGTTCCATGGGTCCGCTCCTGTGGATGCTTGCGTTCCGATACCTCGCGCGGCGCCTGCGCTCAAGCCTTCGGACAGCGAAAAAGGGGGCCTTCTGCCCCCCTCGCCCGTGCCGGGCTTTCCCCCCGAGGATATTTTTGGACAGATGAATGGCGCCGCTCAGTTTTCGAACAGATCGCTTTGCCCGGGCGCCTTTGGCGGCTCCAGCCCCAGATGCCGCCAGGCTTTTTGCCCCAGCATCCGCCCGCGCGGGGTGCGCAGGACAAGACCCTGTTGCAACAAGAACGGCTCGATCACCTCTTCGATCGCATCGCGGCTTTCCGACAAAGCCGCCGCGATGGTTTCCACCCCGACCGGCCCGCCGCCATAGTTTTCGGCCAAAAGCACCAAATACCGCCGATCCGCCCCGTCGAGCCCCAGATGATCAACTCCGAGCCGCGTCAAAGCGCGGTCGGCGATGGCGCGGGTCAGAGTGCCGTCGCCTTCGACCGTCACAAAATCAACCACCCGCCGCAGCAGCCGCCCCGCGATGCGCGGCGTGCCCCGTGCGCGCTTGGCAATCTCGCGGCAGCCCTGATCTTCGGCCCGCACGCCCAAAAGCCGCGCACCGCGTGTGACGATCTCGTGCAATTCATCCTCGGTGTAAAACTGCAGCCGCGTCGGAATGCCGAACCGGTCGCGCAGCGGCGTGGTCAGCAAGCCCAGCCGCGTGGTCGCCCCGACCAGCGTGAAAGGCTGCAAATCAATCCGCACCGTGCGCGCCGCCGGGCCTTCGCCGATCACCAGATCAAGCGCGAAATCCTCCATCGCGGGGTACAAAATCTCTTCGACGATGGGGGACAGACGGTGAATTTCGTCGATGAACAAAACATCATTGGGTTCCAGATTGGTCAGGATCGCCGCCAGATCGCCCGCTTTCGCGAGCACCGGGCCGCTTGTCATGCGAAACCCCACCCCCAATTCGCGCGCGATGATCTGCGCCAACGTGGTTTTGCCAAGCCCCGGCGGACCGTGAAACAGGGTATGGTCCATTGCCTGCCCCCGGATCCTGGCGCTTTCGATGAACACCTTCAGATTGGCCCGCGCCTCATGCTGGCCGATGAATTCGTCCAGCACCTGCGGGCGCAAGGCGCGGTCAAAATCCTCGGGCAGCTTTTCGGGGCGAAGGGCGGGGTCAGGATAGGTCAATTCCGATTCAACCCCCATTCACGCGTGTGCAGCCGCATCTTCCAGCTTGCCTCCAGTTTCATCACCAAGTCCATATGTGCCGTTGGAGAGACAAGTTCCAGAATGGAAAATCGGAAATTGTTGGGGTTCAGCTTGGCCAGTTCCACCGTTACCCCCGATTTGCCGGCGGTGTGGGCCTGCCAGCGGCCGAGAATATTGGTTTCGCCATACGCCGAGCCAACATAGCGGCCCCCCTTTGTTTGGTCAGTAATCAGATAGATCCCGCGCCATTGTTCCAGCCGCGCCTTCCAAGAAAGCGGCAGATTTGAGATTTCATCCCCCATCACGGCGAATTCATCCCATGCTGGGGGCGGCGGCGCAAAGATAGCCTCGCGCTGGATTTCGATCACTGGCAGATCACATCGCTCAGCAAGCCGCATATATGCACGTCCTGGCGGGCGCTGGACGATCAGTCGTCCTTTCATCTCGCCAAGCAGCCCGAGCGGTTGCAGATCAAAAACCTCGCGTCCCGGCCTTCGGGTCCGCACCGCAATCTCGCAAAAGCTGGCGTCCCGAAAGCGACGCATCAGGGCCTGACGTTGAGGCGAGGCATCAAGCTCCGCCGCGGATTTGAAGGACCAACCTTTCACTTCGTACAGGCCGACGAACCTTCCCTCACTTGCCGAGCCGACAATGAAACTTGCGGCAAGTCGCCGCTTTTTCAGTGTCGCTTCGGGTATTTGAGGGTGATTGTCCTGATAATACTCAAACAAGTCCCGAGAATCGTCCACCAGAGCCATCAGCGCGTGTCGTAGAATGTCTTGCGATGGTGTGTGCAACATCACCGCGACATCCTTGGGGTCTATTGCGACTGTCGCGAGCAGGTCATTGAAAAGCACCCCCCGCTATCCCTTCGGTGCCAAAAGCTGCAACGCCGCCCGGATCAGGCCGCTGGTGCCCAGGTCCGGCTGCGCCTCGGCCACCGTCGCCACCGCCTGGGCCGCATCGCCGGGGCCATAGCCCAGATTGGTCAGCGCTGACAGCGCATCCGAATGGCTGGCCGCGCGGGCCTGCACCAAGGGGTCAGTCTTGACCGCCCGTTTGGCCACCGGCGTCACCGCTTCGACCACCTCGTCTACCTCGGCCATCGCGGCCAAGCGCCCGCCTTGCGCCATCACCATCGGCGCTTTGGCTTTCAATTCCAAGATCACGCGCTGCGCCAGTTTCGGCCCAACCCCCGGCGCCGACTGGATCGCGCGCGCATCGCCCAGTGTGATCGCCCGCCCCGCGCCGTCTGGTCCCAAGGAGCCCAAAATCGCCATCGCCGCCTTGGCCCCAACCCCCTGCACCGTGGTCAGCAGCTTGTGCCATTCCTTTTCGATCATCGTGGGAAAGCCGAAAAGCTGCAGCAAATCCTCGCGCACCACCAGATCGGTGTAAAGCGCCACCGCCTCGCCCATCGCGGGCATGGCGCGCAGCGTCCGGTCACTGACATAGACGATGTAACCGACGCCGCGCACATCAATCAGCACATGATCGGCCCCGCGCCAATCCAGCCGCCCGGAAATCTTGCCGATCATGCGCTGGCCCTTTTCAATGCGTCCTGCAAACGTGTTGATGATTGCAGATGATGCGCGTGGCAGATCGCCACCGCCAGCGCGTCCGCCGCATCCGGCCCGGCGATTTTGACCCCCGGCAGATGGATGCGCACCATATGGTCAACCTGCACCTTGGCGGCGTGGCCCACGCCCACCACGGTTTTCTTCACCGCATTGGGCGCATATTCCCCCACCGTAAGCCCGAACTGCGCCGGAACCAGCAGCGCAATCCCCCGCGCCTGCCCCAGTTTCAGCGTCGCCACCGCGTCCTTGTTCACAAAAGTCTGCTCCACCGCCGCCGCATCCGGCATATAGGTTTTCAAAACTTCGGTCAGCTGCGCGTGCAGCGACATCAGCCGCAGCGCCAGATCGCCCGCGCCGGTGCCCGCAGCCGAATGGCAAATGCCGTTCGCGACATGGGTGATTCGCGCGCCTGAAACCTCGATCACCCCCCAACCAAGGTTTCGAAGGCCCGGATCGATCCCCAAAACGCGCATGCCCGCCCCTGTTTATTTCTCTTTTTATCGAAATAGCACGAAAGAAGAACATCCGCCAAGGGGTTTGAAGGGTCACGCCCGATCACGCCGCTGTTATGCACGCGCAGAAAGACGACGGGACGCAGCCTGAAACCGACATAAATGCCGGTTTTGGCCAATCACCCCTGAAAAATATGGCGAAATTGTGTCGAACAGCCATGCAAATCCTGCAAGGCAGCCATGCCCGCGGCCCCATTGCTTTGCATCCGCAGCACGCCTATTTCCTGAACATCGAAGGCAGAGACCTGCTTGTCGAATGAACAAATGAAAAAGGAATACCGCAATGGCCGCTTCAGTGTCGTCCTCCGCGGCGCCGTTTGGCGCCATCTCGATCTTCCGCTCGGTCCAGTTTGTGACCGTCGCCGCAGCTTCGGTTGCTGCTTGGAACAACGCCCGCATCACGCGCAAGTCGCTTAGCAAGCTGTCGAACCGCGAGCTTGACGATATCGGTCTGTGCCGCGGCGATATCGACCTTATTGGCCGCTAAACCTTAGCGCCCTGCAGATGACAAAGGCCGCCCAAACGGGCGGCTTTTTTCTTGTCCAAAATCCGGGCAAACAAAAAAGCCGCCCAACGACGGGGCGGCTTAATGTGATTGCCAACAGACCAAAGGTTCACTTGAACCGCTGCAAGCCCAGCTCGATTTGATCCGAAACCCACAATGTCACCGGATCAGCCTGCATCAGCCAGCCGCCCACCGGATCAAAACCTTCGCCTGCCTGAAGCCGCTCGACCCGCTGGCTGTAGCTGTCTGCGCCGACGGCCTGATACAGGCTCGCTTTCAACCCGAAGATCACGACAAAGGCCACCAGGAAAGGAAACAGCATGCTGCGGCGCTTGGGCTGGACACGGTTGTAATAGGACCGGCCAAGCGCACCGCTTGCCTCGAACCCGTATCCTTTGCTCCGCATCCGCTCGAACTTGCGAACCCGGTCATAGAAATCTGCCATATTCGCGTCGGCCATCTCAGCAACTCCAGCTTTCTTGCTTTACGTGCACCAGATAAAGCCATGATTGTGGCAAAATTTTGTCAATTAAGGCAGATCGGTCCCAATCCATACATTTTAAGCAATTGATTTAGATGGACTATTTCCGAACTAACACCAATGCGCTCCATTCGCCCAGATCATTGCGCGATTCAAGAACAAAGCCATGTGCGTCATAGGCGGCGATGATGGAGTCGGCTTGAATGACCAAAAGCCCTGACAGAATCAGCCGCCCGCCCGCTGCGCAGTGCCGCGCCATTTCGGGGGCCAGCTCGACAAGCGGCCCTTTCAGGATATTGGCAAAGATCAGATCATAGGGCGCGGCCCCGGCCAGCCTTGGATGGGCAAACCCCGCCGCTTCCATGCACTCAATACGCCCGGCCATCCCATTGATCGCGGCATTCGCCAGCGCCACATCGACCGCCACCTGATCAATATCGCTCGCGATCACCAGCGCATCAGGCAAAACCGCCGCCGCCGCCAGCGCCAGAACCGCCGTGCCGCATCCGATATCGGCAACGCGCGCCGGGCGCAGCCCCGCACCAAACAGCTGATCGAAGGCGCGCAGGCAACCCAGCGTGGTGCCGTGGTGCCCGGTGCCAAAAGCAACGGTCGCTTCGATCTGAAGCGTCACCTTGCCCGCTGCCCGCGCCGCCGCTGCGGCTTCGGCGTCGTGGCTGCCAAAGACGAAAAACCGCCCCGCCTCGACCGGCGCCAATTCGCGGCGCACCTTGGCAACCCAATCGATGTCGGGAATGTCGGACACCGCAAAGGCGCGCGCGCCAAAGGATTGCGCCACAAGGTCCAGCAGCGCCTCATTCGGCGCCTCCAGATAATAGGCGCCGATTTCCCAAAGGCCGCTGTCGTCCTCGATCTCGAAAACGCCAACGCCGACCGGCTTTGGGTCCAGTTGTTCCAGCGCCATCGCGATGGCATTGGCGTGATCTTCGCCCGGAACAGTGGTCAGCGCGGAAAAGGTCGTCATGGCGGCACTCCTGATATGGCGGCGCAGTTACGCCCTTGCGCCGCCCTGCGCAAGCAGCAGGCTTAACCCGCCGCGACGCCCACGCCGATCGGGCAGGTCACCCCGGTCCCGCCAATCCCGCAATAGCCGCCCGGGTTCTTGGCCAAATACTGCTGATGATAGTCCTCGCCATAGAAAAACTCGGGCATCGGCAGGATTTCGGTGGTGATCGTCCCGCGCCCGGCCTTGGTCAGCGCCGACTGATACAGCGCCCGGCTGGCCAACGCCGCGGCCTCTTGCACGCCGTCCGCGGTATAGATGCCCGAGCGGTAAGTGGAGCCCATATCATTGCCCTGACGCATGCCTTGGGTTGGGTCATGCCCCTCCCAGAACAGTTTCAGCAAGCCGTCATAGCTGATCTGTTTGGGGTCATAAACCAGCCGGACCACTTCGTTATGGCCCGTGAGCTGCGTGCAGGTCTCTTGATAAGTCGGGTTCGGCGTATAGCCGCCCGCATAGCCCACCATCGTCAGCCAAACCTTGCCGGTCTGCCAGAACTTGCGCTCCACCCCCCAGAAACAACCCATGCCAAACATCGCCACTTCAAAGCCGTCAGGCACCGCCGATTTTAGCGCGATCCCGGTAACAAAGTGCCGCTCGGCCGTTGGCAAGGGCCCCTGCCGCCCCGGCAGCGCGTCTTTGGGGTCAACCATCTGCAGCTTCTTGCGGTCGGTGAAAAACATGGCGCCTCTCCTTATGTCAGGAGGCGGATATAGGGCCTGATCATGCAAATGAAAACCGGACGCGCGAAAAGGTGAAGGGTTGAAACGATTGGGGGGAGGCATACCAAATCCAAACCGACATCAAGGTCCTGCGTTTCCTGCACTTTCGTCCTGCCACCCCTGCCGCTTTATTCCCGCGACATCGCCGCATAGGTCTGCGCAACGACGCGCTGGCGTTCGGCATTGCCCGGATGGCTGTTCAAAAACCCATTCCCCGGGTCGGGCAGGCGGTTGAAAAACTGCGCGCCCAGCACGGGGTCATAGCCCGCCCGATAGGCCAGAACCGTGCCCATCTGGTCGGCCTGCAGTTCGTGGTCTTTGGAAAACCGCAAAGCGCCGAACTGTGCGCCGATCTGCTGCGCGCGCGCCACCCCGCCTGCATCCGCGCCGCCAAAGGTGGCAAGAATGCCGCCAAGGATCGCGCCGTTCAGCGCTTCTTGCTGCGAACTTTCAAGATGGCCAAGGATATGGTGCGAGGCTTCATGGCCAAGAACAAAGGCCAACTCGTCCGAATTGCGCGCCTCCGCGATCAGCGAAATGGTGAATATGATCTGCGGACGGCCGGTATCGCTGAGCGTTTGATAGGCGTTTGGCGGCTGCGCGGGGTCCATCTCGACCCCAATCAGAAAGTCACAGTTCTGCTGGGCGGACTGGCGGCGGCAGGCCGCTTCGGCGACGGGCTCGACGCGGGCAATGACGTCGACAAAATTGCGCGCGGCCTGTTCCAGCGGCAGTGGCGCGGGCGCTCCCACGCCGAGCGCGGTGCCCGCCTTTGGCGATGGCGCCTTGGTCAAGGTTCCCGGACGGCCGGGCAGATCACAACCGGCAAGGGCCACCAGCAGCGCCAACCTGCCAATCATCCGCGCCGTGGCCATCATGGTGCAGCTGCCTCACATCCTTGAGCGGCCAAGGATAAACCCTGCGGCCAACTCTGCAAGCCGCCGCACGCGATGGTGATCGCGCGATTGGCGGTTCACAAAGCGGCAGATCATGCCGTAGACTGGCCGCATGTTCACCATCGAGCACGAATTTGACGTCACCGTGATCACCCTCGTCGATGAGGGCGCCGTGCATTTGCAGGAGGATGTGGTGGTCGAGATCTATGAAGATTGCATCGTGGTGCAGCAGGTCGACCCGATCACCGACCTGCCGATGCGCCTGACGCTGTCGTTGCAGCAATCCCGCGACCTTGCGGCGGCGTTGAACTTGCCCGAGGGAAGTTACCGGCTGGAACCCTTGGCGCCAAAACCCCTGTGACACCGCAAGCGGACCTGCCTGATCCAAATGCGCGGCATAGCCGCATTCTCTTGATCCCGCCTCTGGCGGTGCCCGCCAACCGGCTCGGGGTTTGCGCCCCTGCGGGAGGATGAGGGCGCAAGCCCCGAAGACGACAAAAAACCGCGCGCGCCTGCGCGCTCCGCCGGATCCGGCGGGTTGCGGCAGCGACGGCGGTTCAAGGACAGTGCAAACCTCGCCCCGTTAAGCCTCGCTTGACCTTGGCCTGAAAGCAGGCAAGGTCGCGCCAAAGGAGTGCCTTATGCCCACCAAAAACCCACAAGCCCTTGCCTACCTTGGCGCCCGCCGCTCTTATCCGGCCAAGTTTTTCAGTGGCCCGGTGCCGGACCGCGCCGCGCTGGAGGCAATGCTGGCCCTCGCGCTGCGCGTGCCCGACCATGGCAAGCTGGAGCCTTGGCGACTGATCGTGCTGGCCCGCGCCGACATGCTGCGGCTTGCCGATCTGGCGGAGGCGCGGGCGCGCGCGCTTGGGGCGCAGGCCGAGAAGATTGCCAAGGGGCGCGGTCAGTTTGACCTCGGGCACTGTGCGGTGGTGGTCATCAGCGCGCCTGTGGCCCAGGAAAAGGTGCCGGTGCCGGAGCAAATCCTGTCAGCTGGCGCGCTTTGCATGAACCTCGTACACGCGGCCACCGCCTCTGGCTGGGGCGCAAATTGGCTGTCCGGCTGGCCGGTGCATGACGCCGCATTTACCGCGCTGGCCTTTGGCTGCACCAGTGGCGAATCCGTCGCGGGGATCGTTCACATCGGAACCCCCGGCCCCGAGGCGCCAGACCGCCCGCGCCCCGACCCATCGCGCAAAATCCATTGGGGCCTGCCATGATCTTCGCCGATTTCCGCCGCGCCCTGTCCCAATCGGGCGACAGCCGCTTTCGCCGTGTGGTGTTTTTGGGGGTCTTGCTGGCCATTGCGCTGCTGGTCGCGGTTTATGCCCTGCTTTTGCTGATCATCGGCTGGTTCGATCCCGGCTCGGTCGAGGTGTTCATGGTCGGCCCGGTGGACGGCCTCAGCACCTTGCTGTCCCTCAGCTCGTTCTTTTTGATCCTCATCCTGTCGGTCTATCTGATGATCCCGACCGCCGCCGCCTTTTCCGGCATCTTTGTCGAAGATGTCGCCGACGCGGTCGAAGATGAGTTTTATCCCGGACTGCCGCCGGTTCAGCCGCGCAACTTTGGCACGGGTCTGATCGACATGGTGAACTTTACCGGCCTTTTCATCGCCCTGAACGCGGCCTTGCTTTTGGCCCTGACCCTTGGCCCGCTCTACATCCCGCTGTATTGGGCGGCCAATGGCTGGCTTTTGGGGCGGGAATATTTTGACATGGTCGCGAAGCGCCGCCTGCCCCCCGACGCGGCCAAGGCGATGCGCAAGCACCACCGCCGGCAGGTCTGGCTCGCGGGTACGCTGATGGCCGCGCCCCTGTCCATTCCGCTGCTCAATCTGGTCATCCCGGTGCTGGGCGTGGCAACATTTACCCATATGTTTCATCGCCTTGTCGGCACGAAGCGGGCGCAATGAGCCTTCCGGTCCGGTACGGCCTCAGTTCAGGATATGAAACACATCCATATTTTCGGCCGTGATCCAGCCCGACCGGACGATCCCGTAAACCACGGCGAAAATGGCGAAGGCGATGCCCGACGTGATCTTGGCCTTGCGCGCGATTTGCGGGTCCGCTGGCGCTGAGGCGGGCGTTCCCGGCTCGACCACGCCTGCCTCGGCCTGGCTTTTGAACTGCACCGGCAAAACGCAGAAAAACACCAAAAACCACAGCGAGGCATAGGCGACGATGGCGGCGGTAATGCTCATATCTCTTCCAGTTCGATCAGGCAGCCGTTGAAATCTTTGGGGTGCAGAAACAAGACCGGCTTGCCATGCGCGCCGATCGCGGGCTCGCCCGACCCCAAAACCCGCGCGCCCCCCGCCCGCAGCTGATCGCGAGCGGCACGGATATCGGCCACTTCATAGCAGATATGATGAATGCCGCCCGAGGGGTTTTTTGCCAAAAAACCCGCAATGGGCGAGCCGGTTCCAAGCGGGGCCAACAGCTCGATCTTCGTGTTGGGAAGATCAATGAAGACCACCCGCACGCCATGCGACGGCTCGTCCTGTGGGGCATGTACCGTTGCGCCAAACATGCCGCTGTACTGCGCGGCGGCGGCGGCAAGATCGGGCACAGCGATGGCGATATGGTTCAGACGGCCGATCATCCCGAAGGCTCCAGATTTTGCCCCGTTATGGTCGCAGCGTTTACGCCGCGCAAGCGCCGTTTTGCCCCGAAAATTGCACGAAGCGTTTACCGGATGTTAGGCAAACAGACCGCAAGCTGCACCATCGCCGCCCTTTTGCAGGTCAGGTTTGCCATGCCCCGCCCCAATTCGCCCAACTATCCCACCATTGCCATGCCCGTCGGGCCGATGCAGACCGCTGCGGGCACTGCTTTGCCGTTGCAGGGCTTGACGATCCTCGTCGTCGACGACAGCCGCTATGCCAGCGACGCGGTGCGGCTGATTGCGCAACGGGCGGGCGCGCGGATGCGGCGGGCCGAAGATCTGGAAACGGCGCGGGCCCATCTGCGCACCTATCGCCCGGATGTGGCGATTGTCGATCTGGGCCTGCCCGATGGCCGAGGTGAGGCGCTGATCCGGGAGTTGGTCATGGGCCAGCCCCGCACTGCCGCGATCATCGGCATGTCGGGCCTGACCGCCGGGCGCGGCTCGGCGCTCGCGGCGGGGGCGGATGGGTTTTTGGAAAAGCCGCTCGGCAGCTACCGCGACTTTTGCGAGCTTTTGTCGCGCTTCTTGCCGGACCGCGTCGATCTTCCGGGGGCTGAACTGGCCTCGCCCTTGCCAGAGCCTGACCCTTTGGCGCTGCACGACGATCTGGAGCGCGCGGCGCAAGCGCTTCGCCGCGATCCAGATGATGCGCGCCAACGCTATCTGACCGGGTTTCTGACCGGAATCGCGCGTGTATCGCGCGACGTGGGGCTGGAAAACGCCAGCGCCAGCGCCGCATCCGGGGCCGAAGGGCTGGACCCGCTGCGCGCGTTGGTGGATGCACGATTGTCCAGCCACGGCCCCCTGATCGCGCCGGACCATTGCCGCAGTTAACGCAGGCCAAGGCCGGGCGAGGCGCAACCCCGCGTTAAAGCGCCGGGTCCGATCCACCGCGCGTCAGTCGGGTCAAATCGGACAGGCTTTCCTTTTGCTTCCCGGTGGCATCAAAATTGGACGGCGCAAGCCAGACCCGGTACGCCTCCGACAAGGCGGGCCATTCGCTGTCAATCACTGAAAACCAAGCCGTATCCCGGTTGCGCCCTTTGTAAACGGTGGCCTGCCGGAAAATGCCTTCGTAGGTGAATCCAAGCCGCTGCGCCGCCCGTCGCGACGGAATGTTCAACGCGTCGCATTTCCATTCATAACGCCGATACCCCGCCGAAAACGCCCAGTTCATCATCAAGAACTGCATTTCCGTCGCCGCTGGCCCGCGCTGCAATTCGGGGGACAGGCAAATATGCCCAATCTCGATGGACCCCGACGCCGGGGTGATGCGCAAATAACTTGCAACCCCGCCGCAATGCCCGGTCTTGACGTCGCGCAGCACATAAAACTGCGGGTCGTCGGCACCTGCGAAATCCTTGGCCCAGCGGTGATACCCTGCAGCCGAGGAAAACGGGCCATAGGGCATGTAATCCCAAAGCCCGTCATACCCGGCAAACGCGCGGAACAGATCGGCCGCATGCGCATCCGGCGCAAGCTGTTCAAGCCGCACAAAGCGGCCCTGCATCACCTCAGGGCCGCGCTCGCCCGGCACTTTCCAGTCCGGCAGGCTTTCGCCAAATTTCTTTCCCGTCAAAACCCCACCCCCGCTTTTCACCCACCTTGCACCAGCGCCGTTGCCACGGGCAAGAAAAGAGCGGGTTGCAAAGGTCTGGCCCTATATCTAATCGCAAGCATCAGGCCAGTTCCGCGCCTAAAGCAAAAGGCCGGGATCGCGGGGCAGGATCAGTCCGGGGAAAATTGTCTGCTCGATCAGGCTTTTTTCAAACCCGTACATCCCCCGCAGCGCATGACCCGCCCAAGCGCGCACGTCGGTCGTGGGCATCAGATCGCGGCGTTCAAACAGCGCCGCCTCGTCCAGCCCCGGCCAGTCGCCCAAAACCCGCCCGCCCTTCAGCGCCCCGCCCGCCAGCACCATCGCGCCGCCCGTGCCATGATCGGTGCCGCCGGTGCCATTTTCGCGCGCCGTGCGGCCAAATTCGGTCATCGCGACCAGTAAAGTCTTGCCCCAGGTTGCCCCCAGCCCCTGTTGCAGCCGCAAGATCACCTGTGCCAACCGTTCCGCAGGCTTTGCAATGGCCCCGGCCTGCGTGCGGTGCGTGTCCCAGCCCGAGATGGAAAAGCTGGCGATCCGCGTGTCTTCCAGCAGGCGCGCGGCGGTGAAATCGGCAAGCGCCAGATCATCGCTGAACGGGCCGGTGGGCTTTTTGCCATTGGCATCGGCCTCCGCCAGATGCGCCGACAGCTCCATCGCCTGCGAGGCGGCGGCGTGAAACAGGGGATCGGATTCATAGACCTGATCGAGCAAAATCTTGCAGGCCGCTGACAGATCAAGGGATTGTTCGGGCGCCCAGGCCGCAAAGGGCGCGATGCCCTTCAAAATCGGCATCTCGGCAATTCCGACCGAATAGGCGGTGTCGCCCGTGATCCCCGGCACCGCCTGCAACAGCCGGTTCAGCCACCCGTCGCGCACCTCGGGATCGGGCACATCAAGGCCGGACCCGGCTTCCAGCATGTCCTGTCCGGCGAAATGGCTGCGCTTGTCGCGATAGGGCGAGGAGGCGGCATGCACAAAGCCAAGCTGCCCCGCGCTCCACAGCGGCATCAGGTCTTTCATCGCCGGATGCAGCCAGAAAAAGCCGTCCAGATCAGACCCCTTGTCACCGCTCAGGATTTTCGGACGATAGCGCGGCAGATTGGCATCGCCAAAGGGCCGTAAAATATCAAGCCCGTCCATCGCCCCGCGCAGGATCACCACGATCAGCCGGTTTTCCCCCAAGGGCCGCGTGCCATTGGACGCCGCAAAGGTGACAGTGGACATCAGCGGATGAGCGGCCAAAGAACAGGCGCCCGCAAGTCCGGCTTTGATAAATTGTCGGCGGTCCATCGGCTATCTCCGGTTAAATTCGGGCGAGGACAGGACGATCCCCACCCCGTCGCGCCGGCTTTCCGCCCGCGAGGCGGCGGTCAGCAGGGTTTGCGAGGCATGGCTGCCCAAAACAAAAGCGGCGAAGGCCACAGGTTCAGGCAGCTCGGTGACCAGCCGCTGCGGCATCGACATCGCCCAATCGATCCGCGCCGCAAGCCGCGGCGGCGTAACCCAGGCTTCGGCCTGCTCCGGCCAGCCATCCGGGCCGGGCGAATATTTCATCCGCTGGCCCATTTCTTCCATCGGAACCATTATTCCGCGTTTGAACAGGCCGGCTTCCATATCCTGAATCTGCTGGCCGCTAACGCCCAGACCGCGCGCCGCTGCAACGATGAAATCAAAAGGCTGGCGCAGTTTTTCCGCGACCGCGGCGCTGGCCGCCGGATGCGACAAAAGCGCCTGCACCACACTTGGAATGTCCCCCTCACTGGCGATAAACGCCGCGCGCATGGCCTCGATGACCGCGGGATCGGGGGTGTCGGACAGAAAATGCACGGCAAGTTTTCGCGCGATATGGGCGGCGGTTGCGGGGTGCAGCGCCAGATCGTGCAACACGCGGCCAATCGCCCCAATCTTGTCGCTGTCATAGCTTTGGCCCAGCACCGTTTCGGCCCCCGGCTCCACCCGCCTTGGCTCAAAACCTGTGGTCATATCGGCTTCAACCGTTAAACCCGTCAAAAGCTCGGCCAACTGGCGCACATCATCCTGAGAGTAGCCGCCATCGACCCCCAGCGTGTGCAATTCCATCAATTCGCGCGCCAGATTTTCGTTCAGCCCCTTGCCCTGTCTGAGGCCCATGGCGGAATTTGGCCCGATCGACGACTGCTGATCCAGAAAGATCAGCATCGCCGGATGCAGCGTGACCGCTTTGAGCATCGCCGTAAAGGTTTTGCCGATATTGGGCCGGATCGCCTCTTCGACCAGCGCAAACGGCATGTAGATCCCCGAAATGCCACCGCGCGCGTTGGCGGTGAAGTGATCGGCGAAAAAGGTGATCAGGCGTTCGCGGAACGGCTCGGCAGAATCGATGGCGCGGGCAAGGCCGGTGCGGTGCCCAAGATTGGCAAGCCGGACGATCTTTGCCTGCGCGGCATCTTCCTCGGCCTTCACATTGGCGCCGGTTTTGGCGCGTGCCTTGATCTCTTGCAGCGCCTGAATCATTTCGGAATACTGCGCCAACGAGGTCAGGGGCCAGTCGGCAGCCGCCCTATCACGGCCCCTCAAGGCCGCCGCAATCTCGGCCGGGCTGCGCGGCGCGGACCGCGGCAAGGGCAGACCAAAACCAAATCGGATCGCCAGATGTTCGTCAGTCAAACCCATTGGACGCCCCATTTTCAGCCCGCTCTGCGGCGGGGTTCAAACGCAGGATAGGCGCCTGAACGGCAGGCGAAAGAGCGCTTTGCGCGCCCGGCAACAAATCGCTCGACCGGGTGCAGCGCCGAAAGTGTGCGAGCCATGTTTAAGGAAAAGTTGGTGGCCCCGGAAGGATTCGAACCCTCGACCCGCTGCTTAGAAGGCAGCTGCTCTATCCATCTGAGCTACGGAACCGTACCCGTCTTTTACCGAAGCTCTTTGGTCATGAAAAGCGAATTGGGATCGGCCCAATAGCCTTCGAACGGCGGGCAGGGCTGATAGCCCGACTTTTCGTACAAAATCCGCGCGGCCACAAAGGTCGCTTGTATCCCGGTTTCCAACGACAGCCAAGTCAGGCCAGCGGCTTTCGCGGCGGCCTCGACATGGGCCAGCATCACTTTTGACAGGCCCTGCCCCCGCGCTTCGGCCAGAACATGCATGGATTTGATTTCGCCAAGGCCGCCAGACAACACCTTGAACGCGCCCATTGCCACCGGCGAGCCCGCCCGCCGGGCGACAAAGAACCGCACCGCGTCAATCCTCAGCTCCGAGGCATCCATCATATAGATGCTTTCGGGCGGGGTATCGGCGTGCATGTCGGCCGTGTGGCGTTCGAAAAGCAGAGTCAGGTCCGCCCCAAGTGGGTTTTCCTGTGCAATGACGATGCTCATTGGCCGCCCATCATGTCCATGCCGTTCACCTTCACGCTGCCGGGCGTGGTGGCGTCGATGTCCCAAACCAGCGCGCCGTCGGAGCCCGGCTGGCCCAACGCCTGCGCCATTCCCAGAACCGGGATGATCGAACCGGACATTTCTGGCGGCGCCTCCTTCAGCGCGGCCATGATCGCGTCAACCCCGACGAGCGTGATCTTGGCGGTTCCGGTCGGCATGCCGCCCATCCCGGCGCTCATCGCGCCTTCATAGGTCAGCGCATAGGTGGCATTTTTCGCCCCGCCCGGCGCAAGGGTGAAATCCACCGCGCCCGTCGGCATCAAAGCGGCCAGCATCTGCAGGTCAAACCCTTCGGGCGGCTGGGCGCCTTCGGGCAGATCAAACATCGTCAGCGCCAACTTTGCCGCCGCCGCCGGATCGAAACCGGACACCGTGCCATCGATGCTGAACTCATCAGGCACCAGCGCCAGGGCAAAGGGCGGCACCACGCCTTCGGGCAGGGTCAAACCCTTGAAACTCAGCGCCTCGCGGAACAAACCGTCCGGAACCGCGCCGTTCATTTCGACATCGACGCCAACTTCGGCCAGCCCGAAAGTGCCGACCGGAGAGTTGACCATGACGTCTTTATATCCGCCGGTGATCAACAGATTGCCAAAAATCGGCAGCGCGGATTCGATCTGGGCTTTCAGGTTCGACTTGTCGGCCATGATGGCGGCCTGATCGGGATGGGCCACGAACCACGCAATCATCCCATAAATCGCGGCGGGTTGATAGCCGGTCAGCCCGCCTTCAAAGGTGCCATCCGCAATGGTGCCGGACAACGCCGTCGGCGGCAAACCTTCACCCGCCGGAATCATCACGTCATAGGAAATCCCTGAAACCGTGCCGCTGAAGTTGCTGTCAAGACCGGTCTCGCCCGGACCAGCCGTCCCGCTGTAGGAGATGCTGTCAACGGTGTTCGTGATGGCAATCTCGCCCATGGTGGGGTCAGTTTGGGTCTGCACGGTCGCGATGTCGCTGATTTCGGCGGTGTATTCACTGGAATCGCCCAATGCCGCGTCGAAAATACCGCTGACCTGGATTGAGCCATAGTTGGATTTATTGTCCATCTGCCCAGGGATCGCATAGGCCATCGACATCGGCTGATCGATTTCATAGGCCCATGTACCATCGCCGTTATCGGTGACGTTGATGACAATCGGCGAGGCAGAAACCGTCATCCCCTCCACCGGAACGGCGGACATCATCGGCGCCGGGTCCAGCGTGACGGCATAGGCATCGCCGTCAACCGCGACGCTGACCACGCCTTCGGTCATGCCAAGATAGCTTTGGAACACCGCCAGAAGAGCCGCAGCCCCATCATCCGTTGCCTCAGCCCAAATCGGGCCCGCTGCGAAAAGGCCAAGGCTGGCGAGGCAGGTTGTGGTCATGAATTTCATGATAAAATACCTTTGGTTTGCAAAAATCTGCCCGGTTTCCCGGCCATTCGTCTAAAATTCAGTGTGTCCAGGCGCCCTTGCGGGCCGTCGCGAAATTCTCACCGTAACCGCCCATGCGGATATTGGCCTTGCGCAGGTTCGGCTGCACCACGTCCGCCTCAATGCCCTTTGCGCCCGCATAGACCTGCGCCGCCTCGCAGCTGTCAAACCGCAGTTTGACCTGCGTTTCGGTATCATCGGACGAGGTCCAGCCCATCAGCGGATCAATCTGCCGCTCGGACGCCTGAGCAAATTCAAGCACCCAGAGTTTAGACTTACCAAGACCCGACTGCATCGCGTTTCGGGCAGGCTGATAGATTTTGGCGCGCATGGGGGGACCTTTTATGCAGAAACGGGCTTCGGCGATGCGAAACCTCTTGGCGGTTATTCCGATTTTTCGGCCAAAACGCAAGACCACCCATCGCGCCGCGTCCCATTTTCGGGGAGGTTGCTGCCAGCCAGCGCACCGGGAGTGTGGGTGGGGTGTGGAGTGCGCTGGCCGGCAGACTTGTTGCTGCTTGCAGATTGAGTTTGTCGCAAGGTCCACCGCTTTGCAACCAAAAGATGATCACCTTTCGGAAAAACATCCTTAAAATTGCAGATATCTTGTTAAGTCTGCCGTAAAATGCCTTAACCAAGGCTTAACGCGAGAACAAAAACAGAATATTGTGAGCTTCTCGCAAGGAATCACCCCATGCCGCACAACAATTCCAACGCCGTCGCGCCCCGCCCCGAGGTGCTGAGCAAGCCCAAACTTGAAGGCGGAAAGCGGTTTGTCCTGCAAACCCCGTTTGAACCTGCGGGCGATCAGCCGACGGCCATCACGGAACTGTCCAAAGGCGTGCTGTCTGGCGAGCAAAATCAGGTGCTGTTGGGGGCCACGGGCACCGGCAAGACCTTTACCATGGCCAAGGTGATCGAACAGACCCAGCGTCCGGCCATCATCCTTGCGCCCAACAAAACCCTCGCCGCGCAATTATACGGTGAATTCAAAGGCTTCTTCCCGCAGAACGCCGTCGAATATTTCGTGTCCTACTACGATTACTACCAACCCGAAGCCTATGTTGCGCGCACGGACACCTATATCGAGAAGGAATCGCAGATCAACGAGCAGATCGACCGGATGCGCCACTCGGCCACCCGGGCCTTGCTGGAGCGGGACGATGTGATCATCGTGGCCTCGGTGTCGTGCATTTACGGCATCGGCTCGGTCGAGACCTATTCCGCGATGACCGTCGATCTGATCCGCGGCCAGATCTATGACCAACGCCAAGTGATCGCCGATCTGGTGGCGCAGCAGTACCGCCGCAACGACATGGCCTTTGCCCGCGGCTCTTTCCGGGTGCGCGGCGACAGTCTGGAAGTGTGGCCCGCCCACCTTGACGACCGCGCCTGGCGCTTTTCCTTTTTCGGAGAGGAGCTTGAATCCATTACCGAATTTGACCCCCTGACTGGCACGAAAACCGACAATTTTGACAAGATCCGCATCTATGCCAACAGCCACTACGTCACCCCCCGCCCAACGCTGCAGCAAGCCACCAAGTCGATCAAGCTGGAACTGCACACTCGCCTGAAACAGCTGGTCGAAGAGGGCAAACTCCTGGAGGCGCAGCGGCTGGAGCAGCGCACGAATTTTGATCTCGAAATGCTCGAAGCCACCGGGTCCTGCGCCGGGATCGAGAACTATTCGCGCTATCTGACAGGCCGCGCCCCCGGCGAGCCGCCACCCACCCTGTTCGAATTCATTCCCGACAATGCCATTGTTTTCGCAGACGAATCCCACGTCTCGGTTCCCCAGATCGGCGCGATGTACAAGGGCGACTTCCGGCGCAAGATGACGCTGGCCGAGCACGGGTTCCGGCTGCCCTCTTGCATGGACAACCGCCCGCTGAAATTCGAAGAATGGGACGCGATGCGCCCGCAAACCGTTTTCGTGTCGGCCACTCCGGCGGCATGGGAGATCGAGCAAGCTTCCGGCATCTTTACCGAACAGGTCATCCGCCCAACCGGCCTGATCGACCCGATGATCGAAATTCGCCCGGTTGACATGCAGGTCGATGATCTGCTGGACGAGGTGCGCAAGGTGGCCGCGCGCGGCATGCGCACCCTGTGCACCACGCTGACCAAACGCATGGCCGAAGATCTGACCGAGTATATGCACGAACAGGGCATCCGCGTGCGCTATATGCATTCGGACATCGACACGCTGGAACGCATTGAAATCCTTCGCGATTTGCGGCTCGGCGCCTTTGACGTGCTGATCGGGATCAACCTTTTGCGCGAGGGGCTTGATATTCCCGAATGCGGGCTGGTGGCCATTCTGGATGCCGACAAAGAGGGTTTCCTGCGCTCTGAAACCTCGCTGATCCAAACCATCGGCCGCGCGGCGCGCAATTCCGAAGGCCGGGTGATCATGTATGCCGACCGGATCACCGGCTCGATGGAACGCGCGATGGGCGAAACCGACCGGCGCCGCGCCAAGCAGGTCGCCTATAACACCCTGCACGGGATCACGCCGACGACGGTGAAAAAGAACGTCGAGGATGTGCTGGCGGGGCTTTGGAAAGGCGATACCGACCAGTCGCGGATCACCGCCAAGGTCGAAAAGACCAATGTGGGGCAAAACCTCGCCGCCCATCTGGACGCGCTGCGGCTGGCGATGCGCAAGGCGGCGGAGAACCTCGATTTCGAGGATGCCGCCCGTCTGCGCGACGAGGTGAAACGGCTGGAGGCGGTGGAGCTGACCGTCGCCTCGGACCCCCTTGCGCGGCAATCGGTGGTCGAAGAGGCGGTTGAGGCGGCGGTAAAACGGTCGGGTCGATCGACCGCGGGCCGGGGCGGAATGCGCGGCGGAAAGTCGCGGAAGGTGCGTTAGGGAGCAAGGCATGCAGAAATTTCTTGACCGCGATCACCCGATGTTCCGCCGGACCTGGGTGCGGGTTTTGACGGTGGCGGTGCCCGCCGTCATGGCTGCACTGGAGTTTTCAGTCTCTTCTCCAGGCTGGGGGGTGCTGTTTGCCGCCGCCGCCGTCTGGGCGCTGTGGGAGCTGTTTTTGCGGCCCTAGCAGCGCAGTGAGGCCCGCATCTCGCCGCTGTCGCCGGTCAGCGAAGCTTCGTTCAAGGTGCAACCGGTGACCTGCGGGATCAGCAGGGTCATGTCGGCGCGGATCTGCTGGTGCTCCCCCGGGCTGGCCCAACCGTGGCGGACGATTTCAACGCGGGTGTCGGTGTACCAGAGGGTGTAGGCGCGGCCGTTCAGCGAGGTTTCGGCCTTGGTCGCGCCGCTCATCGTGGGCGAAGGCGAGGCCGCGCAGGCGGCGAGGAGGAAGAGGGCGAGAACACGCATGGGGCGAGATTGCGGGGGATTGGGGGGTGGGGTCAAGGGGGTGAGGCC
>JANNBM010000031.1:0-55602 GCA_031385445.1 Paracoccaceae bacterium | reverse complement strand
TGTGGTTCACCGCGGAATTTCTGACCGGGCTGAACGGATGGCTCAAGTTTCTGGGCGGGGTTGAGACGGTGTTTTCCTTGCCCCTTCTCTTCTTCCTCGGCCTTGGCCTTCGCACACGGTTCCGGCTCCGCTAGGGGCGGTGCGTGAACCCCCGGAATTGCAGGCAATTCCGGGGAACTATGCACCCTACGGCGGCGGATAGGGGGGTGGTTGTCCTGATCCAGCGCCGGGGTGCGTATCTGACGAAGGGCCAGCAAAACAAAAGGCGCGGCGGTTTCCCGGCGCGCCTTTTTGATAGCCTTGGGACCGCGGGCTTTACCGCCGCCGGTCGCGCCTTGCGCTCATCGGTTGGAACGCCACACCGACATGGGCCTCGCAATAGGGTTTGCCGGGGACCGAGACCAGACCGCAGAACCAGAAATCCTCGGTCGCGGGGTCGCCCACGGGCCATTTGCAGGTGCGCTCGGTCAGTTCCATCAGGGACAGGCGTTTGGCGCGCTTTTCGACCTCGCGCACCGAAGCCAGCGCCTCAGGCGAGATTTCGTTCAGCGAGGGTTGGGGCGGCAGGGGTTGGCCTGCGGGGATGATGGCCTTGCGCAACGGGATCGGCAGGGTGCTGGTGAAGGGCGAGGTTGACACGGGCGCCGGCGCAGCGGGGCGTTCGGCGGCGGG
The DNA here is from genome assembly GCA_031385445.1 of Paracoccaceae bacterium. GTDB lineage: Bacteria > Pseudomonadota > Alphaproteobacteria > Rhodobacterales > Rhodobacteraceae > CAIYZT01. Next base: position 54,930 of record JANNBM010000031.1, on the reverse strand, counting down.
CGTTGGCGCGGCGGCCGCACGCGCCGGGGCTTCTGCACGCAGAGGCGGCGTGGCAGCGCGCGGCGCGGGGGCCGGTTCAGGTTTGGCCGGCGCGGGCGCGGGCGCCGGCGCGATGTCGGCCGCATCCTCGTCCTTGTCAGAGCCCGCAACGCGGTTTGACAGGCCCAGCCGGTGCACCTTGCCGATCACAGCATTGCGCGTGACGCTGCCAAGTTCCTTGGCGATCTGGCTGGCCGACTGACCTTCGGCCCACATCTTTTTGAGCGTCTCAACACGCTCATCGGTCCAGGACATCGCAAACTCCGGTGTGGTTGGGCGGCGTACACGCCCGCCTTTGCCGCATTCTATCCGACGCCGTGGTCCCTGCACAAGGCGGTAGGGCGGATTTCGTCTTTTTCGCAAAAGGGGCTGCTGCGGGTGAGGCAGGATGCCCTCCGCGCGCGCCTGCATTCCGGGTGGCCAGAGGGTCCGTGGACCGCCCCCCCCGGCGCAGCAGATCGGGCCACCTTGCCGTTCAGGATATCCGCGCTTGTCCGAAGTCTTGACGGCAGAATAGAGTGCAGCGAACGGCAATGAGGTTTCGCATGACACTTTCCGCGCACCACCCGAACCCTGATCTGAGCCTGGGCGCAGACGCCCGCCCGCGCTGGAATTCCGCCCCCCACCGCCGCCACGGGTTTCACAACCTGCACCGGCTGTCGCGTTATGTCCAATCGTTCCGGGCGGGCGCCGTTCTGGACCTGCGCCGCGCCACCGATCAGGAAATCGCGCAGCGCGCGGATGTGGCCCTGCATTGCGGCAATCCCTGGTTTTCGGCGATGGTCGTAGCCGAGGGGAACCAAATCCTGTATGAGCGCTATGCCCCGGATTTCGCCGCCGATCAGCCCCATTCTGTCATGTCGATTTCCAAGACGGTGATGAACCTTGTCACCGGGTCCCTGCGCGACGCAGGGCGGCTGGATCTGGGGCGGACGGCGGGCACTTATCTGCCGTGGCTGGGCGCGGGTTATGCCGGGGCCAGCCTGCAGGACATCGCGGATATGAATGTGAACAACGCCTATGACGAGGATTATCTGAACCCTGACGCCATGGTGTTTCAACATGAGGCAGCGACGGGGATGCGCCTGCCCGTCGGCCCCGAGCAGGACGGGCGCGCGTTTCTGGCCGGAATCGGGCTGGAGGCGGGGCGGGCAGACACGCAAAATCCGACCCGGTTTGCGATGTATCGCAGCGCCAATACGGACGTTTTGGCGGCAGTGGCAGAGGTGGCGGGCGGGCGGCGCATGGCCGACTGGCTCGCCGATCTGGCCGATGCGGCGGGGGTTGAGGGCGCCCTTCATGCGGCGGGCGACCGGGGCGGCAGCCCTTTGATGAACGGCGGGCTATGCCTGACCGCGCGCGATCTGGCCCGCTATGGCCTGTTGATCGCGCGGGGCGGGGCGGGGGTGCGCGGCGGGCAATTCGGCTCCGCCTCGTTTTTGCAAGAGACAAAGGCGCGCGGTATTGCGATGCCGCCGCCGCGCGGGCATCTGCGCTATTCCAATCAGTTCAACACCAATGGGCGTTGGCTGGGTCATGGCGGTTATGGCGGGCAATATATGCTGGTCGATCTGCAAACCGGGCGGGTCGGGGTGTTCCTGTCGGTGCTGGACACCGAGGACGGGTATTTCAGCAGCTATTACCCGCCAATCATTCAGATGCTGGCCGAGATCTGCGCGGGATAGGGCGCGCCAAAGGGTGCCATTTGCCCCCTTCCCCTCGGCGCGCCTGACTGCTAAGTCATGCGGATGATCACCAACGGCACCCCGTTCCAGCTGCCCCGACGCCGACGCCTCACCGCGTAAGCGCCCGATCTGCCGTGGCCTTTTGGCCCCTCCCCTTCCTTATCAGTTGACCTTTCCCGCAGGCTTTGGCACCCCTTGGCCTCTCCGCATAGGAAACCGCTTATGATCACCGCCGTTTTGCCGACCTATAACCGTGCACCCCTGTCTTTTGTCAAAGGCGAGGGATCCTGGCTGACCACCGACGATGGCGCGCGGTATTTGGACCTTGGCGCGGGGATCGCGGTGAACGCGCTTGGCCATGCCAACCCTGATCTGATCGCCGCGCTGACCGATCAGGCGGGCAAGCTGTGGCATGTGTCGAACCTGTACCGGATCCCCGAGCAGGAACGGCTGGCGCTGCAACTGATCGATGCCACCTTCGCCGACACGGTGTTTTTCACCAATTCGGGCACCGAGGCCTGCGAGTTGGCGATCAAGATGGCGCGCAAGTATCATTATGACAAAGGCACCCCCCGGTCCGAGATCATCGCCTTTGAGGGCGCGTTTCATGGCCGATCGACCGCGGCCATCGCGGCCTCGGGGGCGGAAAAGATGGTCAAGGGCTTTGGTCCCTTGATGCCGGGGTTCCGCCAGTTGCCCTTTGGCGATCATGGCGCGCTGAATGCCGCGATCACCGATCAGACCTGCGCCGTGATTATCGAACCCATTCAGGGCGAGGGCGGCATCCGCACCCTGCCCGACGCTTGCCTGAAGGGCCTGCGCGATCTGTGCGACGCGCACGGCGTGCTGTTGATCTTTGACGAAGTGCAATGCGGCATGGGCCGGACGGGAAAACTTTTCGCCCACGAATGGGCCGGGGTTGCTCCCGACATCATGATGGTGGCCAAGGGCATCGGCGGCGGCTTTCCCCTTGGGGCGGTTCTGGCCACGGAAAACGCCGCCTCGGGCATGGGGGTGGGCACGCATGGCTCCACTTACGGCGGCAACCCGCTTGCCTGTGCGGTCGGCGCCCGCGTGATGGAAATCGTGACAGATAATGGTTTTCTGGCCGCTGTCAGCCGCAAAGGCGCGATGTTCGCCCAGGGCCTTGCCTCGCTGGTCGCGCGCCATCCGGGCGTTTATGAGGCGGTGCGCGGACAGGGCCTGATCCTGGGGCTGAAATGCAAGATGACCAACACCGATGTCGTCAAGGCCAATTACGCCCAGAACCTGCTGACCATCCCCGCCGCCGACAACGTCATCCGCCTGTTGCCTGCCCTGAACATCCCCGAGGCGGATATCGCCGAAGCGCTCGTGCGGCTGGACCGCGCTGCATCCTGCTTGCACCCTTAAGCCCTTCGATGTGGCCCCAATATCCTGCGGGGGTTTGGGGGCGCAAAGCCCCCAAGGCGGCCTGCAAAACGAAAGTCGACGGATCATGAACCACTTCCTTGATATTCACCAAACCGCCCCTGCCGATCTGCGTTTCATGATCGACCAAGCCCGCAGGATGAAAGACGCCCGCGATGGCAAACCCAAGGGCGCGCTGGATGAAACCCAGCCGCTGGCCGGGCGGATGGTCGCGCTGATCTTTGAAAAGCCATCCACCCGCACCCGCGTTTCCTTTGATGTCGGCGTGCGGCAGATGGGCGGGCAGACGATGATCCTGTCGGGCAAGGAAATGCAGCTGGGCCACGGAGAAAGCATCGCCGACACCGCCCGCGTTCTGTCGCGCTACGTCGATCTGATCATGCTGCGCACCTTTGAAGAAGCAACGCTGCATGAGATGGCCGAACATGCGAGCGTTCCGGTGATCAACGGGCTGACCGACACCTCGCATCCCTGCCAGATCATGGCCGACGTTCTGACTTATGAGCAGCATCGCGGCGCGGTTGCGGGGCGCAAATTTGTCTGGTCGGGCGACGGAAACAACGTGTGCACCTCGTGGCTGCATGCCGCCGGGCAGTTCGGCTTTGATCTGACGTTTACCGGCCCCGAAACGCTGGACCCAAACCCCAAAGCGGTGGAATTCGCCCGCTCCAAGGGATCAAAGATCACCATCACCCGCGATCCGATGCTCGCGGCGCAGGGCGCGGATGCGATTGTCACCGACACTTGGGTGTCGATGCACGACCCCGAATCCGCACGCGAACGGCGGCACAACCAACTGCGCGGCTATCAGGTCAACGAGGCGATGATGGGCGCGGGCAAACCCGACGCCTTGTTCATGCACTGCCTGCCCGCGCACCGCAACGAAGAGGCATCAAGCGCGGTGATGGACGGCCCGCAATCGGTGATTTTCGACGAAAGCGAAAACCGCCTGCACGCGCAAAAGGCGATTTTGCGGTGGTGCCTCGGGGTTTAGCCCCCCCTATCCCACCCGGTGTTTCAAAACCACCGGCAGCACGAGGTCTTCTTCGTCGGTCAGGTGGCGGGCGAGCATCAGGTCAAAATCGGTCAGATCGGCCAGAAACCGCGCGGCGGCTTCGCGGGATTTGGCGTCGTTTGCCGCGCCCAGAACCGCGTTCGCGCCTTTGGCAAAGCGGATGAGCAGCGCGTGCAAAGCATGGTGGTCGGCGTCCAGAATATCAAAACCGCGCGCGATACGGGGTTCCAGCCGCGCAAGCTTTGGGAAATGGGTGTGATCTTCGATCTGGTGATGGCCTTCCAGCTCGTTCAAAAAACCAGAGCCAAGCCGCTGCAGGCGCTTGGCGTGATCGGCCGGCGAAAGCCTGCCGTCGATGCGCGCCAGAGCGTCCGTTTGCAAAACCCCCATCACCCGGCGAAAATTCAGGTGCCGGTCCAGCCAGAACGCGGCCAAACCGTTGAAATCGCGGTGATCTGGCCACGAGCGGCGCGGATAATCAGCAAGGATCACCCGGAATTCGGGCGGCAGGTCGGCGCGGGCGGCGAGGGTTTGATCTGGTTTTGACATGGCCGATCTCTTGCCACAAGCCGCGCCACCGCTGCAATGCCCCCTTGCATTCCGCCGCAAATCGGCAGTGATATGGCCGCCTGAAACAACCCCCCGAAAAGGTGCCCCATGCAATCGCCCGTTCCTGCGCTGACCCATTCGCTGACCGCTTTGTCCAAGATCCTCGCCAAGGCGCAAGCTTATGAAGAAGCCAAAAAGATGAAACCGGATGTCATCCCGAACCTGCGTTTGATCGCCGACATGCTGCCGTTCTGGCGCCAGATCACCATTTGCTGCGATCACGCCAAGGGCGCGGCGGCGCGGCTGTCGGGTACGGACAACCCGTCCTTTGCGGATGAGGAAACCACGCTTGTCGAATTGCAGGAGCGCATTGCCAAGACGCTGGCCTTTATCGCCACGGTTCCGGCTGCGGCCTTTGAAGGCGCCGAAGACCGCACGATTTCGCTGAAGGCCGGCCCGCGCGAGTTGAGCTTTGCGGGCGGGCAATATCTGTCCGGCTTTGCGCTGCCGAACTTTTATTTCCACATGAGCACCGCCTATAACATTCTGCGGGTCAACGGCGTTGAAATCGGCAAAACCGATTTTCTGGGCGCCTGAACCATGGGCCGCGCGCTGATTGTCATCGACGTTCAAGGCGAGATGGCCGCAGCGCGGGATGCCGGTTATCCTTGGGCCAACCCGGGGGCCGAGGCCGCAATTGCGGCGTTGATCGGCGGGTTCCGGGCCAAGGGCCTGCCGGTGATCCATGTGCATCATCATGAAACCGAACCGGGGGCCTCCATGGCGCCCGGATCACCGGGGGCGGCGCCCCTGCCCTGCGCGGTGCCTGTGGCGGACGAGGCCGTGTTCATCAAACACGGATCGTCGGCGTTCATCGGCACTGGGCTGCAGGCGCATCTGCAAGACCGGGGCCTGAACGATCTGGTGATTGTGGGCGGCGAGGCGAATATGTGCGTGGAAAGCAGCACGCGGATGGCGGGCAATCTTGGCTTTGCCACTGTCGTGGTGGAAGACGCGCTGATCAACTTCTCGCGCACCCTGCGCGATGGCACGGTGATGCCGCCGCGTGCCGTTTTGGCGATGAGTATGGCCAATCTGGGCGGATCGTTTGCCAAGATTGCTGTTCTGGACGAGGTGCTGCAAAGCCTAAGCTAGGCGCTTTGGCTCAAGACTTGGCGTCATGATCAGGCTGAGGATCAGCGGCAGGGTGACGGCGGCAAGGCCCCAGCGCAGGCCCAGCGCCTCGGACACAAAACCGATCAGAACCGGGCCAACCAGAAACCCCAGCAACGCGATGAAGGTGATGACCGCGACGGCGCTTTCCACCTTTTGGCCGGGCACCAGCGCAGCCGAAGAAACGGCGAGCGGAAAGCCGAGAGAGGCCCCAAGGCCAAGGAAGATCAGCGCGCCATAGGCGCTGGCCGCAATGGGCGAGAGCACCAGAAGCAGCAGCGCCGCCAGCGCCATCATGCCGCAGATCTGCGCGGCAAAGGTGGCACCGAGCCGATGGCGCAGCGCATCGCCGCTGAGCCGGCCCATGGTCATGAAGCCGGAATACAGCGTCAATCCCAGACCGGCAGCGAACAGGCCGACGGAAAAGGTATCGCGGAGGAACAAAGGCGCCCAATCCATGATCGCGCCCTCGACCATGGCAACGCCAAACAGGAACATCCCGATGCGCAGCACCGCAGGCGCGGGAAGCGCCCAAGTGGTGCGCGCCGTGTGCGGGGCGGCGGCCAGTGGCGGCAAAGCAGCGATGCCCCGGCGCAGACCGATGATCAGCCAAAGAACCACGGGAAGGATCACCGCAACAATGCCTGCGCCAGACCGGCCCGGCGCGATGGCCAGTCCGGCAAGGCCGGCGCCCAAAACGCTGCCGCCCATGGTGCCAAGGCTCCAGAATCCATGGCAGGACGACATGATCAGCCGGCCAATGGCTTTCTCCAACTGGTCAGCCAGCAGGTTTTGCGCCAACTCGACCAGCGCCATCAGGCACCCGGCGAGCGCCAGCGCGACGAAAAGGGCCAGCGGGCTCGGCGCAAAGGCCAGCAGGCCAAGCGCCACAAGATAGGGCGGGAACAGCCAAAGCAGGGCCGTGGCTGGCCCGAACCAGCCAACAATCCGCCCCGCGAGCGCGAGCATCGCCATGATGCCGGTCGGCATGCCCAAAAGCACCAGCGCCAGCGTCGCCGGCGACATTGCCAAAGCATCCTTGACCTCGGGGATGCGGGGCAGCCATGCCCCAAAGGCCAGCGCCTGAAGCGCGAAAATACAGCGTAGACGCCAGATCATGGCCGAAGTGTCCTTAGGCTTTGACGCCGTGAGCCGGTTCAGACTTGCGCAGATCATCAGCGGCGGCCGCCCGGTTTGCCATCAAGGCGACCACGAGCAGAAGCAGGGCAAGCGTGAAATAGGTGAGGCGGAATCCAAAATGTTCCGCCAGATAGCCGATGGGCGCGGGGGCCACAAGGATGCCCGAATACCCCACCATGGTCACGGTCGAGATGGCTTGCGCTGGGGCGATGCCGGGATGATTTCCCGCCGCTGAAAACAGGATCGGGATCATGTTGGCCACACCAAGTCCGGTAAAGGCGAAACCGATGATCGCGACCCAGCCCACAGGCGCAGTGGCCGCCACCATCAATCCCGCAGCGCCAATCGCGCTGGAAAAGCGCAGGGTGCTGACCGCGCCAAAGCGGTTGCGCACCCCGTCGCCGGCAAAGCGCATGATCGCCATGGTGCCCGAAAAGAACGCAAAACCAAGCCCGGCGCTGCTGATCCCTGAATCCAACTCCTTGCTCAGGTAAATCGCGGCCCAGTCCAGAACCGAGCCTTCCGGGATCATCGAGAAAAATGCCATCGCGCCAAGAAGCCAAAGGCTGAGACTGCGGGGAAACAGATGCGTTTTTGCGGGGGCAGCGGGAAGGGTCCGGGCGGCGGAAACGGGCAAAACGGAATCGTTCAGCAGACGCGCGCTGCCCCATAGGATCAAGCCCAGGGCCACGGTCGCCGTCAGAATGGACTGTGCTTCCGCCCCGAGCCAGCCAATCGAATAGGTACCCAAAAATCCGCCGGTAAAGCCGCCAAGGCTCCAGAATCCGTGGCTGGACGACATGATCGCGCGGCCAAGGCGCCGCTCCACTTCGACGGCGTTGGTGTTCATGGCGATGTCCATGCAGCCCAAAAGACCGCCCATCAACGCCATCGCCAGTGCCAGCACCCAAAGGTTGGGCGCAAAAACGATCAGTGGCAAAAGCGGGGTCGAGGCCAGCCCAAAGCCGATGGCCACGCGGCGCGATCCGGTGCGGGCGATCATGCGTCCGGCGAACAGCATGGCCGAAACAGCGCCGACGCCCAAACCGAAGATCAACAGACCAAGCGTGGTTTCCGTGATCTGATGGCGCGGCAACAAAAGCGGGATTTGGGGGGCCCAAGCCCCCATGACAAATCCATTGGCCGCAAAAAACGCACCAACGCCCCATCGGCCGCGCGCGGCCTCAGACCCATTAACCATCCGAAGATCCCCAGAATCAGGTTAAGGAAGCTTAAGATTCAAAGGGCTTTGAGAACAGCCCAAAGTAGGGGGTTTTTAAAGTTTGCTCTACCTGAGGTGTATTTAGGGCACGCCCCTACAATCGCGCAGCCAGACGTGTGCCCTGATCAATCGCGCGCTTGGCGTCCAGCTCTGCCGCCACATCCGCGCCGCCAATCACATGCACGGTGCGCCCCAGCGCCAAAAGCCGGTCGGCCAAGGCCCGCTCCGGCACCTGCCCGGCGCAGATCACGAGGGTGTCAACGTTCAGGGTTTCATCCTCCCCACTCCGGGTAAGATGAAGCCCGCTCTGATCCACCCCGCGATAGCTGACCCCGCCCCACATCTGCACGCCCTTGGCCATAAGCGCCGCGCGGTGGATCCAGCCGGTGGTCTTGCCAAGGCCGCGGCCCGGCTTTTCGGCCTTGCGCTGCAACAGCCAGACCGCACGCGCTGGCGGGTGGACGTGCGCAGGGGCCAATCCGCCGGCGGAAATGGCAGGATCGCCCACGCCCCATTCGGCGGCCCATTGCGCGAAATCGAGGGTTGGGCTGGGCCCTTCATGCACCAGGAATTCGGCGACATCAAAACCGACGCCGCCCGCGCCGATAACCGCCACGCGCGGGCCAACGGGCGCGCCGTTCAGCACCTCGGCATAAGACAGGATATGCGCGCCCGGCTGCGCAGGCAGGCCGGGATCACGCGGGGTGACGCCGGTGGCGATGATCACCTCATCAAAGGCGGCCAGCGCAGCCTCATCGGCGGCAGTGTTCAGATGCAGACTGATCCCGCTGGCGGCAAGCTCGGCTTTGAACCAGTCGATCAGGCCGATGAATTCCTCTTTGCCGGGCACTTTGGCGGCAAGGTTCAACTGGCCGCCGATCTGGGTCGCGCGGTCGAACAGGCTCACGTGATTGCCGCGGCGATCCGCCTCCAGCGCGGCGGAAAGGCCCGCCGGACCCGCGCCGACAACAGCGATGCGGCGCGGGGTGGGGGTTTGGGTGACGGGCAGATCAAGCTCGTGGCAGGCGCGGGGGTTTACAAGGCAAGAGGTAAGCTTGCCCGAAAAGGTGTGATCAAGGCAGGCCTGATTGCAGGCGATGCAGGGCGCGATGCGGTGCGCCTGCCCCGCCGCCGCCTTGGCCACAAAATCAGGATCGGCCAGAAACGGGCGCGCCATCGATACCATATCCGCCGCTCCCTCGGCTAAAATACGCTCGGCCACTTCCGGCGTGTTGATGCGGTTCGAGGTGATGACGGGGATCGACACTTCGGGGCGCAGACGGGCGGTCAGCCAGCTGAAGGCCGCGCGGGGCACCGAGGTGGCGATGGTGGGCACCCGCGCCTCGTGCCAGCCGATGCCAGTGTTCAGGATCGACGCGCCTGCGGCCTGAACCGCCTGCGCAAGCTGCACAACCTCGGGCCAAGTGGAGCCGTCCGGCACCAGATCAATCAGCGAAATGCGGTAGATCACGATGGCATGCGGCCCCATCGCGGCGCGCACACGGGCAACAACCGCAACCGCAAGGCGCATCCGGTTTTCAAAGCTGCCGCCCCAGCGGTCGGTGCGTTTGTTGGTATGGCTCACGAGGAACTGGTTCAGGAAATAGCCTTCGGAGCCCATGATTTCGACCCCGTCATAGCCCGCTTCGCGCGCGCGGACGGCGGCAAGGGTGATATCGGCGATCTGCTTTTCAATGCCGTCCTCATCCAATTCCTGCGGCGCAAAGGGCGATATGGGGGATTTCAGCGCCGAAGGGGCCACGCATTTGGGGCCATAAGCATAGCGGCCCGCGTGCAGGATCTGCATCGCGATGCGCCCGCCTTCGGCATGAACGGCATCCGTGACAATCCGGTGATTGGCGATGTCTTGAGGGGTGTAAAGGCCCGCTGCGCCCGGAAATACCCCGCCTTCATCGTTCGGCGCCATGCCGCCCGTCACGATAAGCCCCGCCCCGCCCCGTGCCCGCGCGGCATAAAAGGCGGCCACGCGCGGCCAATCACCCCGCTCTTCCAGCCCGGTGTGCATCGAACCCATCACCGTCCGGTTGCGCAGGGTTATCGGGCCCAGATCAAGCGGGGCGAGCAAATGGGGATAGGGCATGATATTCTCCGGGCTGGCGCAAAGGATGGCCGCGCCCCGGCCGCTTGTCACGCGAAACGCGGCGTCAGCGGCAGGTTTCAATTGCTGGCCGAGATAACCTTGAACACGCAAGGATCGGTCATCAGCTCGGGCGGGGTCATGCACAGGCCCTGCGCCACCTGCCATGCGGCCAGAACCTTGGGCACATAATCGCGGGTCTCGACATAGGGCGGCACGCCGGAATTGGCCCGAACCGCGCCCTCGCCCGCGTTATAGGCAGCGATCACCATCACGGGATCGCGGTCAAATTCGCCCATAAGCCAGTCAAGATAGGCAACACCCCCCCTGATATTCTGGGCAGGATCGGTGGAATCGGTCACGCCAAAGCGCGCGGCGGTGGCGGGGATCAGCTGCATCAGCCCCTGCGCCCCGGCGCTGCTGAGCGCGTCCGGCTGCCCGCCGCTTTCGGCGCTGATCACCGCCAGAACCAGCGCGGGCGAAACCTGCGTGCCAATCGTCGCCTTCAAAATCTCGGTGCCGTAGGTGTCGGCGACCTGCTGCAAAGCCTGCAGGCGCGGTCCGGGAACGCTCGCGCCTTCGGGGCCAAGGCCCAAAGTGGCCATCGCTTGCGGGAAACGGCCATCCTTGTCGGCAATGCCTGCCGGGACCTTGTCCCAGAACCAGGCATATTTCGCGCCTTCGGGGGTCACGGGCGCAAGAACCGCCGGGGATTCGGGCGTGGGATCCACGCCTTCGGGGTCAACTTTGGGCAGGCCGGACAAATAAGCGGCCTGCGCGGCGGGATCAATCTGCACGGTAATGCGCTTTCCCGGCAGCGAATCAGCGACTTTGACGCGCTTAAAGCTGTGACCGCCCGTGATCAAAGGCGTTTCCGCCCCTGCGCCAAAGGCCAGCGCGGACAAAAGAATCGCCGACATGAGGCGTCTGATGATCATGTGTTTTTGCTCTGCCCGGTGGTTTCTTATTTTCCCCAGACTCGCAGATTTACGGCCAATTTGCCAGAAATTCTGACTATTTGGTCGCATTTGGCTGGCCAGCGGCGGCGCACAGGACGACAGTTTTGGGTCTACGGCCATATTTACTTGTTGTTTATCAATGAATTATAGAAATTTTCGCAGTTATCTTGTCGGCTGCGAAAATGTCACGAACTGCCCCAACTGTTGCCACGATTGACGGGCAAATTGATCCCATCGAAGCCGAACCGAACAAGGGGGGACGGACTTCGGCTAACTCTTTGCCACATGAAAGGGCACATCATGAAACTGCTGAACATCTTCAAATCCTTCAAGAATGACGAATCCGGCGCCGTGACGGTTGACTGGGTCGTTCTGACCGCTGCCATCGTTGGCCTTGGCATGGTTGTGATGACTCAGGTTGGCTCGTCGATCACTGGTCTGGCTGGCGAAATCGCTGCTGACCTTGACGCTCGTGACGCTGGCTACGAACTGCAGTAATCGGTTTCGGCCTTTGGCCGACCAAAGGCCGCTTCCGAAGGGAAGCGGCCTTTTTCATATAAAGGGGCCTCTGACAATCCTTTAAAAACTATTAAAATGGTCAGCGAAATTCCCTGATTTTGCCCAATTCCCGACACGATCGACAGCGATGATGAATACAACCAAAGCGAGACGGATACACCCTCGCGGCGGCAAACCTCGACCCCTGCACCCTCACAAAGGACGACGACCATGAAACTGCTGAACATCTTCAAATCCTTCAAGAATGACGAATCCGGCGCCGTGACGGTTGACTGGGTCGTTCTGACCGCTGCCATCGTTGGCCTTGGCATGGTTGTCATGACCCAGGTTGGCTCGTCGATCACTGGTCTGGCTGGCGAAATCGCTGCTGACCTGGACGCTCGTGACGCTGGCTACGAACTTCAGTAATCGGTTTCGGCCTTTGGCCGATCAAGGGCCGCTTCCGCAGGGAAGCGGCCTTTTCGTTTGCGCGGACAATGCCAACGGTTTTCCCAGAATTGGCCACGCCTGAGCCACAATCGACCCCTAAAGTCATCGAAGCCGAAGACAGTCTGCCGTCTTCAAAACAAATGGTCTGAGGAAATCTCGATGCTGCCATCGCCAGCAAGCGCTCTGTTGGACTTTTCCAGATGCGAGTCGGGGGCAGTCACGGTCGAATGGGTGGTCTTGACGGCAGCGATTGTTGGGCTTGGCATGGTGGTTCTGTTTCCCGTCGCGAACGGAACGGAATCGATGGCAAGTAAAACAGCAGGTTACGTCGACGCTGTCGATGTTGGAATGCCGTAATCGATCGGGTGAAATCGGGTTACGGTTTGGGCAAGGGGTATAGAAATGAGATTGGTATTTGCATTGGTCCTGTTCGTTGGCATCGCTTTGGCGGGTGCGGCGGTTTACTTGACCCAAGGTTACATCAGCAAGACCCAGGCGGCCTTGGTGAAAGAACAGGAAATTCGCCGGAAAACTGGCCCGTTGGTCGAGGCGTTTGTCGTCAACAAAGACAAGCAATACGGTGACATCCTGACCAAAGAAGACGTACAGGCCGTCTATATTCAGGAAAACGCGCTTCCAGAAGGCTTGTTCCAGGACATCGCCGTGCTGTTCCCCGAGGATATGGCCGACGAGCCGCGCTATGTGACGCGCGACATCGCCAAGTTCGAGCTGGTCCTGGCATCCAAGGTCACAGAGCCGGGCGAAGGGGCCGGGCTTACGGGCTCGCTGGCCAAGGGGATGCGCGCCTTTGCCATCAAGGTGGAAGCCGCCGACTTTTTGCAGCCGGGTGACCGGGTGGATATCTACTGGACCGGTGCAACAGAAACCAGCAGCTCTGAGGTGACGCGCCTGATTGGCACCGCAGTCGAAGTTGTGGCTGTGAACCGCGATGAAGCAGGCGGCCTGTCTGACGGCGCCATCATGAAGCGCACGATCACGGTCGCGGCAAATCCGAAACAAATCGCCGTTCTGGCGCAGGGAAATGCCACCGGGCGTCTGGTCATGTCCTTGGTCGGTTTGGGCGATGAAACCGAAACGGGCACGATTGACGTGGATGCCAATGTCTTGCTGGGCGTCACCGAAACCGTGCCGGTCGCAGAGGCTGTACCAGAGAAAGTCTGCACAATCCGCACCCGAAAAGGTGCCGACGTGGTCGAAATTCCGGTCGCCTGCACAAACTGATCGCGGCAAGGACTGCCGCAAAGAACCCGCACGCGCCCGCCATATCAGGTGGGCGCGTTGTTCTTTTTCCACCATGGGTAGACGGGAGACAGGGAGTGTTGCAAGTTATCCACATCAGCAGTTTGCACCAACCAATTGATTCTTGATTACAAATTGAAAATCAGGCATGTTAGCAAAGAGAATTGGGCATTTAAGACCCACAGATCCTCATTGAGAGGCGTGATCGAAAGGGCAGGTCACATGAAAACGTCGGGCCTCTTGAAGGCTGGGCTGCTTGGGTTGGCGTTAGCCAATCTGCCAGCTCAATATGCATTTGCGGAATCGCTTACCGTCATGAAAGGCACCGCTTCGGAGCCTCTTTCAGTTCCGATGAACCGGGCCATTGTGGTGGAAAGCGATGTACCCTTTGCCGAGTTGTCGATTGCCAATCCTGGCATCGCGGACATCTCGACCTTGTCGGATAAATCCATCTATATCCTTGGCATAGCGCCGGGACGCACGACGATGACGCTTTTGTCACCAGACGGAAAGCTGATTTCGAACGTCGAGATCCGGGTGACCCCGGACATCGGGGAATTCAAAGAGCGTTTGCAGCAAATTCTGCCGGGCGAAAACATCGAGGTTCGCACCGCAAATGACGGGATTGTGCTGTCTGGCACGGTTTCATCGGCGGTAAAGCTGGACCGCGCGCTTGATCTGGCGAACCGTTACGCGCCGGATCGGGTATCAAACCTGATGAACGTCGGCGGCACGCAGCAGGTCATGTTGAAGGTTCGCTTTGCCGAAATGCAGCGCTCGGTGTCAAAATCGCTGTCCTCCTCGCTCGCCGTTTCTGGCGGCACGAATATCGGAGTGGAGGGCGCAACCGGGTCTTGGCTGGACAACGGCAACGGCATTGGCAATCCCGTCACCTCGCCTGCGGGCACCGAAGGTGGCTTTGCGCTTGGCTTTACCGCAGGATCGCTGGAATTCGCCGTTCTGCTTGAAGCGCTGGAATCCAAAGGCGTTGTGCGCACCCTCGCAGAACCGAACCTGACCGCCCTTTCGGGGCAAGAGGCCAAGTTCCTTGCGGGCGGCGAATATCCGATTCCAGTGTCGAACGGCGATGGCACGATTTCGGTGGAATACAAACCATTCGGGGTCGAGCTGAACTTTACGCCGACCGTCGTGGACGGCGATCTGATCAACCTGGCGATCAATGCGGCTGTGTCCTCGATCGACAACAGCACGACGCTGCAAACCGGCGGCGTGACGATCAACGCCTTCAAACGCCGCGAAACCTCGACCACGGTTGAAATGCGCGACGGCGAAAGCTTTGCCATCGCGGGCCTTTTGCAGGACGACTTCCGCGATCTGAACGGCCAAGTGCCGTGGCTGGGCGACATTCCGATCCTTGGGGCGCTGTTCCGCAGCGCCGATTATCAGCGCGCGCAGTCGGAACTGGTCATCATCGTCACCCCGCATCTGGTCACCCCGACCCGCGGAGAGGCGCTGGCCCTGCCGACCGACCGTATCCGGATCCCATCCGAGAAAGAGCTTTTCCTGTTTGGCCAGACGGCGGGCAAACTGAAGGGCGGCGCGGGCGAAGTGGCTCGTCAGGACTTCTCGGGTTCCTATGGCTATGTGATGGAGTAAGCGGATGAACCGGAAAATCCTTGGACTGACCGCGATCAGCCTTCTTGGCCTTGGCGCCTGCACAGACACCTGGAACGATTTCAACCGCGAAGCTGGAATCGAAGTTGACGAAGGCGGCTTTGGCGGCCCGACGATGAACAATTCGCTGCTGATGATGGGCGAGATCGATGCAACGCAGGCCCTTGGCAGGCGCTTTGACACCGAAGTGTCGCCAACCATCACCTTTGCGTTCAACTCGTCAGACATCACGCCTGAGGCGGCGGCGATCCTGTCGCGGCAGGCAAACTGGATCGGTCAATTCCCCGAAGTGCGGTTCCGGGTCTATGGCCACACCGATCTGGTCGGCTCTGACGCCTATAACAAATCGCTAGGTCTGCGCCGGGCGCAGGCGGTTGTGTCATATTTCGCATCAAAGGGCATTTCGCGCTCTCGTCTTGAAGCGGTCGCGTCCTTTGGCGAAACGCAGCCTGTGATCAACTCGCAAGGGCCAGAACAGGCGAACCGGCGGACCGTGACCGAAGTGACCGGCTTTGTGCATGGCGCGTCCGGGGTGACCAACGGCAAATACATCGAAGTTGTCTGGCGCGAATATGTTGAGGGTGCAACCCGCATCCATCCGCAAAACACTGCCGTCAGCACCGAGGTCAGCGGCACCAGCGGCGGCTGATCCCAAGCCCCGACATTCGGCTTTTATAGATCTGAAAGAACGCAGAATGCCCCGCCATTCTGCGTTTCCTTTTTTTCACTTTCTGTATCAATTTTCTCTGATTGGGTTCGTTTTGGCCCCAATCTCGCCAAGTTCTGCGAGCATATTCAGCGCAAGTGGGACCAAAGGCTGGATTCTAATGATCCAGAACTGCCCGTTGCGGTGCCTGATCAGGCCCGTGGAGTGACTTAGAAGGACGAAATGATGGCCAGTGTTGCAACGCTACAGCCGGAACCGGCGCCGATTCTTGCCTGCACGATTTCGCAGGATGTGCAGAACTTTGATCTGCTGATCGACGACATGGAACAGGAAATGGGCGAATCTTGGGGGGATCTGACCTTCGAGGATGCCTTGGATTTTCTGAACCAGCCGGATTCTGACACGCTGATTTTCGTTGCAGTCGCGGTGAACGCCGAAGATGAGGGCAACCTGGCCCAGATCGCCGAAATCGTCGCGCGGGCCAGGGCGAAATCCATCAAAGTCATCCTGGTCGCCGATCATATCAGCCCCTCGTCGCTGCATCAGCTTTTGCGCCTTGGGGCCGAAGAATTTGTGCCCTATCCGATGCCCGATGGGGCCATGCAAGAAGCCATCGGACGGGCAAGAGCGCCCGCGCCAACGCCGGCTCTGGCCCGCTCGCCCCAGGCGAGCGCTGCGGCCGCCGCGATTGCGGACGAGCCGGACCCCGATCTGAACGTGCAGACGCCCAAATTCAAGGCAGCAGGCGACCGCGACGGTGTGGTCATTCCGGTCCATGGGCTTGCAGGCGGCGTGGGGGCGTCAACCTTTGCGGCGAACCTTGCGTGGGAGTTGGCCATCATCACAAAGGACAAAGACGCGCCGCGCGTCTGTCTTCTGGACCTTGATTTGCAATATGGCACGGCCGCGACCTATCTTGACCTGCCGCGCAAAGAAAGCGTGTTCGAACTCTTGACCGACACGGCCAATTCCGACAGCGACCAGCTTTTGCGCGCCATGTTGACCTTTAACGACAAACTGCATGTGCTGACTGCGCCGTCAGACATGCTGCCGCTGGACATTGTGACGCCCGAAGATATCGGGCGGATCATCGACATGGCCCGTGCCAACTTTGACTATGTCATCGTCGATATGCCCAAAACAATCGTGGCGTGGACGGAAACGGTGCTGGCACGCGCGCATGTCTATTTTGCGCTGATCGAGCTTGACCTGCGCTCGGCGCAGAACGTTTTGCGCCTGATGCGGGCGCTGAAGGCCGAAGCCTTGCCGCATCAAAAACTGCGTTTTGTGATGAACCGGGCCCCGCGCTTTACCGACCTTGCGGCCAAGGGCCGGGTCAAGCGGATGGCGGAAAGCCTTGATATTTCTATTGAAGTCAACCTGCCGGATGGCGGCGATCAAGTGACGCAAGCCAATGACCACGGCCTGCCCCTGGCCGAACAGGCCGCCAAGAACCCGCTGCGCAAAGAATTGCAAAAGCTGGCCAAATCTCTGTTTGACCTGAACAAAGCGACCGCAACTGCCACCCGCTGAGAGCTGAATTTTTCTGGGGGATCCCATGTTTTCACGATTCAAGAAACCCGAGGCTGCTGCGCCCGGTCAAAAACCTGCCGCGACCAGCAACCCATCAGCCGGGCCGGCAGGCGCCGCCAACGCGCCGTCTGCCATGGGCGCGCGTGCCGCGGCCGTGCCGGCGCGGGTGCCTGCAGACACCGCGGCGCTGGAAAAGGAAAAAAAACGCAAGGAGCGCTTTTCCGAGCTGAAAACCGAGCTGCACAAGCGGCTTTTGGACAACCTCAACCTGGCCGCACTGGAAACGGCATCCGAGGCGGGGCTGAAGGCCGAAATCGCCGCGATTTCCACCGAGGCGCTCGAAGAGCTGCAGGCGAATCTCAACCGTGAGGACCGCGCGCAGCTGTTTCAAGAGCTGTATGACGAGGTGATGGGCCTTGGCCCGCTGGAGCCATTGCTGCGCGACGAGACGATCAACGACATTCTGGTGAACGGTCCGAACCGTATTTTCGTGGAACGTGGCGGCAAGCTGACGCTGACCGACATCACGTTCAAGGACGAGCGCCATCTTTTGCGGATCATCGACAAAATCGTGTCCGCCGTAGGCCGCCGGGTCGACGAATCGAACCCCTATTGCGATGCCCGCCTTGCCGATGGGTCGCGTTTCAACTGCATGGTTCCGCCGGTTGCGGTGGACGGAAGCCTTGTTTCCATTCGGAAATTCAAGAAAGAAAAGCTTGGCATCAACGATCTGGTGAAATTCGGTGCCTTTACCGAAGAGATGGCGCTGTATTTGCAGGCCGCTGTCTCGTGCCGGCTGAACATTATCGTATCGGGCGGTACGGGTTCGGGCAAGACCACCACGCTGAACGCGCTGTCGTCGTTTATTGACGATACAGAGCGGGTTTTGACGATCGAAGATACCGCCGAACTTCAGCTTCAGCAGGTCCATGTGGGCCGGATGGAAAGCCGCCCGCCTAACGTGGAAGGCAAGGGCGCTGTGACGCAGCGCGACTGTCTGCGCAACGCGCTGCGGATGCGCCCGGACCGGATCATCGTGGGGGAAACCCGCGGCGAAGAGGTGATCGACATGCTTCAGGCCATGAACACCGGCCACGACGGTTCGATGACCACGATCCACGCCAATAACCCGCGCGACGGCATTTCGCGTCTTGAAAACATGGTCGCGATGGCCGGTATCGAAATGCCGCTGAAAGCCGTCCGCAGCCAGATTTCTTCGGCTGTGAACCTGATCGTGCAAGCCTCGCGTCTGCAAGACGGCTCGCGCCGGATGGTTTCCATCACCGAAATCACCGGCATGGAGGGCGAGGTTATCTCGATGCAGGAAGTGTTCCGCTATGAGCGTCTTGGGGTCGAGCCGAACGGCAAGATCATCGGCCGTTTCAATGCAACCGGGGTGCGGTCGTATTATTCCGAGCGCTTCCGCCAGTGGGGCTTTGATCTGCCCGCATCCATCTATGAACCGATTGTCTGAGGAAAATTATGGAAATCTCAGCTGCACCGCTTATCTACATTCTGATCTTTGTCGGCGTGATTGCCCTTGTTGAAGGGCTTTACCTGACCATCTTTGGCAAATCGATCAGCTTGAACAACCGCATGAGCCGCCGTTTGGCGCTTTTGGAAAAGAACCACAACCGCGAACAGGTTCTGGAGCAGCTCCGCAAGGAGATGGGCCAGCACATGAAGGCGCGCGGCATCCCGCTGTATTCGATCCTCGCGACCAAGGCGCAGAAGGCCAACATCGCCTTTTCGCCCTCGCAATTGGTGATGCTGATGATCGGCGTGTGCATCTTTGCCTATCTGGGCCTGACCATCGGCACCTCGGCCCCGACCGGGGTGCGCATTGTGCTTGCCATCGGCATGGGCATTGGCGGGGTCTACATGTGGATCAACAAAAAGGCCAAAAAACGCATGGAAATGATGGACGAGCAGCTGCCGGATGCGGTGGAGCTGATGGTCCGCTCCCTGCGGGTTGGCCATCCATTTTCCGCCTCGATCGGGATCGTGTCCAAAGAAGTTCCCGATCCTTTGGGCACCGAATTTGGCATGATCGCCGACGAAGCCGCCTATGGCCGCGATGTCGCCGAATGTCTGAAAGCCTTTGCCGAGCGCGTGGACAGCCAGGATTTGCGCTTTCTCGCCGTGGCCGTGACCATTCAGCAAACCTCGGGCGGTAACCTCGCCGAGATTCTGGAAGGCCTGTCCAAGGTGATCCGGGCCCGCTTCAAGCTGTTCCGCCGGGTCAAGGCCATCACCGCAGAGGCGAAATGGTCGGGCATGTTCCTGTCAGCCTTTCCGATTGGCGCGCTGGTGATGATCATGCTGGTTCAGCCGAACTATTTTGACGAAGTTCGCGAAACATCGGCCTTTATCCCGGTCGCCTTGATCGTGGCCACCTTTCTGACCATCAACGTGATTTTCATGAAGATGATGGTAAATATCAAAGTATAGGACGTTAAATCATGGAAATGATCAATAAAATCAATGCTATGATCACAGCCAAGCTTGGCCCGACGGGCCCGATCATGCTGCTCGGCTTTCTTGGCGTCGTGATGATCATTCTTGTGCTGCCCACGCTTTTGAAAAAGAGGGCAGAGCCGTTCGACAAGGTCAGAGCGCTGCGTCAACGCACTTCGGAAAAGGACAACGTGCTGCCAGCGGCCCTGCGCAAGGGCGACAAGATGGACAAGCTGGAAAAGTATGCCCAATTCCTGGAACCGCAGGACGTGGTGACGATGACGGCGTCGCGGCTTAAACTTTTGCGGGCGGGCTACAACGCGCCCAACGCTGTGCGCACCTTCCACTTTTCCCAAATGGCCCTCGGTCTTGGATTTCTGGCGGTTGGCATGCTGTACGCCTTCATCTCGTCCCGCAGCCAGGAGGTGTCGACCCAGTTCCTGATGATGGTGACGGTCGGGCCGGGCGCGGCGGGATATTATCTGCCGCAATACTGGGTGCAGCGCCGTGTGCAATCGCGTCAGGCCGAGATTGTCGCAGGTTTTCCGGACGCGCTTGACCTGATGCTGGTTTGTGTCGAAGCGGGGCAGTCGCTGGATCAGTCGATCAACCGCGTCGCCAAGGAAAGCCGCGCCGGATACCCCGCGCTCGCCGATGAATTCGATATGGTGTCCAACGAGGTGAAGGCTGGCAAGGAACGGGCTTCGGTTCTCAAAGACATGTCAGAGCGGGTTGGCATCTCGGATGTCTCATCCTTTGTGACCACGCTGGTGCAATCGGCAACCTATGGCACCTCGATCGCGGACGCTTTGCGGGTTTATTCGGCTGAAATGCGCGATAAACGGGTGATGCGCGCTGAAGAGAAAGCAAACACCTTGCCGACCAAGCTGACCTTGGGCACAATGCTGTTCACATTGCCGCCGCTGCTGATCATCCTGATCGGCCCCTCGATCTATAGCGTGGTTAAAAACATTGGAGGGGGCTAAGCCCTTACGTGCGCACAAAGTCCCTGCTGATCTGCCTGCTAATTGGCCCTCTGTCCGCCTGTGGAAACGCAGGCGGCTTTGGCGCTTCTGGCCTGTCGGATCCTGACAATGCCCCCCCCGCCGCCGATGGCAGCCGCCGCGCCGAGGATGGATTGCAGGTGGGCCACCGGTTGATGGCGGCGGGCGAGTATGAACTGGCGCTGAAAGCCTATTTGCGCGCCGCCTCTGAACAGGGCATCAACGCTGATGTGCTGTCGGCCATCGGATCGGCCGATCTGAAGCTGGAGCGATTGGGACAAGCCGAACAGGTTCTGCGCCGCGCGCTGGAGCTTGAACCCGAATTCGTGCCCGCGCTGAACAATCTGGGTGTGGTGCTGATGGAACAGGGCAAATACGGCGAGGCGAAGTTGGTGTTTCAAGAGGCTTTTGCGCTGGACAGTGGCCAATCGGACTCCATTCGGGAAAATCTGCAGCTGGCTATCGCGCGGCTTGAAGCGCCGGTATATGGTGATCCTGAGCAAGAAGAAGAGCCGGCGCTTCAATTGTTGCGGCAGGACGAAGGCGAAAGCGTCGTTCTGACGGAACTTTAAGAGCAGCCGGTCATATCAGGCAGGACCGGCACCATGCGCCATTCGCTTATTTTGACAACGGCCCTTGCGGGCCTTATCGGACTTTCTGGCTGCGACAATAACGACGCGCAGGTTCAAGAAGCGTTGAAAGACGTCAATGTCATCGACGAAAGCAATCTGAACGATCTGATGCTGACGGTGGGCGATCCCGAAGAGGGCGTAGCCTATTTCGCGGGCGCATCGCAGCAGAACCCCGAACGTGTTGATCTCAAACGCGGTTTGGCCAAATCGCTGGTCCGCGCGGGCAAGACGACCGAAGCGGTCGGCGTGTGGCGCGCGGTTGTCGCCTCGCCTGAGGGGACGAACGCTGACCGGGTGTCGCTGGCCGACGCTTTGGTGCGCAACAATGACTGGACGGCGGCATCGACCGAGTTGAACCTGATCCCGCCGACGTTTGAAACCTTTGAACGTTACCGGCTAGAGGCGATGGTGGCCGACAGCAACAAGGACTGGACCAAGGCCGACAGCTTTTATGAGGTGGCCGTGGGTTTGACCACGAAGCCCGCGGGCGTCTTGAACAACTGGGGCTTTTCCAAGCTGACGCGCGGCGATGCCAAGGGGGCGGAAAAGCTGTTTATCGAAGCCTTGACCTATGACAGCACGCAGTTCACATCAAAAAATAACCTTGTGCTCGCGCGCGCCACCCAAGGCAAATACGAGCTGCCGGTGGTGGACATGACCCAGACCGAGCGGGCGGAGCTGCTGTATACCATGGCGCTTGCGGCGATTAAAAAGGGCGACACGTCGGTTGGCAAGCGGCTGTTGCAAGAGGCGATTGAAACCCATCCGCAATATTTCGAGGCCGCCGCGCGCAGCCTTGCCGCGCTTGAGGGCTGATCTTGGCATATTCGACCCTGCTTATGTTTTTCCCGTTCATCATCGCCATTGGCATCTGGGTGTCGTGGTCTGACATGAAATTCATGAAAATCCCGAACAAGGCGGTCCTCGCCTTGCTTGCGGTCTGGTTGGTGATCGGGCTGCTGGCGGTCGCCGTAACGCCCTTGCCGATCAAGGCGTGGGCCTTTGGCTGGGCACTTGCCGCCGTGGTGCTGGTTCTCGGGTTCATCGCCAATGCGGCGGGCCTTATCGGCGCGGGCGATGCCAAATTTGCCGCTGCGATGGCGCCGTTTTTCATCGGCGGCAACCTTAGGCTGATCGTCGCGCTTTATGCGGCCTGTCTTTTGGGCGCCTTCGCCGCCCATCGCCTTGCCCGCGCCATTCCGGCGTTTCGCCGGGCCAGCGCGGATTGGGCCAGTTGGACGAACAAGGATTTTCCCATGGGTCTGGCGCTGAGCGGGACCGTGATATTCTACTTTTTCGCCCAATTCCTGCCAGTTTTGTAAGGCATTCTGCCTGAAATGTCTGGTTCGCAAAGCGTTGCGGCGACAGATCAAAGGTGGGACCATACGATGAACATGCAGCCGAAAATCGGGGTTACGCCCCCGCCCCTGCCCCGCAACCTTGGCGAGACTGGCATCAATATCGTGATGCTGCGCGATATTTTGCTGAAAACCATGTTCCGCACGAACATTGATCTGGTCTCGAAGCTGTCCAAGGTGATTTGCCTGCCGGTTCAGTTGACCCAGGAACTTGTCGATCTGGCGCGCACGCAGCGGATGCTGGAAGCCACCGGCACGCTGCATGCCACGTCGGGCAACGAAATGGGCTATCAGCTGACCGACGCGGGCAAAGTGCGCGCGCAGGATGCGCTGACCCAGTCGGAATATTACGGCGCAGTCCCCGTGCCGATGGACATGTATGCCGAGCAGATGAAGCGCCAATCGGTGCGCAACATGCAGATGACACGCGAAGAGTTGATGCGCGGCATGGGCCATCTGATCCTGCCGCCCGATCTGATCGGAAACCTCGGGCCCGCGGTAACCTCGGGCCGCTCGATTCTGATGTACGGCCCGCCCGGTAACGGAAAATCCAGTATTTCCAACGGCATCCGTGCGGCGCTTGGCGACAAGATCTATGTGCCCCGGTCGATTGAATATTCGGGTCAGGTGATTTCGGTCTATGATCCGATCGTGCATTCCGCCGCCACGGATCAGGTTGAAGATCCCACATCGCTGCGACGGTCGGGGAACCGTTATGACGGGCGCTATGTGCTGTGTGATCGCCCGGCGGTGATCACGGGCGGCGAGTTGACGCTTGATATGCTTGATTTGAAATACAATGCTGTCTCGCGCACCTATCAGGCGCCGCTGCAGCTTAAATCCTCGGGCGGCATTTTCATCGTGGACGACTTGGGCCGTCAGTCCGAGCCGCCGCAAAAGCTGGTGAACCGCTGGATCGTGCCGCTGGAAGAATCGCGCGACATTCTGGCGCTGCAATCGGGCGAGAAATTCACCGTGCCGTTTGACACGCTGGTCATTTTCTCGACCAACTTTCACCCGAACGAGATTTTCGACGGCGCGGCCCTGCGGCGGATTTTCTTCAAAATCAAGGTGGACGGCCCCAATCAGGAAAACTTTCTGAAGATTTTCGCGATGGTTGCCCGCAAAAAGCAGATGCCGCTGGACGAAGAGACGCTGATTTACATGTTGAAGGTGAAATACCCGACCATCGACAACAATTTCGCCAACTATCAGCCGGTGTTTTTGATCGACCAGATGATTTCGATCTGCAATTTCGAAGGCATCCCCTATCAGATGACGCCTGACCTGATGGACCGTGCTTGGGGCAACATGTTCGTGCGCGACGAGACGATCGCGAAATAATCCGTCAGTTCAGGTTGGGATCAAGGCTCGCGTTCCAGGCAAGACTGTCACCCAGCACCTCAACGCTGGCGCGGATTTTTCCAATCATTGTGGATCCGTCCTGTGTCATCAGGGCGGCCACCTGCACCTGAGGCAGCGCGCCGTCTTTGGTCAGCTGAAGATCAAGACCCGGCTCCCAAAAGCGGCCTTCATCCTTGAGATAGCTCAGGTACGACACGGCAGGCGGCCCCCATTTCTTTACGTCGCGCCAGATCGCCCGGAAATGCAGGCAAGTCGGTATCCGGCAAAAGCCAAGGCCCGACGGATAAGCGGTCAGAAACCGCTTCCACATCACCCAGTCGCCACTTTCCTGAATGTCTTCGGGCCAAAGGCCGACCTCGTCATGAAGTTTCCTGCGGTAAACCACGGTGGTGGCTGGCAGAACGTTGCCCACCGTCATGAAACTTTCGCGCGCGCGCCTTGTGTTCAAGTTAACGAAAAATGGGAAAATCACCCCGTCATCGCGAATCCACAGGGGCCGACTATAGGCCATCATCACCCGCTCTGCCTGAAAAGTTGCCGAAAGCCGGGCAAGGTGATCGGGGAAATACAGATTGTCATGCCCCAAAAACGCGACCAGATCCCCCGTCGCCCGGCGAAGAGCATAGTTCCGGTTGGCATAGCCAAAGCCCGGCCCTTTGGCGCAATCGAACCAACGAATGCGCGGATCGCCAAAGTTGGCCACCACCTCTGCCGAGGTGTCGGTGCAGCCATCACCCACCACCAGAACCTCGAAATCCGTCACGCTTTGCGCCAGAACCGAGGCAATGGCGGGGCCAAGCACCTCGGCGCGGTTGTGGGTTGGGATCAAAACGGAAAAACGCGGCACCGGACGGCCTAATAGCCGCGGGCGGTGCTGGGGAATTGGTAGGGGATCAGCGGGCTGTCAATTGGCAGGCGGTATTTGTCGGGATTGGACGGATCAAACCCCACCGTTGGCATGTTCACAAACACCGCTTCCTTGGTGTCGCAGTTATAATCGGCGTGCCAGACGTATTCCGGCACGGTCAGCACAAAGCGGTTCCGCTCGCTCATGGTGATCGAGAACACCCCGCCAAAAGTCGGGCTGTCCGGGCGCGGGTCAAACATGACCACCTGCATAACCCCGTGGACCAGAAAATACCGATCCTGATGCAGCTTGTGCAGGTTCCAGCCTTTAACCACGCCGGGGCGCAGGGTTGACATGTACAGATGGGACACCGGAATGTCGTCCACGTCCCACGCAGCGCCATAAATCTCCTGCAACTCGCCGCGGTCATCCACATGGATCGGCCTGCGGTGGATCTTGGCCCCATGCGGCAAGCGGCGGTTCAAGGTGCCGTCGGCTTTCGTGGTCGGCACGTCCTGAATGGCCGCCGCAAGGGTCGTTTCCAGAATATCCTTGGAAATGGTCATCTTTATCCTCAAACCGTTTGGCCGTTAAATGGGGGTCGCCTCTTGTGTAAAGGATACGATGCCGCGCTCGGTCACGACAAGATCAATCCGCTGATCCGTCGCCTCGGTCGGCACCGCGTCCACCTGCTGCGCGGCAAAGGCAAAGCCGATGGCGAGAGTCGGGCGTTTGGCGCGAAGACCTTCCAGCGTGCGGTCATAAAACCCCCCGCCATAGCCCAGCCGATAGCCCCGCGCGTCAAAGGCCAGAAGCGGCACGATCAGGATATCGGGCTCGGTCCACGCGCCCTCGGCAGGGATCAGCGCGCCAAACGCGCCCGCCATCATCACTGTCTCGGGCGTCCATTGCCGGAATTTCAGCGCCTGCCCCGCACCGATGATCACCGGCACGCCGACCGGGCCAAGATGGGCGGCCATGGCCGGCAGGGGATCAATTTCCGTACGCATCGGCATGTAACCGGCCAAAGTGCCCACCCGTCCGGCCAGATAATCCGCCAAAATCTCGGCCGCCTGCCCCTGCCCGCGCGCAAACGCCGCTTTGCGCACCGCAAAGGCCGCTGTGCGCGCCGCCGCCTTGATTGCCGCCAGTTCGGTCATACCAACATCACGCTTGCCAGCCCCAAAAAGGCGAAAAACCCCATCACGTCGGTCAAGGTGGTCACAAAGGTGCCAGAGGCAAGCGCGGGGTCCAGCCCGAAACGTTCCAGCGTCAGGGGCACCAGAACGCCGCCGAGGGCCGCCACGATCTGATTGACGATCATCGCGATGCCCAGAACCAGCCCCAGCCAGACATTCCAGAACAATAGCCCCCCCGCGCAGCCTAAAATCAGCGCAAGGCCAAGCCCGTTCAGCACCCCCGCCCCCAACTCGCGCCGCACCACGCGCCGCGCGTTGGACGAGGTCAGATCCCGCGTCGCCAGCGCGCGCACCGACACGGTCAACGACTGCGTTCCCGCAATCCCGCCGGTCGATGCGACAATCGGCATCAGCGCCGCCAGCGCCACAACGGAGGTGATCGTATGTTCGAACTGCGTGATCACCAGCGCCGAAAGGCTGGCCGTGAACAGGTTAACCACCAGCCAGGGCAAGCGCTGCTTTGCGGTTTCAAGCGCCCCGTCCGAAATCGACGATTCTTCGCCCACACCCGCGAGCAGCAGCATGTCTTCTTCATGCTCTTCGTCCAGCACGTTCATGGCGTCATCGATCGTGATGACCCCGACCAGCCGACCGTTCGCATCGACAACCGGGCAGGAAATAAGGTGATACTGATTGAAAACATAGGCCACATCGCCCTCGGCGTCGCTGGCGTCTATGGTGCGAAAGCTGTCTTCGGCGATGTCGCGCAGCCGGATGTCGCGCCGCGCCGACAGCACCCGGCCAAGGGTGACATAGCCCGTCGGCTTCATTCGCGGGTCGGTCAGGATGACGTGATAGAACTGGTCCGGCAGCGTTTCCGCCTGCCGCAAAAAGTCGATCGCTTCGCCCACGGTCCAATGCTCGGGGGCCACCACCACCTCGCGCTGCATCAATCGGCCCGCCGAACCCTCTGGGAAGGCCATCGCCTGTTCAACTGCGACCCGGTCCACCATTTCCAGCGCGTTCAGGATCTTGCCGCGCCCTTCGGCATCAAGATCCTCAAGGATATCAACAACATCGTCGGTATCCAGCTCGCGCATCGCCTCGGCCACGACCGAATCGGGCAGCGCGTCGATCACCTCTTCGCGGATGGATTCGTCGATTTCCGACAGGATCTCGCCGTCAATCTCGCCCGACCACAGGCCCAGAAGCGTGGCGCGGTCAGCGGTGCCGATCTGTTCCAGAAGGTCGGCGATATCGGCGGCGTGCAAAGGCGCCATCAAAGCCGTGATGCGCGCGGTGTCCTGCGCCTCAACAGCCTCCAAAATGGCCGTAACGCGCAGCGCGTCCAGCTCTTCCTCGTCCATCTGGGTCAGATTATCTGCCATGCGCGCGCCCCCCGCCATTGCCCATCCTTAGCGAAAGCTGTTTCAAGGAAACAGGGGCATTCGGAAATTTACCACATAGTCAGAAGTCTGTAGTCTAAATCAACGGCTCTTCGGGGAAATGGGATGAATGATCTGCTTATCGGTCAGGTGCTGTCTTTCGCCTCTGATCCTTTTACTTCAGGGATTTCCGCCGCCCGGCACCTGACGCATGGGGCTGTGCTGGTCGAGGACGGAAAGATTGCCGCCTTGGGCGAGGCAAGCGATCTGCGCCGCGCCCATCCGCAGGCCCGCGTCACCGATTACGGATCGCACCTGATCTCGGCGGGTTTTGTCGATGCCCACGCGCATTATCCGCAAACCGCGATCATCGCGTCCTGGGGCAAGCGGCTGATTGATTGGTTGAACACCTATACCTTCCCCGAGGAAATGCGCTTTGGCGATCCGGCCTATGCGGATGAGGTGGCGGCGCGGTATTTTGATCTGACTTTGGCAAATGGCACCACGTCGATGTGCAGCTTTGCGACGATCCACCCCTCAAGCGTCGATGCGTTTTTCGCCGCCGCCGCGCTGCGGGACCAGCGGGTTTGGGCGGGCAAAACCTGCATGGACCGCAATGCGCCTGCGGGCCTGCGCGACACGGCGCAAAGCGCCTATGACGACAGCCGCGCGCTGCTGACAAAATGGCACGGGGCGGGGCGGGCGTCTTATGTGATCACGCCGCGGTTCTCGCCCACGTCCAGCCCTGATCAGCTGTCGGCAATGGGCGCGCTTTGGGCGGAAAATCCGGGCTGTCTGATGCAAACCCACCTGTCAGAACAAACGGATGAGATCGCCTGGGCCAAATCGCTGTACCCTTCGGCGCGGGATTATCTGGACACCTATGAGGCGCATGGTTTGCTGGGCAAGGGCGGGCTTTACGGCCATTCCATCTGGCTGGAGCCGCGCGAAAAGGCCCGGCTCGCAGAGGTGGACGGCAGCGTGATCCACTGCCCGACGTCGAATTGTTTCATCGGCTCGGGGCTGTTTGATATGGACGGGTTAAAGGCGGCGGGCCTGCGTGTCGGGCTGGCGACCGACACCGGGGGCGGCTCGTCGTTTTCGATGCTGCGCACCATGGGTTCGGCTTACGAGGTGGCGCAGCTGCGCGGCCGCGCGCTGCATCCGGCAGAGCTGTGGTGGCTGGCAACCGCCGGGTCGGCCCATGCTCTGCATGCGGGCGACAGGATCGGCAACATCGCCCCGGGGATGGAGGCGGATCTGGTGGTGATCGACCTGTCCTCAACCCCCGCCATCGCGCAGGCCGCGCAAAGGGCCGAAGACATCTGGTCGGCAATTTTCCCGACCATCATGATGGGCGATGACCGCGCAACGCACGCGGTTTGGGTGGCGGGCAAAAAGGTGCTTTAGCTGATCCAGCCTTTGCTGCGCGCCGATCTGGCGTACCAAAGCACAAACCCGGCCAGCAGCAGAGGCATGGCGATGGTCAGCACAATTTCGCCCATGCCAAGCCCGCTTAGCGTTGGGTCAAGTCCGATGGCCTGCGCGGTTGCGGCAATGGTGCCCAAAAGCGCGGCACCGAGGACCGGCACCGCGGCCGCTTTGCGCAGCATCAGCAAGACCGCGCCCAAGGTTCCACCGCCAACCGCGACGGCAAAGGCGCCCGTTGCCCATAACGGTCGAAGTTCGGCAATCGCGCGCTGCGCCTGGGGCATCGCGGCCAGCCCCGCTTGCGTCATCTGCATCGCCAGATTGACCAGCCCGAGCCCATTCCAGATCAAGGCAACCAGACCGATTGCCCAGAACACCAACCGCTCGTTTCCTTCGGGTGTTTCGCCCATAAGAGCCCCTCTCACCGTGCGACATCTATCGCCGATACAGCATGCAGTGGGGCCGGCGTTCGGTCAAGCGCGGACCAAAAGGGGGGATCTAACACGCCCCCCTGTCCAAAGGGTATGAGCGGCCTCAGATCTGCTTTTCAGGCATCTGCACGCGCAGGCCGTCCAGTGCCGCGCTGACCTTGATCTGACAGGTCAGCCGAGAGCGGGCGGGATCGGGATTCCATGCAAAATCAAGCATATCCTCTTCCATCGCGTCCTTTTTCGGCAGGCGGTCCACCCATGCCGGATCGACATAGACATGGCAGGTCGAGCAGGCGCAGGCGCCGCCGCAATCGGCTTCGATCCCCGGAATGCCGTTGTCGCGCGCGCCTTCCATAACGGTCAGGCCATTGCCCACCTCAACCACATGCTCTTTGCCCGAATGTTCGACATAGGTAATCTTGGCCATTGCCCGCCCTTTGATGCTGATCCGCCTTGGCGCTGACATATGCGAAATTCAGGGGCATTTCCAGAGGCCAAAACCTTGCTCGCCCCGGCAAACTGTTCTATCTTCGTTCTCATGACGCAGATCATCCCCCGCTGGCCAGCCCCCACCCCGCGCCCCGGTCAATGGCCGCGCCCGCCCGCCGCCCTGCCCGCCGCGCGGCTGAACGAGCCACCTGATGGCGCGCGGGTTTGTGTGGCGGGGCTGGTTCTGGTGCGCCAGCGGCCCGGCACCGCCAAGGGTGTGATTTTCATCACGCTGGAGGATGAGACTGGCGTTGCCAATGTGGTGGTCTGGGCCAAGATGTATGAACGTTTTCGCCGGGCGGTCATCGCGGGCCGCCTGTTGCGCGTCACGGGCCGCTTGCAGCGCCAGACGGGCGTGGTGCATGTCGTGGCCGAAGATATCGAAGACCTCTCGCCCCTGCTTGACCAACTTTTGCTGCCCGCCTTTCGCCCCGAACTTGCGCGCGCGGGCGACCAGCCTTAGGCTGCGCTCAACCCTAACCCCAAGGCCCGTGATGTTTCCCAAACGCCTGCTTGCCGCGCTGATCTTGACGTTCGGTCTGCCTGCCGCCGCCCTTGCCGAGGGCGACATTCCGTTTTCATCGAAAACCAGCCTCTGGCGGGAAAGCCTTTACACGATTGACGATGATCTGAAGGCGCTTGTCGCCGCCCCGATCAAGAATCCCAAACGGACTGCCGCCATTGTGGCGGGCATCGGGGTTCTGGTGCTTTTGGATAAACCCCTGACCCGGACCTATCAGAACACCGTGGAAAAGGCGTTTGACGGCTTTGCCCTGCCCGAACTGCCGTGGGAGAAAAAGCTGACGGATCTGGGGCTTGCCTCCGAAGATGTCTGGCTTTTGTCGGGGATTGCGGGATCGTTCGCCTATGGCGCGCTCAGCGGGGATGAGCGGTCCAAGCGCGCGGCGGTTTTGTCGACCAAGGCGCTTGCCTATTCCTTCGTCACCTCGCAGCTGGTTCTGAAAACCGTCTTTTCGCGCAAACGGCCCTGTCCCGATCTGGATATTCCCGATTGTTCCGACGGCATCTTTACCGACAATCCGTTTGATTTCGGCAATTACCACGGCGTTTCGGTGCAGCCGGACGGCTATGGCACCTCGATGCCGTCCTATCATTTCACCCAGTATTTCGCGGTCGCCCGGGTCTATTCGGGCATCTACAACGACAGCTGGCTGCCCTACGGCGCGGCGACGCTGCTGGCCGTTTCCAACATTCGCGGCCATCGGCATTGGGTGTCGGATATGGTGGCAGGCACGGCGCTGGGCATCGGAATCGGCGAAATTGTGCTGCGCAATTCGGGGGCCTACCGCGCGGGACAGCTAAGCGCCGCGCCCGTGACGGGGCCAAATGGCAGCGGTGTTTCGCTGGGGATGACGTTCTAAGGCCACGCTTTTGCGCCGAATTTGGCCAGGGCCTTTGCGCAGGCCGCAGATTGCGGTAAGCCTTGGCAACACGGGCAAAAGTCCGGCGGCGATCAGGCAGCTCATGCGCAAATTGACCTTTCCCTTTCTGCTGGCGCTTGGCCTGATGGCCTGTGGCCCGCAAGGCACAAAAGCGCCGGAAAAGTCGAATCTGGGTGCGGAAATCATCGAAACGGCGCCGGCCGCCAATCCCGATCCAATCCCCGGCGAATGCTGGGCCTCCGACATTACCCCGGCGATCATCGAAACCGTGACCGAACAAAAAATCGTGACGGCAGAAGTGCTTGGCGAGGATGGCACGGTGATTGCGCCCGCGGTTTACAGCACCACGACCAAGCAAAGCATGGTGCAGGACCGCACCGAAATCTGGTTCCGCGCGCCCTGCCCCGACATTCAGACCCCCGATTTCATCGCCACGCTGCAACGGGCGCTCAAGGCGCGCGGCTATTTCCTGTTGCCGCTGACGGGCGTGATGGACGCCGCCACCGGCGAGGCGCTGCGCCGGTTTCAGGCCGAACGCGGGCTGGACAGCCCGGTTCTATCGCTCGCCGCTGCCAAGGAACTCGGCCTGATTTCAACCGCGCGCGAAGATTTATGACCGCGCTTGACGCCGCGCAGGCCCGGTATGGCGCCCTTGTCGCCGCGCATTGGGCGAAGGGGCCCGCCGACGGCGCGCATGATCTGGGCCATCTGGCGCGGGTTTGGGCCAATGCACGGGCGATTGCGCGGACCGAAGGCGGCGATCTAGCCACCCTGCTTGCCGCCGCCTATTTCCACGATTATGTAAATCTGCCCAAATCAGCGCCCAACCGCGATCACGCCTCGCGCCTGTCTGCCGCCGCCGCAAAGCCGTTGCTTTTGGCGGATGGGATGGAGCCGAAACGTGTCGAAGCCGCCGCTCACGCCATCGAAGCCCACAGCTTTTCCGCCGCGATAAGGGCTGAAACGCTGGAGGCGAAGATCCTGCAAGACGCGGACCGGCTGGAAGCTTTGGGCGCCATCGGCATCGCACGCTGTTTTGCGGTGTCGGGGCAGATGGGCGGCGGGCTGTTCGATCAGACCGACCCGATGGCACAGAACCGCCCCTTGGATGATCGGGCCTTTGCCTTGGATCATTTCGAGGTCAAACTGCTGCGCCTGCCCGCCATGATGCAAACCGCGACCGGCCGCGCGATGGCCGAAGAGCGGGCGGAATGGATGATGTCATTCCGCACGCGGCTGCTGTTTGAAGCGGGGTAAGGGTCAGCCGATCAGCGCCTTGACCCGGTCCACAAAGTCATCCCCGCGCCGTTCAAAATTCGGATACTGATCAAAACTCGACGCCGCTGGCGCGAGCAAAACCACATCCCCCGCCTCCGCCTCTGCCGCGGCCCTCGCCACGGCCCGCTCCATCGTCTCGCAAATTTCATGCGCGATGTCGCCCAGTTGCAGCGCAAAATCGCGGGCGGAATGGCCGATCAGATAGGCCTTCACCACCGAGCCCAGATGGGGCTGAAGCGCCGCGATGCCGCCCTCTTTGCCCATCCCCCCCGCGATCCAGCGGATCTTTGGAAAGGCCTGCAGCGCCTTCGCCGCCGCATCGACGTTGGTGGCTTTGCTGTCATTGACAAACCGCACCCCGGCCCGCTCGCCAACCAATTGGCTGCGGTGGGGAAGCCCGGCGAACGAATGCAGCGCGCCTTCGATCAGCTTTGGCGCGATGCCCAGTGCCCGGCAGGCCGCATAGGCCGCGCAGGCGTTTTGGTGGTTGTGCGCGCCGGGCAGGCCGGGAGTGTCGCGCAGATCGATCGAGGCCATCTGCCGCCCCTTGCGCCATTCCGCCAGAAACCCCTTGCGGGCAAAGACCGACCAACCAAACTGGTCCAGTTTTTGCCCCGACGAGATGCGGATCACCCGGTCGTCCTGCGGACCGACGCCAAGCTGATTGGCCAGAAACTGCCCCTCCGCCTCGTCCACCCCGATCACGGCGCGGTCGGGGCCACCTTCGGAAAACAGACGCCGTTTGGCGGCAAAATAGCCGCCAATGCCGCTGTGGCGATCAAGGTGGTCGGGGGACAGATTGGTGAAAACCGCGACATCGGGGGTCAAATGGCGCGCCAGCTCGGTCTGATAGGAGGACAATTCCAGCACGATCACCTCGCCGTCCTGGGCCGGATCGATGGACAACACGCCCTTGCCGATGTTTCCGGCCATCTGGGTGGGGCGGCCTGCGGCGGTCAGGATATGATGGATGAGGGCGGTGGTGGTGGATTTGCCGTTTGATCCGGTGATGGCGACGACTTTGGGGGTGACCTCGAAATCGTCCCAGTCCGGGGTCGCGAAGGAGCGGAAGAACAAGCCGATGTCGTTGTCGACGGGAATGCCGAGGTCCAGCGCGCGGGCGATGATTTTGTGGGGGGCAGGATAAAGGTGGGGGATGCCGGGGGAGGTGACGAGAACGGCGGCAGCGTCGATGGCGCCGCTGCGGGTCAGGTCGGTGAGGGTGAAACCGGCAGCTTCGGCGGCCGCGCGGGCTTCGGGGCTGTCGTCCCACAGCAGCGGTTCGGCCCCGCCCGCGAGGAGGGCGGCGGCGGTCGCAAGGCCGGAGCGGCCGAGGCCGAGGACGGCGACTTTGAGGCCGGAATGGCCGGTAACGGGGATCATGGGGGGCCTTTGGAAAGGGGCGCAAGGGCTTAGGTTAAGGGAATTGTGAGCGAAGGGAAAGGGGGGGTGCGGGTGGGCCGGGCTTTCGAAGGCCTTCTATTATTTGTTTTATATCAACATATTACAATGAAAAATCAAGATATTCCCCGCGCTTCAAATCACACAGCCCTTGTTCGGACACCGCCGCGTGGCTACTTTACCTCACACATATTCAACGGAAGGATGCCCCGATGCAGGGAAAAGTGGTGATCGTTACGGGCGGCTCTGGTGGGATCGGGGCGGCGGCGGTGCGCGCGTTTGCGGCCAAGGGCGCAAAAGTGGTGCTGACCGGACGGTCAAAAGCCACGTTGGAGCTGGCGTCACAGGTTGGCGCAGAGGGACACCTGGTGGACTTCGCCGATTTCTCGCAAATCCGCCGTTTCGCCGAGACGATGTTGGAACGGCACCCGCGCATTGATGTTTTGGCAAATAATGCGGGCGGCTCTCAGGCCCGGCGATTGATCACCAAAGACGGTCACGAGATGATCTATCAGGTCAACCATCTATCCGTTTTTTTGCTGACCGAACTGCTGCGCGAGCGGATCGTGCAAAGCGGTGGGCGGGTGATCAACACGGCGTCGGCTGCCAGCCAAATGTCACGCCTCGATCTGACAAAAGAGATCGGAGCGGCCGATGGCTTTTCGCCGCTGGCGATGTACAGTGACAGCAAGCTGATGAATATTCTTCATATTCAAGAGCTTGCCCGCCGTGCCCCCGGCCTGTCGGCGGCCTGTTTTCATCCCGGCGTGGTTGCCACCGATTTGGCGCGTGACGGCAATTGGATGCTGCGCCTGTTCTATTCGCCGATTTTTGCGCGCTTGTTCATGAAAACCCCTGCCGCCGGCGCGGACACGCTTTTGTGGTTAGCCGAAACGGTGCCGGGGCGCGATTGGCAAACGGGGGGATATTACGACAATCGCCGTCCGGGCAAACTGAACGCGCGCATCACCCCCGAGGCCGGGGCGGCGCTTTGGGATATATCAGCGCGTGCGGTCGGGCTTTAGCCAAGCGGCGTTGAACGGGCGCTGCGATTGTCGCGGCGCCCTGATCCAAACCGCCCTACCACTCAATCGGCTGACGGGCGCGGAAAAAGCCCCCCGTAGGACCGTCTTCGGGCAGAAGTGCCAGCCAGATCGGGGTATCTGCGCCCTGCTCTGGGGACAGGGGCGCGCCGGGGCCGCCCATACGGGTGGCGACCCAGCCGGGATCGCAGGCGTTGATCTTGACGCCCCTTGGCAAGTCGCGCACCAGCGCACGGGTCAGCGCGTTCAAACCTGCCTTGGCGATGCCATAAGCGCCGGGCCCGCCCAAGCCTTGGGCATGGGCACCCCAGCCCGAGGATATGTTTACGATACGGCCCCAGCCGGTATCCTTCCAGTGGGGCATGTTCATCCGTATCAGATCAAGCGGGGCTGCCAGCATCACCTCGATCGCAAGATCAAAGTCTGACTTCGGAGACAGCAGCGATACATCGTTCAGCACACCCGCATTGTTGACCAAAATGTCATAGCCGCCGGTGCGGGTGAAGGTGTCAAAGGCGGTGTCGGGATCGGACAGGTCGATGTGGGCAAAGCTGACGCCAAGGTCAAGGGCGGCTTGCCGGCCCAAAAGTTCATCACGCGCAGCCAGTGTGACGGCGCAGCCCTTCGCTTTTAGCCCGGCCGCAATCGCGCGGCCGATGCCGCGGTTTGCCCCGGTCACAAGAACGGTCGGGCAAAGCGGACGCACTCCCATCACCGCACCTTCAGCGTCGCCAATCCGATCATCGCCAGGATCAGCGAGATGATCCAGAAGCGGATGACGATTTGCGGTTCGGACCAGCCCTTTTTCTCAAAATGGTGGTGGATCGGGGCCATCAGGAAGACACGCTTGCCGGTGCGTTTGAAGTACAGGACCTGAATGATCACCGACAAGGTCTCGACCACGAAAAGGCCGCCGACGATGGCCAGAACGATCTCGTGTTTGGTGCACACGGCGATGGCCCCCAATGCGCCGCCAAGGGCGAGCGAGCCGGTGTCACCCATGAAAACGGCGGCAGGGGGGGCGTTGTACCACAAAAACCCAAGGCCCGCGCCAAAGAGGGCGGCGGTGAAGATGAGCAGCTCACCCGTGCCGGGGACGAAATGGACGCCAAGGTAGTCGGCGAAGTTGAAGTTACCGACCACATAGGCGATCACGCCAAGGGTGGCGCCGGCGACCATCACGGGCATGATCGCAAGCCCGTCAAGCCCGTCGGTGAAGTTGACGGCGTTTGCGGCGCCAACGATGACGAACATGCCGAAGGGAACGTAGAAAACGCCCATGTCCAGCAGCAGGTTCTTGAGGAACGGCAGGGCAAGCTGATTGGTCAGTCCGGGTGGATGAAAGCTGGAGGCGGCATAGGTGGCGAGGGCGGCAATCACAAGGCCGATGGCCATGCGCACGCGGCCCGAGACGCCCTTGGTGGTTTGTTTGGTGACCTTGGCGTAGTCGTCGGCGAAACCGATCAGCCCGAAGGCGAGGGTGACGAGCAGCACGATCCAGACATAGGTGTTGTCAAGGCGGGCCCACATCAGGGTGGAGACGGTCAGGGCGGACAGGATCAAAAGGCCGCCCATGGTGGGGGTGCCGGCCTTGGCCAGATGGGTTTGCGGGCCGTCGTCGCGGATCGGCTGGCCCTTGCCCTGACGGCGGCGCAAAAGGTTGATCAGGGGTTGGCCAAAAAGAAAGCCGAAGATCAGGGCAGTGGCAAAGGCCATGCCCGCACGAAAGGTGATGTAGCGGAAAAGGTTAAAGAAATCCCCGCCGTCCGAGAATTCGGTGAGCCAATAAAACATCTGCCTTCGTCCCTTTTCGCCGATGACCGGTTAGACCCGGCCTAATTTTCTGAACGCATCAACCACAAGGCTGACCTTGATTCCCTTGGAGCCTTTGACCAGCACCACATCGCCCGCATCTATCAGGCTGCGCGCCTGCACCGCAAGTTCTGCCGCGCTCGCCGCCCATTGGCCGCGCAGGCGGGGCGGCAGGGCTTCGTATAACGTGCGCATCCGGGGGCCGACGCAGTGAATCACGCTCAGCGTTTCCAACCCCGGATGGGCGGCGATGGCGCGGTGCAGGTCGAGTTCGGTGGGTCCAAGTTCAAGCATATCGCCCAGAACCGCGATGCGGCGTCCGGCGGCAAGGCGGCCGACGCCTTCTTTGACCTCGGCTGCGATCAGAACATCCAGCGCGGCAGCCATGGAGGCGGGGTTGGCGTTGAAGGCATCGTCGATCAGATCAAAGCGCGTCTCTTCGACCACATCCAGCACGATATGCTCGCGCAGGCCGCGCCCGGCGGGGGGCATCCAGCGGCCCAGATCGGTGGCGGCGATGGCGGGATCAAGGCCAAGCTCTTCGGCGACGGCCAGAACGGCGAGGGCGTTCATCGCGAAATGCCGTCCTGCGGCGGAGACTTTGAACAGCATCGCATGCGCACCGTGGCGGGCATGAACGATGGTGGTCTGATCGCAAAGCCGGGTTTCAAGCAGTTGATAATCAGCGCCTTGGGAACTGCCGAAGGTGACGGTGCGGTGTCCGCCTGCGGCAGCATGGGAAAGGGGGATGGCGGCGGTGGGAATATCCAAGGGCAGAACCGCGAAACCGCTGGCGCGCAGGCCCTGCACGATGGCGGCCTTTTCATGCGCGATGCCGTCCACATCCGCAAACGCCTCCAGGTGCGCGGCGGTGATCGTGGTGATCAGCGCAACATCAAGATCGGCCATGCGGGCAAGCGGGGCAATTTCACCGGGGTGGTTCATGCCGATCTCGATCACGGCATATTCGGTGGCGCGCGGCATCCGTGCGAGGGTCAGGGGCACACCCCAGTGGTTGTTAAAGCTGGCCTCGGCGGCGTGCACGCGGCCCTGACCGCCCAAGACCACCCGCAGCATTTCCTTGGTCGAGGTTTTGCCGACCGAACCTGTGACCCCCACAACGCGCGCCTTGGTGCGGGCGCGGGCGGCGCGGCCCATGTCGGCAAGCGCCGCCAGAACATCGGGCACGATGAGCAAAGGCGCATCCGCTGGAACACCGTCTGGCCGGTGGGTGACAAGCGCGGCGGCGGCGCCCATCTGCAATGCCGACATAACGAAATCATGGCCGTCGCGGATGTCGGTCAGCGCGACAAACAGATCGCCCGGCTCCAGCGTGCGGGTGTCAATCGACACGCCCGTCGCGTTCCAGCCCAGGGGGCCCTGCCCGCCTGTGGCCGACTGCGCCTCTGCTGCTGACCAAAGGCCCATCAGATCACCCCATCAAGCGCCGCAACCGCGACGCTTGCTTGTTCAACATCATCAAAGGGATAGACATCGCCCTTGATCGTCTGGCCCGTCTCATGGCCCTTGCCTGCGATCAGCAGCGCATCGCCCGGCAACAGCGCATCGACGCCGCGCAGGATCGCCTCGGCGCGGTCGCCGACCTCGCTCGCCTCGGGGCAGGCTTGCAGGATTTCGGCGCGGATGGCAGCAGGATCTTCGGAGCGGGGGTTGTCATCGGTCACGAACAGCACATCGGCATGATCGCGCGCGGCGGCCCCCATCAGGGGGCGCTTGGTGCGATCGCGGTCGCCGCCTGCGCCGAAAACGATGATGATGCGGCCCATGACATGCGGGCGCAGCGCCTGAAGCGCGGTCGCAATCGCGTCGGGCGTGTGGGCGTAGTCGACAAACACTGCCGCGCCGTTGCTGCGCGTCGCGGCCAGCTGCATCCGCCCCCGCACGCCCGTCAGGTGCGGCAGCGCGCTCATCACATCGCGGGGCGGCTGACCTGCGGCGATGACCAGCCCGGCCGCAAGCGCAACGTTTTCGGCCTGAAAGCCGCCGATCAGGTTCAGCCGGATCTGATAGGGCACGGCGCGCCAGGCCAGGCGCAGCTCTTGACCCGCCGCGTCATACCGCTGCGCAAGGATGCGCAGATCGCAGCCTTCTGCATGGCCGACCGTGATCACGCCCTGCCCCATGGCCCGGGCGATATCCACAATCTCCGCGCCTTTGGGATCGTTCATATTGACCACGGCCACGCCATCATCGGGCAAAACCCGGTCAAACAGCGCGGCTTTGGCGGCGAAATACGCCTCAAAGGTTTTGTGATAATCCAGATGATCTTGGGTGAAATTGGTGAAACCGGCGGCTTTCAGGCGCACGCCCTCCATCCGGCGTTGATCAAGGCCGTGGCTGGACGCCTCCATCGCGGCATGGGTCACGCCGGCGCTTGCCGCTTGGGCCAGCATCCGGTGCAGGGTGATCGGATCGGGGGTGGTGTGGCTTGACGGCGCTTCCCAAGCGCCCTCGACCCCAGTGGTGCCGATGTTGATCGCGGCGTGGCCAAGGATGGTCCAGATTTGGCGGGTGAAGCTGGCAACCGAGGTTTTGCCATTGGTGCCGGTGACAGCGACCATCGTGGCGGGCTGCGCGCCGAACCACAGGGCGGCGGCGCGGGCGAGCGCCTCGGCGGGGTTTTCGGTGATGACAAGCGCGGCAGACGCGGCGGCAAGCGCGTCTGCCGCCATTTTGGCACCTGAGGCGTCGGTCAGGATGGCGGCGGCGCCCCGTTCAAGCGCGCCTGCGATGAAATCGGCGCCGTGACGCGTAGCGCCGGGCAGCGCGGCGAAAAGATCGCCCGGTTTGACCGCACGGCTGTCGAGCGTGACACCGCCGATCAGCGGGTCGCGCCCGGCCCGCGCGGAAAGACCAAGCGAGGAAAGCAGTTTCATGGCCATCACAACATCACCTTTGGCGCGCCCCGGTTGGGCGCGCTGTCTAATTCTTGACGGCTGTTATCTCATCACTGGCGGCCTCTTCAAGCACTGGCACCATCCCCATCAGCGGCGCCATGCGCTTGATCATCTCGCCCGCCACGGGAACGGCCGTCCAGCCCGCCGTGCGGCGCGCCTCGCCGCCGGACGATCCCAAAGGCTCGTCCATGGTGACGATCAACGCATAGCGCGGGCCCGTGGTCGGGAAGACGCCCGCGAAGGTGTTGATCACCTTGTCCTTGAAGTAACCGCCACCGGGCCGCGGTTTATCCGCCGTGCCGGTTTTGCCGCCCACACTGTAGCCCGGAATGTCGGCCAGCGTCGCCGTGCCACTGACCACGACAAGGCGCAGCATATCAATGGCTTGACGCGCAACTTCGGGGCTGACAACGCGGATGCCGCGCATCGGCGCGTCCCGTTTCAGCAGCGTCGGGGACACTTTGATACCGCCATTCGCAAGCGTGGCATAGGCTGCTGCAAGGTTCATCGGGCTGGACGAAACACCATGCCCGAACGACGCAGTGACGGTCACAATATCGGGCCATTTGGCCGGGCGCAGCGGCTTGGCCCCCGGCGCTTCGATCAGCTCGACCGGAGAGGCGTCCAGCAGCCCAAGCGAGGTCAGAAACGCTTGCTGCCGCTCGGCGCCAATCATCAAGGCGATGTGCCCGGTGCCAATATTTGACGATACTTCCATGATCTCGGACACGGTTTTGGTCGGACCATAGTTGTGACCGTCAAATTCGGTGATCCGCTTTTTGCCGATTTGCAGCGAGGCGGTGTTGATCGGCGTGTCCAGATTGATCAGCCCCAATTCCAACGCCTGCGCGGCGGCAAAGATCTTGAACGTCGATCCCAGCTCGTACACGCCCTGGACTGCACGGTTGAAAAGCGGGCTGTCAGCCGCATCCGCGCCTTTGGCGATGATGGGTGAGGGGCGGTTATTGGGATCGAAATTGGGCAGGCTGGCCATGGCCAAAATCTCGCCCGTTTGCACATCCATCAAGATGCCCGCCGCGCCTTTGGCCTGCATCATGGTCATGCCCGCGCCAAGCACCTCTTCCATGACGGCCTGAAGCGTCAGATCAATGGTCAAGGCCAAGGGCTCGCCGGCCTGGGCCGGATCGCGCAGGCGCGCGTCCAGCGCCTTTTCAATACCCGCCACGCCGATCAACTCGGCGCTGTCCACGCCCTCATCGCCAAAAGACGCGCCGCCAAGGATATGGGCGGCGAGATTGCCATTGGGGTAAAGCCGCATCTCGCGCGGGCCGAACAGCAGGCCCGGATCGCCGATGTCATGCACAGATTGCTGCTGCTCGGGGCTTAACACCTTGCGAACCCACATGAAACTGCGCCCATCGGTAAAGCGGCGCAGCAGGTCTTGCTCGTTCAGCTCGGGGAAAAGCGCCGCCAACTCGCGCGCGACGCGGGGCGGATCCACCAGATCATTGGTCTGCACATACAGCGAATTGGTCAGCATGTTGGTGGCAAGGATATGGCCCTGCCGGTCCACGATATTGGCGCGCTGCGCCTGAATGGTGGTGCCCGCTTCCAGCTTTGGCTCGGTCGGGGTTTCGCTGGACAGATAGCTCATGCGAATGCCGATGGCGCTGAATGCACCCAGAAAGCTGAGGCTGAGGATCAAAAGGCGGAACTTTGCCCGGCCAGTGGCCCGCTCGCGCATCGCCTCATGACGCAGGCGCAGGTTTTCGCGTTCGATCAGATCGGGGTTCTCGCCCTTGGCGCGCGCGTCAAGGATGCGGGCAAGGGGGCGCAGGGGGGCGCGGATCATGGGGTGCTCTCCTCGACATCGCCAACCAGCGCGCCCGACACGTCCACCGATTTGGACAGGTCCAGATCGATCGGCAATCCGCTGCCGCCAAGCGGGGCGGGATAGGCGATCACACTGGCCCGGCCCAATTGCGACGGCTCCATCGGCATCAGTTGCAGGGTTTCAAAGTTCAGATTGGCCAGCTCGCGCAGCCGGTCCGGGCGGTTGAGGTACGCCCATTCGGCACTTTGAGTGGAAATCGCATCGCGCAGCAAACCGATCTGGCTTTGCAGCTGGGCCGCCTCGATCTCTTGCGCGCGCATGTCGTAGTTTTCGGAATAGGCCCATGCGCCCAAGCCCAAAACCGCCATGAAGGCCATCACATAGATGAAACTGCGCATCATTTCCCTTTGACCTTTTGCGGCAATTGTGGTGCGTCTACTTCGCCCGCGCTGACTGGACTTGGCGGCGCTGCGGTGCGCCGCGCGACGCGCAACTTGGCCGAGCGCGACCGCGGATTGGCGGCCAATTCGCCTTCGTCCGCCGTCACTGGCTTGCGCGTCACCAGATCAAAGCGCGCGGTGGTGGTGGATTTGGCGGGCGTATAGCGGTTGGTGTTCGGCTCTTCGCCCGCAGCGCGCTGGAAAAACCGCTTCACAACGCGGTCTTCAAGGCTGTGAAAGGTGACGACGGCCAAAAGCCCGCCCGGTTTCAGCGCCCGCTCGGCAGCTTCAAGCCCTTGCACCAGTTCCGAAAATTCCTCATTCACCGCAATGCGCAACGCCTGAAAGCTGCGGGTTGCGGGGTGGCTTTGGCCGGGCTTGGGGCGCGGCAAACAGCGCGAGACGATCTCGGCCAGCCGCAGCGTGGTGGTGACCGGCTGCTGCGCGCGCGCGGCCACAATAGCATGGGCGATACGGCGCGAGGCGCGCTCTTCGCCAAAATGATACAGGATATCGGCCAGACGCTCCTCGGTCTGGGTGTTCACGATATCGGCGGCGCTCTGCCCCGCCTGCGCCATGCGCATGTCCAGCGGGCCGTCCTTGGCAAAGGAAAAGCCGCGTTCGGCAAGGTCAAGTTGCATCGAGGATACGCCCAGATCGAGCACGATGCCGTCAAGGGGCTGGCCCGCGTGGCGATCAAGTTCGGAAAAATTGCCGGGCACCAGACGCAAACGATCGCCGAATTCCGCGATCATCGGTTGCGCCAGTTCAAGCGCCAGGGGATCGCGGTCCACGCCGATCACCGCGCTTGCGCCCGCATCCAACAGGCCCCGCGCATAGCCGCCCGCGCCAAAGGTGCCGTCCAGCCAGATGCCTGAAATCGGCGCGCAGGCCGCAAGAAGCGGCGACAGAAGAACCGGAATGTGGGGGGATTGCGCTGGCAGCACGTCGCGGGTCATCCCATCACCCGCTTCGCTGGGCCCTGCCGACCAAGGTCAAAGGATCGACGCCGTCGTCGTCTTCCCCGGCCTGCTCTGCGTCATAGACCTCTTTGCGGTACAGCTTGAACCGGTTGGTCGAACCGGCAAAGGCGGCGTCGCTTCCGCCCACCAGATCCTCGGGGCCAAAGCCCATCTTTTCGCGCACTTTGGGCGGCAAAACGATGCGCCCGTCCGGTTCAATCTCGGCCATGACGGACCGCGCGATCAAATCGCGCTCGGCGCGGTCACGCTCGGGCGAGCCAAGGTCCATCGCGTCGATCTTTGAAGCCAACGCGTCCGCGCCGGATTTGGAGTAACACTCGACAAATTTGCGCGATTTTCCGCCATAGATCATATAGATGCGCGGGCGGGGAAATTCGGGCGACGATGGATCTTCGGCTTCCAGAATGCGGCGAAAGGCAGCCGGGATCGAGACCCGCGCCTTGGCATCTACCTTTTGGTAGAATTCACCTCTGAATGCCTCGCTGCCCATGGGCTTTAGCGGTCCTTTTCGTCGTCATGCGGGGATTTTCAGGGCCCCAAAATAGAATCGGCGGATCAGGTTGCTGCCACTACCTGATCCGCCTTCTGTCCCATCGCTGGGGCGTCCTGCCGCGCGCCACCTGGGGGAGATGTCTGCTCGCGCGCTGCTGGATCTCTGTCGTTCAATGAAAGCGAGTGCCTGTATGAGCCTGTCTTTTTTTCGCCATGTTCGGGGTTCTTCAGCCGCCCCTGCTTTATTTTGCTCGTTTCATTTTCCGTGAGACAGGTATGGCATGGGTTTTTATGGGAAACAATGGAAATTTTTGGGAGCAAGCGCGTACATCTTGTTTTTCAATGGCTGCAAACGCAGCATTTAGAGGCTATCTTCGGGCGCGCCATCCCATCACTAGGGCGTCACGGAAAATTGACTACTAGATATGGTTTGTCTGGTGGCGGCATTTGCCTCCCATATTTTCCCACTTTTTTTCCGCATCCCAGGCAAATACCGCTCTTTTTTCAAGAAATCCGCAGGCACAACGTCAGGATAATGCCAAACCACGCTGCCCATAACGTCATTTCCCATGATTTCCCAAGCAAAGTGATTCGCCCCCTGCCCCTTCCCTTGGATAAAATACCCCCGCCGGAAGCCCCGATTTGCTGCAAAGAAAAAGGGCGGCCCCGATGGAACCGCCCTGCGCTGCTGCCGAACCGCCCCAGCCTCAGGCCATTCCGCCTGCCACCAGCCGCGCCGCCAGCTGCGCATAGGCCTGCGCCACCGGCCCATCGCCCGCCGCAATCGGCGTGCCCGCGTCACCCGCAAGCCGCACCGACAGGTCCAGCGGCATCTCGCCCAGAAACGGCAGGTCCAGCCGCGCCGCCTCGGCCGCAACGCCGCCGTGGCCAAACAAATGCGCCTCGTGCCCGCAGTTGGGGCATATATAAGTGGACATGTTTTCGATCAGCCCCAAAACCGGGGTTTTCAGCTTTTGGAACATATCCAGCGCCTTGCGTGCGTCCAAAAGTGCCACATCCTGCGGCGTGGACACCACGATGGCCCCGGTCAGCTGCGTGCGTTGGCACAGGGTCAGCTGCACGTCGCCGGTGCCCGGGGGCAGATCGATGATCAAAATGTCCAGCGCCCCCCAGGCCACCTGTGTCAGCAGCTGTTGCAGCGCGCCCATCA
This sequence comes from Paracoccaceae bacterium, assembly GCA_031385445.1. GTDB lineage: Bacteria > Pseudomonadota > Alphaproteobacteria > Rhodobacterales > Rhodobacteraceae > CAIYZT01. The sequence goes on along the minus strand of JANNBM010000031.1, from coordinate 10,323 downwards.
ACATCGGACCGCGCCAGATCACCGCCTCGTCGTCTTTCAGCATCAGGCCAATCGACATCATGGTCACGCCATGCGCGATCAGGGGTTCGATGATCTTGCCATCGGGGCTGGCCGGGCGTTTGGACACGCCCATCATGCGCGGCTGGCTCGGGCCATAGATATCGGCGTCCAGCAGCCCGACGCGGCGGCCTTGGCGGGCCAATGCCACCGCAAGGTTCGAAGCCACGGTTGATTTGCCGACCCCGCCCTTGCCTGAGCCGACCGCGATGATCCGGTCGATGCCGGATATGCGGGCCGGGCCGCCTTGATGCGGGCTGGGATGTTGGCCGATCTTCACGCCGCCCCCTCCCAGGTTTGGCGGCGGGCTGGGTTTGACGGCGGGGCCATGCGCGGTCATCACCACTTGCACCGCGCTGACCCCCGGCATGTCCCGCAGCGCCGCCTCGATGCGCGGCTGATCGGGGCTTAACGCCTGCGCGTCGGCGGGGCTGGCCGCTTCGATGACGAATCTGACCCTGCCGCCCTCGACCGAAAGCGCGCGCACCAGATCGCGCGCGATCAGATTATCGCCACTTGCCAAAGGGATGGCTTGCAGCACCGCCCGGACGTCCTGCTCAGTGATTGCCATAAAACACCCCGTTCCTTCCATTGCTTGCCGCAACGTTGGGCGCTTTGCGGAAAAGGGCAAGAGCGTGTTTACCAAATGTTCAAAAATTAGGCGAACGCCCTGTTAACTATGAACATTTTATGACCGCCAGCCATGACGTCGCTGCATAGCAGCATTGCCGAGGCGTCTATTGTGCAGACGCAGCATATGCCCCATCTTCATCCCATCGGTAGCGCTACCAAGGTTTCCAGCCAAGGCGCCGCGCCGCAACAAAAGAAGTGAGGCTACCATGGCATATGTAAATTCTTCCCGCGCTGTTCGCGTAACTCTGGCCGACCGCATCGCCGCCTTTTTCACGGTTATCCGTGTTTCTGCTGCCCGCCGTGCGTTGTTTTCCCAGACGATGAACGAGTTGAACAACCTGACCGACCGCGAATTGGCCGATTTGGGCATTGCACGTGACAACATCCGCTCCATCGCCCAAGAGGCCGCCAGCGCGCGCTGATTTTCGAATTCACGCCCCTTGCGGCCAGACACTGGCCAGACATCGGGTGTGATGTACCGGCGCTTTGCCTCCCAAAGTGCTGTGGCTGCGGTTTCCATCTCCTCCCGGAAACCGCGGTATGACTGCCAGGGCCCTCCGCCTTGGACCGAACTGGTCGTCGCGCCCTCACCCCTCACCTCCTCCCGAGGGGCCGGCTGATGACATGTGACGGCGGCACCAACCTCCTCCCTGGTGCCGCCGCTCCTCCCCCTCTCCCCCCCCCCCCCCAGCAAAGCTGACTTGCCGCGCCGCGCCCGCAGCGCAATACTGCGGCCATGCGCGCATCCTTCTTTCCCCCCGCCCTTGTCGCCGCCCTTGTGGGCTATGGTTCAACCATCGCGCTGGTTTTGTCGGCGGCGGCCGCGCTTGGTGCCAGCCCGGCGCAGACGGCCAGCTGGGTATTTTCCGTTTGTCTTGCCAAGGCCATCGGATCGGCAGTTTTAAGCATTCATGCGCGGGTGCCTGTGGTGCTGGCGTGGTCAACGCCCGGTGCGGCGCTGATCGCGGCAACGACGGGGATCACCATGACCGAAGCCGTGGCGGCCTTTGTGGCAAGCGGGGTTTTGGTGGCAGCAACCGGGCTGATCCGGCCCTTGGGCGCGCTCGTGGGCCGCATCCCCGACGCGGTTGCGGGCGCGATGCTCGCCGGGGTTTTACTGCCGTTTTGTCTGCGGGCGGCAGGCGCGGCGCGGGATTTGCCGCAGATCGTGCTGCCGATGGCCGTGATTTTTGCGGTGATCCGGCTGATCAATCCGGCATTGGCGGTGCTGGCGGCGCTGGGCCTCGGGCTTCTGCTGGCCTTTGGCTTCGGCGCGGCGCAGCTGCCGCCCTTGGTTCTGCCCCTGCCCGCCCCGGTTTTCATTGCGCCGGACTTTCGCTGGGATGTGATGATCGGTCTGGCTCTGCCGCTGTATCTGGTCACCATGGCCAGCCAGAACCTTCCCGGTTTTGCCACCCTGCGCGCCGCCGGATACGAGCCGCCAGTGCGCGCGGCGCTGTTGGGCACGGGGATATTGTCCGCGATCTCCGGGCTTTTCGGGGCGCATCCGGTGTCGATGGCGGCGATTACAGCGGCGATTTGCCTGACCGAGGACACGCATCCGGATCGGGGGCAGCGCTGGAAGGTGGGGCTGGCCTATGCCGGGGTCTGGACCGTTTTGGCCGTGATGAGCCCGGCGATTATCGGGCTTTTGCAGGTTTTGCCGCCTGATCTGATGATTGCACTGGTGGCGCTGGCGCTGCTGGGGCCGCTGACCGGGGCGCTTTCGGGGGCGTTCAGCCCGCCCGCCACGCGGTTTGCGGCGGCGGTTACGCTGACGGTCACAGCGTCAGGGGTTGCGATTTTTGGGGTGGGCGCGGCGTTTTGGGGGCTGGTTGCCGGGCTGGCCGTCTGGGGTTTGGAGGCGCTCGCCAGCCGCCTTAAATCGAGAGGGAAGCCGGAGCCAGAAATCGCTGCCTCACGTTGACGCTCGGCCGCGATTTCCGGTGCAACTTCTTTTCTGAAACACCCATCCCGGTTAAAATGGTGGGTCACTGACCTCATGCGCGGCGATCACCCAGCGCGCGACGATTTTCTTTGATCCGGCGTGATCAAATTCAATGTCCAGCTTGTCGCCCTCAATGCCCATCACCTCGCCGTAGCCGAATTTCTGGTGAAACACCCGCTCGCCAATGACAAAACTGGAAATCGCATGGGCGTCGATCACAAGACCCGCAGCCTCACGCGGCTGCGACATGCTGCGGGGCGGGGCATTGGCGCGGTCTTGCATGCGTCTCCAGCCGGGGGAATTGTAAACATCGGCCTTTGACACCCGGTCGCTGATCGACGAGGCGCCAAAGCCCGCCGAGGCCGCCGCGCCAAATCCGCCGCCGTAAAGGCCGGGCGGCGTTAGAACGTCGACATGGGCGGCTGGTAATTCGTCAATGAAACGGCTGGGCAGCTGGCTTTGCCACTGGCCATAGACCCGGCGGTTCGAGGCGAAGGAAATGGTGCACAGCTCTTCGGCGCGGGTGATGCCGACATAGGCGAGGCGGCGTTCTTCTTCGACGCCCTTCAGGCCCGATTCGTCCATCGACCGCTGCGACGGGAACAGCCCATCTTCCCAACCTGGCAGGAAAATCACTGGAAATTCCAAGCCCTTCGCGGCGTGCAGTGTCATGATCGACACCTTTTCCTCGGCCTCATCGGATTCGTTGTCCATGATCAAGGCGACGTGTTCGAGAAAGCCTTGCAGGCTGTCGAACTGCTCCAGCGCCTTGACCAGTTCCTTGAGGTTTTCCAGCCGGCCCGGTGCCTCGGGCGTCTTGTCGTTTTGCCACATCGTGGTGTAACCACTCTCGTCCAGGATCATCTCGGCAAGTTCGATGTGGTTGGCGTTTGGGCGCAGGGTTTGGTCGTGCCAGCGGTCGATGCCGTCACAAAAAGCGCGCAGCTGTCCCGCGCCTTTGCCGCCGATGCTGCCCTGCGCCAGAAGCGCACGCGCGCCGCCCAAAAGCGGCACCTCGGCGCCCCGTGCGGCGCGCTGAATATCGGACTGCGCCTTGTCGCCGAGGCCCCGTTTGGGCAGGTTGACGACGCGTTCAAACGCCAGATCATCCTCGGGGCTGACGGCCAGCCGGAAATAAGCCATCGCGTCGCGGATTTCCTGCCGTTCATAAAACCGCGGCCCGCCGATAACACGGTAAGGCATGCCGATGGTCAGAAACCGGTCTTCAAACGCGCGCATCTGGTGCGAGGCACGCACGAGAATCGCCATGTTTTCAAGGCTGAACGGGCCAAGGCGGGCGCGGCCCCGTTGCAGCGCTTCGATCTCTTCGCCGATCCAGCGCGCCTCTTCCTCGCCGTCCCAATGACCAATAAGGCGGACCTTTTCGCCTTCGGTCTCGTCCGTCCACAGGGTCTTGCCCAAACGCGCGGCATTCCCCGCGATCACCCCCGACGCCGCGGCAAGGATATGCGGGGTCGAGCGGTAGTTTTGCTCCAGCCGCACCACATGGGCGCCCGGAAAATCCTTTTCAAACCGCAGGATATTGCCCACCTCGGCGCCGCGCCAACCATAGATCGACTGGTCATCATCGCCCACACAGCAGATATTCTTGTGCGCCTGCGCCAGCAGCCGCAGCCAGAGGTATTGGCAGACGTTGGTGTCTTGGTATTCATCGACCAGGATGTATTTGAACCAGCGCTGGTAGTGCTGCAGCACGTCCGGGTGCTTTTGGAAAATCACCACGCAGTGCAGCAAAAGATCGCCGAAATCGGTGGCGTTCAGGGTGCGCAGGCGGTCTTGATACTGCTCGTAAAGCTCGGTTCCGCGGTTATTATAGGCGCTCGCATCCGCCGAAGGCACGCGGCCCGGCGTCAGCGCGCGGTTCTTCCAGCCGTCAATCAGGCCCGCAAGCAGGCGCGCGGGCCAGCGTTTTTCGTCAATATTGGCGGCGGAGATCAGCTGTTTCAGCAGCCGCAGCTGATCGTCGGTGTCCAGAATGGTGAAGTTGGATTTCAACCCCACCAGTTCGGCATGCCGGCGCAGGATTTTCACCGAAAGCGAGTGAAAGGTGCCCATCCACGGCATGCCTTCGACAACCGAGCCAAGCAGCCGGCCCACGCGGTTTTTCATCTCGCGCGCCGCTTTGTTGGTGAAAGTCACGGCCAGAATTTCATTCGGGCGCGCCCGGCCCATCTGCATAAGATGCACGATGCGGGCGGTCAGAGCCTTGGTTTTGCCGGTGCCAGCCCCTGCAAGCATCAGAACCGGACCATCCATCGCCTCGACCGCCGCACGCTGCGCGGGGTTCAGATCGTCAAGATAGGGCGCGGGCCGCGCGGCCATGGCCCGCTGGCTCAGCGGCACCGCCGCTTCAAACGCTTCTGCTTCATCCCAGCCGCTCATGCCGTCAGACTAACGCGGCTTGCGGCAAAGGGAAAGCGCCGTTCTGCATATGTTCGCAATTTGCCAGCCTGGGTAGGGTGCGTGATTTCACGCACCGCCCGTTGCAAGATTTCCCGCACCGCCGCCTTGACATTGCCCCCTCATAAGCGCTTTTTCGGCCCAGCTTGCGCCACGCTGCCAGGCTACGGACGCTATGCCGCGCCGCCCCCTAAAGAAAGCCCCAAGCCATGACGTCATCCACAGCCCCCGCTGAACCAAAGACCGGCAATATCCGCATGGTGATCGCCTCTATCGGGCTGTTGCTGCTTCTCGCGGCGCTGGACCAAACCATTGTGTCAACGGCGCTGCCGACCATCGTGTCTGACCTCGGCGGGCTGGAGCATCTGAGCTGGGTGGTGACGGCCTATCTTTTGTCGTCAACCGTGGTGGCGCCGCTTTATGGCAAGCTCGGCGATCTTTATGGCCGCCGTTTGATGGTGTTCATCTCGGTCGGGCTGTTCATGCTCGGCTCGGCCTTGTGCGGATTTGCCGGGTCCATGACATTTTTGATCATCGCACGCACCATTCAGGGGCTCGGGGGGGGCGGATTGTTTGTGCTGGCGTTGTCGGTGGTCGGCGATGTCATTCCGCCCCGCGATCGCGGCAAAGTTCAAGGCATGTTTGCGGCGGTGTTTTCGGTGGCGTCGGTCATCGGGCCGCTGATGGGCGGCTGGTTTGTTCAGGAATTCAGCTGGAACTGGATCTTTTTCATCAACATCCCGCTGGGGCTGATCGCGGCGGCCGGTTTCGCGGCCTCGTTCGCGGCGCATCCAGAACGGGTGAGCCACAAGATCGACTGGACCGGGGCGGCGCTTTTGTCGGTGGCCTTGGGCAGCCTGACGCTTGTATGCGCCTTTGGCGGGTCAAGCCTTGCCTGGGCAGACCCAAAGACGCTGGCGCTGATCGCGCTGGTTCCGCTGGCAACGGCGGCGTTTTTGTGGGTTGAGGCGCGGGCAGCCGAGCCGGTTTTGCCGCTGGAGTTGTTCAAGAGCAATGTCTTCAACATCACCTCGATCATCGGGTTCGTGAACGGGGCGGCGATTCTGGGCACGCTGACCTTTCTGCCGCTTTATCTGCAAGTGTCAAAGGGGCAGACGCCCACCATTTCGGGGCTTTTGCTGATCCCGTTGACGGTTGGCATTTTGTCCACCTCAACGGTTGCGGGCATCACAATGGGTCGCACCGGGCGGTACAAACGGCTGCCGATCTTTGGGACCGCTTTGATCGCCTTGGGCGCGTTTTTGTTTACGTTTCTAAGTGTTGAGACAAGCCTGTCCTATTTCTGCCTCGCGCTTTTGGTGTTTGGCATGGGGCTTGGGTTCAACTTTCCGGTGGTGACAACGGCGGTGCAAAACGCGGTGCCGCGTCAGCAGATGGGCACGGCCACAGCCTCGGGCGTGATGTTCCGGCAAATCGGCGGATCGCTGGCCGTGGCGCTGTTTGGCGCGCTTTTCTCGGCCCGTTTGGTGGCAGGGCTTGGCACGGGCGCCGAAGCTTTGGGCGGCGGTCGGATTGGCCCGGAGGCGCTGGCGAAGTTGCCGCCAGAGGCGCAGGCCAAAATCGGCGAGGTGATCGCCGGGGCCGTATCGCCGGTCTTCTGGATTGTTGCGGTTCTGGCCGTGATCGCGTTCGGATTCGCGTTGTTTTTGAAGGAACTGCCGCTGAAAGGCGCGGGCGAGCATCGCGGGGCATAGGATTTTGGGGGGTTGGCCGGAATGTGCCGGGCCAACCCTGCCCGTCCGGGGCGTAAAATCCTGAACAAAGCGCACAGCGGGCCTTGCGCTGCGCTGCGGCGAACGTAAAGTCTGATCCGAGAGCGCCCTTTGCTGCACCCGGAGAAGCCATCCAATGCCCCAGTTCAAAAAGATCCTGATTGCCAACCGGGGCGAGATTGCCATTCGGATCATGCGGGCGGCCAATGAGATGGGCAAAAGGACGGTTGCCGTCTATGCCGAAGAAGACAAGCTGTCGCTGCACCGGTTCAAGGCCGACGAGGCCTATCTGATCGGGACCGGGCTGTCGCCGGTGGGGGCCTATCTTTCGATCCCGGAAATTATCCGCGTGGCCAAGATGGCCGGGGCGGATGCCATTCATCCCGGGTACGGGCTGCTGTCGGAAAACCCCGATTTTGTGGACGCGTGCGATCAGGCGGGCATCACCTTTATCGGACCCCGCGCCGAAACCATGCGCGCGCTGGGTGACAAGGCAAGCGCGCGGCGGGTGGCGATGGCGGCGGGGGTGCCGGTCATTCCGGCCACCGAAGTTTTGGGCGAGGATATGGCGCTGATCAAGCGGCAGGCGGCCGAGGTCGGCTATCCCTTGATGCTGAAGGCGTCTTGGGGCGGCGGCGGGCGGGGGATGCGCCCGATTGAGGCCGAGGCCGAGGTTGAGTTGAAAGTGCGCGAGGGGCGGCGCGAGGCGGAAGCCGCCTTTGGCAACGGCGAGGGCTATCTGGAAAAGATGATCCTGCGCGCGCGCCATGTCGAGGTGCAGATTCTTGGCGACAAGATGGGCAATATTTACCACCTGTGGGAGCGCGACTGCACCGTGCAGCGGCGCAACCAAAAGGTAGTCGAACGCGCGCCTGCGCCCTATCTGACCGAAGCCCAGCGCGCCGAGGTTTGCGAAATGGGCCGCAAAATCTGCGCCCATGTGAATTACGAATGCGCCGGAACCGTCGAATTCCTGATGGATATGGACGACGGCAAGTTCTACTTCATCGAGGTGAACCCGCGCGTTCAGGTGGAGCATACCGTGACCGAACAGGTGACGGGCATCGACATCGTTCAGGCGCAGATCCTGATTGCCGAGGGCAAGGGGCTGGCCGAGGCGACGGGCGTGGCCTCGCAGGCCGAGGTGAAGCTGAACGGTCACGCGCTGCAGTGCCGGGTGACGACCGAAGACCCGATGAACAATTTCATCCCCGACTATGGCCGCCTGACGGCCTATCGCAGTGCCACGGGCAATGGCATCCGGCTGGACGGCGGCACCGCCTATGCGGGCGGGGTGATCACGCGGTACTATGACAGTTTGCTGGTCAAGGTGACGGCCCATGCCCAGACGCCGGAAAAGGCGATCGCGCGGATGGACCGGGCGCTGCGCGAGTTTCGGATCAGGGGTGTGGCGACGAATATCGAGTTTGTCATCAACCTTTTGAAGCACCCGACCTTCCTTGATGACACCTATACCACCAAATTCATCGACACCACGCCCGCGCTGTTTGCGTTCAAAAAGCGCCGCGACCGGGCGACCAAGCTGTTGATTTACATCGCCGATATCACGGTAAACGGGCACCCCGAAACCGCTGGCCGCCCCAAACCCCACGCCGAGGCGCGCGCGCCGCGTGTGCCAATGCTGCGCGCCGAGCCGCCGATGGGCACGCGCAATCTGCTGGAACAAAAGGGCCCGCAGGCCGTTGCCGATTGGATGAAAGCGCAGAAGAAGGTTCTGATCACCGACACCACGATGCGCGACGGGCACCAAAGCCTGCTTGCGACGCGGATGCGCTCCATCGACATGATCAAGGTCGCCCCCGCCTATGCCGCCAACCTGTCGCAGCTTTTCAGCGTCGAATGTTGGGGCGGGGCGACGTTTGATGTGGCCTACCGGTTCTTGCAGGAATGCCCATGGCAGCGGCTGCGCGATCTTCGGGCCGCGATGCCGAACCTGATGACGCAGATGCTGCTGCGGGCGTCGAACGGGGTTGGCTATACCAATTATCCCGACAATGTGGTGCAGGCCTTTGTGAGCCAGGCCGTGATCACCGGGGTCGATGTGTTCCGGGTGTTTGACAGCCTGAACTGGGTGGAAAACATGCGCGTCGCGATGGATGCGGTGCTGGAAGCCAACAGGGTTTGTGAGGGCACAATCTGTTATACAGGCGATATGCTGGACCCTGCGCGGGCCAAATATGATCTGAAATACTATGTCGACCGCGCCAAGGAATTGAAAGGCGCGGGGGCGCATGTTCTGGGATTGAAGGACATGGCGGGGCTATTGAAGCCTGCCGCCGCGCGCGCTTTGATCAAGGCCCTGAAGCAAGAGGTCGGCCTGCCAATCCATTTCCACACCCATGACACATCGGGCGCGGCGGCGGGCACGATCCTTGCGGCCTGCGATGCCGGGGTCGATGCGGTGGACGCGGCGATGGATGCGTTTTCAGGCGGCACTTCGCAGCCTTGTCTGGGCTCGATCGTGGAGGCTTTGCGCCACACTGACCGCGATACCGGGCTGGACATCGCTGCGATCCGCGAGGTTTCCAACTATTGGGAAGCGGTGCGCGGCCAGTATGCCGCGTTTGAATCTGGCCTGCCCGCGCCTGCGTCGGAGGTTTACCTGCACGAAATGCCCGGCGGGCAGTTCACCAACCTGAAGGCGCAAGCGCGATCTTTGGGGCTGGAAGAGCGCTGGCACGAGGTGGCGCAGGCCTATGCCGATGCCAACCAGATGTTCGGCGATATCGTCAAGGTCACGCCCTCGTCCAAGGTGGTGGGGGATATGGCGCTGATGATGGTGGCGCAAAACCTGAGCCGGGCACAGGTGGAGGACCCGAAGGTGGAGGTGTCGTTCCCGGACTCGGTGGTGGACATGCTGAAGGGCAATCTGGGGCAACCACATGGCGGCTGGCCTGCGGGGATTCAGAAAAAGGTGCTGAAGGGCGAAACGGCGATGACGGCGCGGCCGGGGCTCGGCATGGCGCCCGTCGATCTGGAGGCGGTGCGGGCGAAGGTTTCCAAAGAACTGAACGGGATGCAGATCGACGACGAGGATCTGAACGGCTATCTGATGTATCCCAAGGTTTTCCTTGATTACATGGGCCGCCACAAAGCTTATGGACCCGTGCGGTCATTGCCGACGCGGACGTTCTTTTACGGCATGGCGTCGGGCGAGGAAATCACCGCCGAAATTGATCCCGGCAAGCTGTTGGAAATCCGGCTGCAAGCGGTGGGCGAAACCACCGATGACGGCGAAGTGAAGGTGTTTTTCGAATTGAACGGCCAACCCCGGGTAATCCGGGTGCCAAACCGCGCGATCAAGGCCAAAGCGGCGGTGAAGCCCAAGGCGGTCGAAGGCAATCCCGGCCATATTGGTGCGCCGATGCCGGGGTCGATAGCGTCGGTCGCGGTGGTGACCGGGCAAAAGGTGAATGCGGGTGATTTGTTGCTGACGATTGAGGCGATGAAGATGGAAACCGGCATTCATGACGACCGTGCGGCGGTGGTCAAATTGCTGCATGTGCAGGC
>JANNBM010000016.1:0-7448 GCA_031385445.1 Paracoccaceae bacterium | reverse complement strand
CCCCCGCTCCAGCGCATAGGTGGGCGTGTAGTCCGACACCAGATTGTGCAGATGCACATGGTCGCCCGGCGCAATCGCCCGGCTGGCGCGGCCAATCGGCGCGCCGTATTTGATCACGCGCTCGCCCGCAGCTACCGGCAGCCGGGCGATTTTGTGACCAAGGCCAAGCGCTTGGGCGAACGCCACCGCGACCCCTTCAACCATCACCATCTCGTCCGCCACGATTTGGTCGCGCAGCACGTAAACGCTGTCGCCAGGGAATAGCAGCATCAGGCGCGTGTCTGTCGGCATCAAAACTCCGATGTTCCGGATAAGCATCCTGCGGGTCCATGCCGCCCAGAATGGCGCGGCGCACGAAATGAGGCCGAACCGGAAATTCGAATCCCCCGGGCAACCTTTAGGTAAATCGGAGTGTCGCCAGGTAAACTACTCGCGAAATGGTACATCATGGCGCGACCTGCACCTTTATGCCCGCCGGGTCGTTGATCGCGGTCTGCATGGCGGTGCCAAGTTCCGCCAGCGGGTAGACTGACGTGATCAACGGTCTGACGTCGATCCGCGCTGACGCCATCAGCGCGACAGCGGTCGAAAACACGTTGGCGAAACGTAACGAGCCGAGCAGGTTCAACTCGCGCGCCATGATCAGATTCAACGGCAGGGTGACGCTGGCGGGCAACGTGCCGACCTGCACGATTGTGCCGCCACGGCGGACCACGGTGAGCGCTTGGCCAAGGGCGGCGGCGGAGCCGGCCGCTTCGATCACCACATCAAATCCACCCGGGGCCAGCGCTTCGGCTTCGGTAGCGAAATCGGGGGATAGCGCATCAAGGGTGCCGTCTGCCGCCCGGTCGAGCGCAAACTGGCGCGGGCCGGGAAGGATGTCGCTCACCACCACCCGGCCCGCCCCGAACATCCGCGTGACCAGCGCCGCCAGTTGCCCGATGGCACCACCGCCCGTTACCAGCACGGATTGGCCCGCAAGATTGCCAGCACGCTGCGCTGCATGCACTGCCACGGACAAAGGCTCGGCCATCGCAGCCTCACCCCAGGAAAGCGTGTCTGGAACGGCAAAGGCATTGGCTGCGGGCACCAGCACAAACTCTTCAAATCCCCCGTTGATGTGGGGATCGCAGCTTGCAGAGCCGAAAAAGCGCATGTTCAGGCATAGATTATTGCGGCCGCCGCGGCAAATTCCGCAATGGCCGCAAGGCATTGATGGGTCGACCGTGACACGTTCGCCGATGCGTGAAGCTGCCACGCCGGGCCCGACAGAAACGATTTCCCCGACGAATTCGTGACCCAGTACAAAAGGGCGTTTGGGGACAAAACTGCCGATCTGGCCATGGCTGTAGTAGTGCATGTCTGATCCGCAAATGCCTGCCCGACGCATCGCGATGACGACTTCGCCCGGCCCTGCGAGGGGTTGCGGCAAATCGACCAGCCGGAGGTCCTTTGCGCCGTGGAGCAGAAAGGCCATCATCTTGCGCGTTCCTTTTTCAGTGCCATTCGTCAGACCAGAGTGAAGGCGGATCCGGCAACGGCGGCCCGGTTGATGGCGTCAAAATCCCACGCAATGCCAAGGCCGGGCGCGTCGGACGGGATGGCGTGGCCGTCAACAATCCGCATCGGTTCGGTCGTCAGGCTGTCAATCTGCGGAATATATTCGACCCAGCGCGCATTGGGCACGGCGGCACAAAGGGAGACATGCAGTTCCATCAGAAAATGCGGGCAGACCGGCACGTTGAAGGTTTCGGCCAGATGCGCGACCTTAAGCCATGGGGTGATACCGCCGATCCGCGCCACATCGACCTGCACGATGGAACATGCCCCACGTTGCAGATATTCGCGGAAATGCTGGGGCGAATACAGGCTTTCGCCGACCGCCACCGGCAGGGTGGTGCTTTCGGACAGGCGCTGATGGCCGGACAAATCGTCAGCGGGCAGCGGTTCCTCCAGCCAGGCGATATCCAGCGGCGTCAGACAGCGGGCCCGCCTGATCGCCTCATCCACGGTAAAGCGTTGGTTGGCATCGGTCATGATCTCGTACACGGGGCCGACAGCATCGCGCACAGCCGACAGGCGCGCCACGTCTTCGGATACATGCGGACGGCCAATCTTGATCTTTGATCCGCCAAAACCCAAGGCCTTGGCGCGCAGGGCATCATCGACCAGTTCGGACGTGTCTAAATGCAGCCAGCCGCCCTCGGTGGTATAAAGCGGGATACGCGACTGCGCCCCGCCTGCCATCCGATGCAGGGGTTCGTTGGCACGGCGGCATTTCAGATCCCACAGGGCCGTATCAATCGCCGCCAGCGCCAGCGAGGTGATGGCCCCCACCGATGTCGCGTGCGTCATGAACAGCAGATCGCGCCAAATTCGTTCGATCTCGGACGCCTCGCGCCCGATCAGGGCCGGCGCAAGCGTGTGCTGCAACAAAGACATGATCGCCGGGCCACCGGTACCTATGGTGTAGCTGTAGCCGGTGCCCACCACGCCATCGGTATCGGTTATGCGCAGGATCGGGGTTTCCTGACAGACAAACGACTGAATGGCATCGGTGCGCTTTACCGCTGGCACCAGGTTGACCATCAAGGCCTCGACGCGGGTAATCTTTGCCATATGCCCTCCTCAGGCCGCAGCATGGTTGTGGATAAAGCCCATGATCGCTTTGGATACGGCATCATAGTTGCGGTCGTTTTCGACCTCACCCTTAATACGGTAGCCGTCCATCACCAGAATCCGGTCGGCGACATCCACCATTTCGGGCATGTCCGAAGTGATCAGCAGCACCGCCGTGCCTTGCGCGGCCAATTCGTGGATCAGATCATGCAGATAGGCTTTGGTCTTGATGTCGATGCCCACCGACGGCTCGTCGATGATCAGCAGTTTCACCCCCGCTGCGATCCATTTCGCGACCGAGACCTTCTGTTGATTGCCGCCCGACAGATTGCCGATGGTCTGATAGACAGAGGGGGTCTTCAACTCCAGCCGCTGCAAAACCGGCGCAACTTTGGCGTTGACCGTGCTGTCACGCAAAAAACCCATGCGGTTGGCAAGCTTGCTCCACAAGGTGATGCCGGCGTTGGCCAACACCGAATGCAGCAGGATCAAGCCCTCTTGCTTGCGGTCCTCAGAGACATAGCCGATGCTATGCTGGTGCAAGGCTTGCGCCACCGAGGTGATGCGCACGGGCTTACCCGCAACATTGACCACTCCCCCCAGTTGCCTTGACAGGCCCAGAATGGCCCGGGCCAGTTCGCTGCGCCCTGCACCGACAAGGCCGTAAAGGCCAACGATTTCACCCGGTCGCACAGACAGACTGATATCGCGGTGACCCGCGCCCGAGGCGTATCCGGTCAATTGCAGATAGGGCGGCACATCCGGCTGGGCGCGCGGCGCGCGTTTGGTGATCCGTTCCGCGCGGCCGATCATCATCTGCACCACATCCGCGCGGCTAATCGTGGTCAAATCCGCGGAGTCGCAGGCATTGACGCCGTCGCGCAGCACCGTCACGCGGTCGCAAATGTCGAACACCTCTTCCAGCTTGTGGCTGACAAAGCCGATCGCCACCCCGTCATCGCGCAACCGGCGCAGGATACGGAACAGCACGGTGGATTCGTTTGGCGTCAGCGATGCCGTCGGCTCATCCAGCAGCAAGACGCGTGATTGCAGCGACAAGGCCTTGCCGATTTCAACCAGTTGCATCTGCGCCACCGACAGCCGCGAGACGATGGTGCGGGGGTCAACCTCCAGATCCAGCAATTTGAGCCAGGTCTCGGCCTCGCGGTGGATCGCAGTGTAATCGACACGCGAAAGGGCGCGCGCGCCCAACCGGTCAAGCATGATGTTTTCGCCCACCGAGAACCGCGTCACCAGATTGCGTTCCTGATGCACGACCCCAAGCCCGCCTGCCGCCGCCTGCCGCAGATTGGCAAAGCGCACCGGCTGGCCATTCATCATGACACTGCCGGAATCGGGCGGGTATATTCCGGTGATGATCTTGATCAAAGTTGATTTGCCCGCGCCGTTTTCGCCCAAAAGCGCGTGTACTGACCCTGCCCCAATCGTAATTGAGACATTGTTCAGCGCCTTCACTCCGGGAAAGGACTTGCTGACATTCGAAACCTGCAAAGCGGTCATACGCCTGTTCCCCGTGCCTGAAGCCTTGCGACGCGCACTTCGCGCAGACGGTTGATCGCAACCGCCCAAAGGATCAGCGCGCCCAGCACAATTTGCACCACGAACGGGTCGATGTTGAACATTACCAGCCCTTGCGTGATGATGGCGATGATCACGACACCAAAGAAGGTGCCGCCGACCGACACCCGACCGCCGCTCAGGACGGCCCCACCGATGACGGGGGCCGCAAAGGACGAAATCAGCCAGTCATCGCCAATCGCCGGATGGCCGATTTGCAGCTTGGCCACCAGCATCACGCCCGCCACCGCCGCCAGCAGGCCGGACAGGGCATGCGCCCAGATGATCGTGGCCCGCGGGTCGATGCCCGACATCTCGGCGGCATGCGGGTTGGAGCCCATGGCCAGAATATGCCGCCCGATCCGCATCCGGTTGAACAGATACCACATGCCAAAGCTGCAGATCACCATCGGCAGCACCAGCCACGGCAGCGGCCCGAGCATTGATCCGGTGCCAAATGCCTTGACGCTTTCCGGCACGCCATAGAATGGCTGCGCTTCGGTGATGCCAAGGTTGACGCCCTTGAAGATCTGCAACCCGGCCAGCGTGATGATGAAGGCCGAAATGGCTGTCCGCGCAATGATATATCCGCTTGCCATGCCGGCCAGCACGCCGATGCCAAGTGCCATGCCCAAAGCCAGCGGCACAGTCACGCCGAACCGCTCCATCAAGCCGACAAAACTGATCGCGACAAGCCCGCCGATTGATCCCAGAGCAAGGTTCATCTGGCCGATCCCGATGATCACCAATTGCCCAAGGGCGATGACCATGTTCACCGAAATCGCCGACAGCAACACGAAGATGTTGAAAGATGACAAGAACGCAGGCTGAAAAAAACTGATGCCGATCACTGCGGCAAAGCTGACAATGCCCGGACCGATCCAGTCATTGTCGAAGGTCCGCGTCAGGCGGCTGTCAAGGTTGGCATGGACCGCCATCAGATCATTCCTTTGGATTTAAGAAACTGTTGCCGAGCGCGGTCGGCCAACACGGCGACCAGCAGCATCGCGCCAAGGCAGGCCAATATCCAGAATTCCCCGACCCGCATCAACAACAGGCCCGACGTCATCACGTTGACAAAACCCGCCCCCAACAGCGTGCCGGTCACCGACACCCGACCGCCCGATAAAAGCGTGCCGCCCAGCACCGGGGCAAGGAACGCCGGAAGCAGCCAGTCTTGTCCAAGGTGCCCGGCCATTGAAGGCACAGATGCCCCGGTGCGCGCGGTCACCATCAACCCGGCTATGGCCGCCAAAGCGCCTGTGAGAATGTGGCAAGCCATGATGACACGCCCGGTGCGGATCCCCGAAAGCTCTGCCGCGCGCGGGTTTGCGCCGGCAGCCAGCATCTGGCGGCCCAGCGTGGTCAGTTTATAAAACGCGGTCAGACCCAGACACATCGCTATGGAAATCAGCAAAAGCGGCGAAATGGTTTTAAAGAATTTCATCTTGCCAAAGGCCTGCACCTCGGGCGGCAGGCCGTTATAGGCGTTGGCCTTGGTCAGGAAAATCATGACGCCAAAAAAGATGCTCATGCTGGCAAGCGTGATGATGAAGCTGTGGACGCCCGATTTCACCACGGTGAAGCCATTGATGAAGCCAAGGCTTGCGCCGAACACCACCGCAAAAGGGATTGCAAGCAAGATCGGCACCCCAAGTATTTGCACCAGCCAGCCGAAAGCCATAGCGCAACATACCCCAATTGCGCCGACCGAAAGGTCAAGACCGCCCGTGACAATGACCGCCATCATCGCCAACCCGATCATGGTGTCGATGCCAATCTGACGGCCAATTGTGAACAGGCTGAAAGGCGATGTGAAGCCTTCAAGCGTCACAGAGAACACTAGCAGAGTAATGGCAATCAGCACCGCAAGACCAAACTCGTTGCTCAGCAGCAATCGCAGGTTGCCCGAAGACCGGCCATCGGGCGCAGCGCTTTGTGCTGCGGAATCAGCTTCGGTCAGGGTTTGGCTCATGGGTCACTTCCAGAAGAAATTGTTGGTCAAAACGTGGCGGCTGCTCAGGGGAACAGCCGCCACAATGCCGGTCAGACAGGGAGTGTGTCTTACGGGCAGGCCAGGAAGTTGGTATCCATGTTGGTTTTCAGATCTGCTGAAATACCAACCATCGCGCTGACGTAAGTCGGCGCAGTGGCTGCATCGACAAACACCGTGCCGCTGTCAACAAACTTGGTCGTCAGGGCGTTCGATGCGTACGGCGCATCAGCTTTCAAAGTGCATCCTGACCGCAGTTTGTCCAGCACATAGGACCCGATGTAGCCTTGGCCATAGGGGTTCTGCAGCATGGTACCGTCAACAAATCCATCTGCAATCGCCTTGATCACGACTTCGTCATGGTCGATGCCAACCATCTTGATCCGTTTGTCGCCAATCTTGCGCAGCGAGTTTGCCGCAACGACAGCAGGCACCCAGGCTGTGGTGACGATACCGTCAATGCCAGCGGCATTTGCGGCAAGATAGGCGTTGATCTTTTCTTCCGCAGGCTGGGGCGCATCTATGTCGGCAATCACCTGAACCACGGTGACGGCCCCGTTGGTTTCATCCGCAGCCTTCTGCACGGCGTCGATGCGCAGTTGGGTGTTCGGGTCGACAAGGAAGCCGGTGAAGTGGGCAATCTTGCCCTTGCCGCCCATGACTCGGATGAGCTCTTTCGCGCCCAAATAGGCGGAATTTCCGGTGTCGGTGCCAAGGCAAAACAAAGCTGGCGACGGATCTTTCAGGCAACCAGCGGTGGCGATGACCTGACCACCGTTATCGACCAATTCCTGCGCAACCGATGAGGTGCCGACAGCGTCGCCCGGGAAAATCAGAAACGAATTGTAACCTTGGGTCAGCAGGCTTTCCAACAACTGACTTTGCAGGCTTAGCTCCCACTTGGCCGGAACCCGGTAGTCCCCCGCGCCGAGGTTGAAGTCTTTCATGGCATCCAAGCCGGCCTGTTCCCAAGCAGCGAAATACGGATGCGGACCGCCCGGAACGAGCGCAACTTTAGTGCCCGGATCAGCAAAGGCCGGGGCGCAGACAACAGTGCTCAGTAGCAGCGCAGCGGCTGCTTTTGATATCAACTTCATAAGGATCCCTCCCAAGGACGTGCCATTCTTGGCGTGATTTCAATACTAATATATTGGTTATCGAAAGCAACTGTTTTCTTTGGGTTATGCAACATTGTGGCAGTCCAAGTTCAGGAGACAGCCAAGGCGTTGAAAGCAGCCCAATCAAGTACCTTGGCGTC
>JANNBM010000061.1:0-30477 GCA_031385445.1 Paracoccaceae bacterium | reverse complement strand
CTGCGCCCAACCGTAGACCTGCACCGGCAGGGCGGTGGCGGGGTCAAGAAAGCCTTCGATGGGGGCAGACGGATAATTGTCGACGAAGGCAACCATGCCGATCAGCAACAGCGGGGCGGTTTCGCCAAGGGCCGAGGCAAGGCCAAGGATGGTGCCAGTCAGGATACCGGGCATCGCGAGCGGCAGGACGTGGTGAAATACGGTTTGCATTTTGGAGGCACCGACACCCAGCGCCGCATCGCGGATCGAGGGCGGCACGGCGCGGATGCTGGCGCGGGTGGCGATGATGATGGTGGGCAGGGTCATCAAGCTAAGGACAAGCGCACCCACAAGGGACGATGATTGCGGAAAGCCTGCAAAGTTGATGAACAGTGCCAAGCCAAGGATGCCGAACACGATAGACGGGACAGCGGCGAGGTTGGATATGTTCACCTCGATCAGGTCGGTCCAGCGGTTTTTGGGCGCGAATTCCTCAAGATAAATCGAGGCGGCGACGCCGATGGGCAGAGCCAAAAGCAGAACCACCAGCATCATCATGAAGGAACCGACCACCGCGATGCCAAGCCCCGCCGCCTCTGGCCGCTTGTCCGAAGCGTCGGGCATGGTGATGAAACCAGAGTTGAACGCCATGCTCAGAACCCCCGCGTCCAGCAGCCGGTCCGCAAGGATCAACTGTTCGGGCGAGGTATTTTTGTCCAGCTTGGCCGAGGCCATGGTGACGCGGCCCTTGTAATAGCCGTCGATCCGGCCCGAAGCGAGGGCGGTAAAGGGAATCGTCTGCCCGATCAGCGCGGGATCGGCGAGGACCATATCGCGCAGCGTGGCGGCGGATTCTTCGGAAATCATCTTGGCGATTTCCTTTTTCTTCAGCGCGCCCAGAACAATTCCCTTTGCATCAATTTCGGCGCCAAGCGCAGTGGCGAGCACCTTGCCGTACCCAAGCGTCGTCACCTTGGCCAGTTTTGCCGGATCGCGGCCGCCGTCTTTGTCGACGATCTGGGCGTCGATCAGGACAGGAAAGGTTAGAAAGGTCTGGCGAAATGCCGGGGCCCCGGCGCTGAAGATCGACACCAAAAGCCAGACCAGCATGGCAAGCGCAAGCACAATGGCGAGCTGCCCCGCCCTGCGAAAACGCCGTTCAGCGGCGTTGCGGGCCTTGGTGCGCGGGTCTTGGGTGAACAGCGACGCGCTCATTCGTATTGCTCCCGGTATTTTCGGACAATGACGAGGGCGACGATATTCAAACCGAGCGTCAGCACGAACAAGGTCAGCCCTAGCGCAAAGGCGACCAGCGTTTCGGGGCTGGCAAATTCGGTGTCGCCGGTCAATTGGCTGACGATTTTGACGGTCACAGTGGTCATCGCCTCAAACGGGTTCAGCGACAGTTTGGCGGCGGCCCCGGCCCCCATCACGACAATCATCGTCTCGCCGATCGCGCGGCTTGCCGCCAGCAGCACCGCGCCGACAATCCCCGGCAATGCGGCAGGCAAAACCACATTGCGCACGGTTTCGGACGGTGTCGCCCCAAGGCCAAGCGAGCCGTCGCGCAGCGCTTGCGGCACGGCATTGATGATGTCGTCAGACAGAGATGACACGAACGGGATCACCATGATGCCCATGACCAGCCCCGCCGTCATGACCGACGACGAGCTGTCGCCAAACCCCAAAGGCTGCGCGAAATAATCGCGCAAGAGCGGGCCAACGGTGATCAGCGCGAAGAGGCCGTAAACGATGGTTGGGATGCCGGCCAAAAGCTCGATGGCGGGTTTCACAAAGGAGCGCACGGCTTTGCTGGCGTATTCGGCCAGGTAAATCGCGCTCATCAGCCCGATCGGAACCGCGACGATCAAGGCGATCAGCGAGACATAAAGCGTGCCCCAGATTAGCGGCCAGATGCCCAAGGAGGATCCACCGCCGAATTTCGGGTTCCATGTGGTGGAGAAAAAGAAGTCGGCGGCGGGGTAGATCTGAAAGAAATGCGCGGATTCGAAAACCAGAGAGGCCACGATGCCAAGGGTGGTCAGAACCGCGACGAGCGAGCACAGGATAAGCGCGACCATGACGCTGCGCTCGGTCAGGGTTCGGGCGCGGAAGTCTGCTTTGATGGTCCGCAGCGCCAGGCCAGCGCCGCCAAGAGCCGGGATCACCGCGAAAATCGCCGCGCCGCCAAGGCCCATCGGGCGGCCAAGAACCAGATGCACGATCAGGCCAAAGATCAGCCCCAAAGCCGCAAACTGTACTGCCACCGCGCCGTGAAACGACGGCAGCGAGTGCATCGCCGCGACATTTGCGCGCAGCGCCGTCGCGCGGTTACGGCCAAAAACATAGACCGCGCCAAGCGCGATAAGCGCGGCAAGGCCAAAGAGCAGGCGTTGGGTGGCAGGGGCGGCGGCGTCTTGGGCAAGCGCGGCAAAAGGGGACAGCGCGAACAACGCGCTCAAAATGCCCCTTTTCAAAATCTTCATTGCCACAGCCCCCGCTTATGAAAAACAGGGCGGCCCCAGACGGGACCGCCCCTTTTTAGACCTGTTATTCCAGCGCGCCCATCGGGGTTTCGGCGGCCACGGCGGCCTGCGTTGCGGCCAACTCCGGATCGGGCACCAGACCGTATTCTGCCAAAGCGCCGTCCGGGCCTGCCATCTCGTCGGACACAAAGAACTCGATATATTCTTTCAGGCCGGGGATGACGCCGATGTGCTGGGTCTTTACGTAAAAGTACAAGGGACGCGACACCGGGTAATCGCCGCTTGAAATGGTTTCGACCGAGGGCACCACGTCGTTGATTACAGCGACTTTCAACTTGTCGGTGTTGTTTTCGTAAAACGACAGGCCGAAAACTCCGATGGCCAGCTTGTTGGCGTCGATGCGCGACAGCGTTTCGGTATAGTCGCCGTCAATATCCACCGAGGCGCCATCGGTGCGCAGCGTGTGGCACTTGTCGGTCGCCTCTTTCTTTTTGGCGCCGTCATCGGCGCCGGTTGAAGCGGCAAGAAAGACGTCATAAGCGCCCGCATCCTTGCAGCCCTGTTCCAGCACTTTGACATCGAAAACTTCGCGCGTGCCATGCTTGGTGCCGGGCACGAAAACCATGATATCCTGGGCGGGCAGTGCCGGGTTCACATCGGCCCAGGTCTTGGCCGCATTGGCCGCAGCCGCGCCGCCCGTAACCGTTTCTGCCGCCAAAGCGCCCCAGACGTCCGCCGGGGTCAGCGCAAAGTCAGCGCCGCCGATATCGGAGGCAAAGACGATCCCGTCATAACCGATGCGCACCTCCATAAGCCCGGTCACGCCATTCGCCGTGCACAAATCAATGTCAGATTGTTTGATGCGCGAGGAGGAGTTGGCGATGTCGATGGTGGTCTCGCCGACGCCCTCGCACAGCTTTTTGCGGCCCGCGCCCGACCCGCCGCCTTCGACAACCGGCGTGCCGAAGTCAAAGTTCTCGCCGAAGGCTTCTGCGACGATGGTGGCATAGGGCAGCACAGTGGAAGACCCGGCGATCTGAACCTGGTCGCGCGCCGCGGCACTCATCGCCGAAGCGGCAAGGATGGCCAGCGCCGAGCAGGACATTTTGGTGAAAGACATCGAACACTCCGTCTTTAAGATGCAAAGACCCCTGTGGCCCTTGTCTTGGCCCGTCTAAGACAGCGGCATAACCCTTTTGCGACAGTTGTGTAACAGTTCCGTGACAAACGCGGCAGGTGCTGCACGCCGCCGATGTCAGTCTACCGGCAACACGACACTGAATTTGCTGCCTTTTCCCGGCTCGCTTTCGATTGTCAGCCGCCCGCGGTGCCGACCAATAATGTGCTTTACGATGGCAAGCCCCAGCCCGGTGCCCCCCATTTCGCGCGACCTGTGACCGTCAATGCGGTAGAATCGCTCGGTCAGGCGGGGGATATGCAAAGGATCAATGCCCTCGCCAAAATCGGTGACCGACAGGCAAATCTGCGGCCCCCGCGCGCCCGCTTCATCGCGCAGTTCAACCAAAACGCGCCCGCCCCGAACCGACCCGTATTTGATGGCATTCTCGATCAGATTGGCCAGAACCTGCAATATCTGGTCACGGTCGGCGCGCAAAACATGCGGGCGGTCCGCCCCCGTCACTGCGATACTCACCCCGGCCGCCTCCGCGAGCGGCGTCAGGCTGGCGACCGCCTGATGCACCAGCGGCGACAGATCTTCGCCTGTGTCCGGGCGCAGGCGCTCTTCGGCCTCCACCCGGCTTAGATGCAAAAGGTCTTGGACAAGGCGGTTCATCCGCTCGGCCTCTGCCGCCATGATCGCCAGGAACCGCTCCCGCGCGGCGGCATCCTCGCGCGCCGGGCCACGCAACGTCTCGATAAACCCCAATAGAGAGGTCAGGGGCGTGCGCAACTCGTGGCTGACATTGGCGACGAAATCACGGCGCATCTGGTCCATCTGGGCAAAGGCGGTCTGGTCTTGAAACACCAAAGCCGCGCCGCCGCTGAGGGGAATGACTTGGGCAGACAAAACGATGTCCTGCCCCGTGCGCGGCAAAATCAAGGCCGCGGTTTCAGCCGCGCCGCCGCTGCGCACGCGGCCAATGGCCGACAGAACCTCGGGCTGTCGCAGCGCGATGGCAAAGTGCCGACCGACCAACGCGCTGCCGAACAGATCCTGAGCAAGCGCGTTCATCATCGCAATGCGGTCATCGATCCCGATGCGCAGCGCGGGCATCGGCAGGGCCGACAAGATCAGGTCATGCTCGTTCATCAAACCCCCGGCGACGATGCGCCAGCTTTGGGTCAATCAGGCCCGGCGCGCAAGATCCAAGCGGGTCAAACCGGGGGGGCGTCGCGCCGCGCGATCCAGTCGTGATCTGGATCATTCTGAAACCGCCAGTTCCGCCGTGGCCCGGCCATCACGTTCAGATAATACATCTCATAGCCGTAGGGCGCGGCGCAGGGATGATGCCCGCGCGGCACCAGCACCACATCATGGTTCTTGACCGTCATCGTCTCATCAAGCGCGCCGTCTTCGGTGTAAACCCGCTGAATGCCAAAGCCGCTGGCGGGGTGTTGGCGGTGGTAATAGGTTTCCTCCAGATAGGTCATGCGCGGAAAGTCGTCTTCGTCGTGGCGGTGGCTGGGATAGGACGACCAGTTGCCTGACGGCGTGAACACCTCCGTCACCAAAAGACTGTCCGCGACGTCCAGCGCCTCCATGGCGATGTTATTGATATACCGCGTGTTTTGCCCCACCCCGCGCGGGGTTAGCGTGATGCCGTCCGGCCCCAGACGCCGCGCCTGATGCCCGCCTTTGCCGGGGGCGGAACAAACCGCCAAAGTACACGCTGTGGTGGCCAGGGCGGTCCAATCGCTGCCGCCGGGCAGGTAAAGACAATGCGGCGGGGTGCGCTCAAACACATCCATCCGCTCGCCCATCACGCCCCAGTCCCGCCCCGCGCCGATGATTTGCGCGTGGCCCTCGACCAGCACCAGGATCACTTCGCGCTCGCCGGTTTGCGCGGAAACGCGGTCGCCCGGCTGCAGCCGATGCAGCGCAAATCCCACATAGCCCCAGCCCGCCGATACCGGCGTGATGTCATGCACAAGACCGCGCGAGCCGCCGGGTTTCCGCAAAAGATCAACCATCGCCTCGCCTTTCATTTTGGCACAAATCTTCCGGGGGTCTGGCGGCTGGCCCCCGGCACCCCCGGCCAAAGGCACCCGCCCTAAAGAACCAAAACCTGCGCCTTTTGCGCGGTTTCAAACGCCGCCCGCGCCGCCTTGACCTCGGCCCGCTCCGACACTTCGGGCACGCCCACTTCCCACCAGCTGCCACCCGCCTTGGTGGTGTGCCACGGATCGCTGTCAATCACGATCACCACTGGCCGGTCCGCCGTTTTGGCCTTGGCCAATTCCGCCTCCAGCTCGGCAATCGAGCCCGCCTTCACCGCGATTGCCCCCATAGACCCGGCGTGGGCGACAAAATCGATATGCGCGGGATTGACGTGAAAACTGTCATCCAGAAGGTTGTTGAACCCCGCCCCGCCCGTGCCATTTTGCAAACGGTTGATACAGCCAAAGCCGCGATTGTCGGTCAAAACCACGGTAAAGGGCACGCCCATCATCACCGCCGTCGCCAGTTCGGAATTGGCCATCATATAGCTGCCATCGCCGACCATGCAGATGACATCCGCCTCGGGCCGCGCCATCTTGATGCCAAGGGCGCCCGCAATTTCATACCCCATGCAGGAAAACCCGTATTCCATGTGATAGCCGCCCTGCGCCGCATCCCAGATCTTGTGCAACTCGCCCGGCATCGACCCCGCCGCCCCCATCACCACGGTGGCCGCACCCGAACTGCGCTGCACGGCGCCGATCACCTGCCCGTCGGTGGGCAAGGCATTGCCGTCCGTCGGCCGGGCCTTTTCCGCCCCGATGATCGCCAACCATTCAGATTTCAACGTGGCATCCGGCGACCACTTTTGTGATCCAAGCGCCTTATCAATATGTTGCAGCGCGATCTTCGCATCTGACACGAGGTTCAGCGCGCCATGTTTATACGCATCATAGGCCTGAACATTCACCGAAAGGATCGTCACCTCCGGGTTCTTGAAAATCGACCAGGACCCGGTGGTGAAATCTTGCAGCCGGGTTCCAAGCGCGATGACGACATCGGCAGCCGCGCAAAGCGCGTTCGCGCAGGTCGAACCGGACACGCCGACGGGGCCGAAATTCATCGGATGGTCATGTGCCAAAACCGATTTTCCGGCCTGCGTTTCCACAACCGCGATCTGATGCTTGGCGGCAAAGGCGGCAAGTTCGGCCTCGGCCCCTGAATAAATCGCGCCGCCCCCCGCCAGAATGACCGGGTTTTTCGCCGATTTCAGCAAGGCCACCGCATCTGCCAGCTCGTCCGCATCCGGTTCCGGGCGACGAATTTTCCAGACTTTCGGGGTGAAAAACGCCGCGGGATAATCAAAGGCCTCGCCCTGAACATCCTGACAAAACGCCAGAGTCACCGGCCCGCATTCTGCCGGGTCGGTCATCACCCGAAAGGCGCGCGGCAGGGCCGTCATCACATGTTCGGGGCGCGAGATACGGTCAAAATAGCGCGAGACGGGACGGAAGCAATCGTTGACCGTGACGGTGCCGTCCTGAAAATCCTCGGCCTGCTGCAACACCGGATCGGGCGCGCGGCTGGCAAAAACATCGCCCGGAATGAACAGCACCGGCAGACGGTTGGCATGGGCAAGCGCGGCGGCGGTGACCAAATTGCTTGCCCCCGGCCCGATCGACGACGTGACCGCCATGGCGCTGCGGCGCTTTTTGGCTTTGGCATAGGCGATGGCGGTGTGGGCCATCGTTTGCTCGTTATGCCCACGCCATGTCGGCAACACGTCCCGGTGGGCGTAAAGCGCCTCGCCCATACCCACAACATTTCCATGCCCGAAAATCGCCCAAACACCCTCGATAAAGCGCGTCCCCTCTTCGGTCATCTGAACGGACAGCCATTTGACCATGGCTTGGGCGGCGGTAAGGCGGATTGTGGTCATTGCGGTTCTCCGTTCGCGCGGGCTTGATCCCAAATGCCGCACATGCGGCGATAATTGTCGGCCATCGTGGCGACGGCGGTGGCTTCGTCGATCTCTCCGGCCAAAAAGGCGCGGCCGGTATCGGCGTGAATGGTGCGGCCCACGGCAAAACCTTTGACCAGCGCAAACGGCGCGGCAAGTCGGAACGAGGCGGCAAGTTCGGGCTCGGTTTGGCCAAGGCCGAGGATCACGATGCCCTGAACATGGCTGTCGCGCGACTGGACCGCATCGCAAGTCGCGGCCCAAGCCTCGCGTGTCTGCATCGGCTCCAGCTTCCACCAATCGGGATAAATGCCGATGTCGTAAAACCGCGTGATCAGGCGCGCCGTGGTCAGATCATCCACCGGGCCAACCTTGGACGGGATAACTTCCAGCAGCATTTCCAAACGGTTACGCCGGCAGGCATGGTACAGCCGCGTGATCGTCTCCTCTTGCGCCGCGCGCATGTCGGGTTGGTCTTCGGGGTGGCAAAAGCACAAAACCTTGACCACATGTTCCAGCGGCCATTCCGACAAGCCGCCGAAATCGGGACCAAGTTCAGGTTCCAGCGTCAAAGGGCGCGAGCCGGGCCATTCGACCGGGCGGCCAATCCAAAGCCCCTGCCCCGCCGCACGGTGCAGCGCAGTTTTGCCCAAACGGTTGTCGCAAAGCAGGCCATACCCGGGGCGGCCCTGCGCGACTTCCAAGGTGGCATCCAGACACAACTCTTTGAACCGACCAATCTTTGCATCGGTCGCGCCCGGAAGGGTTTCCAGCTGCGAGCGGTGGTCGAAGGCAAAAGCGCGCACTTCGGTCCATTGTTTACGCCGATTGGTGGACCAATGGACCTGCTCCAGCGCGGCATCATGGCGCAGCGCGGGCGTGACAACTCCGCGCTTCAAAAAGAACTGCAGCTCTTCCCAAGACGGGTACGCGGGCGTGCAGCCATGCCGGCTGACCGCGAAGGCCCCGCAAACATTGGCATATTTCAGCGCGGTCGGCCAAGGTTCATCGTCAAGCCAACCTTTGGTGAGCCCCGACATGAACCCGTCGCCCGCGCCCAGCACGTTGAACACCTCAATGGGAAAACCGGGGCCGGCTTGCCCTTCGTCCAGCGTGTCAGCAATCAGGCCGGCAAAGGCGACCGCACCCGCCGCGCCGCGTTTGCACACCAAAGTGGCATTTGACACCGCCCGAACCGCGCGCAGGGCGGCGATCGTATCACTCGTCCCGCCCGCAATATGGAATTCTTCTTCCGTTCCGACGATCAGATCAAAGTGATGCAAGCTGGCCTGAAGCCGCGCCGTCACCTGCGCGCTTTCGATGAAACGGCTTTCGCCATCGCCATGACCGGCCAGCCCCCACAGGTTTGGGCGATAGTCGATGTCAAGTGCGGTGCGCGCGCCGTGACGGCGCGCAAGTGACAGCGCCTTCAAAACCGCCGCCTCGGTGCGCGGGTTTGACAGATGCGTTCCCGTGGCCACAACCGCGCGGGCCGAGGCGATGAAACCCTCGTCGATATCATCTTCGCACAGCGCCATATCGGCACAGTTTTCGCGGTAGAAAATCAGCGGAAATTGAGTCTCGTCACGAATTCCTAGCAAAACCAGCGCTGTAAGCCGCTCGGGGTCCGTGATTACCCCTTGGGTATCCACGCCCTCGCGCGCCAATTCTTCGCGAATGAAGCGCCCCATGTGCTCGTTGCCGACCCGCGTGATCAGCGCCGACTTCAGCCCCAGACGCGCCATTCCGGCAGCCATATTCGTCGGGCTGCCACCGATATATTTCTGAAACGAGCCCATATCTTCCAGCCGCCCGCCCACCTGCGCGCCGTAAAGATCCACCGAGGATCGTCCGATCGTAATCACGTCGAGCTTCTTCATTTCGGGCCTTTCAGATCAACAGCGCAAACATTCTCTGCGCAAAGAGACTCACCTGCGTCCAAGATTTTAGAATTTTTATTCCATATTGGTGCAAAGAAAAAGCGATTTTTCATTCCCGCGCAGATCCGACCGCCACGGCAAGCGAGATTGCCATCGCGATGGTGGCGGAAAGGGAGCGGAATGCGCCAAAATCCACCTCCGGCACCGTCAGAACGGCCGTCGCCGATTTTGCAAGCGGACTGCCAAGCCGGTCGGTCAGCGCGATCACCGGCAGATCACGGGCCCTCGCGTCCTTGGCAAGCGCGATGGTTTCTTCACTATAGGGTGCAAAGGTGATCGCCAAAAGCGCGTCGCCTTTCCGCAGGGCAAACCGGTGATCCAACTTGCCAACTCCGTCATGCAGCATGGCCGGAACCGCCATTTTTTCAAAGACATAGGCAAGATAGCACGCCACCGGGAACGCGCGGCGCAATCCGACAATGTGAATCGTATCCGCCTTGGCGAGACTCGCAACCGCCTCTGTCAGCACCCCCTCGTCGACCGAATTTGCCAGCGATTCCAGCGACAGACGCCCCGCTTCAATAAACTCGCCCAGCAATGCCGTCGGGCTTCCGGCCCCGCCGTCTTTCAAATTTGCCAGCCGCGTTGCGTAATCAGGCCAGCCGGGGGAATAGGCGCCGCGAAACAGCCGCTGCATTTCGGAAAAGCCGGTGAATCCAAGGATCTGGCAGAACCGCATCAGCGCAGAGGGCGGCACATCCGCCCCAGCAGCAAGCTCTGCCACGGTTGAAACTGCAATCCGGTCGGTGTTGGCCGCGATAAAGTCGGCACATTGGCGCATGCGGCGCGGCAGATCGCCCTGCACGGACGACAAACGATCCCGAAATTCCTCAATGGTCGCGGGCGGTGCAGCGTCGTCGTCGGTGTCCGCAAGTGCCATCAAATCCCCTTTCGCCAGATCGCCCGCGAAAGGTAGTCAGACAGAACAAAAATTCCAACCCCGAAATGTGCCCGCCTCATTTCTTCTTGGGATATCGCTGCGTCAGGGCCACATCAATCGCGGGGGGCACGAATTTTGACACATCGCCGCCCAGCCGCGCAATTTCCTTGACCAGCTTGGACGCAATCGCCTGCCGGCGCGCATCGGCCATCAAAAATACCGTCTCAACCGAGGCGTCCATGGCCCGGTTCATTCCAACCATCTGAAATTCATATTCAAAATCCGCAACCGCCCGCAGCCCACGGATGATGACCGACGCGCCCACATCGCGCGCGCAGTCGATCAGCAGGTTCTCAAACGGATGCACCACGATCTGCCCGCCCGATTTGGCCACAATGGGCAGGCATTCGGCTTCGACCATCGCCACCCGCTCTTCGAGCGTGAAAAGCGGGCCCTTGTCGCGGTTGATCGCCACCCCGATCACCAGCCGGTCGACCAGCATCAGCGCGCGCTGAATGATGTCGATATGACCCAAGGTGACCGGATCAAATGTGCCGGGGTAAAGACCGATCCGCATGGCGTTCTCCGTCCAAGTGCTTGCAATACGCAACAATAATGCGCGTGCGGTTGCAAGCGGCAAGTTGGCGGGCGCTTAAAAGCCCTTGATCATGCCTTCCAGCGCATCTTTTTCCATGGCCAGTTCAGACAACCGCGACTTGACCACATCGCCAATGGAAATCAGCCCGACAAGCCGGCCGTCCTCGACAACCGGGATGTGGCGAAAACGCCCGTCGGTCATCTTTTGCAGCACATCATCGGTGGGATCGGCGCGGGTGCAGGTGACAACCCGCGCGGTCATGATGCTGTCCACGCTGTCGCCCAGACAGGCCGCCCCCCGCCGCCCGAGTTCGCGCACGATATCGCGTTCCGAAACAATGCCGCCCAGGCTGATCCCATCTTTGGAAATCACCAACGCCCCGATTTTCTTCTGGCTCAGCATCTCGGCCGCTTTGGCCACACTCGTTCCCGGCGGAATGGTCGCGACGCCATCAGAGCCTTTGGACTTCAAAATTTGGCTGACGAACATGGGCATCCTCCCTTGATGTCCTGCGAAGCGTCCGCCGCGCGCAGGATTCTGTCAAGGGAGCGCGGCAGGCTTTGTGAAGATTACCCAAGAGAAGATTCAAGCCGGACCATTTCGGCACGGGCAGCGCGGACCAGAAGATCGGCAAAACGGTTCAGGCGCGCAACGCGGGTATCATCCGCGTGCCGGATCAGCCAGAAGGCGCGGGTCAGGCCGATCTGATCGGGGATGACGCGTATCAGTTCCGGCGCGGCGGGCAGGGCAAAGTCGTGCACCACGCCCACCCCAGCCCCGTGGCGCAGGAAATTCAGCTGAACCGAGACAGAATTGGAGGCCAAGGGCGGCGGCGTTACGCCAATTTCCGCCAGATAATCCAGTTCCTTGTCAAAAATCATGTCGGGGATATAGCCGACAAAACGGTGGTTTTTCAGCTCCTGCGCCGAGGTGATCGGCGGGTGGCGGGCGAGGTAATCACGGCTGGCGGCAAGATGCAGGTGGTAATCGGTCAGCTTTTGCACGGTCAGGCGGCCCGCTTCGGGGCGCGAGACGGCGATGGCCATGTCCGCCTCGCGTTTGGACAAGTTGAACACGCGGGGAAGCGCGACGATCTGCACCTCAAGCCCGGGATTTGCATCGCAAATCCGGGCGATGACCTGCGGCAGCAGGTAGTTGGCGCAGCCGTCCGGCGCGCCGATGCGGATCTGTCCGGTCAGCCCCTCTGGCCCCGAAAGCGCCGCGCTGCCCGCGATCAGCGCGGCTTCGGCTTGTTCAGCATGGGGGATGAGGCGCAGGCCGGCCTCGGTCAGCGCATACCCTTGCGGGGACTTTTGGAACAGGCGGGCGGCAAGGATGTCTTCGAGCCGCGCGATGCGGCGGCCCACTGTGGCAGGGTCGATTTTCAGGTGCTTGGCGGCGGCGGACAGGCTTTCACTGCGCGCAACGGATAGAAAAATACGCAGATCGTCCCAATCCATCGCCAACCCCTGCAAAAATGCAAAACCTTTTTGAGATATTGCCGCTTTGTCCAGCAATTTTGCAATGATAAAAGGCGGCAACCAAATAGGAGAA
Organism: Paracoccaceae bacterium; assembly: GCA_031385445.1. Lineage (GTDB taxonomy): Bacteria > Pseudomonadota > Alphaproteobacteria > Rhodobacterales > Rhodobacteraceae > CAIYZT01. Next base: position 17,959 of record JANNBM010000061.1, on the reverse strand, counting down.
TTGCAATGAAAGAGATCGGTCACTGGATCAACGGCAAGATGGTTGCGGGCACCTCTGGCCTGTTTTCGGATGTGTTCAATCCTGCCACGGGCGAGGTTCAGGCCCGCGTTGCGCTTGCGACCAAAACAGAGCTGGACGCGGCCACAGCAGATGCAGCGCTGGCGCAGGTCAAATGGGGCGCGACCAATCCGCAGCGCCGGGCGCGCGTGATGATGGAAATGGTCCGCCTGATCAACCGCGATATGGAAAAGCTGGCGCAGGCGCTGTCGGTCGAGCATGGCAAGACCATCCCGGACGCCAAGGGAGACATTCAGCGCGGGCTGGAAGTGATCGAGTTCTGCATCGGCGCACCGCAAATGCTGAAAGGCGAATTCACCGACAGCGCCGGCCCCGGCATTGATATGTATTCGATGCGCCAGCCGATTGGCGTGGCGGCAGGCATCACGCCATTCAACTTTCCGGCCATGATCCCCTTGTGGAAAATGGGCCCGGCGCTGGCTTGCGGCAATGCGTTTATCCTCAAACCATCGGAGCGGGCGCCAACGGTGCCCTTGATGCTGGCCGCGCTGTTTCAAGAGGCGGGGCTGCCGGACGGCGTTTTGCAAGTGATCAACGGCGACAAGGTCTCGGTCGATGCGATCCTCGACAATCCGGTGATTTCGGGCATCGGTTTTGTCGGATCGACGCCGATTGCCGAATATATCTATGGGCGCGGCTGTTCGAACGGCAAGCGGGTGCAGTGTTTTGGCGGCGCGAAAAACCATATGATCATCATGCCGGATGCCGATCTGGATCAGGCGGCGGATGCGCTTGTGGGCGCGGGCTACGGCGCGGCGGGCGAGCGCTGCATGGCGATTTCGGTGGCGCTGCCGGTGGGCAAAGCCACAGCAGATGCGCTGATCGAGCGGCTGATCCCGCGCATCGAAAAGCTGAAGGTCGGGCCTTATACGGGCGGAAATGATGTGGATTACGGCCCGGTCGTGACGGCGGCGGCCAAGGCGAATATCCTGCGGCTGGTGGAAACCGGTGTCGCGCAGGGGGCCAAGCTGGTCGTGGACGGGCGCGGCTTCAAGCTGCAGGGCTATGAGGACGGCTTTTTCGTCGGCCCACATCTGTTTGACCATGTGACGACCGATATGGACATCTACCGCAAGGAAATCTTTGGCCCGGTCCTGTCAACCGTGCGCTGCGAGACGTACGAGCAGGCGCTTGGCTATGCGATGGACCACGAATACGGCAACGGCACCGCGATTTACACCCGCGACGGCGACACGGCGCGCGATTTCGCCAACCGGGTCAATGTGGGGATGATCGGCATCAACGTGCCGATCCCGGTGCCGCTGGCCTATCACACCTTTGGCGGCTGGAAAAAATCGTCGTTTGGCGATCTGAATCAGCACGGGCCAGACGCCTTCCGGTTTTATACCCGCACCAAAACCATCACCGCGCGCTGGCCATCGGGCATCAAGGAAGGCGCAAGCCTGAACTTCAAGCAGATGGACTAATCCTGACGCGCGCCTATAAAGGGCGCGCGTCACCTTTGAGGTTAACAGTGCCAGTAACATTTGCCATCATGCCGCACCGCCAGCTGATCTTGTTCACTTATTTCGGCAGAGTGACGATAGACGAGGCGAGCGAGATTGTGGCCCAATGCGCGCGCCACCCCGAGTATAGACCCTGGCTGCGGCAATTATGCGATGTTTCCGGCGTCACCAGTGTCGAGCAGAATTTCGTCAGCCTACTGAAAATGCAGGCAAAATTCGTGGAAACCCTGCAGCCAGACGGTCACGATCTGATCGTCGTCTTTTACGCCCCGACAGCGGTGGGCAAGAGCATGGCCGAGATGGCCCGAAAGTCCTGGGAGGGGCTGAATTCGGTGATCGTCATGGTGCAACCGAATGAGGCAGAGACGCTTGGGATGCTTGGGCTGCGCGAAAAAAGCCTGCCAGAACTGCTGCAATCGGCGGGCTAAGGCGCGAAATCGGCGGTGAATTTGGGCTGTTTGCGCCAGATCAAGGACGACGGCGAGAAAAAGACGATCCAAGATCTGCCCACCGCACCTGTGACGGGCGGAAAAAGGGCGAAAGCGGCAGTGTCACTTTTGCCATGGTGGGCACATTTGCCTATCACTGCAACATTCATCGCAGCATGAAGGCCATGATCACCGCCGCCTGACCTGTGCTTTTGGCATGGGCGGACGGAACACCCCAATTGCCACGGCTCTATTCCGCCGCCACCTTGCGCGGCTTCAGCATGTCTTTCAGATAGCGCCCGGTATGGCTTGCCTCGACCATCGCGATCTTTTCAGGCGTACCGACCGCAATAATCTGCCCACCGCCATCGCCGCCCTCGGGGCCAATATCGATGACCCAATCGGCGGTTTTCACCACGTCCAAATTGTGCTCGATCACCACGACCGTGTTGCCCTGATCAACCAGCGAGTGCAAAACCTCCAGCAATTTGCGCACATCTTCGAAATGCAGGCCGGTGGTCGGCTCGTCCAGAATATACAAGGTGCGGCCCGTTGCGCGGCGTGAAAGCTCTTTCGAAAGCTTCACCCGCTGCGCCTCGCCGCCCGAAAGCGTGGTGGCTTGCTGGCCCACCTTGATATAGCCAAGCCCCACTTCGCACAGCGCGTCCATCTTCTCGCGGATCGCCGGAACCGCCTGAAAAAAGTCCTTCGCCTCTTCACATGTCATATCAAGAACGTCGGCTATGCTTTTGTTTTTGAACTTAATTTCCAATGTCTCGCGGTTGTATCTGTGGCCCTTGCACGTCTCGCAGGTCACATAGACATCGGGCAGAAAATTCATCTCGATCTTCAGCAGTCCGTCGCCCTGACACGCTTTGCAGCGCCCGCCCTTGACGTAGAACGAAAAGCGCCCGGACTGATACCCGCGCGCTTTGGATTCGGGCAGACCTGCGAACCAATCGCGGATCGGGGTGAAGGCGCCGGTATAGGTGGCGGGGTTGGACCGGGGCGTGCGGCCGATGGCGCGCTGATCTATGTCGATCACCTTGTCCAGATGCTCAAAGCCGCGAATCGTCTCACAGGGTGCGGGGGTTTCATGCGCGCCGTTCAGCCGCATCGCGGCGGTTTTGAACAGGGTTTCAATCGTCAGGCTGGACTTGCCGCCGCCCGAAACGCCCGTCACACACAAGAACAGACCCAGCGGGAATTCGGCCGTAACGTTTTTCAAATTGTTGCCCGTGGCCCCCACAACCACCAGCTTTTTGCCATTGCCCGCCCGGCGCGCCTTTGGCACCCGCACCTCGCGCTTGCCCGACAGATACTGTCCGGTCAGGCTGGCCGGATCATCGCAAATCTGCTGCGGCGTGCCGCGCGACACCACGTTGCCGCCATGCACGCCCGCGCCCGGCCCCATGTCGAACACATAGTCGGCAACGCGAATGGCCTCTTCGTCATGCTCCACCACCAACACCGTATTTCCCGCATCGCGCAGGTTTTTCAGCGTGGTAAGCAACCGGTCATTGTCGCGCTGATGCAGGCCGATGGACGGCTCGTCCAGCACATAAAGCACCCCCGTCAGCCCCGAACCGATCTGACTGGCCAGCCGTATCCGTTGACTTTCGCCGCCCGAAAGCGTGCCCGCCGCGCGCGACAGGGTCAGATAATTCAGACCGACATTCACCAAAAATCCCAGCCGCTCGCGGATTTCTTTCAAGATAGCGCGGGCGATTTCGTTTTGCTGGCCGGTCAGGGCCGCAGGCACGCTGCCGACCCATTCGAACGCCTCGGTGATCGACATCTGCACCACTTGGCCCGCGTGCAATCCGGCAATTTTCACCGCCAAAGCCTCGGGTTTCAGCCGGTACCCTCCGCAAGCACCGCAAGCCCGGTTGTTCTGAAACCGCTCCATATCCTCTCGGCTCCAGGCCGAATCCGTCTCGCGGTAACGGCGTTCCATATTGGGAATGATGCCTTCGAAAACCCGCGAAACCTGATAAATCCGCTCGCCTTCATCATAGCGGAATGAGATTTCCTGACCCTTCGATCCGTGCAGAAACAAGGATTTCACATCGTCGGGCAGTTCCTTCCATTTCGCTTTGCGATCAAAGCCATAGTGTTTGGAAAGCGCCTCGACGGTCTGGGTGAAATAGGGGGATTTGGTCTTGGCCCACGGCGCAATCGCGCCCTGCAGCAGGGTTAGATTCTGATCCGGCACCACCAGCCGTTCGTCAAAAAACAGCTCCATCCCCAAACCGTCGCACACCGGACACGCGCCGTAAGGGGCGTTGAACGAAAACAGACGCGGCTCAATTTCGGCAATGGTAAACCCCGACACCGGGCAGGCGAATTTCTCGGAATAGGTGGTTCGAATGCCCTCGCCCGCCTCAGGCGCGGTTTCCAGCACAGCGATGCCATCGGCAAGGTTCAGCGCGGTGCGAAAACTGTCGGCAAGGCGGGTTTCGATCCCGGTGCGCACCACGATCCGGTCGACCACCACATCGATATTATGGCGGAATTTTTTGTCCAGTATCGGCGGCTCTTCGAGCTCGTGAAAGGCGCCGTTCACCTTAACCCGTTGAAAACCCTGCTTTCGCAGCTCGATGAATTCCTTTTTATACTCGCCTTTGCGGTCGCGGATGATCGGGGCAAGCAGGTAGGCGCGCGTGCCCTCCTCCATTGCCATCACGGCGTCGACCATGTCCTGCACCTGCATCGCGGTGATCGGCAGGCCGGTGGTGGGCGAAAACGGCGTGCCGACGCGGGCGAACAAAAGCCGCAGATAGTCGTAAATTTCCGTCACGGTGCCAACAGTCGAACGCGGATTTTTCGACGTGGTCTTTTGTTCAATCGAAATGGCGGGAGACAGGCCCGAAATGTGATCGACATCCGGTTTGCCCTGCATGTCCAGAAACTGCCGCGCATAGGCGGACAGGCTTTCGACATAGCGGCGCTGACCCTCGGCATAAATCGTGTCAAACGCCAGCGAGGATTTGCCCGACCCCGACAGCCCGGTGATCACCACCAGCTGATCGCGCGGAATATCCACATCGACGTTTTTCAGATTATGCTCGCGCGCGCCGCGCACTTCGATGAACTTCTGTTCCGCCATGGCCCACCTCTGGTTCAGGCGACAGAGTTAGGGCGAATCCGGCCGCATTCCAACCCCAAACTGTGAACGAAGTGTGAACATATCGCCAGCGACCCGGGGGATTGCGCAAATTTACGGGGATAACTGCGGAAATTTACCAAACCGCCGCGCGCCGCCGCGCTTGAACGCCGTGCAAGGCAATCCCGAGCACGCTGAACAGGATCAGGAACAGGGCCAAACCGTTGACGCCTGACGCCGCGATCAACCAGACCAGAACCGGCGTGCCGCAGGTGGAGCCCAGATTGCCCAGCTGCGCAATCGCCCCCGCCGCCCGCGCCCGTGCAGCCGGATCGGGGTTCAGCTGCGCAATGGCCGCGAAGGACGCGCTTTGCACCAGCCCAAGCGCCCCCGCGACCCCGAATGCCGCCAGAACCGTGGCGCCGCTATTCCCCCACACCAGCCACAACAGAACCGCAAATCCAAGCGCCGCCACGAACCCCAGCTGCACCATCCGCACCGCGCCAACCCGGCCCAGCCCCCAAATCCCCAGCGTCAATGAGGTGATGACACTGACCAGCGGCATGAAGGTTGACAAAAACGCCTGTTCAACCTGCCCCAGAAATTGCTGCGGCATCAGGGTTAAAAAGGCAACGAATGTAAAGGTATAGCAGACAAAACCCATGGCGGGGGCGGATTCATACGGGCTGGAATAGACCTGGATGTGGCTTTTGATCAGCGCGGGCGCCGACAGCTTTGGCATCGGCGCGCGCCGGTCCGCGGGCAGCAAAGCCGCCATCAAAACCGCCCCGACCAGCATGTAACCGCTGTGCGCGAGGTAGACGGCCGGCAGGCCGCCCCAATCGGCCAGTTGCGGGCCGACAAAACCCAAAGTGGCAAAAGACACCGCGAAGAACGAGGAATAAACCGTCATCGCCGCCGCCTGCCACTTTGGCGCGGCCAGCTGCGCCGTCAGCACCGGAGCCGCCACCACCAGCGACAAATGCGACGCGCCTTCCAGCGCGCGCAGAAACAACATGACCGGCAACGGCGGCATCAGGGATCCGGCCGCAGAAATCGCCGCCCCGCCCAGCAGCGCCGCAATCATCACCCGCCGATACCCAAGCGCCGAGACGAAAAGCCCGGCCGTGGTGCCAAAAATCAGCCCGACAAAGCCAACCGTTGACACAACAAGCCCGATGAGCGGCCCCGAATGCCCCGGATAAGCCGCCGAAACCCGGTCAAACAGCACGGCAAATTTACCAAACTGCGCCGCCGCCCCCAGACTGACCAGCCAGATGCACAAAACCGTTAACGTCGCGCGCATGGTGGCCCCCCGGGGTCCGTCAGATGTGAATGGCGCGGCCGTAAGCGTCCAGCACCGATTCGTGCATCATTTCAGACAGGGTCGGATGCGGGAAGACCGTGTTCATCAGGTCTTCCTCGGTCGTCTCCAAAGCCCGGCCGACGACATAGCCTTGGATCAGCTCGGTCACTTCGGCCCCAATCATATGCGCGCCCAAAAGCTCGCCCGTTTTGGCATCGAACACGGTTTTGACCATACCCTCGGCCTCGCCCAAGGCAATCGCCTTGCCGTTGCCGATAAAGGGGAAACGGCCGACTTTAACCGTGAAACCCGCCTCAATCGCGCGGGCTTCGGTCATGCCGACACTCGCGACCTGCGGGTGGCAATAGGTGCAGCCGGCGATCGATCCGGGCTTGATCGGGTGCGGATGGCCGCCTGCGATCATCTCGGCCACCATCACGCCCTCGTGGCTGGCCTTGTGCGCAAGCCATGGTGCGCCCGCGATATCGCCGATGGCGTAAAGGCCCGCAATGCCGGTGCGGCAATAGGCGTCGGTCACGACATGGGTGCGGTCGATTTTCACGCCAAGCGCCTCCAGCCCCAGCCCCTCGACATTGCCGATGATGCCAACGGCCGAGATCACCGTGTCGAACTCACGCGTTTCAATCTTTCCGTTCGATTCCAGATGCGCGGTCACGCCCATACCCGGCTTGCGGTCCAGTTTCTTCACCGTGGTCTTTTCAAGGATCTTCATCCCCTGCTTGACGAAGGCCTTCTTCGCCATCGCCGAAATTTCGGCATCCTCAACGGGAAGAACACGGTCCATCACCTCGCAAACCGTGGTATCCGCGCCTAGTGTATTGAAAAAGCTGGCAAATTCGATACCAATAGCGCCCGATCCGATGACCAGCAGCCGCTTTGGCATGCGTTTGGGCTGCAGCGCGTGCTTGTAAGTCCACACCAGATCGCCGTCCGCCTCCAGCCCCGGTAACTCGCGTGCCCGCGCGCCGGTGGCCAGAACGATCGCTTTTGCGGTCAGATCCTCGGTGCCTTTGTCGGTTTTAACCGAAACCGTGCCCGCCTTTGGCACGGACGCCGCGCCCATGAAAACGGTGATCTTGTTCTTTTTCATCAGATGGCCAATGCCGCCTGAAAGCTGCTTGGCGACACCGCGCGAACGGGCGACAACTGCCGTCAGATCGAACGTGATGTTGTCAGCGGACAGGCCAAACTCCGATGCCCGGTGCATCATGTGAAACACTTCGGCGCTGCGCAGCAGGGCCTTGGTCGGGATGCAGCCCCAGTTCAGGCAGATGCCGCCCAGATGCTCACGCTCGACAATGGCCACTTTTTGGCCCAGCTGCGCGGCACGGATCGCCGCCACATAGCCGCCGGGGCCGGCCCCGATCACGATCACATCAAAGTTTTGGGTCACTGGTCTTCGCTCCCTCAAGAAAAGTAGTTTGCCATTAAACTATTTTCAAAACGCAGGCAACAAAGCTGGCGCCTTGCCCCTATGCGCCGTTTGCATGGCTTGGTTAGCCTGCGAGTTCGCGCAAGATGGACCCATAACCGCCGTCAGCAAGAAAAGTCTCTTCCGCCGCGGTGCTGACCCGAGACAGGGCCGCGTTTCGATAGGGAAAGCGGCCAAAGCGGCGGATCACTTCGCGGTGGGTTTTGGCATGCAGTAAAAACGACGGATCAGACAGCCGCGTGCCGAACAGATCGACCGACCAATCCTGATCGCCCATCGATTCGGCATGTTCAAACGGCAAATAGAAGAACGCGCGCAGATCGGGGCTGACGCGCAGGTCATGCCCCGCCAAAATCGCCGCCCGCCCCGCCGCCCTTGCCCGGTCATCAGTGGCAAAAGACCGACCGTCACCGCGAAACATATTGCGCGGAAACTGGTCGGCGACGATCAGATAGGCCAAGGCGCCCTCCGCCGTGACCTGCCAATCGCGACAGGACCCTTCCCAAAGCGCGCCCCAGAGCGCGCCAAAACGGGTGCTGATCTCTGCGTCCAGATCCGGGTTCACCTCGAACCAGCCTTTGGGTCCGATGCCTTGCCAAAACGCCAGAACGTCATCTTGCTGTGCCATGATCGCCTCCCCTGACCTCACAGAAGGCTAGGGACTTTGCCGGGAAATGCCAGCCCAAAATATGCCCTAGGTTGCTGCCCCCTTTGGGCCGTGATCCACCGCCGCCTCAACCGCCACCGCCGAAGCGGTGGGCGACAGCGCGCGGAAACGCCGCCGAAACAGCCGCACCGGGCCGCGCGACATGCGGTAAATCGCGTAAAGGGCGGTCGCGGTGAACAGCAGCGCGATGAACAGGAAAAATCCGGACGGGCCGACAATCGACATAAGCCAGCCGGTGATCAGCGGCCCGCCAATGGACCCAAGCCCATAAATGAACAATAGCCCCGCCGAAGCGCCGGCCATCTGGTCGGCCTCCAGATAGTCATTCACGAAGGCAACCATCAAAGAATACAACGGGTTGGCGATGCCGCCTGCCAGAAAGGCGATGGTGGCGAGAAAGGTCATGTTCCACGGCACGATCATGCCGGCAAAGGTCACGACAGCGCCACAGACCGCCAGCACCATGATCAGATTGCGCCGTTCATACCGATCGGAAATCCAGCCGATGGGGTATTGCAGAACCAACCCGCCCAGATAAATCGCGCCAATGAAGATGGAGATATTCTTGACCGACAGCCCGATTTCAGACCCCCAGACCGACGCCATGCCAAACAGCGCCGAGAAAATCCCGCCCAGCAAGAACAGCCCAACGCAGCCAAGCGGGGAAATCCTGAACAATTGCGGGATCGGCAGCGGGGTGATCCGTTCAAAACTTGGCGCGGGGGAAGCGGACAAAAGGATCGGGGTGAAGGCAATGGAGACGAGAATGGACGAGATCACAAACAGATCAAACCCGCCCGGATCGCGCAGGTTCATGAGCGCCTGCGCCGCAATGATCCCGATCATCTGACAAATCATATAGGCCGACAGCGCCTGGCCCCGCGTCTCGTTACTGGCCGAGGCGTTCAGCCAGCTTTCAGCCGTGATATAGACCCCGGCAAAGGAAAATCCGATCACCGCCCGCATCCCCGCCCATGCGATCCAATCCGGCGCGATCGGAAACAGGATCAGGATCGCCGAGATCATGGACCCGAGCGCCGCAAACACCCGCACATGGCCAACGCGGCGGATCATGTCGGGGGCAAAGCGGCTGCCCAGCAAAAAGCCCGCCGAATAGGCCGACATCACATAAGACATCTCAATCGCGCTGAAGCCCTCGATCTTGCCGCGAATGCCCAAAAGCGTGCCCTGAATGCCGTTTCCCAGCATCAACAGCATCACGCCCAAAAGCAGCGCCCATGAATTTCGCAAAACCTTCAGCATCGCCGCCCCTTACATTTTATCGCAGGCTATTTTGGTTCCTTGCACAAAGTCATGCAGATTCCGTCAACCCGCGGCTTTCCCCGACATTTCGCCCGCAAGCAAAAGCGACGCGTCGCCATAGCTGAAAAACCGGTACTGTTGCGCCAGCGCATGGGCATAAATCCGGTCAATCCGGTCCTTGCCCATCAAAGCCGCGACCAGCATCATCAAGGTGGATTTCGGCAGATGGAAATTGGTCATCAGCCCGTCCGAAACCGCAAATTTGAACCCCGGATAGATGAAGATATCGGTCGGTCCGCGCCAAGGCTCCACCCGGCCAGAGCGCGCGGCCGACTCGATCAGGCGCAGCGCCGTTGTGCCCACCGGGATCAACCGCCCCCCTGCCGCGCGCGTCTCGTTCATCTGCGCGGCAGCCTCAGCCGAAACCTCGCCCCATTCGGCATGCATCTTGTGGGTGGCGATATCATCGACCTTGACCGGCAAAAACGTACCCGCGCCGACATGCAGGGTCACTTCGCTGAACAAAACGCCCTTGGCGGCGAGGGCGGCCAACAAAGCCGCGTCGAAATGCAGGCTTGCGGTCGGGGCGGCGACGGCACCGGAATGGCGGGCGAAGACGGTCTGGTAATCGGTTTTGTCCTGCGCATCGGCGGCCCGTTTGCTGGCGATATAGGGCGGCAGCGGCATCACGCCTGCGGCATCCAGCGCTGCATCAAAATCGTCGCCGCTCAGGTTGAAATCAAGCGTCAGATCGGTTTCGGACCTGGCCAGCACCACCGCGCTCAGATCGCCCGAAAACCGCACCTGCTCGCCTTCGTTCAGCTTGCGAAGCGGTTTGGCCAGCGCGCGCCAGCCTTTCGCCAAAGGCTCCAGCAGGGTAATTTCCACCTTGGCGGCGGCCTCCCCGCGCTGCCGTTGGCCAAAAAGCCGCGCCGGGATCACGCGGGTGTTGTTCAAAACCAACCGGTCCCCTGGGCGAAAAATATCCACCAGATCAAACACATGCAAATCGCGGATGCCATCGCCATCGGCCAGAAGCAGCCGCGCTGCGCTGCGCGGGACGGCTGGGCGGATGGCAATCAGCGCCTCGGGAAGGTCAAAGTCGAAATCAGACAGTTTCACGGTGCGGTCCCTGCAGGTTTTGGCGGCGGTCGGCGGAAAATCTCGCGGAACATGCCGGGGGTCAGGATGGACAGCGGGTTCACCCCGACCTCTGGATCGTCCGCCGTCCCGTCGAGCCGATAGGTAAAGCCGAAAAGCCCCTCGCCTTTGCGGGTCAAAAACGCGCCGATGCCATTCAGCAGATAGATCGGCGAGACGACGCCGCCCATCCGCAAAGCGCCGGTTTCCGTTTGATACGTGCCCTCCATCGACACCCCCATCGACGCCCCAACAGCCGAAGATCGGCTCACCTGAACCTGCGTGGGGGACAGAACAAAGTCCGCCTCGGCAGAATTGAACACGATACCCGAGCCGTTCAGCTGTTCCAAAAGGCCAATCACCGAAATCGCGTTCAGAAGGTCTGCCAGAACATTGGCGTTGCGCACGCGCAGGCCGCTGATATCCGCCCGCCCGTCATAGACGCCCTCTTCGGCGCGCGGGGTCAGGCGCAGATCGACCGTGCCGCCGCGCGCGGAATCAAAGATGCCGGCTGCCTTCAACGCGCCGCCTGCATCGCTGGACACGACCCGAACCGCTGTGCCGAAAGCTTCGGGCGCAACCCCGCCCGACACCGCAATCTCGCCGCCCAATTGGCCAGAAAACTGCCCATTCACCCCTTCGGCGCCCAGCGTGAAATCGCCGCGAAATTCGTTCAGACGGATGCTGTCAGTAACGCGAAATTCGTTCAATTTTAAAGACAAGGGCGATCCGGTTGCGCTGCCGCCGCCGGATGATCCGCGCTGCGACGCGGAGGGGAATTCGCGGAAATCGATCGAGCCGGAGGTGACCGCAAAAGACAGCGGGTTCGTCCCCTTGATCTCGACCGAGCCGTCCAGCCAAGCGCCCATTTTCACATCCGAAAACCGCGCAACATCCAGCCGCCCATTCTCCCGAAATGCCGCGCTGCCTTCGGCGCTCAGACCCGCGCCCGTGAAGGAAATCCGCTTTACGGAAATCGGGCTCGACAGGCGCGCGCCAACCTCCAAACGCGCCTGACCGCCGGCCGGTTTTGTCCAGCCGAGTTCGGGAATGCTCAGAACCGCCCCGTTCAGATCTGTCGTCAACGACAATTCCGGCGCTGCGCCCTTTGGCAATGAGATGGTGATTCTTCCGCTCGACCGGCCTTTGACCATGCTTTTTGGCAGGCCCAAATCAAAGGCCGCCACAGTGCGCGGCGACACTTCGACGCTGCCGGTCACCAGCGCCGCGCCCGCATTTGCCCCAAAAGGCAGCCGGTAAGCGCCGTCAAAATCCACCCCGTCGATCGTGCCTTTCCCGCGCGCGGTCATGCCGGAATTATCCGCCACGACCTGCAAATCAGGCACGACGATCGTGCGGCCATCGACCAAAAGCTGCGACGCAAAACCGCTGATACGGGCCTGTGCTTCAAACGTCACATTCTCGGGCTTCGCCTTGCCCAGGGGCGTGCGCACCTCGGCCCGCATCACCGCCTCGCCCTGCCCAAGCGCGACCGGGCGGCCGGCTTTTTGCATGTATTCAAACGGCTTTTGGTCCAGAATCGACAGCATCGCCACCGCAGGGCCGCGACCGCGCAGCGAAATTGCGGCTTTTGCCGGAATTTCCGTAATGTCGAGCACCCGCATGGACGAGCCCGCCAGATCAATCGTTCCGCCTTCGGGCGCCGTCAAGCTGCCCTTGATCAGCTGGATCGTGTTGACCCTGCCGTCGATCACCGAAAAGCCGTTGGCCCCTTGGATCGGCGGCATATTGGCCATGAATTTGATCTCGGCATTGGCATAATCATAGTCCAGATGCAGGCGCGGCTCGGTGCCGGGCGACAGCCGGATCGCGCCGTTCACATCCGACAAATCCCCCGCCACAAGGTTTTTGGCCGACCAGGCGCGGGTTTTGGGCACCAGCCGCAGCGGCCAAAGCTGCATCAGCTTTTTGACGCTGACCTCGTTCATCGCCATGTCCAGCGCTGCAGTCCAGCCCGCCTCCGCCGCCGACGCGGTGCCGGTAAGGGTCAGCTTTTGCGTGCCGTCCGACAGGGTAAACTGCCCGATGTCCACCGAAAACGGCTCTGGGGTCAGCCGCAGATCCAGCGCGCCATGGGCGAATTGAACCGGCGCCTCGAACAAACCCTCAGGATCAATCCGTACATCCGAAAGGGCCAACTGCCCCAAGAACGCCGCCGGACTGGCCGCCGTCAGGGTGCCTTTCTGGATCTGTCCTTGCGCATCCAAAAGCAGAACCTGACCCTCGGCGCGCGCGCGCAAAGTCTTGCTTTCCACTGTGAAATCGCTCAGCCGCAAACGGCCGCCTTCAGGATCATAAGACAGCTTCAGCCCGGCCTTGGTGAAATCAATTGGCGTGGCGCCGGGGCTGGGCTGCAGCTTTCCCGCGCCAACCGATAATTCCGCGCTCAGCGCTTCGATGCCGTCTTGCCTGATCTGCGCCGACAATCGGCCTGAAATCGGCGCATCCAAGGCCGCCATCCACGCCAGAACCGGGTGCTGCGCGGCCAGCTCGGACGCCGGGATATCGGTGATATCGGCGCTGATCCGCGCGGTTTTGGTGCCCTTTGTCGCCACCGCCGTCATCAGCGCCTGCGCGCCCTGCCCGTTCAAAAACGAGATCGCAATCTGCGCGGCCACTTCAGTGGCGCGGTTTTCCGCAACCAGCCGCCCGTCGCCAAACTCCCAGGTCTTATTCAGCCGCTCGTCCACCAGTGTCAGGCTCAGCGCGTCAAACTCCACCGATTTAAGCTGCGCCAGTTCCGGCAGCGCAAGGGCGGCATCAATGCCGTCAAAAAACTCGGAAAGGCTTTGCACCGCGGGGCCGGCCCCCTCTTTCAGCGACAGGTTGATCTTGCCGTTCAGATCGCGCGTCAGGTCCACATGCGCGCCCGAAATCATCAGCCCCTGTGGCAAGAGCCGCCCGCGCAAAAGCGCCTGTCCGTCCAGTGACATGCGCGCCTCGGGCAGGGCCAGAAAGGTCTGCCCGCCCCCCGCCTGCAACAGCCGCAAATCCTGCAGCCGGAATTCGGGCTGCCACTCATCGCCAAGCATCACCTCGATCCCGCCAAGCGAGATGCGCGCGCCCGGCAAAACCGGACTGCTCATCTGGTTCAGCCGATCTTCGACTTCGGCGACGGCAAGGATCGGAAGCGACAAGGGTTTCAGTTTTAACGAGAATCCGGCGGCAATGATGGAAAACGCCAAAAGCACCAACAAAAGCCGCAGCCCAAGCGCGCGGTCGCGCCGGGGTTTGCGCGGCCGCGGAACGGCTCGATCCTTGGATTTCAGGCCGGCATCGGGCGCGGCGCGAACCGCCATCGCGCCGCCAAGCACCAAAGGACCGGGCGCATCGCCCGCGTCATTGTGGTGACCTTTTTGTACCATTCATCATCCGCCAAGTCTTTTGTTCGCCTTGCCTTTACCATGGACGCGGCGCAACTAGAACGGCAAGAAATCGTGAGCCGCCCGGAAAGGAAAAACCATGCTTCAGATTGGCCAGATCGCCCCGGATTTCACTTTGCCCCTTGACGGCGGCGACCATTTGACCCTGTCCAGTTTGCGGCCCGCGCCGGTGGTGCTGTTCTTTTACGGTCAGGACGGCACGCCGTCCTGCACAACGGAGGTTATGGATTTCAATGCGCTGATGCCCGATTTTGCTGAGGCAGGGGTCCGGGTCATCGGGATATCGAAAGACAAGGTTGCAGCGCATGATCGGTTCAAGGCCAAGATGGGCATCACCTTGCCACTCGGCTCGGACTTTGGCGGCGATCTGATGGAACGCTGGGGCGCGTTCGGCGACAAGATTTTCTTTGGAAAGCCTGTGGTTGGCGTGCTGCGTTCAAGCGTTTTGATCGCGGCGAATGGCACGATTGCGCAGCTCTGGACCGTCGCCAAAGTGAAGGGTCACGCGGCCGAGGTGCTCGCGGCGGTGCGGGCGGCGGCGCTGTGAACACGCTGGCGGACCTTGCGGTCGAGGTGCTGATGTGTGCGGATGGGCGCGCGAAGGCGGCGCTCAGCCGCAAAAACGCGGGCCTTTGGTTTGCGGCCCGAACGGCGGGCGCGCCCTTGCCCATCGGCGTTTGCGCGCCGCCCGACACCCCCGCCCGCCCTGAAAAGCCAGACCTTCTGGACCCAAAAGACGTGCCCCGCCGGCGCACCAGCAGCCCCTCTGGCCGCACCGCGCTGCTCCATTCACTCGCCCATATCGAACTGAACGCGATTGACCTGCATTGGGACATCATTGCCCGCTTCACAGATTGCCCGATGCCGATGGGATTTTACGATGACTGGGTAAAGGCGGCGGACGAAGAATCCAATCATTTCAATCTGGTCTGCGATTGTCTTGAAGCGATGGGCAGCCATTACGGCGCCTTTGCTGCCCATGCCGGGTTGTGGCGCGCCGCCGCAGACACCGCGCTTGATTTCAAAGGCCGCCTCGCCGTCGTGCCCATGGTTCTGGAAGCGCGGGGTCTTGATGTCTCGCCGCAGATGATCGCCCTGTTTGAAAAGACCGGCGAGACGCAGGCGCTGGCCGCCTTGCATGTCATCTATGCCGAAGAGGTGGCGCATGTTGCCTATGGGTCCAAATGGTTCAACTGGCTGTGCGGGCGCGACGGGCAAGACCCAAAAGAAGTGTTTCACGCCCTTGTCCGGCGGTATTTTCACGGCAACCTGCGTCCGCCCTTCAACGAAGAAAAACGCGCCGAAGCCGGCATTCCGCCCGATTTTTACTGGCCGCTCGTCGAGGATCGGTTGCCGACGGGCGCTTAGGATCGGCGGTTTTTTGCCGATCGGCGAAGGTATCGGGCAGGCTTTTGCGCAGCCCTTGCCTTCCAGCTTGCCCAAAACGGGGCCACTTTGTATTGGTTTTGCGACACGAAGGCGGTTCTTGCCTTGCCCTTAGACAATGACCGGAACCCCGTATTTGCTGAACCGTCTGAACAATCGGATCAATGCGGCGCTTGAGGCGCATTTGCCGGAGCAGCGCTTGTTCCTGAAATCCGATTCCGAAACGCGGTTCATCCGTCTTCGGCCCCTGACCCAGGCGATCACCATGGTTGTGGCATCGCTGACGTTGGGCTGGGTGATCTTTGCCACCGCGTTGATCATGCTCGATTCCATCTCGGCAGGCTCGTCGCGCGAACAAACACAGCGCCAGCAGGCGCTGTACGAAGAGCGGCTGAATGCCTTGTCGATGGACCGGGATCTGCGGGTGGATGAAGCGGCCTCTGCGCAGATGCAGTTTAACGCTGCCTTGGGGCAGGTTTCGGTGATGCAAGCCCGGCTGCTGGCCTCCGAAGACAGCCGCCACGAGCTGGAAATCGGCATCGACGTTATCCAAAACTCGCTGCGCCGCACCATCAAGGAACGCGACGAGGCGCGCGGCGCGGCCGCTCTTGCAGCCGAAGAGCTGGAAAGCACCACGGGCGTCGCGCGGACCGATGCAGGCCGGGTGCGCGACACCGAAGTGACGCTCGATCTGGTCACTGCCGCCTTGGATGACACCGCGCGTCAGCGCGATCTGGCGCTTGGCGCCGCCGACCGTGCCGCGGACCGCGCCGAAGATATTTTGAAACAAAAGCGTGATCTCGAAGCGCGCAATGACCGGATCTTCACCCAGCTTGAAGAGGCGCTGACCGTGTCGGTCGAGCCGTTGGAAAAGATGTTCAACGAGGCGGGCATGTCGCCCGATGATCTGCTGAAATCCGTGCGCGAGGGCTATTCCGGGCAAGGTGGCCCGCTGACGCCGATCACGCTGTCCACCGCCGGTCAGGCGCCTTTTGTCGAGGAGACGCGTGCGAATGCGATCCTTGAAGGTCTTGATAAGATGAACCTCTACCGGATTGCCGCCTTCAAGGCGCCGTTCGGTATTCCGGTCAAGGATGCCTTTCGCTATACCTCAGGCTTTGGCAACCGCCAGGATCCCAAAGGGTGGGGCACACGGATGCATGAGGGCACGGATATGGCCGCCGCCTATGGCACGCCGATCTATGCCACTGCCGACGGCGTTGTCGAATTTGCCGGCTGGTCCAATGGGTATGGCCGTCTGATCAAGATCAAACACGCCTACGGCATTGAAACCCGCTATGGCCACCTTTCGCAGATCAGGGTCGAGGTTGGACAAAGGGTATCGCGCGGCGAGAGGATCGGTGATATGGGGAATTCAGGCCGGTCCACCGGAACCCATCTTCACTATGAGATCAGGCTTGGCGGTCGTGCCGTTAATCCGATGACCTTTATAAAGGCAGCGAACAATGTTTTCTAAAAGCCGCATCAACGAACCCGGCCCCGCAAAACCCGAGACGGAGAAGACCAAATTGCCCGAGACGACCAGCAAGCCCTCGATGGAGTTCACCGCATCTGCCCCAAAGGGCAAGGTCGCGGCTTCGGTTTTGTCCGCCGATCTGACCGTGGTGGGAAATCTGCGCACCACCGGTGATATTCAGGTTGAAGGCACGGTTGAAGGCGATATCCGCGCGCATCTGTTGACCGTTGGCGAAAGCGCAACGGTGCGCGGCGAGATCGTGGCCGACGATATCGTGGTGAACGGCCGTGTCGTGGGCCGGGTGCGCGGGCTGAAAGTGCGCCTGACCTCGACCGCGCGGGTCGAAGGTGACATCATCCACAAGACCATCGCCATTGAATCCGGGGCGCATTTCGAAGGCTCGGTACAACGTCAGGACGATCCGTTGAACAACGGCCGCAGCCCGCTGCCGCCGCAGATGCGCACCGAGGCGCCGATCCTGTCGGGCGACGGCGTCTGAGCCATTCCGCGACGCGCCGGTTTCAAGCGGGCCCCGGGGGCCCGCTTTTTGCTGTCAGCCCAGGTTCCATACGACTGCACGTCTGTACAGATGCCACGAGGCATGCCCCAGAAACGGCAGGGCCACGAATAGCCCCAGAAACCCCGGGAGCATGGCCACAAACAGCACCATTCCGATGAAGCCGCCCCAGGCCAGCATCACGAGCGGGCTGGTCCGCACCACCTCGATCGAGGTCAGCATCGCTGTCACGAAATCCACCTCGCGCTCTACCAGCAAGGGCAGGCTG
>JANNBM010000055.1:0-89157 GCA_031385445.1 Paracoccaceae bacterium | reverse complement strand
GTGTTGCCGCCAAGATGCTCTGCCTCATGAAAACTGTCGCGCAGATCACTGCCTTCGCGGCGGACGTTGCGCAGGTGCAAAAAGTGCACGCGGGACCCAAGGCGCTGCATCATCGCGGGCAGATCGTTGTCAGCCCGCGCGCCGAATGAGCCGGTGCAAAATGTTACGCCATTGGCCGAAAGGTCCACTGCATCCAGCATAGCCCGGTAATCTGCTTCGGTTGACATGATCCTTGGCAGGCCCAGCAGCGGAAATGGCGGATCATCCGGATGACAACAAAGCCGCATCCCCAGCTTCTGTGCGAGCGGAGTTACTTCGGCCAGAAAATCAATGAGATGCCCGCGCAGAGTATCTGGCGAGATCGCGCCATATTCCGCAAGATGCGCGCTCACATCGGCCAACGTCATCGTTTCCGCCGCCCCCGGCAAACCAAAGGCCACATTGCCTGCCAACGCTTTGCAGGCATCATCGCTCATGCCTGCAAAGCGGCGTTCTGCTGCCTCGATGATGTGATCAGGAAATTCGGCAGCCGCACCGGGGCGTTGCAGAATGTGGATGTCAAACGCGGCAAAATCGACGAAATCAAACCGCATGCAGGTGCCGCCATTGGGCAGCCGCCACGCCAGATCGGTGCGAGTCCAATCCAGCACCGGCATAAAATTATAGCAGATCACCTCAATCCCCGCCTTGGAGATGTTGGTCATGCTGGTTTTCCTGTTGGCAATATGGTCGCGCCACGCGCCCTTTTGCTTTCTGATGTCCTCTGACACGGGCAGGCTTTCCACCACGTCCCACCGCAGGGATGACGCAGTTCCGACCTTCATCTGCCCGATCAGCGCCTGCCGAGCGGCAATCTCCTCCGGCGACCAGACAACGCCGGTCGGCACATGATGCAAAGCTGAGACAACGCCCTCGACGCCCGCCTGCATCATGTCGTCGACCGAAGCCAGATCTTTAGGTCCGAACCAGCGCCAGGTTTGGTGCATCAATGAATCCTTTCAGGGGGAACATCATCAGGTAATTCCGTCTATCCGCAATTCCAATATATCAGTATTTCTCAAAGAGAAAGCTACCAATTTTTATTGAAGGTTTTGGTGATAGAAGACACATCGCAATCGCCACCGGGGCATCCAAATGTCATTGCCGCCGCGACAAGAAGCAATTCGAGATAGGCTAAGGCCGAACCAATAGAAGCACGTATCAAGCAATTCTGATTTGCAGAAGAGCAGATCATCGGCATTCCATAGGGGCATGAGGTCGGCGTTTCCGTTGCCAACCTGTGCCGCAAGCATGGTGTCAGCGTCGCTGCCGTCTACTGACCTTCCCCTTGGTCGTCCCTCATTCATAACGGGAGGCTGGTTGGTTGGTAGTCGTCGATTTCGGGGTGGGCAAGCGCGCCAATGCACAGATTAAGGGCCGGCCGCTGCCAGCAGCGCTGGGGCAACTGCGACGCCAAAGCCTGGGGCTTTGCCGAGATGCGCACGGCCATTGTCGATCTTGACACCGCCACTGAATGGCGAGCCTGCGAAGAATGTGTGGCCTTGGGCATCGAGCGGGAAATGACGTTTGATGGTCGCTCCCAGGTGGCAAAGCATTGTGTCGCCCACCTGCGCGGGGCTGGGATTTTCAGTCAGGTCCCGCGCGTGGTCAAGGATGAAGCGCAGTGCGCCTTCTTTTTCTCTGTCCAGTCCAGCGGCCTGCTAAAGGACGCCACCTTCCAGGCGGCGATAGAGGTTATCGTTTAGCGCGTGCAAGGGAACGCGCAGAAAGCATCCTGTCTCGCGCTCAAAGCGGCATCGTGCCGCCTGACAAGGGGTGATGGACTCTAGCGGACGCGCCGAAAGACCATGCATCGCCCGCAAAAACACAATTGACAGAATCGTTCAGTTAAAGGTATGACACCGATGTCATATGACACCGATGTCATTTTCGATACGCCTTTATTGCGGGCGTTGGATAGGCTGTGGTTCCAACTTGGGAGGGCGGGATGGCAACGATCTATGACGTCGCAAAAGCGGCGGGTGTTTCGGCAAAAACAGTCAGCCGTGTGTTGAACAGCGACGCCCCCGTTGGCCGAGAAACACGCCGGGCGGTCGAGGCGGCAATGACAGAGTTGGGCTATGTGCCGTCCAATGCCGCAAGGATGATGCGGTCAAACAAATCCGGGCTGATCGGGTTGATCACCGGAGCAATTTCCACCGCACAAGAAGCCAGCAATCCAACCGGTCTGCCTGACCTGTTCATTCTGCAAGGTATACAGCGGGCCATTGGCCAAAGCGACATGACCCTGATGATCGCCGATACCAACGGGCAATCTGACCGGGTCCCGGCGCTGATCAGGACGTTTCTGCAGCACCGTGTCGAAGGGCTGATCTACGTGGCAGAGTACCACAAAAAAGTCGTGCTGCCAAAGCTGCCGACCGGTGTTCCAATGGTTCTGGTCAATTGTTTCGACGCCATCGGGACCGCCAGTATTCTGCCTGATGACCAGCGTGGCCAGCGTGATCTGATCGCCGGCATCATAGCGGCCGGGCATCGACGAATTGCTTATCTTACATTGCGCAGCAGCATCGAGGCGACGCGCCTGCGCACCCTTGGCTTTCGCGAAGCGCTTTTTGAAGCAGGCATTGATTTTGATCCGGCACTGGTTCGGGATTGTGATCTGGAAGATCACGAAGGCGAAACACAACTGCTGTGGGATGCCATCGACAGCATGCTGCGGCTGCCCAACCCGCCGACGACGTTTTGCTGCGGCAATGACGCCATGGCCATGAAAGTTTACGGCATTTTGCGCACGCGCGGCATCAAGGTGCCCGAGGACATCTCAGTTGCGGGCTATGACAACCACCGCATCATCGCTGCCACGCTGTATCCACCGCTAACCACGGTGGACCTGCCTTACACTGCCATGGGCGTGCGCGCGGCTCAGCGCCTTTTGGCAATGATTTCCGGTACCGGCCGGGATGACAACAGCCCGACATTGGTGTCGGGCCCGGTTTACTGGCGCAACTCGGTAACAGAAATGCGCCGCCCTAATATCTTACAGTTGAAAACCGTCAGGGAGGAATGACGCATGACCAAAATGAAATGGATTTATGGACTGGCGCTTGCCACTGCTACGTTCGGCAGCATCGCACAGGCAGAGACTGCCTTGACCATGTGGTATCATGGGGCTGGCAACGAGGTTGAAGCCAAAATCATCAACCAGATCGTCACCGATTTTAACGCAAGCCAAGCCGACTGGAAGGTTGAACTGCAAAGCTTTCCGCAGGGCGCGTATAATGACTCGGTCGTTGCCGGTGCGCTGGCAGGCAATTTGCCCGATATTCTGGACGTCGATGGCCCCGTGATGCCGAACTGGGCATGGTCGGGTTACATGCAGCCTTTGCAAATTGACGAAGCCTTGATTGCTAACTTCCTGCCCGGCCCAAAAGGATATTGGGATGGCAAACTTTATTCAATCGGCCTGTGGGATGCTGCCGTCGCTTTGGTAACGCGCCAATCCACCCTCGACGAGTTGAAACTGCGTACGCCAACGATTGAAAAGCCCTGGACCGCTGAGGAATTCCAAGCCGCGTTGGATGCGGCCAAGGCGTCTGGCAAGTTCGAATATGCGCTGGATCTTGGCATGGCCTGGAGTGGCGAATGGTATCCCTATGCCTTCTCGCCATTCTTGCAATCGTTCGGCGGTGATCTGATTGACCGTAGCACGTATAAAACTGCCGAAGGCGCGCTGAACGGCGATGCGGCTATGGCATTTGGTAACTGGTGGCAGGGCCTGTTTAAGGGTGGCTATGTGCAGGCCACGCAAGACCCGGCTGATCGCGACAACGGCTTTGCCGCTGGCAAATACGCGTTTTCTTGGAACGGCAACTGGGCCGCACTTAATTCGCTGAAGGCCAATGCGGATACTGTTTTCTTGCCCGCGCCTGATTTCGGCCATGGGCCAAAGATTGGCGCTGCAAGCTGGCAGTTTGGGGTTTCTGGCACATCCAAGCACGCAGATGGTGCATCGGCTTTCATCCAGTTTGCGCTGGCGGACAAATACCTTGCCGATTTTTCCAACGGAATCGGTCTGATCCCGGCCACAAAAACTGCGGCTGCGATGACTGAAAACTACAAGGATGGCGGGCCAATGGCGGTGTTCTTTGGGCTGACCGAAGCGCAGGCTTTGGTGCGGCCGGTTACCCCCGGCTATGTGGTGGAGGCCAAGGTGTTTGAAAAAGCGCTGGCCGATATTGCCAACGGTGCCGAAGTTGCGGCGACATTGGATGCGGCGACCGATGAGATCAACGCCGATATCGAAAAGAATGGCGGCTACGGCCACTGATGCCAACAGGGGTGGCGTCCGCGCCACCCCAACATTGAAAATCCAAGGGGAGGAGGGTCTAGTGGCTTCGAAATTTCAAAGGTCAAACCGTGCGGGTTGGTTGATGGCAGGCCCGGCGGCACTTTTGATTGCGGGCTTCGTGATCTTGCCGTTCTTCTTTGCCATCATGTTGTCTTTCACCAACCAACGCCTCATTTCACCAAATCCAACCGAATTTACCGGTCTTGCCAATTATCGCCAGTTGCTCGGCGTTGGCACCCTTGTGTTGGATCCTAAGGTTGATGACGCCGGGGCCGTTGTGATGAAAGACGGGGCCCCTGAATATCCGGCGATCCGCAGTTATACCCGCAACAATGCTGACTATCCCAATCTCGCCGGAATGCGGGAATGGTTCAGCTTTGGCTGGGGCGACGCGCGGGTTTTTGTGTTGGCGCGCGATGTGGTTTTCATGACTGCCATCATCAACACCTTCATTTTCGTGATTGTCGTGGCCCCAGTGCAGGCCGGGGTGGCCCTTGGCCTGGCGTTATTGATCAACCAACGCCTGCGCGGCATCAATTTGTTCCGCGCGATCTATTTCATGCCCGTTGTCGTCTCTATTGTCGTCGTCTCACTTCTGTGGCGGTTCATCTACGATGGCGATTCCGGGCTGTTGAACAACTTGCTTGGCGCGATCAGTTTCGGGGCCATTCCAAAGATTGATTGGCTGGGCAACCCGCACACGGCCCTTGGTGCGATCATCGTGATGTCGATCTGGCAGGCGGTCGGGTTTCATATGGTGATCTGGCTGTCTGGGCTGCAAACCATATCCCCCACGCTGTATGAGGCGGGGGCGATTGAAGGGGCCAGCAAATGGCAAACCTTCCGCTACATCACGTGGCCGGGGCTGAAAAACACAGCCATTCTGATCTTGATCGTAATCACCATGCAGGCCTTTGCTCTGTTCGCGCAGATTGATGTGATGACAAGCGGCGGGCCGCTGGACAGCACGCAAACCATTGTTTTCCAAGCGATTGATCGCGGCTACGGCAAGCAGGACATATCCGGCGGATCGGCGATTTCGGTGATCTTGTTCGTGATCGTTCTGACAGTATCGCTGATCCAACGCTGGCTGACCCGGGAGCGCACGTAAATGGCATCGATTTCCTCTGATAATCATGGCCTGCGCCTTGTTGTGCGCTACGCCGTGCTGACCCTGATCGCCATCATCTTTATCTTTCCCTTGGTGTTCATGGTCGTCTCCAGCCTAAAGCCGGATCAACAACTTCTGGCGGATACCGCATCCTTGCGGGCGTTTCTTCCGGTGGGCGACATAAGCCTTGATAACTACTGGGCCGCCTTCAAACGCGCACCGGTGGCATTGTTCATCTTCAACTCAGTGCTGGTCACCGGGGTGACAGTCGTGCTGTCGCTGCTGCTTTGTTCGATGGCCGCGTTTTCTTTTGTGTTCATCGGTTGGCAGGGGCGCGATCTGGTGCTGACGATCATACTTGCCACCTTGATTGTGCCGTTTGAAACCATCGCCATTCCTCTGCTGTTGATCGCATCAAAGCTGCCGTGGCTGGGGCTGGACGGGTTCACCACGGGTTGGCTGAACAGCTATCACGTGCAAATCGTGCCCTTTATTGCCGATGGCCTGACGATCTTTCTATTCGTGCAATATTTCAAGGATTTGCCCGGCGAATTGATCGAGGCCGCCCGGGTTGAAGGCGCATCTTGGGTCCAGATCTACCGCCGCATCGTGATGCCACTGGCGGGGCCTGTGCTGGCTACGGCGGCGATCCTGAAGTTCCTTGCGATGTACAACCAATACCTCTGGCCGCTGATGGTGGTGCAGGAAGAAGGCTACCGCCCGGTCATGGTCGGCCTGCAATACTTCTTTCAGTTGAACCGCGCCTGGGGCGAGATCATGGCCTATCTTTCCATGATCACCGTGCCCGTGCTGGCCTTTTACCTTTACTTGCAACGCGCCTTCATCGCGTCGATCGCATCGACCGGTGTGAAGGGTTGAACGGAGATTTTTATGGTGATCGCAATAGACGGCAAATGGATTTGGGACAGTTGGTATGCCCATGACGGCGAAAAATGGCATGGCTATTTCTTGCAAGCAGACCGTAGCCTTGGCGACCCGGACTTGCGCCATTTCAACGTAAGCCAAGGGCACGCCACAAGCACTGATCTGGTGAACTGGACGCATCTGGGCACCATGCTGCGCCCGTCAGAAGGGCCCGCCTGGGATGATTTCACCACATGGACGGGATCGGTGGTTCGTGACGAGGCTGGGCTGTGGCACCTGTTCTATACCGGATCAACCCGCGCCGAGGACGGTTTGTATCAGCGCATCGGCCATGCCACATCGACCGATGCGCATTCTTGGGTGCGGGCGAGCGACGGCCCGTGTCTGGACCTGACCGGGCCGGTTGCCGAGCTTTACGAAAAGGACCACGCCATTGGCCATTGGCATGACCGCGCCATGCGTGACCCGTGGGTGATGCGCGATCCCGAAGGCGACGGCTGGCTGATGTATTTCACCGCCCGCGCGCCTGGCATTGCGGAACCGAATGCAGGCGGGGCGATTGGTTTCGCCACGTCAAATGACCTGATGACATGGACCTTGCACCCGCCTGTCTTTGTCGGTGGTTTTGGTCAGATGGAGGTGCCGCAGGTATTCCGCGTTGGCAAACACTGGTATTGCTTGTTCTGTACGTCCGCGCACCAATGGTCTGATGCCTACCGTGCATCTAACCCTCAAAGCCCGGTCACCGGGAATCACTATCTGATCGCTGATCACTTGCGCGGCCCTTGGCGAATTGCGCCCGGCGCGTTTCTGGACGGTGCCATGCCTTGCCGCCGGTATGCCGCACGCATCCTGCAAACTCCAGACGGCCTGCGAATCATGGGCTTTGCTGATGGCGGCCATGACCAATTCGGCGGCTATGTGATGGACCCCGAACCGGTAACAGTTGCCGCTGACGGTCTGCTGCATGCTGCCCCCCTCGCTCAAGCTGCGGAGTAGAACCAATGGCTGCGATCACCCTGACCGGCCTTAAGAAAAGCTATGGCAATGCCCATGTGATCAAAGGTGTTGATATCACCATTGAAGACGGGGAGTTTTGCGTCTTCGTCGGCCCGTCGGGCTGCGGCAAATCCACTTTGCTGCGGATGATCGCGGGGCTGGAGGATATTTCCGGTGGTACGCTGAACATCGGCGGCAAGGTGGTCAACGAGCTGCCGCCAAAGGACCGTGGCGTGGCTATGGTGTTTCAATCCTACGCAATCTTTCCCCATATGACCGTGCGGGAAAACGTGGCGTTCGGGTTGACCATCGCGGGCGACAGCAAAGAAGTTAAAGAGGCCAAAGTGGCCGAAGCTGCCCGCATTCTGCAAATGGAACATCTGATGGACCGCCGCCCCAGCCAGCTTTCAGGCGGGCAGCGCCAACGCGTCGCTATCGGCCGCGCGATTGTCCGAAAACCACAGGTGTTCCTGTTCGATGAACCGCTTTCGAACTTGGATGCTGCCTTGCGTATGGATATGCGCATGGAAATCGGCAAGCTGCATAAAGCACTTGGCGCAACCATGGTTTATGTGACCCATGATCAGGTCGAGGCGATGACGCTGGCCGACAAGATCGTCGTCTTGAAAGACGGTCTTGTGCAACAGATCGGAAGCCCGATGGATCTGTATCACAATCCAGCCAACGAATTCGTTGCAGGCTTTTTGGGTGCGCCTTCGATGAACTTTCTCGAAGTCGAAGTGCTTTCGACAACGGGTGACAAGGCCGTCGTGCGAAATGACGCGCTTGACCAGGTCGAAGTACCGATCCGCGTCGGCACACCGCAGCCCGGACAACGGGCACGTTTAGGCATCCGCCCGCAATACCTTGTGCCCACGCTCGATAACGCCCCGGGCCAACTGCACGGCACAGTCATCATGACCGAACGGCTGGGCAGCGAAACCGTTCTTGAGGTGGAACTGCGCGACAAAACGCCTTTAATCGCAGCTTTGACAAGGGACGCCATTTTTTCCCACGGAACCGCAATGAACTTGGGTTTCGATCCGGCAATGACCCATCTTTTTGCTGGCTAAGGAAATCTCGCTTCAATCGCCTTGGCCTGCCTTTTCATCGAAGCACTTTGGCAAGATGGGACTGGACAAAACACAGGGGTCATGCGGCGCGTTTTCTGTCTTCGACGTCCAGCCGACCGTCGACGACGCGCCCTTTGTGACGGCAACTTTGTGCGCTCGCTTCGGCGACCACCTCATCCTTCTGCACTTTCCCATGCAGGCGCCGCATTGTTCCGTGCCGCGAATTAGCGGCAGCTTTCCTTGTTCTTGTCAGGCAATCTCGCCCGCCAGCACCGCAGGTCTGTAAACAGCACGCATTGCTGGTCACCTCGGACATCTGAACTGGGTAATCCCCCCCGAAAGTCAGGGGCTGCATAAGTAGAAATTTCTCGGCAAGAGGGATGTGGAGATTCAGATGAAGATGACGAGACATACAGAACCCCAGATCCTTGCGATCCTGCGCCAAGCTGAAGGCGGTGTGCCGGAGGCTGAGTTTTGCCGCGAGTATGCGATCAGCAGCGCGTCGTTTCATAAGTGGCGGGCGACGTATGGCGGCATAGGGTTTTCGCGCTCAGCTTTTTCATAAAGGATCGCTAAAAGTAGCTGAGGGCGACCGAAACGCCATCTTCGCGGAAGGCTATCAAGTGGGTCCGGCGGAGGAAACGAAGGCCAGTACGGCCGGCAAGGACAAGTGCTGCATGACTTGCAGCCGGGCATCCGTGTAAAAACCCGGCTCGTGCAGCAGGTTCACCGTGCCGATAAAGTCACCCCGCAGACACACCGGAACGTTCACAACTGAACCCAGTCCAAGCGACGCGATCAGCGCATGATCGGGGAAAACGTCTGCGAAATCCTCGACAGTATTTGCCACGAAGACCTCTCTGCGCCGGATGACGATGTCGGACCAGCGGTTCGGGACGATCTCTTTCAATCCCGAGACGGGATAGTTGAGCGCGTCGCTGGAATAGATGCGGGCTGCAACGCCTTGCTCGGGTCCGGTCATCTGATATGCGGAACAGGAGAACAGCCGATGCCCGATCGAGGCTTGGAACACTTCGTCCAAGGCCGGAAACAGGCTGGTCCAGCCCGCGCTTTTTGACGTCTCTTCGAATCGTTTCAAGACGATTTTGACATCATCCAACGGTCATCAACTCCCTGTTAAAACTTGTCAGACAGACATGGCCTGCATCGGTGACCAAAACGTTGTCTTCTATCCGAATGCCAATCTCTCCGGGGCGGTAAAGGCCCGGCTCGATGGTAAAGACCATGCCCGCCTGCTGTGCATCACGATTGGAACGCATGACCTGAGGTGCCTCGTGGATGTCATGTCCCAGACCGTGTCCGGTTTTGTGCAGGATCATGTCTGCAAAAGGAGAGGCCGCCAGAACGTCGGTCGCCGCCGCATCCACGTCACCCACGGGAACGCCGCCCCGCACCGCCCCGCGTCCCGCCTTGTTGGCCCGAAGCACCGTGTCATAGATCGCCGCATGATCGTCCGTCGCATGGGCGCAAAACACGGTCCGCGTGATATCGGCATGCATGTCACCGAAACTGGCGCCAAAATCCACCAGCAGCACGTCTCCGGGGGCCACGATGCGTTCGTCCGGGGTTCCATGCGGATTGGCAGCTTTGTCCCCGCTGAGCACGATGGGGTCAAAAGCAAAGCCGGCAGCACCATGTGCCAACATCGCTGTCTTTAGGTGGGAGGCGATGTCCACCTCGCGGCGTCCTGCGATGCCGGCGTCAAGTGTTTCGCCCAACGCAGCTTCGCTGATAGCGATGGCGCGCTGCAGATCGGTGATTTCGCCTGCATCTTTCAAAAGCCGCAGGGCTGACAGGGCAGGGTCGGCATCGACGACGGCGTCACGCCCAAATTGGCCGGCCAGCGCAAGAAATTCACTCGCCCGCATCCGAAGCCCTTCAATTCCGAACGAGCGGTGAAGACCGACTGCCGATGCAATCCACGCGAAGGCCCCGGCGGGGCCAGTTGCGTCGTCCCAATAGACCGTTTGGACGCCGGGCATCGCTTCGCTCCATTTCTGCCGCTCCAGCGCGGGCATCATGGCGAATGACGCGCCATCGGCGGTCAGGATGAACAGGGTCGGTCGTTCCATGAGGTGCAGGCGAACGCCGGTCAGATAGGCAAAGTTAGGACCGGGAACAAACGCTGCTGCACCAATCCCTGAAGCCCGCAAAAGCCTCGCCGCCCGTTCGCGCCGCAGTGACAGCCCACTCACTTTGGCACCTGAGTCATGTCGGTGGCCGGGCTGATAACCATGTCATGCCCGAACCGAGGGCCAAGGCCCCGCTGGATGACGCCCGTTTCTGACCGGAAAGCCGCCTGCACCGCCCTGTCGCAGGCATCCGGGTCAGCGGACAGCAAAGCACTGACAATCTGCTGCATCCGGGCGATGGCCTCGGTCTTGTCCTGATCGGTCATGTGCGGGAAATAATAGAGCAGCCGCATCCGCACCGAGGCGTCCTGCGCCTCGATGAAATACTTCGCGAGGAAAAAATTCATCGCCAGATCGGCGCATTGACGAAACAGGCCCAAAAGTGCCCGAAAAGCGGTTTCGGTGTTGCCTGCGTCAAGATGGTGCGCAAAGTCGGTCACAAAATCAACCAGATGCGACTTGTCGGCTCGGTGGTTGGATGCCGCTGCCCGGACCAAAGCACGCGATAAAAGAATGAAAGTGTCCAGAAACGCCGACTGATTTTCCAACGAGAGCGGCGCCACGATGGTGGTTCGGTTCTGCAGGAAATGCACAAACCCCTCGTTGGAAAGCAACAGCAGCGCCTCGCGGATTGGCGTGCGCGAGACGTCGAACTGGCGCGCCAAGGCCACTTCGTCCAGCGCCGAACCTGGCGCAATGCGCATCCACTGAATGTCTTCACGCAGCTTTTCATGGACAAGAAGTGCACCGCGCTTTTTCCGCGCGGGCTCGTCAATGGTGCTGATGTCGGGTGTCGTCTCGGTTTGATTTTCCATAAAATTATCTGTTGCATAAAGTTTGCATTATGTGCAAGTCTCAAGTGATCAAGGGCACAAGAAATTCAGGGAGACAGTGAGATGAGTTTCACCAAGACGGCACTTCTGGCCAGCGTCGGGCTGTGCGCGATGGCCACATCTGCTGCGGCGGAGGGCACAATTGCCTATTTCGCCGCGTCATCGCAGAACGGCTTTAATCAGGCGACGTTTGAGGGCGTCCAAGAGATGGCCGCTGCACGCGGCTTTACAGCTGAAATGCTGGACGGTCAGTTTGATGCGACCGTGCAATACAGCCAGATCGAGGATGCGCTGGCCTCGGGCAAATACGTGGGCATGATCGTGGCTCCGAACGATTCGGTCGGCGTCGCCGGGGCGTTCGAGCAGGTGGTTGCGGCGGGGGTTCCCATTGGAACGGTTCTGTTTCCAGTTGGCCCCGACTTGAATTCGATTGAACCGCAGGTCAAAGGCATCACCGTCACGGCAGCCTCGCCGCCGGTTGCCGGTGCGACTGTTCAGGCACAGGCCGTGGTCGACTACTGCGCCGAAAAAGATCCGTGCCGTGTGGTCATCATCATCGGCGGCAAGATTTTCCCGTTTGACAACCTTCGGCTGGAAACCTTCCAGTCCGTTTTGGGTACACATGCCAATATTCAGGTTGTCGCTGTCGGCGAGGGCTTTTATGCGCCCGACCCCAGCCTCAAGGCCATGACGGATATCCTGCAAGCAAATCCCGCAGTGGACGTGGTCCTGTCCAATGCCGACCAACATCTGGTCGGTGTGGAGATCGCGCTTGAGGCGGCGGGCCTTAATCCAGCTGATCTTTACCTTTCAGGCGGCGGCGCTGCGGCAATCGCAATCGAAGCGATCCGCGAAGGGCGCTGGGATGCAACGTTGGCCTATTTCCCCAAGACCATGGGCGCGTTGGCGATGGAGCAGATTGCCAATGCCATCGAAGGCAGACCCGTCACGCAGGCCATCAACATGGACGAGGCCGGGCCGATCGCAGCGATGATCGACGCAGCAGTTCTGGAAGCGAACCCCGCCTTCGTGGGTGAGTGGGAACAGTAATCCGAAAACGGACTTGCGGGGTGCTGTCGTGGCGCCCTGCACCTCAATCGAAAGGCACGGACCTTGGGCAAGAAATACCGTGTGTCTGCCGACATCGGCGGCACGTTCACAGACATCGTTTATCAGGACATTGCGACCGGGCAATGTGGTGCGACCAAAATATTGTCGACGCCTGAAAATCCGGCGCTTTCGGTCCTGAAAGGGATCGACGAGGTTTTGGGTGACGATGGGGAGATGGTCTTTTTCGTCCACGGTACGACGGTGGGGCTGAATGCGCTGCTGACACGAAAAGGCGCAAAGGTCGCGCTGGTGACGAACGAGAACTTCCGCGACATCTATACCATTCAGGGCAACGACCGGGGCGAGATCTTTTCGATCCGCTGGAACAAGCCCGAGCCGCTGACGTCGCTGGAGCACACTTATACTGTCGCGGGCCGCATTGCCGCGACTGGCGAGGAGCTGACGCCGTTGCGGCCATCCGACCTTGACCGGCTGACCGAAGCCTGCGCGCGCGAAGGCTATGAGGCGATTGCAATTTCGCTTCTGTTCTCCTTCAAGAATCCTGCGCATGAACTGGCGGTCCGTGACTACCTTTCCGCACGGTTGCCAAACGTCCAGATTGTCATGTCGCATCAGGTCTCGCCCGAATGGCGCGAGTTTGAGCGCACATCGACAACCGTGACCGATGCCTATCTTGCCCCAGTTGTCCGCAAATACATCTCGACGCTTCAGTCGGGGATGGGAAAACGCCTGCCCGGCGGGGCGCTGCATGTGATGGAATCAAACGGCGGGGTGATGACGGCCGCCGCCGCATCCGAGACACCGCTTCAGACGCTGCTGTCTGGCCCGGTCGGCGGCGCGATCGGCGGCAAGGCTTTGTCGGCAGCCACGGGGCGGGGTAACCTGATCTACGTCGATATGGGCGGCACCTCGTTTGATGCCTCGCTGGTGATCGACGGTCTGCCGTCGGCCTCGAACGAGGCAAAGCTGGAAGGGTTGCCGATCCAGATGTCTGTGGTCGATATCCATGTGATTGGCGCCGGCGGTGGATCGATTGCATGGAAAGAGGCCGGCGCGGTGCGGGTTGGGCCGCAGTCTGCGGGCGCAAAACCCGGGCCTGTCTGCTATGGCCTTGGCGGAACCGAACCGGTGGTGTCTGACGCCAACCTTGTACTTGGCCGGTTGGACGGTGCCAATTTCTCGAATGGTGCGATGACGTTGGACCGCGCCGCAGCGGCCAAGGAATTGACGCGGCTTGGTGCGGATTTCGGGATGGGTGCCGAGGCGATGGCGCAGGGTGTGATTGATATCGTCAACGCCAAGATGGCCGATGCAATCCGCACCATAACGATCCAGCGCGGCATCGATCCGCGTGACTTTTCGCTGGTGGCCTTTGGCGGCGCTGGTCCTGCGCAGGCGGTGGCACTGGCCGAGGAGCTGGAGATTGGCGAGGTCATCATTCCCGTGCATCCGGGGGCCTTTTCCGCCTGGGGCATGTTGCAGACCGACGTGCGACACGACTTTAAGGAAACGCTTTACAGCTTCTGGGATCAGATTGAACCTGCGGCTGTCGAGACTGCCTTCGCCAGGCTGGCCGACCGGGGCCGTATGTTTCTTGCCGATGAAGGTATCAAGGGTGACAGGGTCGGGTTCGAGCGCGCCATCGATTTCCGCTATCACGGGCAAGAATATGTGCTGACCATTCCGATTGCCCAAGGTGTGCTTGACATGGCGAAAATCCGCGGCGATTTCGACGCGGCTTACGCCCGGCAATACGGCCATAACAGCCCTGAAAACCGGGTCGAAATGGCCAACATCCGGCTTGCAGCGCTCGGTCGCCTTGATCGGCCCGAAAATGCCCCACCCGAACGCAAAGCGGCCCGCGCCGCACGCGAACGCGAAGTCTGGTTTGCAGGCAAGCCGGTCGCTACTGCGATCATCGACCGCAACAGCATTGATGAAGGAGCGGTCGTCCACGGCCCCGCCATTATTGAAGAGACCACCTCGACCACCCTTTTGCCGCCCGGCTGGACCGCGCGGCTGATCACGGGTGGCCACATGAGCCTTGTGAAGGAGAACCGGGCATGACAACCGCCGACCCGATCACAACCGAAGTCGTCCGCAATTTCGTGATTTCCTGCGCCGAAGACATGAACGCCTCCCTGTGGCGGTCCGCCCATTCCGCGATCATCTACGAAGGCAAGGACAGCGCGGTGGCCCTGATGGACGAACATGGCAACATGCTTGGCCAGTCCACCGGCGTGCCGCTGTTCATCGGCGCCATCGACGTCTGCGTGCGCCATGTCAAAGACTATTATGGCGATGACATCCACAAGGGTGACATCTTCATCATGAACGACAGCTATTTGCAGGGAACCCACCTGCATGACGTGACCGCCATCGGCCCGATCTTTCATGCTGACGAACTGGTCGGCTTTGGCGCGGCCCGCGCGCATTGGAACGATATCGGCGCGATCGACCCCGGATCGACCATGTCCTCGACCGATATCTATCAAGAAGGGCTTCGCCTTGGCCCCACCCGGATCATGAGCCGGGGCAAGCCGATCCGCGAATGGTATGACCATCTAAAACTGAACACCCGGTTCAAGGGCGCCACCATCGGCGATCTTGGCGCACAGATTGCCGCGATCCGCACGGGTGAGCGCCGTCTTGGCCAGTTATTGTCCAAAATCGGCCCGGCCATCTACCGCGCGGCTTGCCAGAATATTTTCGAGCAGGCACGCAAGCTGGACCGCGAGGCAATTGGGGCCATC
The DNA here is from genome assembly GCA_031385445.1 of Paracoccaceae bacterium. Lineage (GTDB taxonomy): Bacteria > Pseudomonadota > Alphaproteobacteria > Rhodobacterales > Rhodobacteraceae > CAIYZT01. The sequence goes on along the minus strand of JANNBM010000055.1, from coordinate 73,928 downwards.
AAGGACGGAAGCTGGAGCCGCGAGGGGTATCTGGACAATGACGGCGTTGGCACCGAGCCAGTGAAGGTCGCGCTGACCCTCACCGTGCGGGGAGAGGAGCTTATCGTTGACTTGACTGGCACCTCCGGTCCGGTCGCCGGGTCGGTCAACTGTGGTGCAAGTCAGACCCTGTCGCTTCTGCGGCTGGCCTACAAAACCATGATTTCGCCCGAACGTGCCATTACCGGCGGATCGTTTGAAACGATGCGTCTGATCCTGCCCGAGGATTGCATGTTCAACGCCAGCGAACCTGCCGCCTGCGAATGGTATTTCACCGGGCTTGGCCTTTTGGCCGACCTGTTCATCTCGTGCCTGTCCGAGGCGATGCCTGAACGGTCCACGGCTGCACATTACGGCGACTCGATGGTTGTGGGCTTCTTTTCGGTCGATCCAAAGCGCGGCCAGTGGATTTCCATCGCGCCGACCGCAGGTGGCTGGGGTGGGCGCATCGACAGCGACGGGGAAAGCGCGCTGATCAATCTGGTCAACGGAGGCTTTCGCAATATTCCCGCCGAGGTGATGGAAACCAAGTTCCCTGTCCGCCTGGACGAATTTTCAATTCGCCCCGACAGTGCCGGTCCCGGACGTAACCGGGGCGGCTGCGGTGTGGTCCGCCGATACCGGCTGCTTGAAGATTGCTATGGCGCGATCTGGTTTGAACGTTCCAGAACGCCTGCCTGGGGGTTGAATGGCGGCGGACCAGGAAAAGGGCCAGAAGTTACGCTCTGTTTCCCTGACGGCCATAGCGAAACCCCGCTCAAGATGCGCGCAAGGTCGCTGCCCGCAGGGACAGTGGTGGAAACCAAAACCGGCGGCGGTGGGGGCAACGGTGACCCCATGGCACGGCCCTTTGACAGCGTCGCGCGGGACGTGCGGCGGGGACTGGTCAGTGCAAGGGCCGCGCAGGACGACTATGGTGTCGTGGTGCGCGCCGACGGTTCGATTGACAAAGCAGCCTCGGTCGCCCGGTGAGTGCCACGCCGATCCTTTCGGTCCGCGGCGTTGGCCTCCGCTTCGGCGACGTTGACGTGCTGTCCGGGATAGATCTCGATATTCTGCCAGGACAGATCCACGGTCTGATCGGTGAGAACGGCGCCGGAAAATCCTCGCTTGGCAAGGTGCTGGGCGGCTATTACCGAGCCACGCGGGGAGACATCGCGCTGGATGGCAGACATCAGGACTGGTGGGATACCCGCAAAGCGCTTTCCAACGGTGTCGCCACAATGCACCAGGAAATGCAGCTCGTCCCGGGGCTTACGGTGGCGCAAAACGTCCATCTGGGGATTGAGGAACACCGCTTTGGCATCCTGCGCCGGACCGAGCGGGACCGGCTAAAGGTGCTGATGGAGGCCAGTGGCCTGCATCTTGACCCGGATGCGCTCGCGGCGGGGATGACTGTTGCCGAACAGCAGAAGGTTGAGATTCTGCGCGCATTGGCCCGCAAGGCGCGCGTGATCATCATGGATGAGCCGACCGCCGCACTGTCCAAGGCCGAGGTAGGCCATTTGCACCGGATCATGCGGTCCCTGCGCGATGACGGTCGGACCGTGATCTATGTCACGCATTTCCTTGACGATGTGCTGAAGGTCACCGACCGCGTGACCGTTCTGCGCAATGGAGAGCTGGTTAAGACCCGGCCAACGGCGGCCGAGACCAAAAGGACCCTCGTTTCTGCAATGCTGGGCGGAGACAAGTCCGAAACGCATTATCCCACAAAGTCGAGCCGCCACGGTGACGTGATGCTGTCGGTCCGCAACCTTGTGTCGGACAATGGGGCGCGCGTCGAAAGTCTGGAAATCCGTGCGGGCGAGATTGTGGGCTTGGTCGGCCTTGTCGGTGCGGGGCGAACCGAAATTGCCCGCGCCATCGTCGGTGCAGACCATGCTACCGGCACGGTCGAGGTTGCGGGTCAACCACTGCGCCAGCGGACGATTGACGCGGCGACCAAGGCTGGGATCGTCATGGTGCCAGAAGACCGGCGCGGTCAGGGACTGGTAATGACGCTGCCTGTCAGGGCGAACATCTCGTTGCCGCATCTTGGCGACCTTTCAAAGGCGGGGGTTGTTGCGGTTGGTAGGGAAAGATCACTTGCCCAACGGCTGATCGGCCAATTCGATATCCGCCCCGCAATCATCGACGGCGACGTGTCTAACTATTCCGGTGGCAACCAGCAAAAGGTGCTGATCGGCAAATGGCTGGCCGGCAAGCCGCGTGTTGTCATTCTGGACGAACCTTCGCGCGGCGTCGATGTCGGCGCGCGCGCGACGATCCACCGCGAGATTGCCCTGTTGGCAAGCGAAGGCGCGGCGATTCTGGTGATTTCCAGCGAGATCGACGAGGTGCTGGGCCTTGCCACCCGCGTCTTTCTGGTCGACCGGGGGCGGCTTGTGCAACAGATCGATCCTGACAAAACCAACGAGGCCGAGGTGCTTGCCGCCCTGTTCAGGCACCAGGGTATAAAGGAGCCGACAGAATGACCCGCGCGCAGACGCTTCGTTTTTTGCAAACCTATGCGGTTCTCATCGTCATTGTGGTGCTGATGGTTGTTCTTTCGCTGCTGTCAGACAGTTTCCTGACCCCCCGCAATCTTCTCAACATTCTTAACCAGAATGCCCCCCTTGCAATCATGGCGGCGGCCATGACGCTGGTGATCATCGCCGGGGGATTCGACCTTTCGGTAGGCGCGATCTTTGCCATGGGGTCGGTCACATCGGCATGGATTGCTGTCACCATCCACCCCTATCTTGGGCTGGCCCTGGCGCCATTCATTGGCCTGGCCCTGGGCTTCGTCAACGGCCTGGTCATCACGACCCTGCGCGTCCATTCCTTCCTTGCGACCATTGCCACGGCCCTCATCTTCAAGGGTATTGCCGTCGCGGTTTCTGACGGGCGGCTGATATCGGTGCGGATCGACGCGTTCAACTGGCTTGGACGGGACCAGTTCCTTGGCATCTTTTATGCGATCTGGGTCATGGTGATTTTCGCCATCGCGCTGTCTTTCCTGCTGGACCGCACCACATTTGGCCGCCGGGTTCTGTCTGTTGGCGGCAACGAACAGGCGGCGATCCTGTCGGGCATCCGGACGGACCGGGTGCGTGTCGCCACGTTTGCCATCGCAGGCTTTTCGGCCGGGCTGGCGGCAATCATCACGACGTCGCGCGTCGCTGTGGGTCAGGCATCGGCTGGCGACGGGCTGGAATTGCAGACCATCGCTGCTGTCGTTCTGGGAGGAACCAGCATTTATGGCGGCCAGGGTGCGGTTTGGCGATCTTTGGCCGGTGTTTTCCTGCTGGCGCTGGTCAACAACGGCTTCAACATCCTTAGCATCGACCCCTTTTACCGCGATCTGACGATGGGTCTGATCATCCTTGCAGCTGTGGGCATATCGGCGATGGGTCAGCGTCGATAAGCCTGTCTGGTGGCCATTGAAGGTCCATGATCCTGCATTTGGCACCTTAAAATATTGGCCGCCGCGGCTCACCATGACCCGCTCTGCGCCAGCGCCCGATGCACAATCCGCCAATCTGGGCAAAACTGAAACCCGGCGCCTCGCGCAGGTTGGATTGAACTTGGGGGCAATGTTACGATCTTTTCTTTGAGCCCTTCAGGATCGGGCCAGATGGGGCTCTTGGTGCTCAGCTCGGCCTCATCCAATAGCAACCCGCTCTGGCCGCCTCCGCATTCCCTTTGCAGTGCGCCCAAGCCCCTGAAACCTCGCCGTCGCCTCGGGAAGACTTTCTGCGATGTCGCCGGCATCGGTTGGAGGAACCAAGTTCGACCGCTTTACAGCAATGTTGGTGGGTTTCTGCCGAAGGGCCTGCGCCAGGTTGACCACACTCCTCCCCGCTCGCGCCCGATCAATCGGCTCAAAGTGGCGGTCTTCGCCTGCCCATTTCTGGTTCGGCCCAGCCGCCGCAAAGTCGCGGTCCAGCAGCTTCGGTGCGATTTTGACGATATGATTGCTGTCGGTGGTCACTTTGAATTTGCGTGTTCTTTCAACGACGGTCCCGTTCTCACGCATCAACCGCCCGACCCGGCGATGACCAACACCTGCCCCGACCTCTATCAGCGCCTCCGTCATCCGGGGCCTACCAAAGACGCCATGGCTCAGGCGCGACTGTTCTTTTATGTGGGCCAGAACGACCATATGTGTGCTCTGCCTGCGGCTGGCAAGGCGGCTGCGAAAGGCCCTTAACCAGATGGGCTGACGTTCATCACAAGGCACAACCGATCCGTTGCAAAGTTGCCGCGCTGTTCCTCGACGAACCTGAACCGCACGGCTTTTGGCTCGCGAAGACCTGGGTGGCCTATTTAAGGATGTCCCTCACCTCGCGCCGCAAGCGGTTTTCGCGCCGGAGCCGTTCGTTCTCAAGAGCAAGTTCACGATCCTCAGCCGATAATACATCCGTGTCGCCCCTCTCATGGTTTGCATTTCAAACCATTGCCGGGCAACGGATGCACCGTGATCCATTTGTTCAGCGTCGACATACCGGGGCCAAGACAGAGCACGCGGCCACAGCCGCCGTCAGCCAGTCAAGGCCCTTCCGCCGCATCCGTGAAAAGATCGAAGACAAACTGGTTTCTCCCCTCACTCGGCCCCTGCCTGTGCGACTGCCGGGCCGCTTCTTCCCAATCGCGAGCCAAGATCGCTTGGCGCAGCAACCGGAACTGCGCCAGCCTCGGTGGACCAAGGTCATAAATCATATCCCAAAGGGCGATCTGTGTGGACAACGGGAGGTTCCCGAAACCGGGATGCTGCCGCAGGAGCGCCTCGAAATCCCCTCGCATATCGGATGGCGCGCGCCGGGAGTTGACGGCCGCTGCGAATTGCGGCGGTCATTCTGGCGGCAAAGGCGCACTTGCAAGTTGTTGAAATAGCGACCTTGTTTTGGATTTATGCACCCTCACCGCTTTGCCGCCGACCGCGCAACTGCTGCTTTTGGCGGCAATCCGTGAAAGTGCCCTTACCTCAGGCTCCCTGACAGGATTGCGCAGCGCGCCACCGCCAGCTGGCGCAAGGCATCGAGTTTTTCGTGGTCGAAACGGCTGCTGGGGCCAGAAATGGAAATGCCGCCCGGAACCTCGCCGCCGTTTTCAAACACCGGAACGGCGATGCAGCGCATGTCATCGGCAAATTCAAGATCGTCATAGGCATAACCTTGCGCCCGCACCCGCGCCAGTTCCTGCCGGAACGTCTCGGGGTCTGTGATGGTCTGCGGTGCCACCTTGGGCAGCCCCTTGGCGATCACCCTTTCGACCAGCCGGGCATCATTATAGGCCAGCAGCACCTTGCCGATCGACGTGCAATGCAGCGGCGAGCGGTCGCCGATCTGAAAGTCGACGCTGACCCTTTGGGTGCCCTTTGAGCGGAAAAGCAGCACCGAAGTGTCCCGCTCCAGCGCCGCATAGTGCACGGTTTCGCCGGTCGATTCAGAGATGTCCCGCAGGCAGTCCATGATCCGTGCAGAGCGCACGTCATCGCCCAGCAGGTGCCGGCCCAGCGACAGCACTTTCAGGCTTAGCCGGTAGGTCTTTGCGCTTTGATCGCGCGCCACATAGCCCGCCTGAACCAGCGTCAGCAGCATCCGGTAGGCGGTGGCCCGATCAACACCGATGCCACCAGCCACCTCCATCACCGTAAGCGGTTTGCGCTGTTCGCCGATGAAATCGAGGACAGTGAAGGCTTTGAGCGCCGTTGCGCTGATGTTGCTGTCAATTTCGGTCATAGGGGGCTGGCTCCGGACACGTTCATTATTTGTATAATGTATGTACATCGAAGCCGCAAGTTCAATAGTCATTGACGCATTACAATATTTGAATTAACTGTTCAGCAATCGAACGGCGTCGGCGCGGGAAGATGGGGTGGGTCACACATGGACATGCTGATCGAAGGAGGCTGGACGGGCGCGTCGGACGGCGCGGTTGACGATGTGCTGGATCCCGCAACTGGCCAGCGGATCGGCAGCGTTCCGCGCGCCACTCAGGCCGATGCCGAACGTGCCGTGGCGGCCGCCATAGGTGGCGCCAGGCTGATGGCTGCACTTCCGGCCCATCGGCGATCAGAAATTCTGGAAACTGTTGCCCGCCGGATCGAGGCCAACCAGACCAGCCTTGGCGAATTGCTGTGCCGAGAAAACGGCAAACGGATTGGTGAGACGACCGGCGAGGTCGGCGTCGCCGCCCGTATCATCCGGGGCTATGCCGAAGAGGCGAAGCGGATGTTCGGGATATCGGTGCCGCTCGATTCCATCCCGGGACGCGAGAAATCAATCGCCATCACCCTGCGCCAACCGCTGGGCGTGATCGCCGCCATCGTTCCTTTCAACTATCCGGTCGAACTTTGGAGCCACAAGGTGGCGGGCGGGTTGGCGGCGGGCAATGCCGTGATCACCAAGACGCCCGAAGATTGCCCGCTGACCGTTCTGGAAATCGCCCGGTATTTCGAGGATGCGGGCCTGCCGCCCGGCGGGCATCAGGTGTTGACCGGTGGCCGCGAAATTGGCGAGGCGCTGGTGCGTTCGCCCGGAGTGCAGATGGTGGCCATGACAGGCTCTACCGCGGCCGGTCGGCGCATTCTTGAAGTGGCGGCGGCGACGCTGAAGAAGGTGCATCTTGAACTCGGTGGCAACGACGCCACCATCATCTGTGAAGATGCCGATATTCCGGCTGCGGCGGCTGCGTTGATTGCCGGCAGGTTCACCTCTGGCAACGGGCAAATCTGCTGCGCGGTCAAGCGTGTGCTGGTCGCCCGGCCAGTATACGAGCGGCTTCTGGTCGAAGTCACCCGCCGGACAAAAGAGTTGCGGATGGGCAATCCGCTGGACCCGCAAACCGATGTGGGCCCGCTGATCAATCTGCGCAGCGCCCAGCGGGTTGAAGCACAGGTCAATCAGGCCGTTGCCGATGGCGCGACCATCGTTACCGGTGGCAAGCGGCACGGCAATTTCTATGAACCGACGATCCTGACCGGCGTTGCCCCTGGCACCCCGGCCTTTGAGGAAGAGACGTTCGGGCCGGTCTTGCCGCTGATCCCTTATGATGATTTCGAGCAGGCGCTGGCGATGGCCAATGACAGCCAGTTCGGGTTGCAGGCGGCAATATTTTCAAATGATATCCGCAAGATAATGCGCGCCTATCAGGTGCTTGACGTCGGCACCGTGGTGGTCAACCACACCACGGCTGTGCGGGTGGAGACATTGCCCTTTGGTGGCAACAAGGGTTCGGGCAATGGCAACAGCCGCGAAGGCATCCACGATACCTTGTTGGAAATGACCAAGCAAAAGACTCTGCTCATGCACGAGATATTCGGCGGCGCGCACTGATGCCGCACCTGAAGGTCACCTCGATCAAGAAAAGCTATGATGAAAATCTGGCGATCCGGGACATTTCGTTTTCGGTGGCCCCCGGCCAGGTGCTGGCGCTGTGCGGTGAAAACGGCGCGGGCAAGTCCACCTTGATGAAGATCCTGTCGGGTGCGGTGCGCCCGGACAGCGGCGTGATTGCGCTGGACGGCCAGACCGCGCGGATCGCCACGCCCGCCGATGCCATGGCCTTGGGAATTCGCACTGTCTATCAAGAGCTTAGCCTGCTGCCGCATCTGAGCGTCGCCGAAAACATGTTGCTTGGCCGCATGCCGACGCGGGCGCTGAATTTCGTGATCGATTGGGCCGAGGCCAACCGCATTGCCAGCGCCGTGCTGGCCGATTTCGGCTTTCCCCAGATAGACCCTGCGTCGCTGGTGCGAACGCTCAGCGTGGCAAAGCAGCAGATCGTCGAGATCGGCAAGGCCTTGGTGGCAAAGCCGCGCATCCTTATTCTGGATGAACCCACGGCGGTGTTATCGGCGCAGGAAAGCAACGTGCTGTTTGCCAAGGTAAAGGCATTGGCCGCGGCGGGAACGAGCGTTCTTTATATCTCGCACCGGCTGGAAGAAATCTTTGAAATCGCCGACGAGGTGGTCGTGCTCAAGGATGGACAAAGCGTGCTGCAGGGCAGGATCGACAGCCTCGATCAGGCACAGCTGATCGAGGCCATGGTTGGCCGACCGCTGGCCGCGATCTTTCCCACGCGTACCAAGCGCGCGGGCGAGGTGGTCCTGGACGTGTCGCAACTTGGACGCGCGGGCGTGTTCGAGGGCATCAATCTGCACCTGTGCGCCGGTGAAGTCGTCGGCATGTTCGGCCTCGTAGGGTCCGGGCGCACCGAGGTCGCTAAAGCCATTTTCGGCGCAGAGGCCGCAGATGTGGGCGACATCCGTCTGCATGGCAAACCGGCAAAATTCGCCTCTCCGCAAGAGGCGGTGCGCAACGGCTTTGCCATGATCACCGAAGACCGCAAGGGCGACGGGCTGGCGCTGGATCTGAGCGTTCTGGACAATGCCGGACTGGCCAGCTTCAACCGCGTTTCGACCTTTGGGATTATCAATGGAGCTCGCCGCCGCGCCATGGTGGATGAAAAGGTGTCCGACCTGGCGATCCGACCCAGCGGCACGGCGCGCCCGGTGCGGCATCTGTCTGGCGGTAATCAGCAAAAGGTGGTGATTGCGAAATGGTTGCTGGTGGAGAATACGAAGGTTTTCATCTTTGACGAGCCGACTCGCGGTGTTGATATCGCCACCAAGGTCGAGATTTACCAGATGATTGCCAACCTGGCCGAAAACGGCGCGGCGGTGCTGCTGATCTCGTCCGAGATGCCCGAAGTGCTGGGTCTTTCTGACCGACTGCTGGTCATGCGCGAAGGCCGCATCGTGGCGGAACTGCAGCCTGATGAGTTCCGCATGGAATTCGTCTTTGCCCATGCCGCCGGATTGGCCGCAAAGCCGGAGTATCTGCAGTGAACGGCGCAGTCCCCTCCCCAGCGTCAAGATTTGCGTTCTGGCACAGGATAAGCCGTGCCGATCTGATCTTTGCGCTTTCCATCGTGGCGCTTGTTGTCTTTGCGACCTTTGCGTCGGATGCGTTCCTGACGCAGCGCAATATCGTCAATATCTCGCGCCAGATGGTGACCAACGGGTTTCTGGCACTGGGCATGCTGATGGTGGTGCGCACCGGGGGCATTGATTTGTCGGTGGGGTCGGTTCTGGCCTTTGCCGGGCTGCTGGCGACGGGCCTGCAAGTGCAGATGCATTTCTCGGCGGCGATCGCCGTGGCACTGGCGATGGGGGCGGCAGTCGGGGGGATCAATGGCTGGCTGATTGCACGGTTCAACCTGCAACCTTTCATTGTCACCCTGGCGTCGATGGGCACGTTGCGCGGCGGGCTTTATATCTATGCCGAAACCCCGCTTTACCCCAAGGATGACCTGTTCCGCGCCGTTCTGGGCGGTGCCTTTGTCGGGCCGATACCGATGAATTTCATCCTGTTCGCGCTCGCGATTCCGGTGGTGTGGTTTTACCTCAATCACACGATTGCGGGCCGCGCGGCGCTGGCGCTGGGGGTGAACAAGGAGGCGGTGCGTCTGGCGGGCGTCAATGTCGGCAAGCACCTGATCTTTGCCTATGTCGCCTGCGGGCTGTTTGCCGCCATCGCGGGGGTGCTGCTGGCCAGCCGGTTGGGCATCGCCCAGCCCAGCGTCGGCACTGGATACGAGCTGGACGCGATTGCGGCGGTGGTGATCGGCGGCGGTTTGCTGGGTGGGGGCGGAGGCACTGCCAAGGGCGTCGTCGGGGGCGTGCTTGCGCTGGCGCTGGTCGATAACGTGCTGAATTTGTTCAATGTCGACTCTTACTACCAACAACTCTTGAAGGGGCTGATCATTCTCGTCGCAGTTTTGGCCCGGCGGAAGAATACCTGACGATCAACAACCGGCCGCCGTAAGTCGGAGGCCATCACAATGGGAGAAGAAAATGAAGCAGACCGGAAAACTGAACCTTGTGCTCGCGGCAGGTTTTGCCGCAGCGATGCTGAGTGGCGGCGCGGCTTCGGCCAAGGACCTGAAGATTGGCATGGTGAACCTGTCAACCTGCTGCGCCTATTTCGTCGGCATGGATTCGGCGGTAAAGGATGAAGCGTCCAAGTACCCCAACATCACCATTCTGTCGACCGATGCGGGCGGCGACGTGGCGAAACTGACCGCTGACGTCGAGGATGTGCTGAACCAGGGCGTGGATGGCATCATCATCTCTGGCGCGTTCATCGAAGCGGCCCCGGCGGCACTTGAAGCGATCACCGCCGCTGGCGTGCCGGTCGTGCAGGTGGACCGGCTGCTGAAGGGCGGCGAATACACAAGCTGGGTTGGTCCAGACAATCGCGCGATTGGCGAAGGCATCGGTGATTACATCGTCTCGCGGCTGGCGGGCAAGGGCAAGGTCGTCATCATCCGTGGCGGTCCGGCTGACAATACCATCGGCTCGGACCGGTCTGACGGTGTGATTGCAAAGCTGGAGGCGGCAAGCATGACTGCCGTTGTGGCACCCGGCTGGGGCGGGTGGAGCGCCGATGGTGGTTTCCAACAGATGGAAGACATGCTGGCCAAAGAGGCTGATATCAACGCGGTGTTCTGCGAGAACGACTCGATGTGTCTGGGGGCGCAGAAGGCAATCGCCGATGCGAGCAAGTCGGGTGACATATTCATCACCTCGGTGGACGGCGAAATGGGGGCTTTGGCCGAGATCATGAAGGCGGACGGAAATTACGGCGCGACGGGGCTTAATTCGTCTGACCAGATCGGCCGGGCTGGTTTCAACCGGCTGATGGCAATCCTGGCCGGGGCTGATGCGCCCAAGATGACGGTCCTGCCGTCACCGATTATCACGATCGACAATGCTGTCAGGTTCTTTGACCCCAACAGCAAATTCTGACCAAGGAGGGTAAAAACCTGGAGTCAGGGCACCCAGAGGTATCGATCCCGATGGGTGTCTCTGTCACCGTTTCCAAGCCTCTGCCTGTCATCCGGGGTCAGACCCCCGGTGTCCGTTCAGGCCCGCGATAAAAGAAGTGGGCGTTTTTACTCCATGTTGGTCCATGCAATGACAAGCGTGGTCCTGATCCGTCCCTCGCCGCTGTGAGAAGGTATCGGCCTTCTCACAGCCGTGCCATCTTCGCCTCGTTGGCACGGACTGTCCTAAGACAAGGAAGATGCATTTACACGGAACCATGCCCCGAGTGTCTGCGGTGATTTCCAAAGAGCGCATACTGCGCCGGGGTGTTTTGTTTGCTGAAGCGGGCTCTGCTCTGCCCGTCTTGGCAGCGGAGAGCCCGGCCATCAGATGATGTGTGAAGCAGGGTCACGCCTAATCCCACAACAGCAACCCTACCCGTTCATTCATGCTCCCCATCAGAGCGGCGACCGGTGCCGCGCATGAACAGCGTCGGCCGTTTTGCCGCAACGGTATAGGTTGCAACGGTTATGGCGGCGGCCGCGATAAGCACTGTATGGCCAAGGATACTATAGGCCAGAAACGTGTAACTTCCGATGGCGACAGAGAAAGTGACAGCCCACATCAGCCCCAGCACCTGCAAGACATAGTGCCGGATACCGACGTCAGGGATATGGCGAAGGGGGCTGACGTTGTGGTCGAACACGAAATTCCACGCCTGCACCACAGGAGTCATGAGCAGTCTGATCAAGGTTTTGTTCCTTTTACGGATGGTGATGGTTGTTGCCTTGGCCAGTGATAACCAACCCATTGCCGTGTTATTTAGCGCGCAGCCGTTGTTTTCCCAGCCTGCCGATATTTGACGCCGCCGCGGGTTAGGCTGGCTAGTAAAACCCCACCTCACGCACCTCAATTTCGGCATCGTGATCCCGGCCATAGGCGACGATGGCAAGAGAGGTCAGACTGCCAGGGTCGGGCACGGCGCGCAGAAACCCGCCCGAAGCTTTGAAGGCATCCAGCGGCAGGCGCATTTCGCTCCATCCTTCGGTGACGTCAAAACCCGCCTGATAGTATTGCCACGGAAGCAGCGTGCCGCCGGTCCGCAGATGCACGAAATAGCGCTGGGTGTTGCCGCGCACGATCAGCCGCACGCCGGTTGTGCCCGCAGGGGGCGGGGCGGCAAGGTCCAGCCGCATCTGGATGAACCCGCCCCGGTTGGCCGTGCTGACATGGCCGGTCATCCGCGCGAAAGATGTGCCGTCTTCCTGCGCAAAAGCGATCCCGCCGGTCGACACGCCGCCCATCACCTGATCGGTGAAGAACTGCCAACGGGTTTGAGGCTGCATGGTGAAATCCTCGATGATCGTTGGTCCGGTCACGGTGCCGTCAGCCATCGCGGGCAATACGGCCCCACCAAGCATCACGGCCATAAGCGTGGTCGATATTACATTGCGCAGTAGCATGATCATCCCCTTTTTCCTGCGATTGCATGGCCGCCGCCACGCACCGCCGTTACCAATGCTTTGTCCCCGGCGCGCCCTTGATCTGCCCGTCCAGAGTGGGCGTGATCCAGCCGCCATAAAAATCGCCCGGCTGCGGGATGACGCTCTGTTCGCCGACCCAAGCCTCGTCCATCAGTCCTGCGCAAAATGCCACATGGCCCGCAAGTGCCCCCGAAGTCAGCGGTCGGCCGGTCATAGGCACAGGCGGCGCGCAGGGCGGTCTTGTCACCGGACAGCACGTCGTAAAAGCGCGCAACGCCCTTCCATTCGCAAAAGCTGTTGCCCTGAACCGGGCGCAGGGTGGCAGGGATATCCTCGGGCGGCAGGGGATAGGTGGGCGCGTGGTGGGTCTCCAACACCCGAAGGGCACGGATGGTGTCGGCTACCAGCACACCGCCAAGCCGGACCGTGATGCGATGCGGCGCGGGCGCCAGCGCAGGGGGGCGGGAAGAGGATTGGACGTTTTCGCGGGACAACCGGGTCATGCGGCACCTGTCAGACGCAGCAGCGCCGTGCCTGTCAAGGCGATATGCGCCAAGGTTATCGCCACAGACAGCCCGTGCAACGCCTTGAACCGCCCCTTGTCACCCGTGTCGGTCGCGCGGTTGATCGCGGGCATCAGAAGTTGACGGGTGGGCAGCACGGTGCCCGCCACCAGCGCAAGCAGCCCCGCGCCCGGCAGATTGCCCGCCCACAGCACCACCGCCGCGGCGGCAGAACAGACCAGTACGAACAGGTAAAACATCGGAAACGCCCGCCGTATCGTCCGGGCTGCGACATCGGGCGGCAGGGCCGTGAACAGGAACGCGGCAAAGCCGAAGCTGTAAAGACCCATCCCGCCAAACAGCAGCGCGGTGGTCAGGGTTGCAAGGATCAGCAAGGGTCAGCCTCCGTTCACGGCGACAGGCTTATGCGCGGTGCCCATATACAGGATCGCGGTCAGCGGCAGCGGGCCAAAGGTCAGGTCCAACCGGCGGTTTATCCCGCGCGGCCCAAGGCCGGTGATCGCACCCGGCACCAGCCCCGCGCCTTGCATGGCCGCGCGCAATTCACGGGGTTTGATGAACTTGACCGGGTCATGCGTGCCGCGCGGCAACAGGTGCAGCAGGTCTTCGGCCATGGTGATGGTGGCCAGACGGGCCAGCGGGTTGCGGTTGATCGTATCGAACAAAAACATCCCGCCGGGGCGCAGAGTGCGCGCGACTTCGGCCAGAACGCGGGTCAGATCGGCCACATGTTCCAGCACATCGACGCAAACCACGGCATCAAAACTGGCGCTGTCATAGGGCAGCGCCTCACCCACACCCACATCATAGCCGATGCGCAGGCCACTGGCACGGGCATGGGCGCGGGCGGCATTGATGGCGCCAATCGCCGGGTCGATCCCGGTGACATCTGCGCCGCGCGCCGCCAGGGCCTCGGCCATAAAGCCGCCTGCGCAGCCCAGATCCAGCACCGCTTTGCCCTGCCAGTTGATCCGGGCGTCAAACCAGGCCAGCCGCCCCGGGACCAGGTTTTTCAGCGTCCGCACCCAGCGGATGTCATCCGACCACCAGCTGTCCGCGACGTGGTCATAAATCGTCAGATCATTACGCATCGGGGCGGTCCTTGGCGGTGGTCAACTGCGGCATCATGTAGGGCACTTCGGCCCGATAGCGATCAAAGCGCGCGCCATACCGGGCGGCAAAGCGGCGCTCCTTCAGACGCGGGGCCAAAACACAATAGGCGGTAAAGCTGATCGCCAGCGCCAGTTGGTCCGGCGTCCAGACCGCAGGGGTCCACAGCGTCAGCGCGAAGGCCACATAGATCGGCTGGCGGATCAGGCGGAACAGCCCTTGGCTTGGCATGTCGGGAAACACCGGGCGGATGCGCGCCAGAAGCGACATCCAGCCCAGTGCGCGCGATTGCACCTCGGCGCCCGCGTGAATGCTGGCTTTCAGCAGGATCAGCCAACTGGTGGCGTAGGCGGAACAGACCACCCACAACGCACCCCCCTCGGCCCGCCACCAGACGATGCCCGACGGCGTCCACAGCGCAAACAGCGCCAGAAGCTGGGCCGAGGCGATGATGGCATAGGTCGTGGTGGCCAGCGTCTGGCCGTAGCGGCCGGGGATCATGCGGGCCAGAAGTCGCCCACCGGGGCCGGTCAACAGCAAAGTATGGGCCAGGGGGAACTGCACGATCAGCGCCGCATTGGCCAGCGCGGCCATGGGCCAGGGCACGGTGCCAAAGCTTTCGCTGAGCCCAAAGAACATCGCCACGATCATCGCCAGCACGCCAGCCGCAAAAAGCGTGTGGCACAATGCGCCAAGACCAAGCGCAAGGGCGATGCGCGCCGCCCCGGCGGGCGGGCGCAGGGCGGCGCGGATCAGGGTGATCAGCCGGGCAATACGCGGATCGGTCAACATGGTCACCCCCGCGCCAAGATGTCGTCAGCGATGGCGGTGCCGCTGGTCCACGCGGCTTCGGCCCGAGGTCCGATGCACCAGTCGCCGCCCAGATACAGCGCCGCGCCCGGGCTGCGCAGGAAGGGTTGGCCCAGCGCCTGTGTCACACGGGCATGGCGCCAGCGATGGGCTGCGGCATGGGTCACCCGGTCACGGGGCACGCCCAGCCGGTCGCACAGCAGCGGCAGCATTCGGGCGGCAATCCCGGCCGGGGTCTCTTCCAGATGGGTTTGGCTGAACGCGTCACCCGCTTGCGCCACCCACCGTGTCGCAACACCCTGTGGGCGACCCGGCTTAGCGCTGTCTTGTGCGATCCACGTTAGGGAATCGTCTGCATCCAGTCGGGTGATGAAAGGGGCAGGGGCATTGACTGCGGCCATCAACGTCAGGCAGGGCGCCAGCCGCAAGGGGGAGAGGGCGCGCACCAGCGGATGCTCCGCCCCCAGCAGTTCTGCCACCTGCGGTGCGGGCACGGTGACCACAACACAAGAAGCGCGCATCGTGCCGGTATCCAGATGCAGAACCCAGCCATCGCCGTCCGGCTGCACGCGCGTCACCTGCACGTCTTGCCGGATCTTCAGCCCGGCCCCCATCGCCTTTGGAATGGCCGACATGCCCGGCACGCCGACGCTGTGCGTGCGGCCCGTGCCATCCTGCCAACCCGCCACGGCGTCGCCCAGACCAAGCAACATCGCCGCAAATCCCGCACCATGCGCGTTCACATATTGCGCGCCATGGTCAAACTGCAGATCGCCCACGCGCCGCGTTGCCATCCGCCCGCCGATGCAGCGCCCTTTGTCGAGCACGACCGGCGCATGCCCCGCCTCCGCCAGCCGCCGTGCACAGGCCAGACCCGCCATGCCCGATCCGATGATGACGATCATGGCAGCACCTGTTCCAAAATCTGCGGAATCTGCTGCCGTACCTTGAAGAACCCGGCGGTGGCGTGCGGCCAGATCGCCGCGTCCCAATCGCGCCGCCATTCGCAAAGGGTGATGCCGGCCTGTGCCAAGGAGGGCGCCGACTGGTCCAACCAATCGCGCAGGGGGCCGCGTGTGATATAGGGCGTTGCAATCTGCGTGGCCCCTGCCGCTGCGGCCCATTTGGCCAACGCAGCAGGATCAGCGGCTTGCAAGGCCAAGGCGCTTATCCCCAGCCGCATCGCCGCATCGGCAAGCGCCCCTGCCTCAAACCGGGTGATCAGATCAGACACGGGCAAAGGCGAGCGCAGGGAACTGGCCGCCAAGGTTGCAGTGCCGCGGATATCAAAAGCGGTCAGATCGAAATCCTCGACCCGGCAATCCTCGTCGGTGATCAGCAGGGCCGTCGGGCGGTGCGGTGCAGGCGCCGTGATTGCCCGCAGCGGCAGAACGGACGGCAGGCCGTCAGGTTCGCTCGCCTCCAGCCCTTGGGTAACTTCCGCCAGATCGCCGCGGCGCGGCGCAAAGCGCCCGGCGGTAAAGGTGGCGATATTCTGGGCATCGGCCGGATAGGGTTTGCCGCGCGTATGCAGGCCCGCGACCCAGCGCCAGCCCAACGTGTTGGACGCCGCATCACCATCGAGAAGGTGACGATAGAAGAAATCCGCTCCCAGCCGCCACGGCAGGCCGAGTGTGAAGATCCAGATCGAGGCAAACCACATCCGCGCGTGATTGTGCAGATACCCGGTGTCCACCAGTTCGTTGGCCCAGGCATCAAAGCATTCAAGCCCGGTCTGGCCATTCACCGCGCGGTCCACATCGCGGCGCAGGCGGCGGTCGCGGTCAAGCGCGGCAAGATCAGCCGTCAGCCCGCAGACGTAGCTGGTCCAGACCTGCGGGCGGCGTTCCAGCCAGCCTTTGAAATAGCCGCGCCAGATCACTTCGTGAACGAATTTCTCGGCCTCTTGCGGCCCGTGGACCGCCAGCGCTGTGGCCACCAGATCCTGTTCCAACACCAACCTGCGCCGGACATAGGGCGACAGCACCGACACCGCCTTATGCGCGCCGGGGCCGTGATCGGTGTTGCGGCCATTGGCATAGCGGCGGCCCATGCGCGCGCTGAACGCCGCTATGATCGTCTCGCCCTCGGCGCGGGTCGGGATCCAGTCTGTCATCACGCCCGCCCTGTGCTTGCTGTCATGGGTGCGTTCGGGCAATAGGCCCGGACCATCGGGCGCAGCGCGACCTGTGCCCGCAGTTTCGCCGCCATCAGATACATGCCGCCGATCTTGCGATGCAAAAACAGGGTTTCAGCGGGCGGCACATGCGAAAGCTCGCGGTCAGTGCCTATGGCAAGCCCCATGTCACGCAACCGTTCCAAAAGATCGCTGCGGCCAAAGTCAAAGGGGGTGTCCTGCCGCAAGGGGGTCATGGCAACTTCGAACATCGCGCGGATCAGGGCCTGATGATGCGGCGCTGTGGTGGGGCCGAAATAACCGATGCGCAGCATGGCTTCGCGCGCCTCTTCCGTCTCACCGCTCAGCGCCGCTTGCGCGAGGCCGCGAAAATCAGCCGCCAAGTCCGGCGCAATCGGTTGCACGGCGCCAAAATCCAACAGCACGATGCGGCCGGTGTCTGCGTCAAATCCATAGTTGGCAAGGTTCGGATCGGTCTGCATCGCGCCGAATTCAAACAACTCGCGCAGCACAAGGTCGATCAGCGCGGTGGCAACCCGGTCGCGCAGGGCTTGTGGCGCATCGACCAGAATGTCAAGCGGCGCGCAGTGGACAAAGCTCATCGCCAGAACCTGCGAGGTGCACAGATCCGGGCGCAGGGCAGGCAGCACAAACACATCAGACCCGGCCAACAAAGCCCCGAACCGCGCCAGATGCTGCGCCTCGGCCAGATAGTCAGCTTCGGCGTGCAACTGGCGCTTGGCCTCGGAGAGCAGAGGCGAGACATCCATGCCGCGCGGCAACAGCCCCGGCAGGCGCATCAGCGCCGCAATATTGTTCACATCGCTGTCGATGCTGGCGCGCACGCCGGGATACTGCACCTTGACCGCAAGCTCGGTGCCATCGCGCGTCACAGCCCGGTGCACCTGTCCGATCGAGGCCGCCGCAAAGGGGCGCACATCGAACCGTTGGAAATGTTTCATCCAACCATCGCCCCATTGCGTGTTGAGAACGGCCTGCAGTTGCTTGGGCGGCATGTGTTTTGCGTCATCGCGCAGGGTGGAGAGGATTTGGGTCAACTGCGGCGAAAGGACAAGCCCCGTGTCCATCGACAACATCTGCCCCAGCTTCAGCGCCGCCCCGCGCATATGCGACAACCCGTTCGTCAGGCGCAGCGCGTTGGACGGCGTCAGCAAAACACCCGCCAGATCGGGGCGCCGGCCCGTCGCCAACTGCCGCAGACCGCCCGCCACCGCGCCGCCCGCAATCCCCGCGATCACATTGCCCATGTGAAACAGCCGCGACGTGCGCCCCGTTGGCACCGGCGCCGCGCGCTTTGGGTCCATCACCACGGCAAATCTTCTGCCGTCTGCAGCCCGTTCAAAAAGTCGGCAGCAGAGCGGGTGATGTCGGCCTTCTGTTCAGCGGGCATCTTGGACAGGGTCACATAAGGTAGTGACATGCGCGGGTTCGGCCGCAGAGTGGCCGCATTCTCGATCAGGAAATTCCAGTAGAGATAGTTGAACGGACAGGCCTTCGGCCCAAGTTTGACCTTCGGATCATATGCGCAGCCTTGGCAATAATCCGACATCCGGTCGATATAGGCCCCCGACGCGGCATAGGGTTTTGATCCCAGCCGCCCGCCGTCGGCATGCATCACCATGCCATGCACATTGGGCAATTCGACCCATTCAAACGCATCGGCATAAACAGCCAGATACCATTCCTCGATCTGCGCCGGGGCGACGCCTGCGAGCAGGGCAAAATTCCCCGTCACCATCAGACGCTGGATGTGGTGGGCATAGGCGTGGCGGCGCGTGGTGCCGATACATTCGGCCATGCAGCGCATCGGCGTGTCGCCGGTCCAATACAGCGCCGGCAGATCGCGCACGGCATTCAGGTGGTTTGACAGCGCATACTCCGGCATTTCCGCCCAATAGATGCCCCGCACGAATTCGCGCCAGCCAAGAATCTGGCGGATGAACCCCTCGACCGCGTTGATCGGCGCCGCGCCGCACCGATAAGCCGCCTCAGCCCGCGCGCAGACCTCGCGCGCTGTCAGCAGGCCGACGTTCAGATAGGGCGAGATCAGGCTGTGGTAAAGGAAATCCTCGCCCGCCTTCATTGCGTCCTGATAATCGCCAAATCCGGGCAGGCAGTCGGTGATGAAATGGTCCAGCGCGTGCAAGGCATCCGCGCGGGTCACGGCCCAGCCAAAGGGGGCCAGATCGCCGAAGTGATTGCCAAAACGGGCGGCGACAAGCGCCATAACCTCGGTCGTGATGGCATCGGGGGCAAAACGGCGGCGCGCGGGCGGGCGCTGGCCGCGCGGCAAGGCTTTGCGGTTTTCGGGGTCAAAGTTCCACTGCCCGCCCTCCGGCGCGCCGGCATGCATCAAAAGACCGCTGCGGCGGCGCATCTCGCGATAGAAAAACTCCATCCGGCCGGTTTTGCGGGCGCTGGTCAGGGCAACAAAGTCGCCCCGCGTGCAAAAGAAACGGTCATCTTCGCGGATATCCAAGGGCGCGCCCACGTCCGAGCCCCGCATCATCTGCCAAACGCGCCACTCGCTCGGCTCTGTCACCACGATCGACGCGGGGCGATGGCGCTGCACGGCTTTGCCAAGCTCACGCCCCAAATCCTGCGCGTTGTCCGGATCATCCATCAAGATGTAATCGACCTGCACGCCCTCGGCGCGCAAATCTTCGGCGAAATGGCGCATGGCGGACAGCACAAAGGCGATCTTTTGCTTGTGATGCGGCACGTTGCGCGCCTCGGCTGACGCCTCGACCATCAGGACGACATCCTGCGCAGGGTCAAGGCCGCGCAGCGCCGACAGATCGCGCGTCAACTGATCGCCAAGGACGAAGCGCAGATGCCGGGTCATGCGCCTGCCTTTTGCAGTTTGGCGCTGCGGCAACGGTCGGAACAATGGGTCACGCGGTCCCAGTCGCGCTCCCATTTCTTGCGCCAGGTGAACGGCAAGCCGCAGACCACGCAGATTTTGGTCGGCAGTTCGGATTTCTTGCGCATCTTGGGCATCGGGCGGTCCTGCAATTGTCACTTGAAAACGTCATATGGTGCGAATTTCGCGCGCCGCCACCTCTTGCGTCATGGCAAGGGCAGCGCGCAGATCATCGGTCATCTGATCCCGCGCGCGCACCTGATGCGCCGGATCGGTCAGACGCAGGATAAAGGCCGGGTGCCACGAGATCAGAACCGGACCGCCGTGCAGCCCCGGCTCAACCGTCCCGCGCCGCGCGGCCAATGCGGCGTCGTTTCCTGTCAGCGCAAACGCCGCCGTTGCCCCGAGCGCAAGGGTCACTTTGGGGCGGATGAACGCCAGTTCCAGCCCCAGCCACCACCGGCACTTGTCCACTTCGGTTTGGTTCGGGGCAACATGCAGGCGGTGTTTGCCGCGCGGGGTGAATTTGAAATGTTTCACGGCGTTCGTCAGCCAAACTGCGCCGGGCTCCGCGCCCACCGCTGCCATCGCCTGATGCAACACCTGACCTGCGGGGCCAACAAAGGGGCGGCCGCTCAGATCCTCGGTATCGCCGGGCTGCTCGCCCACGATCATCAGCGCGGCGTCCACGGCTCCGGTGCCCCAGACGGTCTGGGTTGCCGCCTCGCACAGCGCGCAGCGGCGGCAGTGCAGGGCACCGTCGCGCGCCTGATCCAGCGTTTCGGGCAGGCCCTGCGCATCCACGGCTTGGGGCATGGCCGCGCGGTAGCGGGTGGAAATCGCCGCCGCCCCCGGCCGGGCCACGGACGCCCCCGCCTCGCGCATGCGCTGCACCCGTGCCTCGGCGTCTTTCAACATGTCGGGAATCAAACGGGTTTCGGGCAGGTTTTTCCAGTATTTCTTTGGCATCTCCGACCGCATCGCATCCAGTTTGATGCGGGCAGGGTTGAAGATATTGGCGAAATAGGTGGCCCAAAGCCCCTCTGACGCATCAGTGGGCAGGTCGGGGCGGGGGGCGGCGGGGCCAAAGCTGAGGGTGCCATTGTGAAACTGCGCGGTCAGGCGGGGGGTCGCAATCATCCAATCCATATCGCCAAATCGTTTGGCAAAAAAGGCAGCGCCGGGTTCAAGCGTGTTGTGTTCGGGTTCGAACCAAGCCGCAAAGCGGCGGCGCGCGCCATCGTTCTGGCCATCGGGGGGGCATTCGCGAAACCGCACAAAGGCGTGCATCTTGTGAATGTCGCGGCCAACGCCCTTGGCCAACAGGTTCAAACGCCGACCAAGCGGATCGGCCTGCGACAGGGGCGCGCCGTCCTGCCGCGAGGTCCGCCACAGCGCCTGATACAGCAGCGCAAAGCGTTCCGGGTCCGAATGCCAGATCACCGACCCTGCAAGTTTCACGAATCCTTGCGTGACGCGCACCTGATGCGGTCCATGGCCCACAGGCAGGGGCGCGGCGGCAAAAAGCCCGCCGGTCCCGGTCCAATCCAGCTGATCAGGGGCAATCTGGTGCGAAATCGCCAGCCGCGCCGCAGCCCGCCACGCGTCAAAGGTGCCGCGTTCGGGCAGGGTGACGGCAAAGCTCACAACAGGCGCAACTGCACGGGCGGCGGGGCAAATCGGGCGCGCAAATCGGGGCTGTCGGTCATCGCGCCGGGGGTCCAGCCCGGCAGGCTGACAAAAGCTTTGGCCTTTTTCATCAGCGCCCCGATGCGCACCAGATCTTCATAGCGCAGGGCGCGGTTGCGGCGGGCGGCGATGATCCGCTCGACCGTTTTGGTGCCAAAACCGGGCACACGCAGCAACATCTCTTTCGTAGCCTTGTTCACATCCAGTGGAAACTGCCCACGGTGCTGCAACGCCCAGGCCAGCTTGGGATCAAGGTCAAGGTCCAGATGGCCAGCGGTGGCGCCGGTCGCAATTTCTTCGGCGCTGAACCCGTAAAACCGCAGCAACCAATCGGCCTGATAAAGCCGATGCTCGCGCAGCAGGGGCGGTTGGATCAGCGGCAGCAGCGCCGAGGCATCGGGGATCGGCGAAAAGGCGGAGTAATAAACCCGGCGCAGTTTGTACCCGCTGTAAAGCCGGGTTGCGCTGGTCAGGATGGTCACATCATCGGTGTCGTCCGCGCCAATGATCATCTGTGTGCTTTGCCCGGCAGGCGCAAAGCGCGGCGCTTTTTTGCCGGTATGCGAGACGTCTTTCGCCGCCTCCCCCTCCAGCCGGACCTGCGCCATGCTGGCGCGGATTGTTTCCGGCCGCTTTTCCGGCGCGAGTTTACGCAAGGACGCATCCTGCGGCAGTTCTACGTTGATCGACAGTCGGTCGGCATAAAGCCCCGCCTGACGGATCAGGTCGGGCGATGCGTCAGGGATGGTCTTCAGATGGATATAGCCGCGAAACCCGTGGTCCTGCCGCAAGGTCTGCGCGATGCGCACCATGTCGGCCATGGTCTGATCGGGCGAGCGGATGATGCCGGACGACAGGAACAACCCTTCGATATAGTTGCGCCGATAAAATTCCAGCGTCAGCGTCACCACTTCTTCGACCGAAAACCGCGCCCGCTCGACGTTGGACGACACCCGGTTGATGCAATAGGCGCAATCAAAGATGCAGAAATTGGTCATCAAAATCTTCAGCAAAGAGATGCAGCGCCCGTCGGGCGTATAGGCATGACAGATGCCGCTGCCGCCTGACGACCCGATGCCGCCTTTGCTCGAATCGCGCCGCTCGCCCCCTGACGAGGCGCAGGAAGCGTCGTATTTCGCCGCATCCGACAGGATCGCAAGTTTGTTTTGCAGGGTCATGGTTGCCATAAACCCAATGTAGTGTTCTGCATATGTTCGTCAACGATCAAACCGATGGCGGGCCTGCGGAACCGGAAATATGCTGACGGGCGCCGTCTGGACCGACGCAGCCCATGTCTTGGGGCGAAGGAAAAAGCTCGGGCTGAACGGGCCAGCGTTGGCCGCGCCTATTCCAGCGCCCGCGCTTCGCTGAGCAGCATGATCGGGATGCCGTCCCGCACCGGAAAAGCCAGCTTTGCCAATTTGGAAACAAGCTCGGCACGGTCCGCGTTCCAGCTGAGCGGGCCCTGCGACACCGGGCAAATCAGCGCCTCAAGCATCCGGCGGTCAAAGGCGGGGGCGTCAAGGGTCATTGCATCATCTCGTCTCCGTCGTCGCCCCGGTGCAGGGCAAACTCGATCAGCGCGGTCAGGGTTTGCCGCCTGTCGGTCAGATTGGGCGCTTCAAGCAGCGCCTGCTTGTCTTCGGGCGGCAGGGGCAGCAGCATCGACAGCGCGTTGATCAGCAATTCAGGATCGGCCTTGGACAGGTTCTGCCAATCGACACCCAGCTGCCGCGCCTCAAAAAAGCGCGACAGCAGCGCCAGAAACGATTTGCGGTCAAGGCTTGGATCCGTCTCGTCTTCGCGGGCGCGGTCACGCCTGAAAGCTTGCCAGTCCACGTTGAACCGGCGGAACGGCGTGAACCCCTCCACCTCTTCGCCCAAACGAAACCGCGACACGCCGGTCAGCGTGATCATATACCGCCCGTCGTCCGTTTCCGAAAAAGAGGTCAGCCGCCCCGCACAACCGATCGCGGCCAGACGGCTGCCCTCGGCACCTGCGGTCTGGATCATCCCGATCAACCGATCCGGCGATTTCATGCAATCTTCCAGCATCGCGACATAACGCGGCTCGAACAGATGCAACGGCAAGCGGGCGCGCGGCAAAAGCAGCGCGCCGGGCAGCGGGAACACGGCAATGACGGCGGGCAAATCCTGAATTTTCATGCTGCGTTACCTAGGCCGATTGCGCGTTTAGGCAAAGATCATGGATGAAAGCCGCCGCCGCCCAGTTAGCACAATCGGGTCCTGGGGCTTCAGCGCGTCGAAAATGATGAACAGTTGCGCCCGAGCCGCGCCATTGTTCCACTCGCGGTCCAGCTTGAACAGGTCCAGAAGCGTGGCAACCGCGCCTTCGATATCGCCCGTGGCATGCTGGGCGGCCGACAGATCGAACATCACCTGACGGTCCGCCGGATCCCGCGCCAGCGCCGCGCGCAGATCGTCCACCGGGCCGGCCTTTGCGGCCTGACGGGCCAGTTCGATCTGGGCAAGCGCGGCCTCCACCTCTTTGGCACCAGCAATTTTCGCGGGCACGGCGGCGGCAAAAGCTTCGGCTTCGGTCAGCTGACCGAGGCCGATAAAACTGCGGATCATCCCGCCATAGGCCGCCGCATTTTCCGGCTCTTCTTCCAAAATCGCCGCGAAGGTTTCGGCGGCGTCGGCAAAGGCGCCTTCATCCAGCATCTGCTCGGCCGCTTCCAACGCTTCGCCAAGCCCGCCATCGGGAACACCCGGACCCATCTTGATCAGCGTATCCACAAAAGCCTTGATCTGCGAGCCGGGCACCGCGCCCTGAAAGCCGTCCACCGGCTGACCGTTGAAAAAGGCATAGACCGTCGGGATCGACTGAATGCGCAACTGCCCGGCAAGCGCCTTATTTTCATCGACGTTGATCTTGACCATCCGAACCGCGCCCTTGGCCGCCGTCACCGCCGCCTCAAGCGCGGGGCCAAGCGTTTTGCACGGCCCGCACCACGGCGCCCAGAAATCCACGATCACGGGAACGGTCTTTGAAGGCTCGATCACATCGGCCATAAAGGTTGCCTCGGACCCGTCCTTGATCAGATCGGGGATCGGGTCGGCTGCGGGTGCGGCGGGTGTGTCGGTGATGCCAAACATGTCTTTGTCCTCAGCAAAAGCTTTTTCCTTATATGGCGCGCAAAGCGCGGGATTTGAAGGGGCCTTTGCGCTTCGTTTCGCCCATCGGCACCGCTGTGCCAAAAGCGCTGCCGTCGCGGCGGCGCTGGTGGCCGCCCCTGCGCGCAAACCAATGCCGTGCCGGGACCTTTCAATGACCGCATTCATCAGGCTTTGAGGCGGGTTGGCCTCAGGGTTGGCGGGATGATTTTATGGGCAAACCCGATTGACTTCATTTTGAACATGATCAATGGATGAACGGCTTTTTGAGGCGGGCCAGATGTTGATTGAACAAACAATTTTACCAGACGTGGTCGTGCTGACGCCGCAGCGGTTTGGCGATGACCGGGGCTGGTTTGTCGAAACCTATAATGCGCAGCGCGCAGCGGCGGCGGGTCTGTCGGCGGCCTTTGTGCAGGACAATCATTCGATGTCGGCCAAAACCGGCACGCTGCGGGGCCTGCATTTTCAAACCCCGCCCCATGCGCAGGACAAGTTGGTGCGTTGTTCCAAGGGCGTGATCCTTGACGTCGCCGTCGATATCCGCGTTGGCAGTCCGGCCTATGGCAAATGGGTCGGGGTGGAGTTGAGCGCGCAGAACGGCAAGCAGCTTTTCGTGCCCAAAGGCTTTTTGCATGGCTTTGTGACGCGGGCGGAAAACACCGAAGTGCAGTACAAATGCACCGATGTTTACGCACCCGAATGTGATGCCGGTATCCGATGGGACGATCCTGATATCGCCGTGGACTGGGGGCTGACCGATGCTCCGGTTTTGTCGGCCAAAGATATGGTTGCGCGCCTGCTGCGCGATTATCAAAGCCCGTTTGTGTACGAGGGTTCGCATTGAAACTTTTGGTCACGGGCGGCGCAGGTTTTATCGGATCGGCGGTGGTGCGCCTTGCGGTCGCACGCGGGCATGAGGTGATCAACCTTGACGCCATGACCTATGCCGCCTGCGCGGAAAACGTGGCTTCGGTTTCCGGCTCGAACCTTTATTCGTTCGAGCAGGCCGATATCCGCGACCGCGCCCGGCTGGACGAGGTTTTCAGCCTCCACCGCCCCGATGCGGTGATGCATCTGGCCGCCGAAAGCCATGTGGACCGGTCCATCGACGGGCCGGGGGATTTCATCCTGACCAATATCAACGGCACCTATACCATGCTCGAAGCCGCCCGCGCCTATTGGCAGGGCAGGGGCAAACCTGAAAGTTTCCGCTTTCACCACATCTCGACCGATGAGGTGTTCGGCTCGCTCGGCGCGACGGGGCAGTTCACCGAAGACACGCCCTATGATCCGCGCAGCCCCTATTCGGCGTCCAAAGCCGCCAGTGACCACCTAGTGCGCGCCTGGCACGAAACCTATGGCCTGCCCGTCGTTCTAACCAATTGTTCCAACAATTACGGGCCGTTCCATTTCCCTGAAAAGCTGGTCCCGGTGGCAATTCTGAACGCGCTTGCGGGCAAGCCGATCCCGGTTTACGGCGCGGGCCTGAACGTGCGCGACTGGCTTTATGTCGAAGATCACGCCGACGCGCTGCTGCTTGTGGTGCAAAAGGGCGTCCTGGGGCGCAGCTATAACATCGGCGGCGAGAATGAGCGGCGCAACATCGATCTGGTGACGACGATCTGCGCGATCCTGGACCAGAAAAGGCCGAAATCGCGACCCTATGCCGATCAGATCACCTATGTCACCGACCGCCCCGGCCATGACGCGCGCTATGCCATCGATCCCTCGCGCATCCGCGACGAGCTGGGCTGGCGGCCAAGCGTGACGGTTGAACAGGGGCTTGAAAAGACCGTCCAATGGTATCTGGACAACGAGGCGTGGTGGAAACCGCTGCAATCGCGCGCCGGGGTTGGGGTGCGGCTGGGGGTCAAAGCGTGAAGCTGCTGATTTTCGGACAAACAGGGCAGGTGGCGCGGGAATTGGCGCGGCGGTTGCCGCCGGATGTCAGCGCGCAGTTTTTAAGCCGGGCCGAAGCCGATCTGACAGACCCTGCCGCTTGCGCTGCTGCTGTGATGGCGGCGGACGCAGATGCGGTGATCAACGCCGCCGCCTGGACCGCTGTGGACAAGGCCGAGGCGGAGGAGACTGCCGCGACGGTGGTAAATGGCGCTGCGCCCGCCGCGATGGCACGGGCCTGCGCCGCGCGCGGACTGCCGTTTTTGCACCTTTCAACCGATTACGTTTTTGATGGCGCGGGCACCGCCCCCTTCACCCCCGATCAGCTCCCTGGCCCCTTGGGGGCTTACGGGCGCTCCAAACTCGCGGGCGAGCAGGGCGTGCGTGCGGCAGGGGGCAATTCGCTTATCCTGCGCACGTCTTGGGTGGTGTCGGCGCATGGCGCGAATTTCGTCAAGACCATGCTGCGGCTTGGTCGCGAACGCGCTTCGCTGACCGTGGTGGCCGATCAAATCGGCGGGCCCACGCCGGCTTCGGCCATCGCGGACGCGCTTTTCACCTGCGCCCGCGCGATGGTCAAAGGCCAGCCCGGCGGCACCCATCATTTCAGCGGCGCGCCTGACACCTCCTGGGCCGATTTCGCGCGGCAGATCATGGCCGTGGCCGCTTTGCCGTGCCAGATCACCGATATTCCGACATCCGCCTATCCAACCCCGGCAAAACGCCCCGCAAACAGCCGGATGGCGTGTTCATCGCTAAAGGCGGCGTTCGGGATTGACCGGCCGGACTGGAAAAGAGAACTTGTCATGTTGGTAAAGGAGTTGACGTGATGCAACGCAAAGGGATCATTCTGGCGGGCGGCTCTGGCACCCGGCTTTGGCCGATCACCATGGGCGTGTCCAAGCAGCTGTTGCCGGTCTATGACAAGCCGATGATTTACTATCCTTTGTCCGCGCTGATGCTGACCGGCATTCGCGAGATTGCGGTGATCACCACCCCCGAAGATCAAAGCCAGTTCGTACGCCTGATGGGCGATGGCAGCCAATGGGGCATCTCGCTGAGCTATATCACGCAGCCCTCACCCGACGGTCTGGCGCAGGCCTATATTCTGGCCGACGATTTTCTGGCCGGCGCGCCTTCGGCGATGGTGCTGGGCGATAACATCTTCTTCGGCCATGGCCTTTCCGAAATGCTGGCCTCCGCCGATGCGCGGCAAAGCGGCGGCACGGTGTTCGGCTACCGCGTGTCGGACCCGGAACGGTATGGCGTGGTGGGCTTTGACGGCGAAGGCCGCGTCAGCACGATTGTCGAAAAGCCCAAAGTGCCGCCGTCAAACTATGCCGTGACCGGGCTTTACTTTCTGGACGCCCGCGCGCCCGAATTGGCGCGTCAGGTCAAGCCGTCGCCGCGCGGCGAGTTGGAAATCACCGACCTGCTTGAGATTTATCTGAAAGAGGGCAACCTGCAGATCGAGCGGATGGGCCGCGGATTTGCCTGGCTTGACACCGGCACGCATGGCAGCCTTCTGGACGCTGGCAATTTCGTGCGCACGCTGGAGCTGCGGCAAGGATTGCAGGTTGGCAGCCCGGACGAGATCGCTTATCGCGCTGGCTGGACCGACAAGGCGATTTTGCAAAAGCAGGCCAAGGCCTTTGCCAAAAATGATTACGGCACCTATTTGGGCCGAATTGCCGCCGAATAAATTACGGCAATGGCCCCGGGCTCGGCACCCAGGCGGTCCGTTCAGCCCCGGCCATGCATCCGTTCAATATAGGCGCGCATTTCTTCCGCCTCTTGGCGCGCATCGCGCAGACCCTCCATCGCGGCGCGCAGTTCGGCTTCGGTCTGGGCGATCTGGTTCATCAATTCGGCTTCGCGGTTTTCGAAATAGCTGATCGCCTGATCGCGCATTTCCTCGGCCTCGTGCAGGTTTTGCGCCAGCTTGTCCATCTCGCCCATGTCGCCGCCCGCCACCCGGGTAAAGCGGTGCACCAGCCAATAGGTGAACCAACCCATCGCAAACGCCAAAAGCAGGATGATGGCCGTCGCGATGATAAATTCTGTTCGGTTCATGTCTTAGCCTTCTTTCTGGACGCGGGCTTTGGGGGCGACTGTCTTTTCGGTCGGCGCGACAGAGGGGCTTTTATCGACCGAGAAATCAGGCAGATCTTCGTCTTGAGCAGCGGGCGCCGCCTTTGCCGCCGCGCCGGTCGGGGCATCGCTGCTGGTGTCGGGCGCCGGACTGGTAAAGGTAAACTCGATCCGCCGGTTGGCCTCGCGCCCTTCATCGGTGCCATTATCCGCCACGGGGGTTCCCTCGCCGTAGCCTTTGGCAATCATGCCGCTGACATCCACTTGCCGCCCCTGCAGCGCCACCAGCACCGCCTCGGCACGGGCCTGTGACAGAGCTAGATTGCCGCCCTCGGAGCCTTGGGCATCGGTGTGCCCGGCGATTTCAAACTTTACCGCGCCGCATTTGTCCAAAGCTTTTTCGATCATGCCGATGATCTTGCTCGCCTCACCGTCTATTTCGGCCGATCCGGGCGGGAACTTGAACTTGTTTGCCGCCAGCACCGCCTGAACGCTGTCGTTGCACGCGTTCGGGGTTGGCAGGCTCGCCAGCGGGTCCAGCGCCTTGTCATACGTGACCGTCACGCGAAAGGTCTGCCCCTTGCCCAGCTGATCAGACAGGATTTGCGCGATCTTGGCTTTGGCCAGCGTCGAGCCTGTCACGCCCTTCACTTCAACCAGATCAGGGCGCACCAAAAGCGTGCCCTCGCTCAGCTCTGCCAGCGATTTCAGCCCGGCAATCACCCGGACGGGCCAGCCGTCAGGCAGGTCCGGGTCCAGCCGTGTGGCCAGATAGACCTTGCTGGAGCCGAACAGTGATTTGGCCAGACTTTCGGTTGCATCTTGGCCGCGCTCGTCCGGCAAACGCCCGCGCAACTCCACTTTGCCAGTGGCGCCGGTCAGGGTCGCGGTAAACTCCACCGGACCGGCGACATCCGCGCTTGTGGCCCGGATCAGCTTGGCATCGAGCGAAAACACATCCGGCAAGGCCGAGCGCAATTCGCCCACCACGCGGTCAAAGCTGTCTTGCGTCACGCCTGTCCCCGCTTCCAGCGTCACATCAGCGTCTGAAAAGGTGATCGAGGCGTCGCCAAGCGTGGCCACCGCCGCGATCCCCGTCGCCGTCGCCTTTGACCAGCTGGGCGTGGGAACGCCGAGGCCAACGATACAGGCGCCCGCTTCCGGGCTGGCGCCGGCGGCAGTTGCGGCGGCCATGATCTCGGCCTTGGCGCGCTCGCTGTCGGCTGAACAGGCGTCAAACCGCGCGCCGCTTGCGTCTTTGATGAACCGCAGGGTGAAGGGCGTCAGAACCGGGCGCGGCGCGGTGATGTCGATCAAAACAGTGATCCCTTCGGGGCGCAGTCCCGCCAGGACCAATTCAAGATCACGCTTTTCCTGTTCAGACCGCGCGATGGCCGTCACGGCCACCTGATCGGCCACCACCGAAATTTTGGCGCGCGGCAAGGCTTTGAGCGCGCCAATCCCGAAGGTAAAGGCGCGGGCCCATGTTTCGGGGGCAGGATAGGCGGCTGTCTCCAGCATGTTCGAGATCGCGGCTGGCTCTGCCAGATCAGCGACTGTATCCGTCAAAACCTGCCGGTCGTCACCTTCGGGCAACAGGCCGATCACCTGAATTCCGTCATCGTTGCGCAGCATTTCGATGGAATAGCGCGGGGCCTGCGTCGCGGCGGCGGGGGTCACTTCGAACTGATCGCGCACGCGGGTGCTGTCGACCACCGATCCCGCCAGATTGACCGCGCGAAACCGCGTCGCCTCGTTCGGGGCGGTGCCGGACAGGGTGACTTGCAGGCCGTTCGCATCGACGATGGCCCAGCTATACCCCTCCGCCAACAGCCGGGAGCTGACAGCGGTGGCCGAGCGGCTTTCGATCAGCAGCGCCGAAACCCACGCCACCAGGATGAAAACGCAAATTGCGGCCACATATGCCAATGCGGACATCGCCCCCTGGCCAAGGCGGAAGTTCATGAAGGCGGCTGTCTTGGGCAAAATAACGGGCAACTCCGGTCGGTCGATCAGGCTGAGAATGTCTTAGGCGGCCAAGGGGCCGCCCGCAATCAAAGCCATGCCCCAATGGCAAGAAACAGCGCAGCAATCAAGCCGCCTTGATTGGTGGCGCGAAACACTGTCAGGCAGGAATTGGCATCATCAAGGTCGATCCGTTGCAGGGCCATCGCCATATGCCAGCCAAAAGCCCAAACCCCGGCCAACCCCAGAAGCGGCCCCCAGAACGTGCCCGATGCGCTGGGCGCGGCGATAATCGCCGCCGCCATCAGCACCACCGTCGCCCCGGCAAACCCCCGCAGCCAGCCGCGCGAATGCGCCCCAAACAGCCGCGCGGTGGATTTGACGCCGATCATCGCATCGTCTTCTTTGTCCTGATGCGCATAGATCGTGTCGTAAAACAGCGTCCATGCGATGCCCGACAGATAAAGCAGCACTGACGCCGGTGTGATCTGTCCGGCATGGGCGGCAAAGGCCAACAGCGCGCCCCAATTGAAGGCAAGGCCCAGGAACACCTGCGGCCACCAGGTAAACCGTTTGGCAAAGGGATAAACCGCGACCAAAGCCAGCGAGGCGATCCCCAAAGTGATTGCCACCTTGTTATAGCTGAACAGGATCACCGCCGCGCAAAGCGCCTGCACCGCCATCCACACCAAAGCGCCCCGCACCGTGACCTGCCCCGATGGCAAGGGCCGTGATCTGGTGCGGGCGACCTGGCTGTCAATCTTCCGGTCCGAAATGTCGTTCCATGTGCAGCCCGCCCCGCGCATTAAAAACGCCCCCGCGCCGCAGGACACGGCCAGCCACAAATCCCACATCCGGTAGCCATCGCTCATCGCGGCAAGGGCGATGCCCCACAGGCAAGGGATCACCAGCAGCCATGTTCCGATGGGCCGGTCGGCCCGGCTGAGCCGCAAAAACGGGCGGGTTCGGGCAGGGGCGAGGCGATCAACCCAGTTGCCCGATACCGCGTCGGCAACCATATCGCGCGCGCCCTCTGGAAGTTGCGGCTCTTGGGTCATAGGTTGGCTTTCATGTCAGAACCAAAGGTCAGGCTTTATGTAGAACAGCCCCTTGGGCCGGAGCAAGCGATTGCTCTGGGCGAGGGGGCCAGTCACTACTTGTTTTCCGTGATGCGCATGGCCGTCGGAGGCGAGGTGGCGTTGTTCAACGGGCGCGACGGCGAATGGCGCGCGGGGATCGAGGTCGCGGCGAAGCGCGGCGGCATAGCGCGCTGCATGGCGCAATCGCGCCCGCAGATCCTGCCGCCCGACCTGTGGCTGCTCTTCGCCCCGATCAAGAAAGCCCGCACCGATTTCATCGTCGAAAAGGCGGTTGAAATGGGGGCGGCCCTTATACAGCCGGTCCAGACCCGCCATACCAATTCCGAACGCATCCGGCAGGACCGCTTGCAAGCGCATGCTGTCGAAGCGGCGGAGCAGTGCGAAGCGACCTTTGTGCCGCCGGTCGCTGATCTGGTGGCGCTGGACCGGCTTTTGGATAAATGGCCGCAGGACCGGCGCATTCTGTGGGCTGATGAAAGCCTGACGGGTGCCAAGACCGCGCTGCTTGCGCAGGGCAGGGGCGACAAATGGGCGATCCTGATCGGGCCGGAGGGCGGGTTTTCAGATGCCGAAAAGGCCCGCCTGCGCACGATGCCACAGGTTCTGTCCGTATCGCTGGGCCCGCGCATCCTGCGCGCCGATACGGCGGCGGTGGCGGCGCTGACGTTGTGGCAGGCGACATTGGGGGATTGGGTGTGACCCCCGCAACCCCCGATCAGGCAGGCGAAATCGCGGGATTTTTGTCCCGCGCGCCTGAATTCGCCATGTTTCCGCTGGCAAATCTGTTGTCCCATGGCATGGTGGGCGGACATCCCCATGCCATGCGCTTTTGGCTTTTGCGCGATGCGAGCGGGATCACCGATGCGCTGGGCCTGACCGATGCGGGGATGGTTCTGCCGGCGCTTCGCCCCGAAATGGCGCGGCTTGCGCGCGGGGCGCTGTCCGCCCTGCCGCTGATCGGCATCATTGGCCCCGCTGCGCAGGCCCGCGCGTTGGAAAAGGCATTGTCCTTGGCAGATGCCCCTAAATCCCTGAACAAAGACGAGCCGCATTTTGCGCTGGATCTGAAGGACCTGGCGATTCCCGCTGGCCCCGGACTCCTTCGAGCAATGGCACAGGCACCTGCGACGGTCATCCAGGGCTGGATGGCCGACTATCACCTGAACGCACTTCACACGCCGCCCGATCAGGTGCCAGAGCGGGTGCAAAGCTGGTACAACGAGGCGGTGCGGGCCAGGACCCACCCGGTTTTGATGCACGGTGATCGGCCGCTTGCCATGACAGGATTCAATGCGCAGCTGGACCAGATCGTGCAGATCGGCGGCGTTTACACCCCGCCGCCGCTGCGCGGCCGGGGCCATGCCCGCCGCGCCGTCGCCCTGCATCTGGCCGGGGCGCGGGCGTCCGGCGTGCGCCGCGCGACCCTTTTTTCTGCCTCCGAAGCCGCCGCACGCGCCTATCGCTCTATCGGATTTCGACAGATCGGGGCATATAGCCTGATCCTTTTCAACGGTCCGCAGGAAACCCGATGACTTTCATCCGCCCCGAAATCACCGCCGCGATCTGGCGCCTGCGCGAGGTGTCCGTCACCGGCGCACTGGGCGTGTTTGGTCTTTGGATGATCTACGAAGGCGGCCTTGTACTGGTGCCGCTTGGCCTTGGCACCCTTGCCCTTTCCGCCACGCTGATCCGCCACGCCCTCGCGCGGTTGCGGTTCGAACAGGCGGTCGGCGCGCCGGGGTTGGTGGAACTGGACGAGGCGCAGCTCAGCTATCTTGGACCAGAGGTCGGCGGCTATATCAGTCTGAACGAAGCGGTGGAGCTGCGGCTTGTCACCATGCGCGGCCGCCGCTTGTGGCGCATAAAGCAGGCGGATGGTCAGGCGATGCTGGTGCCGGTGGATGCCACGGGCGCGGGGCAGTTGTTCGACGCCTTTGCCGCCCTGCCCGGCATGGATGTCAGCGCGCTGACCACGGCGCTTGTCCCACCTGTCGTTGGGCAATATCGGGAGGGCGAGGTGACCAGCATCGGCCCCCAGATGAAACTGATCTGGCGGCGGCCATCCTCGGCTGGTCTGACCGCGCATTAGATGATGTTTGCCGCCAACCGCGACCCTGGCCAAACCCACCGCCACCTGTGCGAAAACGTTCTGACCGTTCAAGCAAAACGGCCAAGGCCCCACTCAGGCCTTGGCCATCTCGCTTGCAAACAACCGGTTCCGTTGAAAAATTCATCCGTTCAATAAGTTCATCTAGCAAGGTATGGGCCGTAAACGGCAGCCCTTCCCGGCCAGATTCACGATCAATTAACGCTTTGATCGCAGCCAGCTTGCCGCCGGAACCTCCGCTTTGCTGTCCGCTGTGCCCTTGACAGTTCCGCCCGCTCGCTTCACCTGTTGGCGGCTCAATTCTCAAGAATCCACAGGCGGTCCCATGTCTATTCCACAATCCGGCGGCGGCCTGATCGAACGGCCCGAACAACTTGCCGAATACATGGAGGCGGGCAACAAACCGCAGGCGGATTGGCGCATCGGGACCGAACATGAAAAGTTCGGCTGGCTGACGGACACCCGCGCGCCCTTGCCCTATGCGGGGGAGCGGTCGATCTCGGCGATCTTTGCGGCGCTACAGGCCCGCTATGGCTGGACCCCGCTGAACGAGGGCGAAAACACCATCGGCCTGACACGGAATGGCGCGAATATCAGCCTTGAACCCGGCGGGCAGTTCGAACTTTCGGGCGCGGCTTTGTCCAATATGACCGAGGTTGCGGCAGAGCTGCAAACCCATCTGGACGAGGTGAAATCCATCACGGACCCGATGGGGGTTCGGTTTATGGGCCTTGGTGCCGCGCCGCAGTGGAGCGGGGCCGAAATGCCGGTCATGCCCAAGGGCCGCTATAAACTGATGACCGATTATATGGGCCGCGTCGGCACGCACGGCACGCAGATGATGTACCGCACCTGCACCGTGCAGGTGAACCTCGACTATTCCAGCGAAGCCGACATGGTGAAAAAACTGCGGGTGTCGTTGGCGCTCCAGCCGGTCGCGACCGCCCTTTTCGCCTCCTCGCCGTTCTTTGACGGCAAGCTGAACGGCCACAAATCCTGGCGCAGTCGCATTTGGCGCGGGCTGGATGACAGCCGCACCGGGATGCTGCCCTTTGCGTTTAAAAGCGGGATGGGCTTTCAGGCCTATGTCGATTGGGTCTTGGATGTGCCGATGTATTTCGTTTACCGGAATGGCAAGTATATCAACGCCTTGGGCCAGTCCTTCCGCGACTTCCTGGCGGGGAAGCTGCCCGCGTTGCCCGGCGAAAAGCCCACGTTTTCGGATTGGGCCGACCATATGACCACCGTATTCCCCGAGGCGCGGGTGAAGAAATTCATCGAAATGCGCGGCGCGGATTGCGGCGATCAGGCCCATATCAACGCGCTGCCCGCGTTTTGGGTGGGCCTGATGTACAACCAGACCGCGCTGGATGCCGCTTGGGATCTGGTGAAGGGGTTTGATGCTGAAACCCGCCAGGGTCTGCGCGTCGCGGCTTCGGTTTCGGGTCTTCAGGGCGAGGCGAATGGCGTGAAAATCCTTGATCTGGCGCGCGCTGCGATTGGCCTGTCGCATGCCGGTCTGGACGAGCGCGGGATGGGCGAGCAAGCGTTCTTGGCGCCGCTGGTGCATTCGGTCAAATCCGGCACCACGCTGGCCGACCGTTGGCTGCGCGCCTATCATGTCGAATGGGCCGCCGATCTTGGCCGGATTTACGAAGCGTCCAGCCTGTAACGCAAAAGGCCGCCGCGAAAAGAAAGAGCGGCTTTTCGCCTGCGGCACGGCCTGGGCCAGAACAGGCACCATCCAAAGCAGGACGGGCGTGCCGAACACCAGATTGGGCACCGTGCCAAAGAAAACCGGGATCAAAGCTGCCCAAAAGAACAGCAGCGCAACCAGCAGAGGGGCCAGCAGCGCCCCGGCAAAGGCCACGGGGTCTGGCGTTGGAAGGATTACCTTGTTGCTCGCCATTTCTGTGCTTTCTGAAACAACCACCCAAATTT
This sequence comes from Paracoccaceae bacterium, assembly GCA_031385445.1. GTDB lineage: Bacteria > Pseudomonadota > Alphaproteobacteria > Rhodobacterales > Rhodobacteraceae > CAIYZT01. Next base: position 38,191 of record JANNBM010000055.1, on the reverse strand, counting down.
TGTGGCCCATCAGCCCTTTGGCAGGAACCGCGCCACGCAGGCGCCCAGCTTCATCGCGATCATCTGAATGCTGCGAGGCAGGCCCGCAATATCGCGTTACCAGTCGTCAAACATCTGCATCGTCTTCTGCGTTTCGCGCATCCGCTGGCGCCCATGCTCGGGTGTCTCGTCGATCTCTGCCGCCGCCGCCACACCGCGCAGGGCGTCGATCGTCGGCACAAACCCGCGCTCGCGCCGGCCCTCGATCACCACCTTCGACAGGTCGAACATATCCTGAATCAAGGTGAACACATCGCGCCGCTCGCCCAGCGCCCGGCTGGCCCTGACCAGCTTCCAGCCTTGCAACTCCTGAAGCCCGGTTGAAACGTTCGAACGCGCCAGCCCCAGCGTTTCGGCGATCTGTTCGGCGCACAAAAGCGCGTGTATCTGCGCCACCGATCCGTTGACGCCCCATTTCGCGCCCATCTCGCCCTCATGAAGGATAAAGTCTTTCATGGCTGGGGTCAGATTCATGGGCTGACCGAATATTTCGGTAAGGACAGAAATATCAGAAGCAACCGCAAAGTTAATGAGATCCGGGCGCCAAAGGGGAAGTGCCGGGTCTGAACCGGCAACGGCCGAAATTCCTTGACGCAAGCCTGCGCAATTGGAACATTCACACCCGGCGCGCGAAAAGCCGCCGTAAGAAAAGAGGGTCGGAAAATGAGAGATTTTTTTGTAAATAGCTTGGAAAAACTGGTCGGTGTCATTGTCGTGCTTTTGATGATTGGCGTTGTGGTCGGCGCGCTGATTGCGACGCTCAATCCCCAACCGGGATCGCCCGGGCCCGTGCTTGGGTTGTTGATCCTCGTCGCCGGGGGGATTTATGTGATCCTGGTGGGCGGCTTTTTGTATATGGGCATTGGCATTTATCAAAACACCAAACGCACCGCAGAAGCAGTTGAGCGGATGGCGCCGAAGTGAAGAAGCCTCGGGGTCAGTCGTCCGCTCGTCTGACCCCGATCACAAATTCGCGCACTTTCGCCTCGGCCATCTCGCAGGGTTTCAGCAGATCACCGGCCGCCAGATGATACAGGTTCAGGCTGATGAAATCGGTGCCGCCAAGCTCCCGCGCGTAAAGTTTCAGGCTGCGGCCCCCCGTCAGCGTGGTCTTTTCAATCCGGTAACGCCGCCCGCGGAAAAGCCCCTCGCAGTACCCCTCGGGGATCGCCTCCAAGGCCTGCGCAAAGCCGCTCACGCCTTTTTCGCGCCAAACTTTGGTTCTGTCCCGGCCTGAATGCGTTCCAGATTGGCCCAGTGGCGCAGGTAAATCAGCACCGTCAGGATCAAAACCAAAATCAGCATGTGCCCATCGCCAAACGCGAACAGCCACAGCCCCGACGTCGCCGCCGCGATCAGCGCCGCAAGCGAGGACATGCGGAAAATCGCCGCGCTGATTGCCCAGGTGCCGCAAACGGCCAGCCCCACCGGCCAGGACAGCGCCAAAAGCGTGCCCAAAAACGTCGCGACCCCCTTGCCGCCCTTGAACCGCAGCCAAACGGGGTAAAGATGGCCAAGAAAACTACTGAGAGCAGCCAGTTGCGCGGCGTCGTCCTGCCCGGTCACAGCGCGTGCGATCAGCACCGCCGCCGCGCCCTTGGCCCCGTCCAGCACCAACGTCGCCAGCGCCGCGCCCTTGTTTCCGGTGCGCAAAACATTCGTCGCCCCGATATTGCCCGACCCGATCTGCCGCAGATCTCCAAGGCCCATGGCCCTTGTGATCACTACGCCAAACGGGACGGACCCCAACAGATAGGCCAGCAGCGCGACAAGGATCAGCGTCATCGGGGGGGACAGAAGTTCCGGCATCAGATCACTTTGCTGCAAACACCTGCGTGCCACCCACCCAGGTTCCCAAGACCTTACCCTCCATCCGCGCGCCGTCAAAGGGTGTGTTTTTCGATTTCGACAGCAGCGTGAATCGGTCCAGCACAAAGGGCGCGTCCGGGTCAAACAGCACCAGATCGGCAGGCGCGCCTTCGGTCAGACGGCCCTGCGGCAGGCCGAGGCGCTTGGCCGGATTGGTGGACAGCGCCCGGAACAGCGTCGGCAGGTCCAACTGTCCGGCATGATACAGGCGCAAGGCCGCGGGCAAAAGTGTTTGCAAGCCCACCGCGCCGCTCGCCGCCTCTTCAAACGGCAGCCGTTTGGATTCCTCGTCGGCGGGCGTATGGAAACTGCTGATCACATCGATCAACCCATCCGCCAGCGCTTCGACAATCGCCAGCCGGTCCTCTTCGCTGCGCAGGGGCGGGGTGACCTTGAAAAAGGTCCGGTAATCGCCAACGTCCAACTCGTTCAGCGTCAGGTGGTGAATGCTGACACCCGCCGTCACATCCAGACCGTTTCTTTTCGCCCGCTCCAGCGCGGGCAGGCTGCGCGCCGTGGTGATTTGATCGGCGTGATAGCGCGCGCCCGTCATCTCGACCAGGCCAAGATCGCGGTCCAGCCCGATACGCTCGGCCATGGCCGAAACGGCGGGCAGCCCGCGCAGGCTGGCGAACTTGCCGCTGGTTGCCGCCGCGCCCGCCGACAGGCCCGGCTCTTGCGGATGGCCCACCACCAGCGCGCCCAGCGATTTGGCATAGATAAACGCCCGGCTCAGCGCCTTGGTATCGCCGATCACCCGCATCCCATCGGTAAAGGCAATCGCCCCCGCATCAAGCAGAAAGCCGATTTCGGTCATCTCATGCCCCGCGCGGCTCTTGGTCAGCGCAGCCATGTGGCGAATGCGCACGGGGCTGGCCTCCGCCGCGCGGCGGGTCACGAATTCCAGCATTTCGGGCGTGTCGATCGCGGGGTTGGTGTCGGGCCGCGCGATGATCGTCGTCACCCCGCCCGCCGCCGCCGCCAGCCCGGCCGAGCGAAAGCTTTCCTTGTGCCGCTCCCCCGGCTCGCCAATCTTGACCCCCCAATCGACGATGCCGGGCGCAAGGCACATCCCCCCGCAGTCCACCTCCATTGCCCCGCCCGGGCGCGCGCCGTTCACCGCCTGAATCCGCCCGCCAAGCACGGTCAGACTGCCGGGCGCGTCGGTGCCGGTTTCGGGGTTGATCAGGCGTGCGTTGGTGAAATGTAGGGTCACGTTGCTACCTCGTTGATTTGGGGGTTCACCTGTATCTGCCGGATCAAAGACAGCACCTGCGCCGCCTCTGCCAGCCGCTCAAACCCCGGTTTCGGAACCTCGCCAATCAGGCTCCACCCCCGTTTTGGCGCATTCGGGAACAGGATCGACCCAACGGCCCTGCCTTGCTGCACCTCCAGCACAGTGTCCTTGGTCAGCGGGATCGACTGCATCGTCACGCCAAAGCCCGGCTGATCGGTCACAATAAGCGCCCGGCGCGCGCACAAGACATAGCGCGTATGCCTGCGCCGCCAGACGGATCGGATGATCTCGGACGGCACCGCCTGAAAGAAGATGAACAACACGATCACCCGAACATCCCACAAGGGCGGAAGGGACTTTTGCAGGCGCGCGAGGATGTAGACAAACAGCCCCAGCATCACCACGGTCCGCACAAACCGCCCAAGCTGCGAGGCTGTGACAAACACGCCCCGATCCGGCCGCCCTTGCCACAAAACCACTTCGCCCGGCTCCACAATTCTGTCCGCTTGCTGTGCCAAGGCCTGCTCCATGCTCATGCGATCCAGATAAAGCCGATGGTGAACAGGGCCAGTAAAACCAGTACCACCGTCGCCACCATCCCCCCGGTGCGCATCTCGGCGCGGGTCGGTTTGCGGTCAGGATCGGGGGTCATTGCGCGCCTCCAATGCCACAAACCAGACGTCCGGGGACTTCGGTAGGGTGCGTGATCGCACGCACCACTGCGGCCAAACGGGCGGTGCGTGACATCACGCACCCTACCGCGCGGACCGATTGGCGTTTGAAATCGGCAGTCATGGTGTGCCTCCAATTCCCGGCGACGGCGCAACACCGCAAACCAGACGCCCGGCGTCTTCGGTAGGGTGCGTGATCGCACGCACCGCTGCGGCCAAAAGCGTGGCGCTCTCCATCACGCTCTCATCGGCTCCCATCACACCATCACCCCCACTGCTTTGCGCCCGCGCTCGGCCCGCAGGTTCCGCGCCAGAAGGTCCATGCAGGCCATCCGTACCGCAACACCCATTTCCACCTGCTCCTGAATGACCGACCGGTTGATGTCATCGGCCAGCTCGCCGTCAATCTCCACCCCTCGGTTCATCGGGCCCGGATGCATGACGATCGCATCAGGTTTGGCCACCGACAGCTTTTCCGCGTCCAGCCCATAGCGGTGGTAATATTCCCGCTCTGACGGAATGAACCCGCCGTCCATCCGCTCTTTCTGAAGGCGCAGCATCATCACCACATCCGCCCCTTCCAGCCCCGCGCGCATGTCGTCATAAAGCTCGCAGCCGAACTCCCCCACCCCGGCCGGCATCAGCGTTGGCGGCGCGATCAGGCGGATGCGGTTTTCCATCTTTCCCAACAAGATCAGGTTCGACCGGGCCACCCGGCTGTGCGCAATATCGCCGCAAATCGCCACCGTCAGCCGCTGAAGGCGCCCCTTGGCCCGCCGGATCGTCAGCGCGTCCAGCAAAGCCTGCGTCGGATGCTCGTGCCGCCCGTCGCCCGCATTCAGAACCGCGCAATTCACTTTGGACGCCAGCAGGTTCACCGCCCCGCTGGCCCCGTGCCGCACCACCAGAAGATCCGGCTGCATCGCGTTCAGCGTCATCGCCGTGTCGATCAGCGTCTCGCCCTTCTTCACGCTCGACTGCGCCACCGACATGTTCATCACATCCGCGCCCAGCCGCTTTCCGGCCAACTCGAAACTCGCCTGCGTGCGGGTGGAGTTTTCGAAAAACATGTTGATCTGCGTCATGCCCGACAGCACATCCGACTGTTTCACCGTGCGCCGGTTCAGATCGACATAGCGGTCGGCCAGATCCAGAATCGTGGTGATTTCCAGCGGGGAAAGCTGTTCGATCCCCAAAAGGTGGCGGGCGCGGAAGGACATCGGGCTTCTCCTGCCAAGGATTTGGCCGCTTATGCCAAAGGGCAAGGCGGCGCGCAACGATCATTCCGCGGGGCATAAGGCGGCAGGCGAACCGGGAGGGGGCACAAACCGTGCGCCGCGCAGGGACCAGCGCCAGAACGCGGGCGGACCCGAGGGCTGGGCGGTCAGCAAAATCAGATCGGGCAGCCCGAGCTCATTTTTCGGCAGGGCCAGAAATTGCCGTTGACCAGGGCCGGTTCCCGCGATCAGATCGGGGCCGATCAACGGGTAAAAGGCGGCTGCCCCTGGGGTATATCGCGCGCGCCGGGTGATCAAAGCCGGGTGCCAAAGCGCGCCAAACCCAAAAGCCGCCGCCGCAAGATGCACCTGCCAAAGCCGCGTTCGAAACAGCGCCGCGAGCAAGGCAAACCGCGCCGTTTCAGCCGCGCGTTCCATCGGCAGCTCAAAGCCGCCATTCAGCTGAAACGACGGCCAAAATGTCCCCGCCCGCGCCGAATTCCAACCAAACACACAGCCAATCGCGTTATCGGCAGCACGGCGCGACCAAACCACGCAGGGCCTGCGCGGCAAAAGGCGATCCTGGCCACCCAAAACCGAAAATGCCGTATGGACCAGCGCGCGGCAAGCCAAAGGCGGCCGCAGACAAAGGCAGGCGGCATGGCCATACCGACCAATCTTGCCGGACATCCTGAAACGGCGCTCATCCGCTCAATCAACTGCCCTGCGCAGCCCCAAGTCAATCGGCGCCATTGCCTGATTGAGCCTGCCCGCGCGCCGCACTACACTTGCCGCATGGGAATCGCCGCTGACATCAGCCACGACTGGAATGCCGCGCTGGCCGCTTTGGCCTGGCAGGTCGATCTTGGCGTAAGCGAGGTGGTGCAGGACACCCCCCAGGACAGCTTTGCGTTGCCCGACGCCGCCCCATGGGCCCGCCTCGCAGCCCCCGCTGCAAATGCCCCTCTGCCCAAACGCCCCGCGCCACCCGCGCCGCAATCGGGCACCGATCCCGTCCAAGCCGCCATCGCCGCCGCCCGCGCCTGCGACACGCTGGGCGCTCTTCACGCCGCCATCGCCGCCTTCGACCAGTGCGAGTTGAAACGTGGCGCGAAATCCACCGTCTTTGCCGACGGCAATCCCGCCGCCCGCGTCCTGATCCTGACCGAAGCGCCGGGCCGCGACGAAGACCTGCAGGGCCGCCCCCTGACCGGGCCTGCGGGCCAGCTTCTGGACGCGATGTTCGCCGCGATCGGCCTGTCGCGCAGCAGCCCGGACGCCGTCACATCGCTGTACCTCATCCCCATCGTCCCTTGGCGCCCCCCCGGCAACCGCGATCCAGAACCGGGCGAGATCGCCCTGCTGCGCCCCTTCACCGAACGCCACATCGCGCTTGCCAATCCCGATTTCATCGTCACCCTCGGCGCCACCCCTTTGCAGGCGCTGACTGGCACCCAGTCGGCGCGCGGCACATGGACGCAAGCGTTTGGCAAACCGCTTTTGCCCATGACCCATCCCGCCACATTGCTGCGCACTCCCGCCGCCAAACGCGAGGCTTGGGCCGACCTTCTGTCCCTCAAAGCGAGGCTGAAATGAGCATCGACGAAACCAGACATTTCGTGCCGGTCCGCATCGCGGTGCTGACCGTGTCCGACACCCGCACCGCTGGCGATGACCGCTCTGGCGATACGCTCGCCGAACGGTTGACCGGGGCGGGCCATATCCTCGCCGCGCGTCACATCTGCCCGGATGACCGCGCCGACATCGCGGATAAACTGCGCCAATGGTGCGCCGATCCGGCCATCGACGTGATCCTGTCCACCGGCGGCACCGGCCTGACCGGGCGCGATGTGACCATCGAAGCGCACCGCGACGTTTACGAAAAGGAAATTGAGGCGTTCAGCACGGTTTTCACCATCGTCTCGATGCAGAAAATCGGCACCTCTGCCCTGCAAAGCCGCGCCACTGGCGGCGTGTCAAACGGCACCTACCTGTTTGCGCTGCCGGGCAGCCCCAGCGCCTGCCGCGATGCGTGGGATGAAATCCTCGTCAAACAGCTTGACCACCGCCACCGCCCCTGCAATTTCGTCGAGATCATGCCGCGACTGGACGAACACCAGCGCCGCAAATAGGCTTTGAGATATTGAGCGCACAAAACACGGGGGTCCAAGAGCCGGCCCATGTGGCAGGGGTGCAGGATTTATCAGGTGGCCGATGGCCCGCGGCAGGGCGGCGCGCTGACCGAAATCAGGAATTTGGCCCGTTCGGGGGGATGCGCACTTTGCGAAACACCTCGGCGGCAAGCTCCATGACGGGGGCCAGGGGGGCGGTGGAGCGGTTGCGCAGGGCAAGCGCGGTTGCGGCAACGCAAAGCCTTTCCCCCATATGCGGATTGGCGCCGACATGGTCCAGTTTCAGGATCGTGGCGCGGTCCGACCAGCCCCTGCGTTTTGCCTCCGAGAAAATCAGCCGGATGCGGCGCGCGGCATGCAGGGTTGTAAACTCTTCCAGATAGGTCATATAGGCCAGCGGCGCGTCTGTGATGTCCGGTGACAGGCGGGCGGCAACCATGTCCAGCATCTGCGCCATATCGACGGGCCAGGTTTCATCCGCGATCAGCCAGGCAAAATCCTCCGGGCCCTGGGCAAGCCGGGCATCCTCGAAATCAAACCAGCGCAGGCGGCCGCTTGGGTCAACTCCGGCATTTCCGGCCCGGCAATCCCATTTGACAAAGCGGATGGGGCGCGCGCGAAACAGCGGGCTGAGGCTGGCGGGATCCAGGGCCGGACCCGTGTGGCGCATCTGAACGGCCAGGCGCTGGGCGGCCCTGACGATATCGTCGTCCGGATAGGCGCGTATGCTGGCGGTCGGCAAACCGTGGTTCAGGCCCGCATGGGCGGCGGCCAGATGAATCTCGAACAGGGCGTCGATGGCTTGCGCGGCAAGGGCCGGGCGCTGTTCGGGGGGCAGGGTGTGGATCAGCCAGTTCAACCGGTCCGGCCCGACATCACTTTGAAACAGCAAACTGCCCCGGGAGCCAAGGTGGCGCGGCACCCGGTCGGTGACTCCATCCAACGCGGTCAGCACGCGGCGTTCGACCTGCGCCTGATCGGTGTCCTTGCGCTGACTGACGATGATGGTGCGGTCCGCGAAATAGGCGCGAAAGCTGGTGCGCGACCGCCCACCTGGGGCCGTCAGCTTGATCACGGGCGCGGCGAAATGCGCCGCTGTCGCCTCCAGAATCTGGGCCGGGGTCAGAAGGTTCGCTTGTCTCATGTCGGCGGTGCAACCTTGTGACGGGAAAGGTCGATCTGGCACTGGGGGGAATACACTGTCAAGCGGCGGGCAAAAACGGCAGAAAGATGGCGAAACTATGGTCAAGTGCGGCGGGCCGATTCGCGGCTGTTGAACCCCAACAATCCGCCAATGCGCAATGATGGTGCGATTTTCCTAAAATTGATGCGAACCGCGCAACAGCACTTGGGCAAATGTGTTGGAATTGCGGTGAAAATGCAGCGGGTTGGTTAATGTGCGGAAAGGTTTCGCGGTCCGCCACAATCGGGGCACTGCCCAAGGCAGCGTTTTGTCCGGATAAGCAATAAACACAGGAGGTTGGCAAATTGTCCGGCTGACAAGTGTTTCCTTGGGTGAAACAGCACTCAATCACAGGTTATCTTGCGCCGCGTCATTCACCCGGGATCAGGGCGCCGCTGCCGCCAAGCTGACACCTTCCCGCCGTTTTTCCCCTTCCCGACACGGTGAATCAAAGGTAATTAAAAAGCGTCCTTCTTGGAGGGCAAAGGCCGTGGGGGCGGTCTGTTAGTGGTGTTGCCGAATTTCGCGGGATGTGTCGATTTTGTTTGGTGGCAGGGAGACCTGCCCACAGGGTGGAGGTTCCGCCCAGTCCAAACCGTACACCCTCCTTGCATTGCGACGATCACGACAGCTCGGCGATTGGTTCGGCCACATTTTGTGGCCGATGACTTTTGGCATTCCGAAAGGTGTGCCGGGGGTTAACCAGAGCAGCGCAAGGCCGCAGGGCCCTGTGAATTCGAGATGGGGGTGATCCCCGAAATGTGACGGAGTGTGTGTGGTGCTGCTGACCAACCAAAACATGACAGAGGCCAGCCCGGTGGGCTGTGACGGTGTCGTCGTGATGAGCCTGGCAAAGCCCCAGACCCTTTTTGTCTTTTCATACAAACCGGTTCTTTTGGAGAAGCTGTCATGACAAATTCTAATAGCCGGGACGGCATTGTTACGGGAACCGATGGCAACAACACCATGTTGCCGGGCTATATTGATGCGAACGGCGACCGGATTGACGGTAACGATGCGATTTTGCCGGGTACGTTTGGCAATGATGACGTGATCGTCGCCGGGGATGGCAATGACTGCGTCGATGCCGGACTGGGCAACGACAAGGTTTACGGCGGTGCGGGCAATGACACTCTGACGGGTGGCGCTGGCAACGATACGATTTATGGCGACAGCGAGCTGAGCGGCGTGACCGTCGGCGGCTCAGGCGGTTCAGGCGGTACGCGCGGCACAGGCGGTACGCGCGGCACAGGCGGCTCTGGCGGGACCCGTGGCACAGGCGGCAATTGCCCGCCCCAGACGTCCGGTTACAACGACTTGATTTACGGCGGCGACGGCAACGACGTTCTGTATGGCGAGCAAGGCAACGACAAGGTTTACGGCGGTGCGGGCAACGACACCCTGTCGGGCGGCGTGGGCGCAAACTATCTTGAGGGCGGGGCGGGTGACGATCTGTTCATCGGCGGCGCCGGTGCGGATACGTTCCAGGGCAATGCAGGTCAGGACAACATAGACTATTCGGCTTCGGCCGCCGGTGTAACCGTCAATCTGGCCACCAGCCAGCTGTCGGGTGGCGATGCCGCCAATGATCAGATTGCCGGTGGTATTGATGGCGTGATCGGCTCCAACTTTGCCGACAGTCTGACCGGGTTTGACCAGCAGGGCTCCAGCTCTTCGGACACTTTCACCAATCAGTTCTGGGGCAATGGCGGGAACGACACCATCACGGGCGCTGGCGGCAATGACCAGCTGTATGGCGGCAACGACGCCGACAAGCTTTATGGCGGCCTTGGCAATGATCTGGTTGCCGGCGATGCGGGGGCTGACACGCTGGAGGGTGGCGATGGCAACGATACTGTCACCGGTGGCACCGGCGACGATCTGCTGACCGGCGGCGCGGGCAATGACAGCCTGACAGGCGGCGACGACCGCGACCTTTTTGTCGGCGGCAATGCCGGTGATTTTGTGGACGGTTCCGAGGGTGGTGTCGACAATGACACATTGGACCTGCGCGGCCTGGATGTCGCATCCATTACCTATGACCCGCTGAATGGCGAAAACGGCACCGTCAGGTTTGTCGGCGGCGGGACCATGGTGTTCCGGAACATCGAAACCGTTTTGCGCGACGCGCGCCCCGACGGTTATGTTGACGGCACGGCGGGTGGCGATCTGATCAACGGGTCCTACGTCGACCCGAACGGCGACCGGATTGACGCCAATGACGCCCTTTTGCCCGGCGCTGGCCCGAATGACGATTATGTTCGTGCTGGTGACGGTAACGATACCGTCTATTCCGGTCTGGGCAACGACATCGTGTTTGGCGGCAACGGCATGGACCTGATCTATGGCGGCGACGGCAGTGATGTGTTGGATGGCGGCGAAGGCAATGACACCTTTCAGGGCGGCAGTGGTGCCGACTCGATCACGGGTGGCAATGGAAACGACAACATTGACGGCGGGACCGAGAACGACACGATATTGGCAGGCGATGGGTCTGACGTGGTCGCAGGGGGTGACGGCAATGACGTCATCGACACCTCGACCGGCAATCCGTTTGATCAGCGCCCTGACCAAGGCTATCCGGGCCTTTACCCTGCAGACACTGACCCGAACAATGACCGCGACACCGTGGATGCCGGGGCGGGGGATGACATCATCCGCACGGGCGACGATGCGGACAAGATCAACGCAGGCACCGGCAACGACTGGGTCGATGCGGGTGTGGACAATGACACCGTGGATGGCGGCGACGGCAATGACACGATCATTGGCGCCGAAGGCTCCGACAGCATTGATGCGGGCAAGGGCAACGATCTGGTGTATGGCGGCTATGGCCCGGGCACGCCCGACAGCGTGAACATTCCGGACGCCACCGATCTGGCCCCGAACAACGGTCTGGACCTGATCCATGGCGGTGACGGCAACGACACCATCTTTGGCATGGACGACAAGGACACGCTGTTTGGTGACGCCGGCGCAGACAGCCTTGATGGCGGCATCGACAATGACGAGGTTTACGGCGGCACCGGCGCTGACACGCTGGTGGGCGGTCAGGGTGCGGACACCCTGTCCGGTGGCAATGACCGCGATGTGGTCGTCGGTGGCGGCGTCGGCGATGTGGTGGACGGAAACGAAGGCGGCGATGACTTTGACACGCTTGACCTGTCCGGTTCTGGCCCGCTGAAAATCATCTATGATGATGCGAACCCGGAAAATGGCACGGTTCAGTTTCTGGACCCGACGACACGCGATGTTGTGGGCACGATGTCCTTTGTCAACATCGAGAATGTCATCCCCTGCTTTACCCCCGGCACGATGATTGCAACGCCGCGTGGTGAAGTGCCGGTCGAAAGCCTGCGCATCGGTGACAAGATCATCACCCGCGACAACGGCATGCAGGAAATCCGCTGGATGGGCCGGCGTGACCTGTCCTGGGCCGATTTGTCCGCAGCACCGCACTTGAAGCCGATCCTGGTGCGTCAAGGCTCGCTTGGCAACGGCCTGCCAGAACGTGACATGCTGGTTTCGCCGAACCACCGCCTGCTGGTCGCCAACGACCGCACAGCGCTGTATTTCGACGAGCACGAAGTTCTGGTTGCGGCCAAGCATCTGGCGGCGGGCAAGGGCATTCATTCGGTTGACGTCGCGGGCACGTCCTATATCCACTTCATGTGCGACCGCCACGAGGTTGTCCTGTCGAATGGGGCCTGGACTGAAAGCTTCCAGCCCGGCGACCTGACGCTGAAGGGCATGGGGAACGCGCAACGCTCGGAAATCTTTGACCTGTTCCCCGAATTGAAGACGGATGCGGGCATCGAGAACTACGCTGCCGCGCGCCGCGCCCTGAAGCGCCACGAGGCCTTGCTGATCGCCAGATAGGTTATGCAGCCTGTCAGGGCCCGAAGGGGCTTTGACGTGGACAAGGGGGGCTTCGGCCCCCCTTTTTCATGGCGCCGGGCTATTGTCCTGCTGCCCTTAAATTGAATCTGCCATGGGCGGATGAATTGCGGTTGAAACGGGCTTTGGTGATGGACAGAAGCGCTCTCGCCGGTCTGATCCCCCATCTTGGCCGGGCCGGATCACCCGCCAAAGGGGTTCGGGCTGCTGTCGAGGATGGGGCGAGGATCGCCGGACCATTCCCGAAGGCGTTCCTTTGGGACCAGATCGAGAAGGTCAGACCAGAAAGCCCGATCTGCCCGAAGTGCCGCTGGCATCGCGCCATCCATGACGATCACACTCGCGTTCTCGGCACGCTTTTTGGCCGGGGTTTGGGCGTTGGCCGCGCGGCTTTGCCGCTTTTGCCGTAACGCAAAGTCAACGGCGCTGCCCGGCGGGCCTCTTTCACTGCTGACTTGCTTTTTTCCACACCGCGCCAACCCGGAACCGCAGCGCCTTCATGCCGGGCTTGGCCCCCGGCATTCCTGCCGGGATGCTGCGCGGCTGAGGAAAAGCTTCCTGCCCTGCCAACCGCCCGATCACAGGACAGCGCGGAACCGATTGGGCCGTGTTGCCAACCCGCCCGAGCGCAGCCGCAGGTCTTCGGCTGATCTTGCTGACGCGATTCCCAACGGTGGTTTGACAGGTTCCCCGGACGCCGCGCATGTTCGCCGCTGACTGTAATCTCACACGGCGAGCCGGCACTCCGAACCTCATCCGAAATGCCAGCGGCGGCGACGGCCAAATGAAGCCTGTCCTCAACTTATGGCGCATTTCCATGCGGGGGCGGCAGGTCGGGGCCGCCGTGCAAGGGCCCGTTGCCAAACGGTTTGCGCGTCTGTCGCCAGCCACATCGGATCCCTCGTAGACCCTGGCCGTCGCTCTTGGTATTGGGCTGGCGATCTCATTATCTTGCGTGATCGGCTCAGTCGTTGAAATTGCCAATGCCTGCACCGGAAGGCGCAGAAGGATGCGGTGGTCGCCTGACGGTCGCGACCAACCACCGCACGAGATGACCCCCAGCCGATGCCCACCAAGCTAAATTTTCGCAGAAAATTTGTCCGTATCCTTCACGGCGCGGGGCAGCCCTTGATTTCAACCGAACGCCCCTGCGCAATCACCGTCACTGTCACCCCTTGACGTTCCAGCGCGAAAGGTGCGCCGGTTGGCCCGACCATATCGGACACGGCGATCAACGCGCCGCCAACCCGCTCCGCCGCCGCTTCGGACACCCAGACCGTGCGGTCATTGGTTTCAAACACCACCGCCTCATCCCCGCCCGCAAAGCGCGGCATGTCCAGCCGCGCCGTCACCTGCAATCCGTCCTTGATCGGCGCCGCGCTGCAGTGCGCCGCCGCCACCCCCGCCTCACCCGGCGTCATCGGCCGTGCGGCCAGCGCGCCCGTGATCTGCAGATCACCTGCCCCCGCGCCCGAAACCTCGCCCGTCACACGGATCGTCGCGGGCATGCAGATGTCTTTGCAAACGCCCATCTGCACGCTCAGCCGCACCTGAATTGGCAGCGACGGATCCACCGCCGTCAATTCCATCGGCAAGATCAGCGCATCGTGATAACCGATGGACCGCAGCCCGTTCAGATCGAACACCGCTGGGGTCGGCCAATGCAGCCGCACCGATTGCAGGTTTTCCGAAGCGGTCCAGTCAAACTGCGGCGGCATCCCCGCATCCCCCGGCGCGCGCCAATAGGTTTTCCACCCCGGTTGCAACTGCAGGTCCAGCGCGGTCATCTGGGTGCCGCTGGTGGTTTGCCAGCCGCTGCGGAACAGCACCGACGCCACCCCGTCGGTTTCGCTCGACTGGGCAAGCACCGGGCCGCAAAGCGTGATCAGCGCGGCGAAAAGAACATATCGAAGGGTCATAAGGGCTGTTAACCGCATCAGCCCGCCAAAGGAAATCACTTTCCGGCGAAGTTCCGCGAGCGGTTCGCCATTCACACAAATGGCGCGATGCAGGGGCTTGAGCCTTGGCGGCATTGCCGTCATCCTGCGGTTCAGTACAGGGACCACATGATGCAGCTGGCGGGAAAGTTATTGGTGGCCATGCCGGGTCTTGCGGACCCGAGGTTTGACCATTCCGTCATCCTGATCTGCTCGCATGGCGACGAGGGCGCCATGGGGTTGATCGTGAATAAACCCCTGCGCGAGATCAGCTTTCCCGACCTTCTGGATCAGCTCGACATCGCCCGCGGTGACGCCGCGTTGCCGGTTCCCTGCCTTTATGGCGGCCCGGTCGAACGTGGTCGCGGCTTTGTGCTGCACGGCTCGGGCCATGCGCCGACCGAGGGTCGGATTTATGTCGCGGGCGGTTATTCGATCACAACCTCGCGCGATATCCTTGTGGACCTTGCGCAGGGGCGTGGGCCGAAAGAGGCGATGCTGGCGCTTGGCTATGCCGGGTGGGGCGCGGGTCAGCTGGAAGCCGAGATCGCCCGCAACGATTGGTTGATCGTCGACGCCGATCCCGAGCTGGTGTTTTCTGCTGCGAACCCGGCCAAATGGGCGCGCGCTTTGGCCGTTCTGGGCATCAATCCGCTGACGCTTTCGCCCACAGCGGGCCGCGCATAGGCAAGCCCAAACCTTTCAAAAATCGTGGATATGTTCAATCTGCAGCGCCGGATCCTTCAGCGCTGCCGCCAGATCCGCGACTTTGACCAGCACCAAAAACCGCGCGTCGTCGTGGCCCTGACGGGGATAGCGGCCCAAAGCGCCGGGCAGCGCGGGCGCGGTCGAAATCGCGGTGAACAGGATGTCGTCGTTGCCTGCAATCTCGACAAACCGCACCCCCGCCGCCGCCCATGCGCGCGCAAGCTCGGTAAAGGCGGCATAGCGCGGCGTTTCAAGCTCCATCCCCTCGGGGCGGTCTGCGATCAGCTGAACATCCGGGCTGCGCGCCAAAACCTCGGGGACAAGACCCGTGACGATCACCCGCATCCGCAGCTCGTCCTGCCCAGTTGCCGCCACCGCCGCGCCGATCAGCTTGGCATATTGCGCCTTGACCGCGTATTCCCCGCCCAACGCCAGCCGCCGCTCCCAATCGCGGATGCTGCCGGAGTTTGCCCCCACCAGCGCCGATTTGTCCGCCGCGAAATCCCATTTGTACCAAGGCACCTGCGACAGGAACGCCGCATAATCCGCCGCTTGGCGCGCCGACAGGTCATCCAATGGCGCGCGTGCCGGGCCCCTGATCCAGGTGAACAGCCGACCAAACGTTTCCTCATACGCCGCCTTGGCCAGCAGTTCGGCGGTAAAGCTGACGCCGATCACATAGTCCATCTGCCGTGCCACACCATCCGCCCCGCCATGGGCCGCCGCCGCCTTGGTCACGCTGCACAAAGACCCCCAATATTGCCCGATCGCCGGCAAAAAGGCATAGTCCTGCGGCGCGCCGGTTGCGATCACGGCGGCGTAATCCTCATAGGCATGCACGATATGCCATTCGGGATAGGTCATCAGCGTGCGCGATTCCGGGCGCTGCCATTGGGGCGCGACAAGCGATGTATACCCGCCCTCGACCAGCGCCCCCCGGCAATTCACCTCGGTCCAGGCCACCGGCGTCAAAAGCGCCAGTAGCGCCGCAAACAGCGCCACAAGCCCGCGACGGACCCAGACCCAAAGCCGTCTCATCCGCGAAGGCCCATGATCAAGGCGAACCCGCCCAGCCCGATATGCGGCGTGTTGGCCAAAATCTTGAACCCAAATGGCAGATCGACCGGCCCCGTGGTGCAGATGGCAAGGTCAAGATAGCCAACCCCCGTCACCATCCCCAGCGCCCCATCCGCCAGATACATCGCACCAAAGATCGTCAAGAACCATTTCGCCGTCCGGTGCGACCAGAGCGCCGCCGAGAGCGCGAGCAGCGCCGAGGCAAGGTGCAGCCCGTCGTCATAAATATCCAAGGCAAAGATGCCAAAAGCCAATCCCTGCGCATCGGTCAGGCCGGGAATGTAATTCAGCGCTGCCACCGCCGACAGGATCAGGAAATAGGCAAAGGCAATCTTTTGTGTCCGGCTCATCATGCTATCCTTAAAGCTGCGAGATATACTTGTCCCAAAGCGCGTTTCGGAACAACAGATTTGGATCAACCATGCGCTTGAACGCCGCAAAAGCGGGCGCGCCAGCATAGGCGCGGGGCAGCTGATCCACCCGCGCATGGGGCCGGTAGGGCAGATAATAACTGCCGCCCAGCTGCATCACCGCCTCGATCAGCGCTTCGGTCATGCGGGCCATGTCACCCTCTGAACGTGCCGACATTTCCTGCGAAAACAGCATCACCGCCGCAATGCGCGGCCCATCCGGCGCATAGGGCAGCAGCGACGTGGCGTCCTGTTCCACCCAGCGCAGGGTGACGTTCAGCAGGTCCTGATAACTTTGCGGAATGATGTCGCGGCAGGCTTGCAAGAACCCGCCGAACGCAGCGGGCGGGACAAAGTATTCGTGCAGGATATCGGTGCGCGCGGGGTCGCGGTCATCCAGCGTCACCACGGGTTCCGCCATCAATCCCGATCGGCTCGCGGTGCCCGCAAGCCAGACATTCGGCCCGGTTTCCAGCCCCCAGCGCCGCCGTTTGACCCATTCATTGCCCACCTGCGCGCGAAAGATCGGCCGCGCGATTTTTGACAGGATGCCCGACCCGGTGACGGGGGGGATTGGCGCGTCCACCGGGGCATAGCTGACCAACATCGCCTGGCCGAAAAACCCCGCCCGGTCCAGCGACAGGCGGCCATAAGCCATCGGCACCTCGCGCACCCGCGCCGCAAAAGCCGCCGCGAAATCGGCGGCGGGCATCTGCGCAAACGTCGGGCTTAGCGCCATGTTCCGTTCCGCCTCTATCACCAAAGACGTGATCTGCCCGATCAGCCCATAGCCCCCCATCGCCGCCGCGAAAATCTCGGCGTGCTGCGTGCGGGAGGCGGTGATCGCGCTGCCATCCGACAGCAGCATCTGCACCTCGCGCACGGTGCTGCCCATCGGCCCAAACGCCGTGGGCCAGCCGTGCGCATTCACCGAAAACGTTGACGCCACACCGAAATCTGCGTTGCTTTGCATCACTTTGGGCGAAAGGCCCGCCGGTTCCAGCGCCGCAATCACCTGATGCCAGCGCGTTCCGGCCTGCACGCGGTATGTCATCGCGGCGCTGTCAATCTCTACGCTCGGCGCATCAAAAGTCACCGCGTGACCGCCGCGCGGGATCGCCTGCCCGCCCATCGAATGACGCGCCGCGCCGATGCTGAACGCCCGCCCCGCCGCCTGCGCCTCGCGCATTTCGGCCCGCAGCGCGGCCACCAGAGCGTCGCCTTGCCCTGTGATCATCCGGTGCCGGAAAATCGGCGTTTCCGACAGCAGGGAGGCGTCGTTCAGCACCGCCTCGCCGCCTTTCGGCGCGATCATCGCCATCCCGTCCGCCGAAGGATTTTGCGCCCCGACATAGCGCGTGGCCACCGCGCCCAGCGCCGCCCCCGCCGCCAAAAGCATCCCGCGCCGCGTTACCGTCATCGCAGTCCCTCCCCGACAAAGCCCGCCCGTTGCGCACAAAAGCCGCAAAACACTGGGGGCGGCAGTCTGGTTTTCCCCACCTTTACCGCGATTTACGCGGCGTCACACAGACCGTTACAGATCAAACGTCGCGAAAACCGGCACATGGTCCGAAGGCTGCTCCCACCCCCGCGCCGCGCGCAGGATACGGCTGCCGTGCGCCGCGCCCGCGATATCGCCCGTCGCCCAGATATGATCCAGCCGCCGCCCCTTGTCCCCCGCATCCCAATCGGGCGAGCGATACGACCACCAGCTGTACAGCGGCCCCTGCGGCACATCGGCGCGGGTCACGTCGACAAACCCGCCCGCCGCCTGTGTTTCGGTCAGATGCGCGACTTCGATCGGCGTATGGCTGACGATCTTCAGCAGCTGCTTGTGGTTCCACACATCATCCTCGCGCGGGGCGATGTTCAGATCGCCGACAAGGATCGCCTTTTGCGGCTTGTCGCTGCGAAACGCATCGCGCATCTCGGTCAGAAAATCGAGCTTCTGGCCGAATTTCACATTCTGGGTCCGGTCAGGAATATCGCCCCCCGCCGGCACATAACAATTGTGAATGATGACCCCATTTTCCAGCCGCCCCGCCACATGCCGGGCGTGGCCCAATCCGGCGAAATCGGTGCCACCTGCGTCGGTGATCGGCAGCTTGGACAGGATCGCGACGCCGTTATACCCCTTTTGCCCCCGCGCCACCATGAAGCGGTATCCCAGCGCCTGAAACTGCTCGGTCGGGATGTTTTCCACCGGCGATTTGCATTCCTGCAGGCACAGGATGTCTGGCCGCTCTTCGCCCAACAGCTTGGCCACCAACCCTTCGCGCAGCCGGACCGAGTTGATGTTCCATGTGGCAAGGGTAAAAGACATGGCGCGGCTCCAATGCAAACGGGCGGCCAGCGTAGGCCGCCCAGTGCAAAGGCTCAAGCCTTCAGATCAGTCGTTAAGGGTAAAGGTGTTCAACTCGCACAGATTCTGCGTCGCGCTGACCTCTTCGCCGGTGTCGGTGACAAAGCGCAAATCATAGTCACAGGTTTCGAGGCCGTCGGTGATGGTCACCGTGCCGGATTCCCCCGCAGCCAAAATCTCGACGCCCAGAATATCGTCGCCCCAAGTATCCGCCGCCGCCGGAGACACATAAAGCTGCTGCAAGTTGTACGAGCTGGCATTGATCAGTTCAAAGTTCAGATCCTCAGCAAAGGCGGGGGCCGAAAGGGCCGAAACAGCCAGGATAATGGCAAAGCCAGAAGTGCGCATGGAAAGTCTCCGGTTACGAATGGATGGTTGGGCCGACCCCAACCCGGCCTGCATATCCCAAACGCGGGGGCGGGAACAGGCGTTCATCACGCCAAAATTTGCACGTCTTTTAGACGCATCCTTTGCGGGGCGCAAAAAAGAAGCCCGGCGATTGTGCCGGGCAAGGTCCAACAGGGAGAAATTAACACTTACCATGGAAACACGCTTTTGCGAATCGGCTTTGTGAAGGACACCTTCAGGTTGCGTCTTTTGGGCAACATTTTTCCAATCGGACAAAATCCGGGGCCGCCCTTGACGGCACAAAGCCCGCCCGCCACTGTGCGGCCCATGTCGTATGAATCCCTTTGGCAAAACCGCAATTTCCGCCTGCTGTTCACCGCGTCCATCGGCACCAATCTGGGGGATGGGGTGCTTGCCGTCGCCTTGCCGTGGCTCGCGACCCTGCTGACACGCGATGCCTTTCTGATCGGCCTTGTCGCCACTGCGCGCAGCCTGCCGTGGTTGCTGTTTTCCCTGCCGATGGGTGTGATCACCGACCGTTATGACCGCCGCCGCCTGATCCTTGGCGCGGATGCTGCGCGGCTTGTGCTGGTGCTGGCCATCGCGGCGCTTGCCTTTGCCGCCACGCCGGGGACGGCTTGGGTGTTGGGCCTTGCCGGGTTGACCTTCATGATCGGCGCGGTCGAGGTTTTGCGTGACAACACCGCGCAATCCGTGCTGCCGCTGGTCGTTGAACCGGGCGAGCTGGAACGCGCCAATGGCCAGATGTGGGGCGCGGAAGAGCTGTCAGGCACCTTCATCGGCCCGCCGCTGGCCGGGGTTCTGATCGCGCTGTCGCTATCGCTGCCGTTTGGGTTCTTTTCCGTCATGATGCTGATCTCTTTGGTCTTTGTGGCCCGCATCGCGCTTAAACCCGCCGCAAAAACCGCCGCGACGGCCTTTTGGCCCGCGCTGAAACAAGGGCTGCGCTATCTTTTCTCGCGGCCCGAATTGCGGCGGCTGGCGATGGTGCTGGGGGCGTTCAACTTTCTGCACTACATGACCATCACCATTTTGGTGCTGTACGCGCAGGATCTGCTGGGCCTCGGTCCGATCGGATATGGCGCGCTTTTGTCGGCGCAGGCGATTGGCGGTTTGTCGGGAAGCCTTCTGGGGCCAGGATTGATCAAACGCCTTGGCCCGCACCCCAGCCTTTTGATCGGGGTAGGCGGTTTCGCGTTGACCTGCACCGCCATGGCGCTGGGCGCGCCCGTCTGGATGATCGCGGCTTTGTTCATCAGCGAAGGGTTCACCTCCATGCTGTGGAACATCACCACGGTCAGCTACCGCCAGCGCACGATTCCGGCCGAAATGTTTGGCCGCGTCAATTCGGCCTACCGGTTTTTCGGATCCGGAACGATGCCGCTGGGTGCCTTTGCGGGCGGCACGGTTGTCGCACTTGCAGCGCCCATGGGGCCATCGGCGCTGCAACTGCCCTATGCGATTGCGGCGGTGGGGGCGATTATGATGATGGCCTATATCGCGCGCGCTCTGCGCATCGGATAAAAAAAGGCCGGGTAAAAACCCGGCCCAGTCCAACAGGGAGGAGCCATGTCATAACCCCGACATGGCGAGGGGAACCGAGAGGCGGCAAGGCCAAGATCAATGCCGCCGTGAATTCAACATAACCTGCAAATCTGGCTACAATAAGTCAGGATTCCCTTACGTTCATCTGCGTCTAAGCAACCAACTTGTACCCGCCATTTTCGGTGATCAGCAGACGTGCGTTTGATGGATCAGCCTCGATTTTCTGGCGCAAACGGTAAATGTGGGTTTCCAGCGTGTGCGTCGTGACGCCCGCGTTATAACCCCAAACCTCGTGCAGCAGCATATCGCGCCCCACGACCGCCGACTGCGCGCGGTACAGGAATTTCAGGATATTCGTCTCTTTTTCGGTCAGACGAACCTTTTTGTCCTTGGCATCCACCAACATCTTTTGCGCGGGCTTGAACGTGTAAGGGCCAAGGCGGAACACGGCATCTTCGGATTGCTCATGCTGGCGCACCTGCGCGCGAATACGGGCCAGAAGCACCGGAAACTTGAACGGTTTGGTCACATAATCATTCGCGCCGGAATCAAGGCCAAGGATCGTGTCGCTGTCCGTGTCATGCCCGGTCAGCATCATCACCGGGCATTTGACGCCCGCCTTGCGCATCCGCCGGCAAAGCTCGCGCCCGTCGGTATCGGGCAGGCCCACATCTAGGATCACCAGATCGAACAGCCCCGCCTTCACCTTCTCCATGCCCTCGGCGCCATTGCGCGCCTCGAACACATCGAAATCCTCGGTCATGACCAGTTGTTCTGACAATGCCTCGCGCAGGTCATCATCATCATCCACCAACAAGATTTTGCGCATCGTTGCCATTGATCATCTCCTCAGCGGGCATCAAGTTCTGCCTGCCCCTCGCAAATGCGCCGGACCTTCCGGTCTGACAAGATATGCAACAGACTTCTCACGCGGACGTGTCGCTGCGGCGGCAAATGTTTCAATTCCGCAATCGGGGCGTTATGGTTCGGTCGGACTCCAAGGCTTGAAAGGCGTTTCTGCGTGAGTGTTAATCTTTATGTCCGAAAGACCGGGGCGCTGTTCATGGGGCGGCATTTTGCCTGCAGCATCGGGCGCGGCGGCATGGTGAACCCGGCCGCAAAGCGAGAGGGCGACGGCGCCACCCCGCGCGGCGTGCACGGGATCGTTGGCATGCTGTACCGGGCGGACCGGATGGCAAAGCCCGCTGATTGGGCTCTGCCCATCGGCCCGGGCGATCTGTGGTCCGATGACGTGGAGGATCCCGATTACAACCTGATGGTCCGCGCGCCGCATCCGTTTTCGCATGAACGCCTTGGCCGCGCCGATCCGCAATATGATCTGATCCTGATCACCAACTGGAACTGGCCCCATGCAGAGCCGGGCCGTGGGTCGGCGATCTTTTTGCACCGCTGGCGCCGCCCCGGCGCGCCGACGGCGGGCTGCGTGGCATTTGCCGCTGCCGACCTGCTTTGGATCGCCGCCCGTCTGAAACATCGCAGCCGTGTGATTATCCAATAAAAATTCTTTCCAAAGCGCTTCAAATTTCCTAGATTTGTCCGCGTCAGGTCCTGCCAGGGCCGCCGAGGGGGGCAACCGTGCCAAAAGCCGCAATTTCGGATCAAACCATGCTCGATCTGCGTATGACGCGGTCGGCTGCCGATCTTTGGCCGATGCTGGACGCGCTTTATGGCGCCCGTCCGCAGTATCAAACCTTCCTGACGGCGTTGAGGGCCGAGATGGCTGCCGCATGGGCCGCCCGTCCGGACGATCTTAAGCTGCTGGATTTGCAGCGCGATCTACAGCCCGATTGGTTTCAGCGTGCCGATATGGCGGGCTATGTGTTCTACATCGACCGCTTCTGCGGTGATCTGAAATCGGTCCTGTCGCATCAGGATTATCTGTCCGATCTGGGCGTCACCTACGTCCACCTGATGCCCTGTCTGAAACCGCGCCCCGGTGACAGCGATGGCGGCTATTCGGTGATGGATTACCGCAAGATCAACCCCGCCTTGGGCGATATGGACGATCTGAAAACGGTCACAGCGGCCTTTCGCGCCAAGGGGATGTCGACCTGCATTGATCTGGTGCTGAACCATACCGCCAAGGAACATGACTGGGCGATGCGCGCGCGGGCGGGTGATCCGGTGTATCAGGATTACTTTTTGATGTATGACGACCCGGCCCTGCCGGATGCCTATTCCCGCGATCTGGTCGAGGTCTTCCCCGAAAATGCGCCGGGCAATTTCACCCATTATCCTCAGTTCGGCAAATGGGTCTGGACCACCTTCAACGAACATCAATGGGATCTGAACTGGGCCAATCCTCAGGTGTTTCTTGAAATCGTCCGTATCATGTTTTTCCTTGCAAATCAAGGAGTTGACGTTCTGCGGTTGGACGCGGTTGCCTTCATGTGGAAGCGCATGGGCACACGGTGCCAGTCAGAACCAGAGGTGCATATGATCCTGCAGGCCCTGCGCGCCTGTTGCCGCATCACCTGTCCGGCGGTGATCCATCTGGAAGAGGCGATCGTTGCGCCCGCCGAAATGCTGCCCTACCTCGGGCGCGGGCGGCATGATGGGCGTGAGGGCAATCTGGCCTATCACAACTCGCTGATGGTGCATTTCTGGGGCGCACTGGCCACCCGCGACACCCGCCTGATGACTCATGTGCTGCAAACCCACTTTCCGCAAAGTCTGACCAACGCCACCTATGCCACCTATATCCGTTGCCACGACGATATCGGTTGGGCCATGACGGATGAGGATGCCGGTGCGCTGGGTCTGTCGGGGCAGGGGCACCGCGCCTATCTGTCCGATTTTTACGAGGGCGGCTTTCCCGGCAGCTTTGCCCAAGGCGCGTTGTTTCAGCAGAACCCTGCGACGGGTGACAAACGCATTTCCGGCAGCTTTGCCTCGCTGGCCGGGTTGGAAAAAGCCAGGACGGCGGCCGAGGCGGATCTGGCCATTCACCGCATTCTGATGGGTCACGCCCTGATCGCCAGCTTTGGCGGTATCCCATTGATTTATATGGGTGACGAGCTGGCGGTGCTGAATGATTACAGCTATCTGCAGCAGCCCGATCACGCGCATGACAGCCGCTGGGTGCATCGCCCACGGATGGATTGGGACGTCGCCAAGGCGCGCGCGGATGGCGCGGGGGCCTCGGCGCAGGTGTTTGCGGGGGTCAAACACATCCTGTCGCGCCGCCGCGCCACGCCCGATCTGCACGCGGGCCATCCGACTTTGGTGCTGAACAGCGGCCAAACCGCCATCTTCGCCGTGCAGCGCCGCGCGCCCACGCATCCGATTCTGTGCCTGTTCAACTTTTCCGAGGTTTGGCAGCACCTGCCCGGCGATTGGCTGCGTGCGCAGGGCGTCAGCCATTGGCACGATTCGCTGTCGGATGGTTCGGTCTTGATGAACGAGGACCGTCTGGCCCTGCCGCCCTATGCGCGGCTTTGGCTCAGCTGACCTTGGGGTAATTCCGCGCGCCAAAAATGGCGGAGCCGACGCGGATATGCGTGGCGCCGTGGGCAATCGCCGCCTCGAAATCGCTGCTCATCCCCATCGACAGCCCGCCAAGGCCGTGACGCGCTGCCATCCCGGCAAGGGCGATGAAATGCGGCACGGGATCGGCGCCCTCGGGCGGAATGCACATCAGGCCCAGGATCGGCAAGGACATCCCGGCGCAGTCTTTCAGGAATTGGTCCAGATCGGCGGGCAATACCCCGGCCTTCTGCGGCTCTGCCCCGGTGTTCACCTGCACGAACAACTCCGGGCATTGCCCCCGCACCTGCGCGAGCGAGGCCAGCTTTTGCGCGAGCGAGGGGCGGTCGACCGAATGGACCGCGTCAAACAGCTCCACCGCTTGTTTGGCTTTGTTGGTCTGCAACGGCCCGATCATATGCACCGCCAAAGCGCCGTACTCTGCCCTTAAGTCCGGCCACTTGCCCGCTGCTTCCTGCACATAATTCTCGCCAAAAAGCCGATGCCCGGCCTGCAGAACGCCGCGCACCCGTTCCAGTGGCTGCACCTTTGACACCGCAATCAGCCGCACCGATCCCGGCGCGCGGCCATGGGCGGTTTGGGCGGCGGTCAGGCGGGATTGAATTTCGGGTAATGACATGGCGCGCGCCTTTTTCCCGCAGATGGCCATAAGGGCGCGGTGAACGGAACCCCAGAAATGAAAAAAGCGGGCCGAAGCCCGCTTTTCGCATCATCCAATCCGGTTAGGATTAGAAGGACATTGCTGCGCCGATGAAGGCGGATGCGTCGTTGTCGTAGCCAGCTTCCAGCGTCAGGCCACCACCGAGGTCGTAACCAGCGGTCACCGTGTAGTCACCGGCGTCGTCATAGGTCACGCCAGCCGAGATGCTGTTCGCCGAGTAGTCGAGCGACAGGTCATAGGACGAGTCGTCGTTGTACGTGGCTTCTGCAGTGATCGCGCCAGCTACGTAGGTGCCGGTCACGAAGTAGGTGGTGCCGTCAACATCGCTCATGCCAGCGCCGACTTTGGCGGTGAATGCGCCCAAGGTGTATGCTGCCGAAGCGTTGTACTCTGCATAGGTGTCAGCGTCAGCGTGGACGGTGATGCCGGAGAAGGTTGCATCAGCCGAACCCGAGAACTCGGATGCGTCAACGTCAGCGGTCACGCCAACAGTGATTGCGCCGAAGGTGCCGGTGTACTGAACGTCGCCCGAACCGTTTGCGTCGTCGTAGAAGTCAAAATTGTCATCCGAGAATGCAATTTTGCCGAACGAGCCGGAGATGTAGATTTCGGGCATGCCGAAAGTACCATCTTCGTCAGCAAAGCGAGCGGCAGGATCTTCACCGAAATCGTACGAGCGGCCGGCAGAAACGCCGAACGTTGCGCCGAATTCCAAACCGTTGTCGGTAGCGCCCGAGAAGGTTACGTCCAGGCCAACTGACGAATAGGTTTCGAATGGCGTGTCGCCGTCGCGAGCGACGCCAGCAGCTGCCGAGCCAGAGAAAGCGACTTCAGCGGAAGCCCAGCCAGCGGTGCCGACGAGCATGGTGGTAGCAAGAAGAATCTTTTTCATAGTGTTCCCTCGTTGTATCAAAGGTGCGGTCCAATTCAGGGGAATCCGAACTGGTATGAAACTGTATCTCTTACTTTGACCCCCCGATTGCAATGCAGACCGCCGGGCGGGGGGGAAACAGCAAATTCGTGATGCAGTCTTGCCACAGTCCTTTTCAGCGCCGGGATTTCGGCCACAATCCGCCACATTGCTGCGGCTCTGCCCCACAGTGGAGAGTCTTATAAAGAGCGCGCGCGGAATGTGCCGCGCTGTGCCTGTCCATGGGAAAGCTCTTGGCAGGGGCGGGCGGCATTGATAGACAGACGCAAAGAAACCGGGGGGCCGAATGATCCTGCAGCATCACAAAAACGGGCGAATCCTTGTGAAAAATGCGGGTTTCGCCGTGATCTGCGCCGTGTTTCTTTCGGGATGCTCGGGCGGGCTTGGCAATATCTTTGGCTCAAAAACCCCAGCCCAGCCCCTGACCGAGGCGGAATTGGGCGCGCAGGCAGCGGTCGATGCGCAAAACGCCGCGCAAACGGCGGCCACCTCTGGCACGCGCAAATCGACGATCTGGGATCTGTTCTCGAACTCTGACGATCCCAACACCACGGTCGAGGTGAACAAATACATCTGGGTTGCGGCGCTGGATGTGTTGAACTTTCTGCCCATCGAATCGATTGACCCCTTTACCGGCGTGATCGTGACCGGCTACGGCACCCCGCCCGGCGGTGGTCGCGCCTACCGCGCCACGATCTATGTGCAAGACCCGGCACTGGACGCGCGCAGCCTTAAAATCGCGATGCAAACCAAGTCTGGCCCGGTCGATCCTGAAACCGTCCGCGCGGTTGAAGATGCGATTCTGTCAAGAGCGCGCGAACTGCGGATCGCCGATTCGAAGCTTTAGGCCGCTCCACGGCGGGCGCTGCCGCCAGGTTTCGCCTTCCCCCCGGAATTTTTGAACCACTTGGCCGGGGCAAGGCTTGCTCTGGACCTTGGGGCTTGCAATCTGTATCCCGCCTGAAACCCCCCGGATGAGGCTGCCCCCATGTCGCGCTATGAACCCGCCCAGATCGAAGCGAAATGGCAAAAGGCCTGGGACGAGGCGCAGGTGTTCAAGGCCCGGCGTGATCCGGCGCGGCAGAAGTATTATGTGCTGGAGATGTTCCCCTATCCGTCGGGGCGCATTCATATGGGCCATGTGCGCAACTATACCATGGGCGATGTGATCGCCCGGTATAAGGCCGCGCAGGGGTTTTCGGTGCTGCATCCAATGGGCTGGGATGCGTTTGGACTGGCCGCGGAAAATGCGGCGATGGAAAAGGGCATTCATCCCGGCACCTGGACGCTGCAAAACATCGCCGACATGAAGGCACAGCTTTTGCCATTGGGCTTTTCGCTGGACTGGACGCGCGAGATTGCCACCTGTCTGCCCGATTATTACCGTCACCAGCAGGCCATGTTCATCGACATGATGGGCAAGGGTTTGGTGTACCGCAAGGCGGCAGTGGTGAACTGGGATCCGGTCGATATGACCGTGCTTGCTAATGAGCAGGTGATTGACGGCAAAGGCTGGCGGTCGAATGCGCCGGTTGAACGGCGCGAGTTGACGCAGTGGTTTTTCAAAATCTCCGAGTATTCGGCGGAGCTGTTATCGGCGCTGGACGGGCTGACCAACTGGCCCGAAAAAGTGCGGGTGATGCAAGCCAACTGGATCGGCAAATCGCAGGGCTTGCAGTTTTCCTTTACCACCAGCGGCGCGCCCGAAGGCTTTGACCGGCTGGACGTGTACACGACCCGCCCCGACACGCTGCTGGGCGCGTCCTTTGCGGCCATCTCGCCCGATCATCCGCTCGCGAAATATCTGGAGCGTCACGACCCTGCGATTGCCGCTTTTGTGGCCGAGTGCCGCAAGGGGGGCACCTCGGCCGAGGCAATCGAGACGGGCGAAAAGCGCGGGCTGGACACCGGAGTTCGGGTGCTGCATCCCTTTGACAATGCATGGGAATTGCCGGTTTATATCGCGAATTTCATCCTGATGGAATATGGCACCGGCGCGATTTTCGGCTGCCCGGCGCATGATGACCGCGATTTCGAATTTGCCACCAAATACGGATTGCCCATCCCTGCGGTGTTTGTGGCCAAGGATGCGCAAGAGGCGCCGTTGACCGAGGCATTTGTGCCCGCGAAAACCGAAGAGGTCCGTTATATAAGGGGATTTGCCGGCAACGCGGTGCAAACCGGCGAGGCGGCGGTTGAGGCCGCCATCGCGGAATGCGAGGCGCGCGGGATTGGGCGCGGCGTGACCAATTACCGCCTTCGCGACTGGGGCCTGTCGCGGCAGCGCTATTGGGGCTGCCCTATTCCGGTGATCCACTGCGCCGCTTGCGGCGTGGTGCCAGAGGCCAAGAAAAACCTGCCGGTCCGCCTGCCCGATGATGTGACGTTTGACATCCCCGGCAACCCGCTGGACCGCCACCCGACATGGCGCGATTGCACCTGCCCCAAATGCGATGCGCCCGCCCGGCGCGAAACCGACACGATGGACACCTTTGTCGATTCGTCATGGTACTATGCCCGCTTTACCGCGCCGCAGGCGGACGGCCCCACAGATGCCGCCGAAGCCGCCTATTGGATGAACGTCGATCAGTATATCGGCGGCGTCGAACATGCGATTTTGCACCTGCTTTATTCCCGCTTCTTCGCCCGCGCGATGAACGCCACCGGCCATCTGCCGGCGACCGCGATTGAACCGTTCAACGCGCTGTTCACCCAAGGCATGGTGACGCATGAAATTTACAAGACCGCCGATGCCGCCGGTCGTCCGGTGTACCATCTGCCGGAAGAGGTGGAAAACGGCCACCTGAAGGTGACCGGCGCGGCGGTTGAAATCATCCCTTCCGCCAAGATGTCCAAATCCAAAAAGAACGTCGTCGACCCGATGAGCATCATCGCGTCCTTCGGCGCCGACACCGCGCGCTGGTTCGTGCTGTCCGATTCGCCGCCCGAGCGGGACGTGGAATGGACTGCCTCTGGCGCCGAAGCGACGTTCAAACACCTGTCACGCGTCTGGGCCTTGTGTTCGCGCATTGGCGAAATGCCGGCGGATCATCAGGGAACCGGCGACGAGGAGTTGGCGCGCGCCACGGCGCGGGCCATCGACGAGGTGACGCGCAGCATCGAAGGCTTTGCGTTTAACAAGGCCATCGCCGCGCTTTACGGGTTCACCAACACCCTGTCGCGCGCCAATGGCTCTGTCCAGCCGATGAAAGAGGCGATCCGCACGCTGGCCAAGCTGATGTCGCCCTTCACCCCCCATATCGCCGAATCGATCTGGGCCTATCAAGGCGGGCAGGGGCTGTGCGTGTCGTCGCCTTGGCCCAAGGCCGATCCGGCGCTTTTGGTCGATGACACGGTGGTCCTGCCGATCCAGATCAATGGCAAACGGCGGGCGGAAATCAGCGTGCCAAAGGATATGGCCGCATCCGAGATTGAAAAGATCGCGCTCGCAGACGAAGATGTGGTGAAATTTCTTGCCGGTCAGCCGGTCAAGAAAATCATCGTCGTGCCGGGGCGCATCATCAATGTGGTTATTTAGCCGCCGTCTGTTTTTGGGTGCCCCGCTCGCGCTCGCTGCCTGCGGGTTCGCGCCGGTTTATGGCACGGGCGGGCCTGCCGAGGGGCTGCAAAACACCATCCGCGTGGCCGATCCGGTGGATAAGCTGGGCTTTGATCTGGTCGAACGGCTTGAAGAGCGTCTCGGCCGCCCCACCGCCGCCCGTTTTGATCTGGGCTATGTGATCACCACCGATCCCGTGGGTGTTGGCATCACCACGGCAGGCGCAATCACGCGCTATAACCTTGTCGGCGCCATCGATTACATCCTGCGTGATATGGACACCAAGGCGGTTCTTGCGCAGGGAAGCGTGAACAGCTTCACCTCCTATTCTGCCACCGGTTCCACCGTTGCCGGGCTGGAAGCCGAGGACGACGCCAAAACCCGCCTGATGCGCCTGCTCGCCGACCAGATCGTCGCGCGGCTTTTGGCGGGGTCGGGCGGTTGGCTGAAATGAGCTTGCGCGATGAACCTTAAAGGCGCCGAGGCGATGCGGTATATTGCCAAGCCCGATCCGGGCCGTCCGGGGCTTTTGCTGGCCGGGGCGGATCCGATGCGCGTGGCGATGAAGCGGGCGGAGGCGGTTTTGGCGCTGATCGGCCCGCAGGGCGAGGCCGAGATGCGGCTGACCCGCATTTCGGCGGGCGATCTGCGCAAGACGCCCTCGCTGGTGTCGGATGCGATGCGGGAGGCGGGGTTTTTCCCCGGTCCCCGCGCCGTTCTGCTGGACGATGCGGGGGACGGGCTTGCGCCGACGCTGGAAGCCACGATCAAGGATTGGCGGCCGGGCGATGCCAATCTGGTGGTCACAGCGGGCCAGTTGACCGGGAAATCCGCGCTGAAAGCGCTGTTCGACAAGCGCCCCGATTGCATTTCGGTGATCTTTTATGACGAGCCGCCCAGCCGCGATGAGATCGAGGCAGAGCTGAAAAAAGCCGGCCTGACCCGGATCGACTCCAGGGCGATGGAAGATATCGTCACCCTGTCCCGCTCCATTGATCCCGGTGATTTCCGCCAAACCCTTGAAAAGCTGTCGCTTTACAAGCATGGTGACGCCGGGCCCCTGACCGCGCCCGAAGTGGCCGCGCTTGCCCCTGCGACAATTGAGGGCGAGGTGGACGATCTTATTCACGCCGTTGCCGATGGCCGCGTCGGCGATCTGGGGCCGATGCTGCAGCGCGTGTCGGGGCAGGGCTCGTCGCCGGTGACGATCTGCATCGGCGCTTTGGGCCATTTCAAGACCCTGCACGCCGCCGCCTGCGATCCGGCGGGGCCCGCCGCCGCGCTGAAATGGGCGCGGGGGGGATTCAAGCAAAAAGAGGCGATGCAGCGGCAAGCGTCCCAATGGGGCGCGCGCGCGCTGGAACGGGCGCTTGCGCTGCTGGTTGAAACCGACCTGACCCTGCGCTCGTCCTCCAAGGCGCCCACCATGGCCGTGATGGAACGCGCCCTGATCCGGCTGGCGATGATGAAACGGTAGGTGCCCGCCTATGGCCGCACCCTGAAAGCCGCTGCCCGCGTTGTGCCGGGCGGCCCCCTATCCTGCCAATCTTCCCCCGAGGTTCGGTTCTGCAGAACCAGCCTTCACTCTGGACCGCCCCCGCCGACCACCCTTGCCCGAGGCCCGGATTTCGCTACGCCTGATCCAATGCCCCCCCACTTTTTCCGAAAGGCCCGCTATGTACACGCTCATCGGCCACCCCCGAAACCGCAGCTTCCGCGTCCTGTGGATGCTGCACGAGCTTGGCCTGCCCTTCACCCACATCCCCGCCGCCCCCGGCTCGCCCGAGGCTGTGGCCCATAGCCCCTCCGGCAAAGTGCCCGCCCTCATCGTTGACGGCGCCACGATCACCGATTCCGCCGCCATCCTGACCTATCTGACCGATAAACACGGCCAGTTCACCGCCCCCCCCGGCACCATCGCCCGCGCGCAGCAGGACAGCCTGACCCATTTCGTGCTGGACGAGATGGACGCCGTGCTGTGGACCGCTTCGCGTCACAGCTTCGTTCTGCCCGAAGCGATGCGCCTGCCCGCCATCAAACCTTCGCTGAAATACGAATATGCCCGCAGCCTGACCCGTCTGACGGACCGCCTTCAAGGCCCGTTCCTGATGGGGGACGCCTTCAGCGTGCCTGATATCCTTGCCGCCCATTGCCTTGGATGGGGCGTGGCAGCAGGCTTTGCCGCGCCCGAAGGTCGCCTCGCCAGCTATCATGCGGCGCTCTGCGCCCGCCCGGCCTATCTCGCCGCACGCACGTAAATCGCCACCATGCCGAACGATATTCCATCGAACTTTCCGCGCCGCCGCGTCATACTGCGGCCAATCCGCCGTTCTGCAAAGGCCCCCGATGCAACTGCCCGCCGCCCTGCGCCCGCTTGCCGCCCTCGCCATCCGCTTTCCCCACCTCGAAGGGCAGGTGGTCTGGCTTGAAGACGGCGCATTCACTTTTCAGGACGCCGAAGAGCTGGGTCTTGATCCCGAAGAGATCGCTTTTTACGCCGAGGGTCTGCTGGCCGAAGGCTTTCACCTTTCATGGGCCCTGCTCGCCGATGTCGATGCCCCCGCCGATCCTTTGATCCTGCAACTGACCTGCGCTGAAGAGGCCCCGCCGCCGTCGCCGCCCCTGCCTGAAGGCTGGTGCCTTTGCACCGCGCCCAATGCCACAGGCCGCGCCGAACCCTGAAACCCCGGAGATCTGATATGACCGCCCCCGCCGTCTTTGACCGCCTGTACGAAACCGCCCGCGCGGCCGGGTGCCGCCTGTTCACCGTCACCGTTTCAAACACCGAAGGCACGCTTGCCTCGCGCGTTTATACCTCGCATCCGGCCGAATATCCCGTCGCAGGCACCAAACCCATGACCCGCGATGCCTGGTACGACCATGTGATCACCGGGTTGAACAGCTTTATCGCCAACACCCCGGCCGCGTTTGAAACGGTGTTTTTCGATCACGCGCTGATCACCTCGATTGGCCTTGGCTCTTGCCTCAACATCCCGATCATCGCGGGTCAAACCGGGATCGGCACCGTCAACTTCCTCGCCGAAGCGCAGCATTTCACCCCCGAAAGGCTGAACGCTTATCACGCCATGACCATGGCCGAGCATGGCGCCCTCGTTCAGGCGATGCGCCCTGGCTGACCGCGCCGCCTGAATTTTCTGATCAATCAGTCAAAATAACGCGAAATCCCGGCGAATATACTTTGCGATTCGGGGCCGCTGCCCTAACTTCCAGGGCACAAACAATGGGCCGCCCACGAAGGCAGGCCCCGCATCAGGGAGATTGCGATGAAGATTGTAAAGCTGATGGGCGCTTCGGCCCTTGCCCTTTGCGTGGGGGCGGCCCCGCTTCTGGCCGAGATGACGGCCGTTGGCGACGGCGAAGGCGAAGTGTCCATCGTTGCATGGGCGGGCTATATCGAGCGCGGCGAAACCGACAAGGCCTATGACTGGGTCACCAAGTTCGAGGCGGAAAGCGGCTGCAAAGTGTCGGTGAAAACCGCCAATACCAGCGACGAGATGGTCGCGCTGATGAATGAAGGCGGGTTCGACCTTGTCACCGCTTCGGGCGATGCCTCGCTTCGCCTGATCGCTGGCGGGCGCGTGCAGCCGATCAATACCGCGCTGATCCCGTCTTGGTCCAAACTGGACCCGCGTTTGCAAGACGCTGGCTGGCACACCGTGGACGGGGTGCATTACGGCACGCCCTATCTTTGGGGGCCCAATGTTTTGATGTACAATTCCGAGGTGTTCAAAGAGCCGCCAACCTCGTGGAACGTGGTGTTCGAGGCGATGGACCTGCCGGATGGCAAATCCAACGAGGGCCGCGTGCAGGCCTATGACGGCCCGATCCACATCGCGGACGCCGCGCAATACCTGATGTTCCACAAGCCGGAGCTGAAGATCACCTCGCCTTACGAGTTGAACGAAGAGCAGTATGCCGCCGCGCTTGATCTGCTGCGCGTCCAGCGCACACTGGTGGGCCGCTATTGGCACGACGCCTATATCCAGATGGACGACTTCAAGAACGAAGGCATCGTCGCTTCGGGGTCGTGGCCGTTCCAGGTCGGGCTTTTGGCTTCCGAGGGTCTGCCGATCAAATCGACCATCCCGCAAGAAGGGGCCACCGGCTGGGCCGATACCACGATGATGCATGTCGATGCCGCCCATCCGAACTGCGCCTACAAGTGGATGGAGCATACGCTGGCGTCCAACCTGCAATCGGACCTTGCGGTCTGGTTTGGCGGTAATCCGGTGGTTCCTGCGGCCTGCACGGATGGGTCGGGCATGCTGACTGCCGAAGGCTGCACTGCCAACGGTATGGACGATTTCGACAAGATCCGCTTCTGGACCACCCCGATCGCCAATTGCTCGCAAGGGGAAGGCGCCTGCGTGCCCTATTACCGTTGGGTGTCGGACTATATCGGTGTGATCGGCGGCCGGTAAACCAAGCGCAGTTCCAGCGCCCGGCCGCACCGGGCGGGCGCAGGAACAATGCACCCCAGGGCTGGTTTTGGGGGGCATCACATGCGGGATCAGGCGGATTTTGATACGGATGTGCGGGATTGTTGGGCAATCCGGTGAAACATGGTTTTGTGGCGCGGGCGGTGGATTGGCCGGATGCGCCGATCCGCCGCGATATCATGGCGGGATTGGTGGAGCCGGACTGGTGAGTTCGCGAAGTAGGCTGGGTTATACCCCGCCGTATGGTCGGATTGGCAGGACGTAGCGGGTTGGGTGCAACCCACCGGGGTTCGGGCCGAGTGTGGGGGAAGGTGGGTTGACACCCACCCGACGCTGGCTTGGGCATGGGCCGGAACGCGGTGCTGACAGCGGTGATCGCGCCGCTGGTGCTGGGGTGGTTTTTGTATGGGGGGCCCCGGACCGATCTGAAAACGCTCCCGCGGAGCGTTTTTCGGGCCGTTGGCCAAAGGCGCAAGCCGCCGGCCAAGGGATTATCCGCAATCCCGACGGTTGGACGAATTTGGCCGCGCCTGTCTGGCTGGCGCGACTATCGCGCCTGCCGGGGGCAGGCAGGCGCGGCCAAATTCGATTGAAATCAAATTTGGCGAAGGGGGGCGAGTCTGCGACGGTTGCTAGCAGAATTTCAGTGGGATGGGTTGAGGAATAAAGAGCCTAGAACCAGCGGCGGCGCGCCTTCCCGAGGTCGGGCGCTGCCCTGTGTGGGATGGACGCAATAGAAATACGCGACTTTCGAACTAAGATTGCTGGTCTAATTTCTTTTGGTCTGCAATCTGCTTTACCGATGCAAATCGCTCTTCACGTTTCTGACGAGCAACATACCACTCGTCGAACAAGGACTCGATCAAACCTATCAGGATTAGAGCTTCGTTCGGTTCAATCGAGACTATTAGATTGATGTCTTTTTCCATGTGCGCGCCAATATTTCCAATAGCGCGCACATGATCAATCGCATCGACACTTTCTTCTGACACTCCTTTAGGTGCGGCACCTTCATTTACGCGCCCTCTAAGCTCTTTGACTTCCTCCGCGAGCGTCCCTTTCGATATTCCCGCGAAATCACGGATCATCCCCTGAATGCATCGGCGCGAAAGCGTCGCAGATGCTTTTGGGCTCAGTGACTGGATTCGGCAAGCCTCCAAGTAGTCTTCGCGTATTGGTGCAGGAATGTAATCAGGTTGGGGTTTCGCTGTACTTTCCGGAATGAGTCGCACTGCGACGATCGGTTCAGAATCAGAAAATCGGCGACTGCCGTTCAAATATTCTGTTTTTCGGACCTCAACTAAGACTGTTGGTCTTTTGCAGTGCGGATTCGCGCAGCAAATAGCTTCGCCAAATAGTCCAATGCCGCCAATGGCAGTTTCTGACATGTTGAAGAAAATCTTTCCGGTATCCCTGTCGGAAAGTGTTGACGTTTGAATACGTCCACAGTGTGGGCAGTCAAAATTCATACTCCCCACCTACCTGCTGAACCGCTTATACTTCGCCCGCTTCGGCTCCAGCGCGTCCGGCCCCAAGCGGCGGACCTTGTCCTGTTCATAGGCCTCGAAATTCCCCTCGAACCACTCCACATGCGCATCGCCTTCGAACGCCAGCATATGTGTGCACAGCCGGTCCAGGAAAAACCGGTCGTGCGAGATGATGATGGCGCAGCCGGCGAAATCTTCGATGGCCGATTCCAGCGCTTGCAGGGTTTCGACGTCCAGATCGTTGGTCGGCTCGTCCAGCAGCAGCACGTTGCCGCCCGAACGCAAAAGTTTGGCCATGTGGACGCGGTTGCGCTCTCCGCCGGACAGAAGGCCGACCTTTTTCTGCTGGTCTGTGCCTTTGAAGTTGAACGCGCCGGTATAAACACGGCTGTTCATCTGCATATCGCCCAGCTGGATCACCTCTGATCCGCCCGAAATCTCTTCCCAGACGTTTTTATTGGCATCCAGCGCATCGCGGGACTGGTCAACATAGGCCAGCTGCACCGTGGTGCCCAGCGTGATCTCGCCCTCGTCGGGCTGCTCGCCGCCGGTGAGCATGCGGAACAGGGTCGATTTGCCGGCGCCGTTCGGGCCGATCACGCCGACGATGGCGCCCGGCGGGATGGTGAAGGACAGGTTTTCGATCAGCAATTTGTCGCCCATGTGCTTTTTCAGGCCCACGACTTCGATCACCTTGGACCCCAGACGCTCGCCGTTCGGGATGATGATCTGCGCCGAGGATGCACGTTCCAGCACGGTCTGCCCGGCCATTTCGTTATAGCGCGACAGGCGGGCCTTGCCTTTGGACTGGCGGGCCTTGGCACCAGAGCGGATCCACTCCAGTTCCTTTTCCAGCGCCTTCTGCTTGGACTTGTCTTCACGCGCTTCCTGGCTCATCCGTTTGGCCTTTTGCTCCAGCCAGGCGGAATAGTTGCCCTCGTAAGGAATGCCGCGGCCGCGGTCGAGTTCGAGGATCCAACTGGTGATGTCGTCGAGGAAATAGCGGTCGTGGGTGACGATCAGGATGGTGCCCTTATAGGCGATCAGGTGCTTTTGCAGCCAGGCGATGGATTCGGCGTCAAGGTGGTTGGTCGGCTCGTCAAGCAGCAGCATGTCGGGCGCTTCGAGCAGCAGTTTGCAAAGCGCGACGCGGCGGCGTTCACCGCCGGACAGGGATTCCACATCGGCATCATCGGGCGGGCAGCGCAGGGCGTCCATCGCGACGCCGACCGAAGCCTCCAGCTCCCACAGATTGCCCGCGTCGATCTGGTCTTGCAAAGACGCCATCTCGTCCGCCGTCTCGTCGGAATAGTTCATCGCCAGCTCGTTATACCGCTCCAGGATCGCGGTCTGCTTGGCCACGCCCAGCATGACGTTGCCCTTCACGTCCAGCTTTGGGTCCAGATGCGGTTCCTGCGCAAGATAGCCGACCTTGGCCCCCTTGGCGGCCCAGGCCTCGCCCTTAAAGTCGGTGTCCATGCCCGCCATGATCTTCAGCAGGGTGGATTTGCCCGAGCCGTTGATGCCGACGACGCCGATCTTGACGCCGGGGAGAAAGTTCAGGTGGATGTTTTCAAAGCACTTCTTGCCGCCCGGATAGGTCTTGGAGACGCCTTCCATGTGGTAGACATATTGATAGCTGGCCATGGGGGATTCTCCTGCAAAGACGGGCTTGGCCCCATGTAGCGATTGTTGGGGGGGAGGGCAATCAGGGGGAGGGCGACTCGTCGGGAATGTGGAAGATGTCGATGTCCTCGGCAAGGAGCTTGGCGAGGTTTGGGGGTTGAGATTCTATCAATTTGACATTAAACCAACGTCGTATTGGTTCTATTCTGTCCGGATCGAGGTCTTGTTTGAAAACATACTTCCATCCGTCGCGGAGGTTTTCTCCGAGTGTTTTAGGGCCTGGAGTCTCTGTGTATAACGAAAAGAAACCTTCGATTGCATTCAGTGGCGATTTGCCAGCAACGAGGTCGCGATAGATATCTGGAGATAGTACTTTTAACAGGATACTTGAAAATAAAATTTCCACAATTCCATCGGAAAAGTTTTCCCAGTTTTTTGGAATTAGGGCCAACCGGCTCGCAATACGTTGAACATCGCGCATGCTTATCGTCCGACGATGGGATATCAATGTCATTTGCTTGATGATAGGTTCGGGAAATTCCGATCGGATGGCCATTTCTTCGACTAATCGAAGAAAATAGCGTTCCCAAGGCCGCTTCCCGTTGACGTCTTTGGAATCAGGAAGGGTCATAGGTAGTTGAATGAATTTTTGAAGAAAAAGGGCTGAGTCTATTCCGTCACCATAGCGCGAGCTCACTGAATTTTCTAACGCTTGAAGATTCACACCCAACACAAAATGCACTTTTGGCACGGAAAAGAAGTGTTTGATTGTCTCAAGCAGGGACAGCGCATAGTCTGGGCGGCAACGGTCCAACTCGTCAACAATGAAGACGATTTTTTTGGGCTCTGCCCCTTCGGCCTTGGTTAAAGCAGTCAGAGAATCTCGAAACCCTTGCATCGCGGCGATCCGCCCGGTTTCCTGTTGCCAGAAATCGTTGATTTGCTCTTCGGTTGCCTTTTCTACTTCGCCGATTAGCGCGTCGATAGCTGGGCCGGCAATCTCGCTTAATCCTGCCGACGCAACTGCTACTCCGGCGCGGAGCAAACCGCGCGCCAAAGGAAGCGCCGCGCGTTTCAGTTTGTCCATAGTCGCTTTTGATTGCGTCTTGGTCGTGGGCTGCGACAGAAGCCGACTTACAAGGCTGACCAATGGGTCATCCAAGAAATCATGTTCAAAGGCGTCGAAATAAATTACTTCGGCCTTGCCACCCAACTCCATTTTGTGCGCCCCCGCCCACAGCTTCAGGAAATGCGACTTCCCACTTCCCCATCCGCCGTCAAGGGCGATTACCAAGGGCTGGTCGAAC
>JANNBM010000048.1:0-20075 GCA_031385445.1 Paracoccaceae bacterium | reverse complement strand
TCATAGCGACGACTAAACACCCGATCCCATCCCGAACTCGGCCGTTAAGGGCCGTCACGCCAATGGTACTGCGTCTTAAGACGTGGGAGAGTAGGTCACCGCCAAACCTAACCAAAAACAGTACATCTATATATGAAATATTACCAAAATACGGCCCTCGCAGAAATGCGAGGGCCAATCGCGTTTGAACAAAAAACAAAACAAATGACTGAAAATCCGCTCGTTTGGCAGACGTCTTGCCGCTTCCGTTTCTGGTGCTGCTCGACGTTGATCGGTGACTGCGTCCCGTTCCTGACGCGTTTACGCTGTGGGTTGTCATAGAACGCGGTGTCGTCCGTTTGAACAAACGCCAACCGCGGTGAGGCCGGATGATCACCGACGAACAAGGGGGCTGCGTCTTGCACGGCGCGGGCCGCTGTCTTTCACCCGCTCCAGATCGTCCTCGATTTCAGTCAAATTTGCGGAGAATTGCGCGCAATTGCGGCTTGTTTAGGCCATATTGCTGCGCAATGGGTTGAAGGACCAACCCGCACAGACCGAGGATCCGATGACACTGCTCGCCTGTCTTGTTTTGCTCGCCAGTTTGGGCGCTGCAGACGGCGCCGGTGCGCAGGACCGGGTTACGTTGGGCTGGGGGCGGCTTTTCACCAATGATGTGATCGGCGATGGCGAAGACCGCTGGCGCACCGGCTCTTACGCGGTCAGCAAATTGACCGGGCTGCGCTGGGGTGGCGATTTACCGGACAAACCCGGTCAGATTTTGGAATACAGCTTTACCGCCGACGCCATCGCCCCTGCGAACCTGCTCAGTCCCGCCGCCGCCGACCGCCGTTATGCCGGCGCGCTTTCGTTTGGGGTGGCCACCTATTTCGATGCCGCCGGTTTTGACGCCATGCTGGGTTCGGGCCTCACTGTGGTCGGCCCGCAAACCGGAATTGGCGTGGTTCAAAGCGCGCTTCACGAGATTTTGGGCATGGACATCCCGACCACGGTTCTGGACGATCAGATCCCGAACCAGATCATTCCCTATGCCAAAGCCGAATTTGCCCGCAGTTTCAACTTGGCAGACCGCGTCGTGGCGCGGCCTTTTGCGTCGATTCAGATTGGGGCTGAAGATGTGGTGCGGGTTGGCGGCGATCTGATCCTGGGCCGCTTTGGCGAGAAGGATTTGCTGCTGCGCGACACCAGTACTGGGCAGCTTTACCGCGGCATCGCGGGTGATGCGCAGACGCAATTCAGCTTTGTCATCGGCGCCGACCATGCGCAGGTGTTCAGGTCTGTCTTTTTGCCACCGGGCGGCGCAGCGGTTTTGAAACCGGGACGAGACCGTCTTCGCGCGGGTTATTTGTGGCACGGAAAAGCGGCCTCCATATTTTCGGGCCTGACGTATCTTAGCCCGGAATTCAACGCGCAGGTTGAAGGCCAGATCGTCGGATCCCTGACGCTTAGTTTCGGGTTCTGAGGCGTTGATTGAAAAGCCTTCGCGCGACAGCCTCAGGGTTGCGCTACGTCACCTTGATGCAATAGTGGCGAGTGTTGCGGAAATGTCATTGCCCTGATTCGCGCGCGCTGTTAACCTTTGTCCACGATATAAAAATAATAACAAAAAACGAGCAGGCGAATACGGGTATGAAGACGGGCTTTCAGGGCACGTTCGTCATCTCATGGACACAGACAGAAGTTGACGGGCTGGCTGGCCCCTCTATGGACGTGCTTCGCGTCGGCGCTTCTTGGCGCTGGAGCGGTGTGGCTGTGCGGGTGGATGGACCGCAAGATGTACTTATATTAAGCGGTGCCGCGGAAATCGCCGAAGTGCGCAAGCGGGCGGCGCGGATCGTTCGGCGGTTGGTGGGCGTCGCGGTGTTGCCGAGCAAGACCCCTGCGCTTGATCTGGACGAGGATATTCCGCTGCCCGATCAAAGCTTTGTGGTGACCGATGGGCGGCAAAGCTTTGTGATGTCGATTATTCCGGT
Source organism: Paracoccaceae bacterium (assembly GCA_031385445.1). GTDB lineage: Bacteria > Pseudomonadota > Alphaproteobacteria > Rhodobacterales > Rhodobacteraceae > CAIYZT01. Next base: position 18,102 of record JANNBM010000048.1, on the reverse strand, counting down.
GCCAGACACAGGGGCGCGGCTCTTGATGGTGCTGGGCGATGTGCCGCCGAGCAACGCCGATCTTTGGGTGGTGCGCACCTCGTTTGAACCCTGCGCAGCGCCGGTTGGGCAGCGGCAAACTGGTGGGGTGATCTGTTTTACCCCCGGCAGCAAGATCCTCACTGAAACGGGTCAGCGCCTGATCGAGGATTTGCGGCCGGGCGAGCGGGTGCAGACGCGCGACAACGGCTTGCAGGAAATTCTTTGGGCCGGGCATCGGCGCATGTCGGGCGCGCGGCTTCATGCAATGCCGGGACTGCGCCCGATCCGGTTTCGCGCGGGCGCGCTGGGTATCGGGCGCCCCGACGAGGACCTTCTGGTCAGCCCGCAACACCGCATGCTGCTGCGCGGACCGGCGGCGCGGGCGCTGTTCAACGCTGATGAGGTGTTGGTTGCGGCCGAGGATTTGCTGAACGATCATACGATCACCGTGGATCACGATCTGCGCGATGTCAGCTATGTGCATTTGCTGTTGCCGCAGCATAATATCCTTTGGGCCAATGGGCTTGAAAGCGAAAGCTATCACCCGGCGAGCACCAGCTTTGATACTGTGGCGCCCGAGCAGCGCGCCGCCCTGTTGTCCTTCGTGCCCTCCGCCGAGCACAGTCCGCAAGATTATGGCGACTTTGCCCGCCGCACGCTTTCGGCCTCCGAAGCGGCGATCCTGCGGCATGAAATGGCGGCATAACCGCTGTTGACTCCGGCCCTTGCCCCTGTATAAGCCCGCCTTACGTCCCGGAAGAAATTCCGGGGCTTTTCATTGGTGTTGGTGGACTTCGCAAGAAGAACCCTGTCGGGCCGAAAGGTCAAAGGACAACGCCCTTCATGTTTAACGAAGGAGATCAGCCGTGACCAAACGCACGTCTGCCAAGTACAAAATTGACCGCCGCATGGGCGAAAACATTTGGGGCCGCCCCAAATCTCCCGTCAACAAGCGCGAATACGGCCCCGGCCAGCACGGCCAGCGCCGCAAGAACAAGCTTTCCGACTTCGGCACGCAGCTGCGCGCCAAGCAAAAGCTGAAGGGTTATTATGGCGATCTGACCGAAAAGCAGTTCCGCAAGATCTTCAGCGAAGCCGAGCGCGTCAAGGGCGACACCGGCGAGATGCTGGTGGGTCTGCTGGAGCGACGCCTCGACGCGGTGGTCTATCGCGCCAAGTTCGTTCCGACCATTTTCGCCGCGCGCCAGTTCGTGAACCACGGCCATGTGACCGTGAATGGCAAGCGTGTGAACATTGCGTCTTACAAAGTCTCCGAAGGCGACGTCGTCGAAGTGCGGCTGAAGTCCAAGCAGCTGGCGATCGTGCTGGAAGCCGTGGCTTTGACCGAGCGGGACGTGCCCGACTATATCGAAGTTGACCACAACAAGATGACCGCCAAGTTCATCCGCCAGCCTGGATTGTCCGACGTGCCCTATCCGGTCGTCATGGAACCGAACCTGGTCGTGGAATACTACGCCAAGAACTAAGGCCTGCCCCCGTCGGCAGCTTGGGGGCCCGCCAGTCACTGGCGGGCCTTTTGTTTTCGCCCCCATTCAAACGGAGTGCCTCGATGTCCAACCAGAACCCCTACGAACGCCGGTTTGAACGCACCCTTTTCGCCTCGCGTTGGCTGATGGCGCCGATGTATTTGGGGCTGGTGGTGGCGCTTGCGATGTTGAGCGTGGTTTTTCTGCGCGAGCTCTTTCACTATGCCCCGCAGGTTTTCACGATGCAAAGCGAGGATGTGATCCTTGTCGTGCTCACGCTGATCGACCTGACGCTTGCCGCCAATCTTTTGGTGATCGTGTTGTTTTCGGGTTATGAAAACTTCGTCTCCAAGTTCGATTTTGATGCGGGCACGGATCGGCCGGACTGGATGGGCAAGGTCGATTTCTCGGCGTTGAAGATGAAACTGATCGCCTCGATCGTGGCGATTTCGGCGATTGATCTGCTGAAATGGTTCATGAGCATCGAGGAAATTACCGACACCGCCGTGATGGACCGCAAGTTCCACTGGCTTGTGGTTATTCATCTGACCTTTGTTGTCTCTGGCGTTTTGATGGCATTGATGGATTTTCTGGCGTCCAAGGCCGACAAACACTAGGGCCCAAAACCGGCGCACCGTGATTTTTCGCCGAAAAATCGTCCGTCCGCGGCGGGGGGAATTGCCGCTGGCATTGCCCGCGCCCCCCGGCTAAAACCGCCCTTGAATATGGGGACCAGCATGAACGATCAGATCCGCCCGCAGCCCGGGATTATGGACATCGCGTTGTACGTGGGCGGCAAGGCCGCCGTCGCGGGCGTGGCCAATGTGATCAAGTTGTCGTCGAACGAGAATCCGTTTGGCCCGTCGGACAAGGCCAAAGAGGCGTTCCAGCGCTCTGTGCATCAGTTGCACCGCTATCCAAACACCGATCATGCGGCCCTGCGCGCGGCGATTGCCGATACCCACGGTCTGGACGCGGACCGCGTCATCTGCGGGGTCGGCTCTGATGAGATCATCCATTTTCTGTGCCAGGCCTATGCCGGGCCCAAGGACGAGGTGGTGTTCACCGAGCACGGCTTTTTGATGTACCGCATTTCGGCGATGGCCGCAGGCGCAACCCCGGTCGAAGTGCCCGAGCGGGAGCGGACGGCGGACGTCGATGCGATCCTGCGCGCCTGCAACCGCCGCACAAAGCTGGTGTTCATCGCCAATCCGAACAACCCCACCGGCACGATGATTTCCGCCGCCGAGATCGAGCGTCTTGCCGCGGGCATTCCGCCGCAGGCGATCTTGGTGCTGGACGGGGCATATGCCGAATTTGTGGACGGGTACGATGGCGGCCTGTCGGTGATTGAACGCCGCGAAAACGTGGTGATGACGCGCACCTTCTCCAAAATCTATGGTCTGGGGGGGCTGCGCATCGGCTGGGGGTATGGCCCCCGCGCGATTATCGAGGTTCTGAACCGCATTCGCGGTCCGTTCAACCTGTCCAACACGCAGCTGGAGGTGGCCGAAGCCGCCGTGCGTGATCAGGATTACGTCCGCAAATGTCGCGGCGAAAACACCCGCATGCGCCATTGGCTGGCCGAGGCTTTGGCCGAGTTGGGGTTGCCGTCCGACACCTCGCTGGCCAATTTTATCCTGGCCCGTTTTGCGTCGGTTGAAGAGGCCGAAGGCTGCGACGCCTTCTTGCAAAAGCAGGGTCTGATCGTGCGGCGTGTGTCTGGCTACAAGCTGCCGCATTGTCTGCGCATCACGGTCGGCGACGAGTCGTCCTGCCGCCGTGTCGCCCATGCAATCGGACAGTTCAAGGGGGCCAAATGACCGCGCCGATTTATCGCCGGGTCGCGCTGATCGGCCTTGGCCTGATTGCCTCGTCGATGAGCCAGTCCATGCGGGCCAAGGGGCTTGCCGGCGAGATTGTCGGCCATGCCAAATCGGCAGAGACCCGCGCGACGGCGCTGGAAATCGGCATTTGTGATCGGGTTTATGCCACGGCGGCTGAGGCGGTTCAGGGCGCCGATCTGGTGGTTCTGGCGGTGCCTGTGGGGGCAATGGCGGCGGTCGCGGCCGAAATCGGGCCGCATCTGACCGCGGGCTGTACGGTCACGGATGTTGGCTCGGTCAAGCAGGCGGTGATCGAAATGGTCGCGCCGCATCTGCCCCGAGATGTGACCTTTATCCCCGGCCACCCAATGGCGGGCACGGAGTATTCCGGCCCAAGGTCCGGTTTTGCAACGCTTTTTGTTGGCCGTTGGTGGCTTTTGACCCCGCTTGAGGGCACCGATCCTGCCGCGATTGCACACCTGCAATCCTTGCTGGAAGGCATGGGCGCCAAGGTCAATTCGATGGACCCCGCCCACCACGATCAGGTTCTGGCCGTGGTCAGCCATACCCCGCATCTGATCGCCTATACGATGGTGGGCGTGGCCGACCACCTTGCACAGGTGTCCAATTCCGAAGTTATCGAATACTCCGCCTCGGGGTTTCGCGATTTCACCCGCATCGCCTCCAGCGATCCAACGATGTGGCGCGATGTGTTTTTGACCAACAAAGACGCGGTTCTGGATATTCTCGGCCGCTTTGCCGAAGAGCTTTTCGTGCTGCAGCGCGCCATCCGCATGGGCGACGGCGATCAACTTTTTGATTATTTCACCCATACGCGCGCGATCCGCCGCAGTATTATTGAGGCCGGCCAAGACACCTCGGCCCCCGATTTTGGTCGTGCTGCGCCCGCCGCGCCTAAGGTCTAGCGCGGTGCGGGCCGCCCTTATGGTGGTTGCCGTCCTGGTGTCCGGGCTTGCCATGGCAGAGGCGCCCACCACCTCGCCCCGCCCCGTGCCGCGCCCCGTCATCGCCGCCCCTTTGCCCGCAGCTTTGCAGATCGTCAGGCCCATGCCGCGCCCGGCTGTTTTACCCACGACTGCGCCCGCGCCGCAGCAGATGCAGCTTGCCGCGAGCGCAGGCATCGTTGTGCCCAAACCGCGCCCGGCGGGACTCGTGACAACCGCTTCGGCCCCGGCTGCGCCAAAAGCGGGCAAGAAGGGGTCTAAAAAGGGGTCGGTCTGCGGCGATAGTGCCATTCGGGGCGAGGCTTTGTCTGCCATTCCTGCCAAGTTCAAAGGCTGCGGTCTGGCCGAGCCGGTCCGGGTGTCGATGGTGTCGGGCGTGACGTTGAATCCGGCGGCGACGATCAGCTGTGAGACGGCGGACGCGCTGAAGCGATGGATTGAAACCGGCATGCGCCCGGCTTTTGGCAACCGCGAGGTGGTCGGGCTTACGGTGGCGGCCAGCTATATTTGCCGGACGCGCAACAATCAGCGCGGCGCGAAGATTTCCGAACATGGCCGGGGAAAAGCCATTGATATTGCTGGATTTTTGATGTCTGACGGCACCAGCTGGACCGTTGCGAACAACTACAATTCAACCATCCGCAAGGCGCAAAAAGCCGCTTGCGGCATCTTCGGCACCACGCTTGGCCCCGGATCAGACGGCTTTCATGAAGACCATCTGCATTTCGATATCGCCCATTATAACAGCGGCCCTTACTGCCGCTGAACCAGAAGAGGGGCGGCGCCGATCGGCAAGGGGCCCAGGTAGGCGCGGCCGGAATCGTATTGCAGCGGCAGATCCAGAACCTCGGGATTGCCCTGCCGCTCGGCAATCAGCTCCAGCCCGCGGGTGATCGTGGGGGCAAGTTCCGCACGTAGCATGCCGAAATCTGCCAAACGCGCCGCCAGATCGCGCCAACCGGTGACCTTCAGCGCAATCTCACCTTCGGCAAAACCCGCCTCGTCGGCGAAGATTTTTCCATCGCCCGTCACCAGAACAGCGCCCCAATCCAACGACAGCGCCCGCAGGTCAATCGCCGTCACTTGTGGACGGGTTTGCACCATCGCGCGGTCCAATGCGTCCGTCGTTTCGATCACCGCATCCAGCCGACCCGCCGCCAGATTGCCGCCCGTGGGTGCAGCGACGAGCGGGGTCAAAGCGCCAATCTGCACCCCCAGCCGATAGGCGAAACCGGGGCCTTCCTCGCGTTTGAAGGCAAAAACCATCGTCTCAGCGGTGATTTTCGGCAAAAACACCGCCGAAACTTGGGCCGTCTCAACGTCCAAAATCGCCTCTTCAATCGCAGCGGAGGCATTGGGCGCAACGCGCAAGCTGGCCATGAACTGCGCGGTTTCCAGCGTCAGCGGTCCAAGCGGGGTGTCGACATTCTGACTGTGGGGCAGGGCGGCGATCAGATGCCAGGGCTTCCATGTCATGGAAAAAACCTGCGCAAACGCCGCGTTCCACCCCCATCCACTGAGGGTGTCATAGATCCGCGGCTGAGTCACCGTCAGATCGAATCTGCTTGGAAAGCCAGCGATATCAAAGCCTTCTTGCGAAACGGTGATCCCTTCGGGCAGATCGCCGCCCAAAGCCTCGGCGATCTGCCCCTCGATCACGCGCTGACCGACAAACCAATAGCCCGCCCAGGCAATAAAAAGCGCCATGATCCCGCCGACCAAAAACCGCATGCGCGCACTCCCCAAACCTGCCCGGATTTGATAAGGCTAATCCCGCAGGAGGGCCAGCGGTGCAAGATGAACTTTGGGTGTTTGGCTATGGCTCGCTGATCTGGGATCCGGGTTTTGAGGTCGCAGAACGCGTGGTTGCGCGGCTGGACGGGTATCGCCGGGCCTTTTGCATGCGCTCGGTTCATTATCGCGGCTCGGCCGAAGCGCCGGGGTTGGTCTTGGCGCTGGATGTCGAAGCGGGCAGCTTTTGCGAGGGCCTCGCCCTGCGGGCCGCGCCGGGACGTGAGGCTGAAACCCGCGCCTATCTGCGCGGGCGCGAGCTGATTTCCTATGCCTACCGCGAGGCGGAGCTGCCCGTTGGCCTGCCCGATGGGCGCCGCGTGAGCGCGCTGACCTATGTGATCAACCGCGAGCATGAGCAGTATTGCCCAAATCTAAGCCTGCTTGAGCAGGCCAGGATCATCGCAAAGGCGTCCGGCATTCGCGGACCCAACCGCGACTATCTTTTGGCGACCTACCATCATTTGATGAAACTGGGCCTTGATGACCCAGATATGGCGTGGCTGGCCGAGCAGATCACTCAAATGTAACATTGTTTCCCTTGGCAGAGTTGTGAACCCTGCTATGATTGTGTTGGGCAGAACAGGGGCTAAGCGCGCTTTTGATGGAAAAAAACAAAGCCGTATCCGTGAGCCATTTCAGCCAGCCGATCCGGCAGATTGTCGCCATGCTTGTGGCTTGCGCATTGGTCGGGGCGGGGGCTTGGTTCATCCACGACACGGTAAATGGCATCATTCAGACCAATCCGCTGCTGAACGGTTTCATCTTTTTCGTCTTCGCACTCGGCGTCACAACCTGCTTTTGGCAGGTCTATATTCTGATCCAGTCAGTGTCCTGGATCGAGGCCTTCGTGCAGCGCCGCGCCGGATCGGACGACGCCAGCCCGCCGCGACTGCTGGCGCCGCTGGCGCAGCTTTTGCGCTCGCGCGGCGCGAAGATGCAGATCACCAACTCTTCGGCCCGGTCCATTCAGGATTCCGTCGCCACCCGCATCGACGAGGCGCGGGATATCACGCGCTATATCATCAACCTGTTGGTTTTCCTTGGTCTTTTGGGCACGTTTTACGGGTTGGCCACCACGGTTCCGGCCGTGGTCGAAACCATCCGCTCCCTCGCGCCGAAGGATGGGGAAACCGGTCTGGACGTTTTTGCCAAGCTGATGAGCGGGCTCGAAAGCCAGCTGGGCGGCATGGGCACGGCGTTTTCCTCGTCGCTTTTGGGTTTGGCGGGATCGCTGGTGCTTGGCCTGTTGGAGCTGTTCGCGGGCCACGGCCAAAGCCGGTTTTACCTTGAGTTGGAAGAGTGGCTGTCGTCGATCACTCGGCTTGGCTTTGCCGGAGGTGAGGGGGAAAGCGCCGATCAAGGCGCGCTGACGCAAATTCTGGACAATATGACGGGCCAGATCGAGGTTTTGCAAACGCTGTTCACCCAGACCGAAACCAACCGCGAGGGCGCCGAAGACCGGATCGGGCAACTGGCCGTCGCGGTGGCGGCGCTGGCGCAGCGGCTTGAGGCGGAGGCCGGGCAGGCCGCCGCGTTGAGCCGGATCGCGCAAGGGCAAGACCGTTTGATTGCGGCGCTGACGGGGCCGGAAGGCGGGGCGCATTCAGATGCCGAAAGCCGGATGCGGCTGCGGTCCATTGACGTGCAACTTCTTCGGATCCTTGAAGAAATTTCGGCAGGCCGTCAGGAAAGCATGGCCGATCTGCGCGGAGATATCAGCGCGCTGACCCAAGCCATCCGTTCGCTCGCGCGCAATGCCGCGCCGCCAAGGGCCTGAGATGGGCCTGTCACGCCGCCGCGAAAATTCCAATATCTGGCCCGGTTTCGTGGATGCGGTCACCACTTTGCTGATGGTGCTGACCTTTGTTCTGACCATTTTCACCGTCATGCAATCGGTGCTGCGCGAGACGATCACCACGCAGGACAGCCAGCTTTCAGAGCTTAACGCGCAATTGTCGCAGCTGGCCGATGCCTTGGGGTTAGAGCGCGCCCGCGCGGAGGATCTGCAAACGCAGATTGGCAGCCTGACGGCGGATCTGGCCGATGCCACCCAAAAAGGCGCCGAGCAAACGGTGCTGATCGGCACGTTGACCGCCAGCCTTGCCGCGCGCGCGGAGGAACTTTCCGCCGCTCAGGTTCGCATCATCAGCTTTGAGGCGCAAGTGGCCAGCCTTTTGGCCGACCGGGACGCGGCGCGGGGGCAGGTCACAACGCTGACCGCTTCGGTTCAGGATCTTAAATCGGCACAGGCCAAGCTGATCACCGAGCAAGAGGCGATGAATTTGGCGCTTGCCAAAGCGCGGGACGAGATCGACGCCGACACCGAGGCCGCGCGTCTTGCCGCCGCGCAGCGCGAAGCGTTGGAGGCGTTGATCGCCGATTTGACGGCGAAAACCACCGCTGATGCGCAAACCATCGCGCGGACACAGGCCGAATTGACGAACAAGGAGGCCGCCCGTTTGGTCGACGCCGCCGCGTTGGAGGCGCTGCGGGCCAAGTTGAAAACGGCGGACGCCGAGTTGACCGCGATGACGCTGGCGCTGGAACAAAAGCGCCGTGAGGCTGAGGAGACGCTGACGCTGCTGGCCGCGGCGCAAACCGACGCCGCCAAAGCCGCGACCGAGGCCGCCCGCGCCCTGACCGAGGGCGAACGGCAAAGAGCGCTTTTGGCGGTGGCGCAGCAAAGCCTGACCGCAGGGGACAAGGAAAAGATCGAGGCGGCGCAGAAGGTTGCGCTTTTGAACCAGCAGATCACGGCGCTGCGCGGGCAACTTGGGTCTTTGCAGGAATTGCTCGACGCCTCTGCCGCAAAGGATGCCGAGGCCAATGTGCAGCTGGACTCGCTTGGAAACAAGCTGAACGCGGCGCTGGCGCAGGTTGCGTCGGAACAAAAACGCCGCGCCGAGTTGGAAACGGCAGAGCGCAAGCGGTTGGAGGCGGAGAACCAGAACCTTGAAAAGTTCCGGTCAGAATTCTTTGGCCAGCTGCGCACGGTCCTGGCGGGCCGCGAGGGTGTGCGCGTGGTCGGTGACCGGTTTGTGTTTTCGTCCGAGGTGCTGTTCACCCCAGGTTCGGCCGATCTCGCCCCCGAAGGTTCGGCGCAGATTGCCGAGGTTGTCGCCACCTTGACCGAGGTGATGGCCCAGATCCCGCCGCAGATCGACTGGATCATCCGCGTCGATGGTCATACCGATGCAGTTCCCGTGTCGGGCAACGGCGCCTTTGCCGACAATTGGGAATTGTCACAGGCGCGCGCCCTGTCCGTGGTGCGCTATATGGTTGATCGTCTTGGGTTTCCGCCAGAACGGCTTGCGGCGACCGGCTTTGGCGAATTTCAGCCCGTGGCGGCAGGGGGCACGCCCGAGGCCAACGCACAGAACCGGCGGATCGAGTTAAAACTGACGGAACGGTAGGTCCGGGGAAACGCTGCGCGTCCCCCCATCTGCATTGGTGGGCTTTGGGGGGCGAGCGCGACAAGCAAAGGCCCCCGCCGGGGCGAGGGCCAAAGCAGAAATGTCTGGGCAGAGCGTTATTCTGCGGTCAAAAGCCGTGTCTTGGTGCCGGTGATGCGCGGCTTGCTCGGCTCTTCATAGGTCAGATCGATCTTGTCATCCTTCAGGCCGACATGCACCGTGCCGCCTTTGGTCAACTTGCCGAACAAAAGCTCTTCGGCGAGCGGGCGTTTGATGTATTCCTGAATGACGCGCCCCAAAGGCCGCGCGCCCATCTTGTCATCATAGCCTTTGTTGCCCAGCCAGGTCGCGGCCTCTTCGGTCAGATCGATATGCACGTTGCGGTCCATCAGCTGCGCTTCCAGCTGCAGAACGAACTTCGTGACCACCTGCATGATGGTGTCCTTGCCCAGCGAGGCAAAGGAAATCGTGGCGTCCAGACGGTTGCGGAATTCGGGCGTAAAGATGCGCTCGATCGCCGCCGTATCCTCGCCCGTGCGCTTGGCCCGGCCAAAACCGATCGCCTCTTTTTGCATGTCAGAGGCGCCGGCATTCGTGGTCATGATCACGATGACATTACGGAAATCGACCGAGCGGCCGTTGTGATCGGTCAGCTTGCCGTGGTCCATGACCTGCAAAAGGATGTTGTAAACATCCGGGTGCGCCTTTTCCATTTCGTCCAGCAGCAGAACGCAATGCGGATGCTGGTCCACGCCGTCGGTCAGCATGCCGCCCTGATCAAAGCCGACATAGCCGGGCGGTGCGCCGATCAGCCGCGAAACCGCGTGCTTTTCCATGTATTCCGACATATCGAACCGCAAAAGTTCCAGCCCCAAGGACAGCGCAAGCTGCTTGGCCACCTCGGTTTTACCCACCCCGGTCGGCCCCGCGAACAGGTAGTTGCCGATGGGCTTTTCCGGCTCGCGCAGGCCCGCACGGGCCAGCTTGATCGCGCTCGCGAGGGCTTCAATCGCCAGATCTTGCCCGAAAACCACCCGTTTCAGGGTTTTTTCCAGATCGCGCAACACTTCGGCGTCGTCTTTGGACACGGTGCGCGCCGGGATACGGGCGATTTTTGCAACCACGGCCTCGATCTCTTTCAGCCCCAGAACCTTGCGCCGTTTGGACTCGGTCAACAGATGCTGCGCCGCGCCTGCTTCGTCGATCACGTCGATGGCGCTGTCCGGCAGCTTTCGGTCGTTGATATAGCGCGCGGCGAGTTCGACCGCCGCCTTGATCGCCTCGGCAGTATAGCGCAGATCGTGATGCTCTTCGAAATGCGGCTTCAGCCCCATCAGGATCTTGATCGCGTCGGGCACCGAAGGCTCGTTCACGTCAATCTTCTGGAACCGGCGGCTTAGCGCGCGGTCTTTTTCGAAATGCTGGCGGAATTCCTTGTAGGTCGTTGATCCCATACAGCGCAGTTTGCCGCCCTGCAGCGCCGGTTTCAGCAGGTTCGACGCATCCATCGCCCCGCCCGAAGTGGCCCCTGCGCCGATCACCGTGTGAATTTCGTCGATGAACAGGATCGCGTCGGGGTGATCCTCCAGCTCTTTCACCACCTGTTTCAGCCGCTCTTCGAAATCGCCGCGATACCGGGTTCCGGCCAGAAGCGAGCCCATGTCGAGCGAGAAGATCGTGGCATGGGCCAGAATTTCCGGCGTCTGCCCGTCAACGATCTTTTTCGCCAGCCCCTCGGCAATGGCGGTTTTGCCCACGCCCGGATCACCGACCAAAAGCGGGTTGTTTTTGCGGCGGCGGCACAGAACCTGAATCGCGCGTTCCACCTCGGCCTCGCGGCCGATCAGCGGGTCCACCTCGCCCTTGCGCGCCTTGACGTTCAGATCGACGCAATATTTCGACAGCGCCGATTCCTTGGCTTCGCCAGCCTCGGCTTTGGGGGTTTCGTGATGCGGCTCGTCGGCGCCCAAAACCGGGCGCGCCTCGCCAAAGCTGGGGTCTTTGGCCACGCCATGCGCGATAAAATTCACCGCGTCATAGCGGGTCATGTCCTGCTCTTGCAGGAAGAAGGCCGCGTTGGATTCGCGTTCGGCAAAGATGGCAACCAGAACATTTGCCCCCGTCACCTCGTTGCGGCCCGAGGATTGCACATGGATCGCGGCGCGCTGGATCACGCGCTGAAACGCGGCCGTCGGCACCGCTTCGGAGCCTTCGACATCGGTGACCAAGGTGGACAGATCATCGTCGATGAAATCAACCAGCGTCTTTTTCAACTCGTCCAGATCGACCGAACAGGCCTTCATCACCCGTGCGGCATCAGGCTCTTCGATCAGCGCCAGAAGCAGATGCTCCAGCGTGGCCAATTCGTGTTTGCGGGCATTGGCATAGGCCAGTGCCGAATGGATCGCCTGCTCTAGCGTGGTCGTAAAAGATGGCACTTCAACGTGCTCCTGTATTCCGGGTTGAAAAGCCGGCAAGGGCCTGTCCAACCGTGGCCTGATAAGGGTTAAGGTTCGATTATATTGCCGCAACTTCAAGAGCTATTTATGTGTTCGGGGGCGAATTTCCATGGGTGAGTCTAAAAAGTGATCATGCCAAGGCGGCGGCCCTCGCATGATGCTTTTTTGGGCGGGCTTAAAACTGATTCTTGCGGGCCCGCAGTTCGGCGAAAACCTCGGCGTCGGTGGAGGTTGCCATGTTCAGGGCGGCCCGGATGGCGGGTTCATGGGCGCGCAGGAAGATGTTGGTGGCCCGCTCGCCGCTCATCTTTGACGGCACGCTCGGCAGTCCTTCGGCCCGCGCTTTGGCGACTTTTGCGATGCGGCCCGTCAGCGCCTCATTGTCGCCGTCCAGACTGGCCGCAAAGCGCAAGTTGGCGGCGGTGTATTCGTGGCCCGAACAGATTTGGGTGTCGTCCGGCAAAGCGGCCAGCTTTTGCAGGCTGCCGAACATCTGCGCGGGCGTGCCTTCAAAGAGCCGCCCACACCCGCCCGCCATCAGACTGTCGCCGGTAAAGGCATAGCCGTCGAACAGATAAGCGATATGGCCGACCGTATGGCCGGGCACCTCGACGATCCGGCCGTGATGGCGCCCCAGCGTCACTGTCATCCCCTCGGCCACGCCCAGATCAAGCGGCGGCAAGCGGTGGGCGTCGGCCGTGGCGCCGATCACCGTGGCGCCTGTGGCGGCCTTCACTTCGGCCACGCCCCGGATATGGTCGTCGTGGTGATGGGTCAGGAAAATGTCGGTCAGCGTCCAGCCGCGCCGCGTCAATTCTGCCAGAACCGGGGCGGCTTCGGGCACGTCGATCACGGCGGTTTGCCCGGTCTCGTCATCGTGCAGCAAAAAGACATAGTTGTCTTTCAGGCAGGGGATCGTCACCAGTTCAAGCGCCATGGCGGCCTCCGTTCGGTCTTGGGCCGTGATGGCCGGATTGTCCGTAGTTCTCGCCGCGAAAGGGGCCAAGCGCAATCCGCCGTTGCCGAAATCAGCGAAAAGCTGCGGCTTGGGTCGCGGCGGGCTGGCCGCGCTGGCAAAGCGGCGGCGGCGCTGGTAAAGGGGCAGGTGAGCCGCTTTCCCTTTGCCCCATTGAAGCGCAAGGTCCGATGCACCAAGACGTTCTAGACCTGCGCAACTTTTATTATCGCACGCAGCTTGGCCGCGTGGCGCAGCGCGCCATCCGCGACAAGGTGGTGGAGCTGTGGCCGCCCCTAACCGGCCAGACCGTCGCAGGTTTTGGTTTTGCCGTGCCGTTGCTGCGCCCCTATCTGTCGCAGGCGCGCCGGGTGATCGGGCTGATGCCGGGCCCCCAAGGCGTGATGCCATGGCCTGCCGCAGAGCCGAATGTTTCGGTTCTGTGTGACGATTTCAGCTGGCCCATCGCCACCGGGATGATCGACCGTCTGGTGCTGATGCATGGCCTTGAAACCACCGAAAACCCCAGCGCCTTGCTGGAAGAGGTGCACCGGGTGCTTGGCCCCGGCGGGCGGGCGCTGTTCATCGTGCCGAACCGGGCCGGGCTGTGGTCGCGGTCGGATGCCACGCCTTTTGGCCTCGGTCGCCCCTATACGGCAGGGCAGCTGGAAACGCAGTTGAAACGCCATGGCTTCACGCCAGAGCGGGGGCTGACCGTGCTGCATGTGCCGCCCAGCCATGCCCCGTTCTGGCTGCGAACCGCGAATTTCTGGGAACAGGTCGGCCGCAGGTTGCCGTGGCTTTCAGGCGGGGTTTTGATGGTCGAGGCGTCAAAGCAGGTCTATGCCCCCACGCGCGGCGGGCTGGGTGCGATCGTCACCAAACCCATCCGCGTGCTTGAAGGATTGGGCCAGCCGGTCCCGACCCCACGGCAAAGACAACCCCGGCCGGGCCGCCAGTCCCTGCATGGCATCCCGGTCAATCCCGGGCCGACTGGTGATTTGGTGGCGCGCCCTCGCCCCTTTTGGCCGTATCCCTAAAGATTGTGCAGTGATTTTGAACCCCGGCCGTGAACTGTTTCGTGACACAAGGCAATCCACGCATTTGCCAAAGGATCTTTGCCATTCCGGCTCCAACGTGAAGCGCCCGAAAACTGTGCATCTTTTTGCGCCAGAATCGATGCCTACTCGGTTGCGGGGTTGGAAAGGCTCTGCTAATGACGCCTGAATTCGAAAAAAGACGCATGCCCCCGACGTGCGCCCCCATTAGGTTGTACCTGAGGGCAGGCAAAAAGACGGGGCCAGAGACTGCGGAAGGGATGACGTGGCCGAACCGACTTCGATCTCACTGGGCATTGCCGGGCGCTACGCTCAGGCTTTGTTTGAATTGGCCAAAGATGCCAAGGCGTTAGCGTCTTTGGAAGCGGACACAGAGGCGCTTGGCGCTGCGCTTGCCGTCAGCCCCGAACTTGTCGGCATGATCGCCTCGCCGATGATTGGCCGCGACGAGCAGGCCGGCGCGATGGCCGCCGTCGCTGCAAAGATGGGCCTTTCCACCCTGGTTGCGAACACGCTGGCCCTGATGGCCTCAAAGCGCCGCCTTTTCGTGCTGCCGCATCTGATCGCCGATCTGCGCGCGCGGATCGCGGATGAAAAGGGCGAGACGACGGCCGATGTGACCTCGGCCGCGACATTGTCGGCGGCGCAGGCGAAGAAGCTGGCGGAAACGCTGAAGGCTTCGGTTGGCAAAACCGTGAAATTGAACACCACCGTTGATGAAAGCCTCATCGGCGGACTTATCGTCAAGCTGGGCTCGACCATGATCGACACCTCGATCAAGGCCAAGCTCGCTTCCCTGCAGAATGCTATGAAAGAGGTTGGGTGATGGGAATTCAGGCTGCTGAGATCTCTGCGATCCTTAAGGACCAGATCAAGAACTTTGGCAAAGACGCCGAGGTCGCCGAAATCGGCCGCGTGTTGTCCGTCGGTGACGGCATTGCGCGCGTGCACGGGCTGGACAATGTTCAGGCTGGCGAGATGGTCGAATTTCCCGGCGGTATCCGGGGCATGGCTCTGAACCTAGAAGTTGATAACGTCGGTATCGTTATTTTCGGCTCGGATCAGGACATCAAGGAAGGCGACACCGTCAAGCGCACCAAGTCCATCGTGGACGTGCCGGTTGGCAACGGCCTGTTGGGCCGCGTCGTGGACGGTCTGGGCAACCCGATCGACGGCAAAGGCCCGATCGTTTCGACCGAGCGTCGTCAGGCCGACGTGAAAGCGCCGGGCATTATCCCGCGCAAATCGGTGCACGAGCCGATGGCAACCGGCCTGAAAGCTGTGGACGCCATGATCCCGGTTGGCCGCGGCCAGCGCGAATTGATCATCGGTGACCGCCAGACCGGCAAAACCGCCGTGGCTTTGGACACCATCCTGAACCAGAAATCCTACAACGAAGCCGCTGGCGACGATGAAGGCAAAAAGCTGTACTGCATCTATGTCGCGATCGGGCAAAAGCGCTCGACCGTGGCGCAGTTGGTGAAAAAGCTCGAAGAAACCGGCGCGATCAAATACACGATCGTGGTGGCCGCAACCGCGTCCGATCCGGCGCCTTTGCAGTTCCTCGCACCCTATGCCGCGACCTCGATGGCCGAGTTTTTCCGCGACAATGGCCGCCATGCCCTGATCATCTATGATGATCTGTCCAAGCAGGCCGTTGCCTACCGCCAGATGTCCTTGCTTTTGCGCCGCCCGCCGGGCCGCGAAGCCTATCCGGGCGACGTGTTCTATCTTCACAGCCGTTTGCTGGAACGCTCGTCCAAGCTGAACGCAGATTTCGGTTCGGGTTCTTTGACCGCGCTGCCGATCATCGAAACCCAAGGCGGCGATGTTTCGGCGTTTATTCCGACCAACGTGATCTCGATCACCGATGGCCAGATCTTCCTTGAAACCGAGTTGTTCTATCAGGGCATCCGTCCGGCTGTGAACACCGGTCTGTCGGTGTCCCGTGTGGGATCGTCCGCGCAGACCAACGCGATGAAGTCGGTGGCTGGCAAGGTAAAGCTGGAACTGGCGCAGTACCGCGAAATGGCGGCCTTTGCGCAATTCGGCTCCGACCTTGACGCCTCGACCCAAGCGCTGCTGAACCGCGGCGCGCGTCTGACCGAGTTGATGAAGCAGGCGCAATACGCCCCGCTGACCGGCGCGGAAATCGTCTGCGTGATCTATGCCGGCACATCGGGCTATCTGGACAAGATCGCGGTCAAGGATGTGGGCCGCTTTGAAGCGGGTCTGCTGAAGCATCTGCGCACCACCGGCAAGGCTCTTTTGGCCGATATCACCACGAAAGACCGCAAAGTTGCGGGCGATCTGGAGAAGGCCATCCGCGCCGAGCTTGATGCTTTCGCCAAAGACTTCGCGTAACCGGCCCTGAAGGAGAAGGCGCATGCCCAGCCTTAAGGACTTGAAAAACAAGATCGCGAGCGTGAAAAACACGTGCAAGATCACCAAAGCGATGCAGATGGTGTCGGCGGCAAAACTGCGCCGCGCCCAGGAAGCCGCCGAAGCTGCCCGGCCCTTTGCCGAGCGGATGAATGCGGTGATGGGCGCGCTTGCCTCGTCGGTTGGCGGCTCCGCCAGCGCACCCCGGCTTCTGGCCGGGACGGGAAGCGACAAGATACAGCTTTTGGTCGTCATGACCTCTGAACGCGGCCTTTGCGGCGGTTTCAACTCGACCATCGTGCGGCTTGCCCGCGCCAAGGCGAATGCGTTGATCGCGGCGGGCAAGACGATCCAGATCTTGACCGTCGGCAAAAAGGGCCGCGAGCAGCTGCGCCGCGACTATTCCGCCTATATGGTCGGCCATGTCGATCTGTCCGAGGTCAAGCGCCTTGGCTATGGCAACGCTCAATCCATCGCGCGCGATATCCTTGCGCGCTTTGAAGCGGGCGAATGCGATGTGGTCACGATGTTCTACAACCGCTTCCAATCGGTGATCAGCCAGATCCCGACGGCCAAGCAGATCATTCCGGCCGAGTTTGAAGCCGGTTCTGCCAGCGCCCTTTATGACTACGAGCCCAGCGAAGAGGCAATTCTGGCCGACCTGCTGCCGCGCGGTGTGGCGACGCAGATCTTTACCGCGCTGCTGGAAAATGGCGCCTCTGAACAAGGGGCCCGGATGAGCGCGATGGACAACGCGACGCGCAACGCCGGCGAGATGATCACCAAATACACCACGATCTACAACCGCTCGCGTCAGGCTGCGATCACCAAAGAGCTTATCGAAATCATCTCGGGCGCTGAAGCGCTGTAAGGAACCGGAGAAACAACATGGCAAAAGCACCGAAAGCAGCTGCTGCGGCAGGCCGCGTGACGCAAATCATCGGCGCCGTGGTTGACGTGCAGTTCACGGGTGATCTTCCCGCAATTCTGAACGCACTGATCACGGAAAACAACGGCAAGAAACTGGTTCTGGAAGTGGCCCAGCATCTTGGCGAAAACACCGTCCGCGCCATCGCGATGGACGCAACCGAAGGTCTGGTGCGCGGCGCTGTCGTCACCGACACCGGCGCGCCCATTCAGGTGCCGGTTGGCGACGCCACCCTTGGCCGCATCCTGAACGTCATCGGCGAGCCGGTTGACGAAAAGGGCCCGGTCATCGCGACCGAATACCGCTCGATCCACCAAAAGGCTCCTTCGTTTGCCGAACAGGCAACCGAGTCGAAGGTTCTGGTCACCGGCATCAAGGTCATTGACCTGCTGGCCCCCTATGCCAAGGGCGGCAAGATCGGTCTGTTCGGCGGCGCTGGCGTCGGCAAGACGGTTCTGATCATGGAACTGATCAACAACATCGCCAAGGTCCACTCGGGCTTTTCGGTGTTCGCTGGTGTGGGCGAGCGCACCCGTGAGGGCAACGACCTGTATCACGAGATGATCGAATCCGGGGTTATCAACCTGGACGACATGACCAAATCCAAAGTGGCGCTAGTCTATGGTCAGATGAACGAACCGCCGGGTGCACGTCTGCGCGTTGCCCTGTCGGGTCTGACGCTGGCCGAACAGTTCCGCGATCAATCGGGCACGGACGTTTTGTTCTTTGTGGACAACATCTTCCGCTTCACCCAAGCCGGGTCCGAAGTGTCGGCCTTGCTGGGTCGTATCCCGTCTGCCGTGGGCTATCAGCC
>JANNBM010000045.1:0-41611 GCA_031385445.1 Paracoccaceae bacterium | reverse complement strand
GTCGCCTGCCGGAATGCGCAGCGCGACGGAGCGGTTGTTGACCCCCCAGGTCGGGCTGACCGGTGCATAGGAATTGGATGCGAACCGCCGCCAGGAATTCGCATGGGGGGCAAAGACCAGCATGGATTCGCCCATCGTGACGCGCAGGCCGCCCAAGGCGTGCAGGATCGCCTGATTGTACTGGCCCTCCACCTCCTCGACAAAGATGTTGCGCCCGGCCTTGTCCAACATCGAGACGTGGAAGTGCATGCCCGACCCTGCGTAATCCTCATTCGGTTTGGCCATGAAACAGGCAGTGACCCCGTGCAGGCGCGCATGCATTCGCACGATTCGCTTCAGCCGCAAAAGGTCATCCGCCGCCTGCATCACGTTTTCGCGGTAGTGCAGGGTCAATTCGTACTGACCGGGGGCAAATTCGGAAATCAGGGTTTCGGCCTTGATCCCTGCCGCCTTGGCCCCGGCATAGATGTCGTTGAAGAGGGGCAGCATGCCGTGCAACTGGTCCACCGAATAGACATCCGTCTTGGTGTTGCGCCGCCCGTCCAGCACGTCCCGCGCCGGAACCATCTTGCCATCCGGGCCGCGCTCGTTTTCCAGCAGAAAGAACTCCAACTCGAATGCCCCCGCCGGATACAACCCCTCTGCCGCCAAGGCATCAACCTGCGCCTGCAAGGCGTGGCGCGGGTCCGATGTCATCGGGCTGCCGTCGAGGTTATAAAGCGACATCAAAACTTCGCCGCGCGGCGGATTGGTTCCGACCAGAGGCACCAGCGTGCCCGCTATCGGCCAAGCCCGGCGGTCGCCGTCGCCCTGATCCCAGATCAGCCCGGTTTCATGGACATCCTCGCCGCAGATATCCAGCCCGAGGATCGAGATCGGCATATGCCGCCCGCCTTGGTAGATCGACAAAAGCTCGTGGCGGCGGATGATTTTCCCGCGCCCGATGCCGTTGGAATCGTGCAGCACGATGTCAAAGGATTCGATTTCGGGATGGGCGGCCAAAAACGCTTCGGCCTCGGCCAGGCTCGATCCTGAAGGGCTGGTCTGGTTGGTCATTTTGCATTCCGGTTGAAAAGCTCGGTCATCACTTCGTCAAAGGCGGCGATCAGGCGGTCAACCTGCCGTTTTTTTGTCTTGGGGCAGATCAGCATCATGTTGTGAAACGGCGCGATCAGGCAACCGCGGTTCAAAAGCCCGGTGTGCAGCGCGGCCTCGACCGCGGGCTGATGTGCCAGAGCCGCCTCGGTTCCATTGCGCAGCGGGCCGGGGGCGCAGATAAATTCAACCCGCGCGCCGACGCGCACCACATGCCAAGGCGCCTGCACCCGCGCCACCACGGCCGCCAGGCCGCCGTGCAGCCGTTCGGCCAGCGCCTCCATATGGGCATAGTTCTTTTTGGTCATCACCGCGCCCAAGGTGGCGCGCAGGCAGGCGAATTGCATCGGATTGGCAGAAAGGGTGGTGCCCATGCCCGAATGCCCCGAAGCGCGGGCGGCGTTGGCGGTTTTGTACCGCGTTGCCACGCTTTCGGTCATCCCCCAGACGGCAGTGGGCATTCCGCCCGCCACGCATTTTCCGACCACGAACATATCGGGCTGCAGCCCATGCACGCGGGTGTAGCCGCCAAGTCCGGTTGAAATCGTATGCGTCTCGTCGATGATCAACAGCGCACCGTAGCGCGTGGCAAGCGCGCGCAGCCCGGTGTGAAACCCTTCGTCCGGCAGCACCATGCTCGAATTTGTCATCACCGGCTCGGTCAGGATCGCCGCGACATCGCCCTTGGCCAGCGCCGCCTCGACCCCGGCCAGATCGTTGAATTCGGCCGCGACCGCGCCTTGGGTCAGATCGGCGATCTGACCCAGCAGTCCGGCGCGGTTTTGGGTTTGGCCCGCACTTAGCTCGACCATGACATCATCGACGGTCCCGTGATAACAGCCGTTGAACACAAGGATCTTCGCCCGCCCGGTCACCGCCCGCGCGACGCGGATGGAAAAGCGGTTGGCGTCGGTGGCGGTTGTCGCGATCTGCCAGCGGAAATCGCCGAACCGATGGGTCAGCAGATGCCCCGCCGCCAGCGCATCTTCGGTCGGCAGCATAAAGGTCAACCCGCGCCGCGCCTGCGCCCGGATCGCCTTGGCCAGAGGTTTGGGCGAATGGCCGAACATCGACCCGGTATCGCCAAGGCAGAAATCATCCAAGCGGTAGCCGTCCAGATCGGTGATCCGCGCGCCCTTTGCCTTGGCGACCAAAGGCAGAAACGGCATCGGCCAGTCTTTCATCCAATGCAGCGGCACGCCGTCCAAAAACACATCCGCGCCCTTGGCCGCGGCCTTTGACTTTGGCCGACCAGCGGCAAAGCGTTTGGCCTCGCGCGCGGAAAAGGCGGCAAGGCGGTCCGAAGGTACTCCGGCGATCTGATCAGCGGCCATGACATTTCCCATGCTTCTGCGCCCTTATGCCAAGAAATTTGATCAAATTAAAGACCAGGCAGAAAAGAATTTTCATGCGAAAATTCTGCGCCGCCCCATGGTTTAACGTTTGACCCTGATTTCGATCAGCCTTGGCCCCTCGCAGGGCTGCGACAGCGCCCAGGTCAGCAGCTCCGGCTCTTCTGGGATCGAGGTGAAGGGCAGATCGCAGGCGGCGGCAAAGGGTTCCATTCGCAGGGGCGAGGGCGTGCAGCCGATCACTTCGGTATTGGCGCCGCGCATGGCTTCGGCGATTTCCATGTAGGCGGCGTTGTTCCACACGACGAAGGTTATCGGCAGCGCCTCGTCCACGGCGGAGCGCAATTCGCCGGGGGAAAACTGCAGGCCGCCGTCGCCGATCAGGCAGATCACCGGCACCCCCGGCAACGCCAGCGCCGCGCCGACCGCTGCGCCGGGGCCAAAGCCGAGCGCGCCGTATCCTGTGGCCGCGTTGAACCAGCCGCCGGGGCGGTCGTGATCGTAGTACAGGTTCGCGGCGTAAACCGGCTGTGTGCTGTCGCCAACGATCACCGCGCCCTTGATCGCGGTGCGGATCGCTTCGACCATCTGCAATTGGCTGGGCATCGGGGCATACATCTCGCCCAGATCCTTGCGCGCCTGTTCCCGCGCCGCCGCCGCCCTTTGCGCGCCGCCTGCGGGTTTGCGGCGGATCAGCGGCAAAAGCGCCGCTACAAAGGCCCCTGCGTCGGCCTGAAAGGTCAAGGCCGCCGCGTGCCGCGCCAGCTGATCCGCGCACAGATCCACCCGGATCATGCCGGACAGTTCCGGCATGGTGCCGGTATCATACATATCGTATTCGGTCTGGCCAATTTCGCTGCCCAAAACCAATGCCTGATCGGAGCCCGCAATCAGCGCCCGCACCGCCAAAACCGAAGGCGAGGCTGGAACGCAAAGATCATGCCCATGCAGCATCCCGCGCGCGTTGACCGTTTGCACCAAAGGTGCGTCCAAGGCTTCTGCCAGCGCGCGCAGCGGCGTATCCAGGCCACGCGCGCCGCCGCCCGCCACGATCAGCGGGCGCTGCGCCGCGTTCAGCAGCGCCGCCGCCTGCGCCAGATCGCCTGTTGCAGCCAAGGGCCGCACGGGCAGCGCAGCAGGGGCGGGCAGGGGCGGGCAGGGCATCGGCATTACATCGGTCGGCACTTCGATATGCACCGGGCCGGGGCGGCCGGTCGCCATGGTGGCAAAGGCCCAGTCCAAAACCGCGCCAACCTCATCCGGGCCGGTAATCTGGCGGCTGGGGCAAAGGGTGCGGACCATCGCGGCCTGATCGGGCAATTCGTGCAACCGCCCCATGCCGCGCCCCAGACTGTCGCGCCGGTTAACGCCCGAGATCACCAGAACCGGCACCGAATCCTCGCGGCTTTGCGCCATGGCGGTCAGCGCATTGGTGATCCCAGGCCCGGTGATCACCAGCGCCACCCCCGGCTTGCCACTGGCGCGGGCATAGCCGTCGGCCATAAAGGCGCAGCCCTGCTCGTGCCGCGCGGTCACATGGCGGATGGGGCTGCCGGACAGACCTCGGTACATCTCGACCGTATGCACGCCCGGAATGCCAAAGATCACCTCGACCCCGCGCGCCGCCAGACCCTCGACCATCCGCTCTCCGACTGTCTTCATCATCCCGCCCCTTGCCCGTCTGCCGCGAATTCGAGGATGCGGCTGCACGCCTCGTCGATCAACCCATCGCCTTGCGTCAAACTGATCCGCACCCAGCCCGCCAGCCCCTCGCCAAAGCTTTCGCCGGGCATGACTGCGACGGCCTTTTGGTCCAGAAGCGCCGCTGCGAACTCCTCGCCGCTCATACCCAGCGCCCGTATGTCCAGCACCGCAAACATCCCCGCCTCGGGCAAGGGCACACGCAGCCCGTGAATCCCGTCAAGCCGCCCCTTGATCAGCGCCGCTCGGCGGGCAAATCGTTCGGCCATACCCCGCGCGACATCCGATGGCGCGCTGACGGCAAGGGCCGTCATATCGGCGATAAAGGGTTGATTTCCAAACAGCATCGCCTCCGCGAGGGGCAACAATCGCTCGGCAAATTCCGCCGGGCCAACCGCCCAGCCCGACCGAAACCCCGGCGCCGCGTGCGATTTGGAAATGGACGAGACGACAACCACCCGGTCGGCCAAATCGGCGCGGTCAAAGGGCGAGTGAAACGTGACGCCCGGAAAGACGATCTCTTCATAAACCTCGTCCGAGACGATCCACAGATCATGCTGCTTTGCCAGATTGCCCAAGGCCGAAAGATCGCCCGCGCGCAGCACCGCGCCGCTTGGATTATGCGGGGTGTTCAGGCACAAAACCCGCGTCCGGCTGGTCATTTTGGCGGCCACATCCTCGGCCTGAAGCCGAAAACCCATGTCCGGCCGCAGCGGAGCGCGCACAAGGCGGGCCCCCGTCGCCGCGATCACGCTTTCATAAGTGGCATACATCGGATCGCCGATGATCACCTCGTCGCCGGGCCCAAGCAGGGTTTGCATCACCGCAAAAAGCGCGGTTTGCGTGCCGGGAAGGGCGATGATCTGATCCGTGCCAATTTCGCGCCCGGCGCGGCGGCTGTATTTTGCAGCCAGCGCTTGCAACAGCGTCGCCTCTCCGCGCCCATCGGAATAGCCAAGCCGCCCGGCGTCGATCCCGTCCTTTGCCGCCGCCAAAAGCGCAGCAGACGGGGCGGTGTCCGGCTCACCGATGGTCAACTCGATCACCGCGTGCCCCGCGGCTTTCATGGCGCGCGCGCGGTGATGGATGGCCCATTTGGCCCCGCCAAGCCCCTGCAGCCGGTCGGTAACGGGTGCGTATTTCACTGAGGGCTCTTTTCATGGGCCAAATAGGCCGCAAGCAGATCAACGCCCAAAATAGCCCCGACCGACCGCAGCCCGATGGTCAGAATTTCACCATCTTCAAAGATTTCAGGGACGGTCGACGCCTCCATCCACAGGCCATCGATCAATCCGTTGCAAGAGATCGCCGCTGTGTGATGGCCACCCGGCGACATTTCAATCTGCAAGTCCACGATCAGGGTTTCCAGCAAATCGCGGTATCCGAGGTAGGTTTGGATATGAACAGCGCGCATGTCAGCATCGTGTTGTACCCCGTGCATAAACCCCGCCCAAAGCCCGACCCGGGTTCGGTCCACGACCGGGGGCTGCAACGACGCCGCCACAAAAATTGCCAGCCGCAGGACCGGATTCGTTTCCACGTCCGGCAGCGCGGTGACAGCGGCCAGCGTCATCTTGTCCATCGTCCAGCGATAGCTTTCGCGCACCAGCTCTTCTTTGGAGGTGAAGTAATGCCGGATCAACCCTGCCGTCACACCCGCCTTTTGCGCAATCGCCCGGACGGTGGCAGCTTTGGGTCCGCCTTCGGCAATCAGTTCCATCGCTGCCGTCAGCAGCGCCTCTCGGCGGACATCCATGCTCTCACGCTTGTAAGATCGCCGTTCTGTTGTCAAAGGTGTCCGCCTTGTTGTACGCCTGAATAATAACCTGTCTCCTTGTGCGATTCTCCAACTCCAACCGCAAGGGAAAACGAAAGGGATTGGCCCTTAAACGCAAGTTTACGAACAATTACTTCCAAAAATAAAGCGGAAATTACCGCCGGGGGATGCGCTTGGCGACATCTTTATGAATAATGATGTCAGCCGCCGGATAGGCTTGCAGAAGCGCCCGTCGCAAGGCCGCGCCGATGGCATGCGCCTCGCTTAGGGTTTGATCGCCGTCCAATTCAATATGAATATTCACGAAAGTCCGGCTGCCTGCGACCCGGGTTTTCAGATCGTGGAAACCAAAAATCCCCGGCCATTGCCGCACAATTGCGCTCATCCCCTCGATCAGGGCCGGATCCGCGCGGCGGTCCATCAGCGCATCCCAGGCCGATTTTCCAATGCGCAGCGCCGATATCGCCATAAACGCCGCCGCCGCCAGTGCCACAACGGAATCGACACTGTTCAGCCCAAACTGCCCCGAGGCCCAAAGCGAAACGATCGCGCCCATCGCAGGGGCCATATCGCCAATGTAATGCAAACGGTCCGCCGCCACGACGCGGCTGGCGGTGCGCCGCGCCACAAAGCCCTGCCAGATCACCAACCCCGCCGTCAACGCGACCGATGCAACCATCACAAGGATCCCCTCGCGCTCGGCTGTAATGCGTTCCGCGTCCGGCGCGTACAACCGCAACAAGGCCGAGCCTGCAATCACCCCGGCAGAGATCACGATGAACACCGATTGCGCCAGCGAGGCCAGATCTTCGACCGAAGTATGGCCAAAAGCATGGTCTTCATCGGCCGGTTTGGCGGAATAGATCGTGGCAGCCAGCGCGCCGAAGGAAATCATCAGATCAAGCCCCGAATCCGCCAAAGACGCGGCAACAGCCAGCGAGCCGGTCTGCCCCAGCGCCCAAAGCTTCATCAGGACAAGGCAAACCGCAACCAGAACAGAAACCGCCCCGGCCGAAATATTCAAACGGTTCGCGTGTTCGGTTTGCATCGGCCCCTCCCTTTGAAAACCCTGGCCGGTTTTATTCCAGAATTTCGCCCGCTTCGACACCCCAGATCGCCGTTTTGCGCGCCCAGCCCTTTTCACCTTCCGCCGAAACCCGGCACCAGTCGATCTCACAATCCAGAAGCCGCACGACCACGCCGAATTCGGCTTGAAACACCACACCCGCGCCGGTTTCCGGCTTGGTCAGAAACTCTGCCATGTCCTGCGTCACGATCGCCGAACGCGACGAGGACAAAAGCGAATAATGCACCCAGCCACCCGCGCCGTCCATATCCTCGACCCGGCGCCAGTTTTCATATTCCGCCGTTACCTTCAGCGGCATCCCGGCTTGCGTGAACACCCAGTCAATCCGGTGCGTCAGCCCCGGACCGCGTCGCGCATTGCCTTCATTGGTTTTCAGCGTCACATAGCGCGGCAGCGGAAGCTGCGTCACCGGGCCGATATTGGGATCGCGCGGGGCGGGTTTTTTCGCCGTGCTCTCGGCCTGCACAGCGGGCGCGACTTCGGGGGCCGGGCTTTGCTGCGCCGTTGCAAATTGCCCGGATGCAAACAGCAATAAACCGCTGACCAGCCCCATTCCAACCCAAGCCAAAATCCGGTTTTTCATCGTTCCCGCCCGCCGTTTTTCGAAGCCTCTGCGCCCCGGGCTTGTCATCCGCCCGGTTTGGCCTGACTGTGCCACCACGAGCGCTGATTTGAAAGACGGCAGAGGCGTTTTAGTCCGCAAACCGGCAAAGTGTTGTCCCGAAGCGACGCCCGGGTTGATCCGTCGCTCTGCCCAACCCACCCGCGATTTTTCTGCGAAAAATCAGTCCCTCCCCGCCGATCAGGACCTGATTTTTCGCAGAAAAATC
This sequence comes from Paracoccaceae bacterium, assembly GCA_031385445.1. Taxonomy (GTDB): domain Bacteria; phylum Pseudomonadota; class Alphaproteobacteria; order Rhodobacterales; family Rhodobacteraceae; genus CAIYZT01. Next base: position 33,769 of record JANNBM010000045.1, on the reverse strand, counting down.
GTGGACCCTGCGGAATTTTTGCGGGCGCGGATGGTCCGTTCAACCCCGGACGCCCCCCTAAAACCGATCCGCCCGGCAGGCAGAGATGTTCAGATGCGGTGCCCGTCTCATCACCAGATCCGCCACGATCTGCGCCGTCACCGGCGCCAAGGTCAGCCCGATATGCCCGTGCCCGAAGGCAAGGATCACATCATCGCCGCCCCGGCTTGGCCCGATCACCGGCACGCTGTCGGGCATTGACGGGCGAAACCCCATCCACGTGCGGTCCGGTGCGCCCAAATCCGGAAAGATTGCGCGTGCGCCTTCCAGCAGCCGCTCGATCCGGTGCGCCGACGCGGGGGCCGTCAGCCCGCCCAACTCCACCGTCCCTGCCACCCGCAGCCGCCCCCTCATCGGGCACAGATAAAATCCGCGGCTCGTGGGGCAGGTTGGCCGGGTGAGCCTTGGCGTCTGCATATCCCATTCCGCATGATACCCCCGCTCCGTTTCCAGAGGCACCCAATTGCCCGATTGGCCCGCAAGCGCCTTCGAATGCGCCCCCGCCCCGATGACAACGCGGCGCGCTGTCACCCGCATGTCCGGCCCTTCGATCACCACCGCGCCGGCCTCGCGCCGCAGTCGGTCCACCCGCGTTGGCAGGACCTGCGCTTGCCGCTGCACCACCGCCGCCAAAAGCCGCATCATCTCGCCGGGGTCAGACAGAAACACCGCTTGCGGAAAAAGCGCCGCCCCGCCCGCAACTTCTGGCAATCCCGGCTCCAAATGCGCCACGTCCTGCGGCGACAAAAGCTCGGCAAGGATGCCAAACTTCCGCCGCCCCGCCATCTCCGCCTCGGCCTGCCTGAATGCCTTCGTGGTTTCATAAAGATAAAGGCAGCCACGCTTTTGCAAGATCGCGGCGCCTCCGATCTGATCCGCCAGATCACCCCAGCGCCCGCTTGCCCCTGCCAGCAGCGCCGCAAGGCTGACGGCATTGCGCATCGCCGCGCCGGGCAGACTTTGCCGCGCAAACCGCGCCAGCCATGGCAAAAGCGACGGCAGCGCCGCGCGGCGGATTGAAAGCGGCGAGTTCTTGTCGAACAAAAGCGACGGCAGATTGCGCAGCACCTCGGGCGTGCCCACCGGCATCACCGCGTAATCGGCAATCGTGCCCGCATTGCCATAGGACGCCCCCGACCCCGGCGGGGCCGGATCGCACAGCACCACCTCGCGCCCTTCGGTGAGCAGCCGCTGCGCGATGGTCAGCCCGACCACGCCCGCGCCGATCACCGCGATTTCGGTGCTGAAAGTTTGCGTCATTTGCCCGCTCCGGCCTTACATACACGCCTCAAACAGCGCGCGCGTATTTTGCAGGGTCATCACCACCGGATTTCCGCCGCAAGACGGGTCTTCCAGTGCCATGTCGGTCAGCCTGTCCAGATCGGCGAACTGCACCCCCATCGCCGCAAGGTTTTGCGGGATGTTCAGCAAGGCACGCAGCTGCATCACCCGTTCATGAAAGCCCGCGAACCCGCCCGCGATGCCCAAATAGGCCGCCGCCGCGTTGATCCGGTCCTCGATCGCGTGGCGGTTGAAATCCAGCACCATCGGCATGACCACAGCATTCGTTGTGCCGTGATGCGTGCCATAAACTGCGCCCACCGGATGCGACAGCGAATGGATCGCGCCCAGCCCTTTTTGAAACGCCGTCGCCCCCATCGCCGCCGCCGACATCATATGCGCGCGGGCGTCCAGATTGTTCGGATCGGCGTAAACCAAGGGCAGGTTTTCAAACACCAAACGCATGCCTTCCAGCGCAATCCCCTGGCTCATCGGGTGATAGATCGGGCTGCAATAGGCCTCAAGGCAATGCGCAAGCGCGTCCATGCCCGTGCCCGCCGTGATAAACCGCGGCATGCCCACGGTCAGTGCCGGATCGCAGATCACCACCACCGGCAGCAGTTTGGGGTGAAAGATGATCTTTTTCTTATGGCTGGCCGAATTGGTCAGAACCCCGGCCCGGCCCACTTCCGACCCGGTGCCTGCCGTCGTTGGCACGGCAATGATCGGCGCGATTTTGGTCGCATCGGCGCGGGTGAACCAATCGTCCACATCCTCAAGGTCCCAAACGCTCAGATCCGAACGTTGATGCGCCATCAGCGCAATCATCTTGCCCAGATCCAAGGCCGATCCGCCGCCAAAACAGATCACCCCGTCATGACCCCCGGCAAGGTAGACCTTGATCCCATCCGCCATGTTGCCCTCATGCGGGTTCGGATCGACCTCGGAAAACACCGCCGCGCCAAGACCCGCCGTGCGAAGCACCGCCACCGCCTCTGCCGTGATCGGCAGGCTTGCGAGGGCCTTGTCGGTCACGAACAGCGGCTTTTTCACCCCCGCCGCTTTGCAATGCTCGGCCAGTTCCGCAATGCGGCCAACGCCGAATTTGATCGCGGTGGGATAGGACCAGTTCCGGTTTGGAACAGAATGCGCCATGGGTTCAGACCTTCTTCAGATGATAAGATTTCGGACGGGTCACCGAATGAAACCCGAGATAGGACAGCGATCCGCCACGCCCGGTGTCTTTGCACCCGGTCCAGCACAAAGCCGGGTCAAGGTAATCGGCGCGGTTCATGAAGACGGTGCCGGTCTCTAACTGGCGGCCAATGGCCTGCGCCGTGGTATAATCTTCGGTCCATACCGAAGCGGTCAGCCCATAAAGGCTGTCGTTCATCAAACGCAAAGCCTCGGCGTCGTCTTTGACCTTCATGATGCCAACGACCGGGCCAAAGCTTTCCTCCATCATCACCCGCATGGAATGATCCACATTCACAAGCACTTGCGGGGCAAGGTAGGCGCCGCCATCATCGGCCGGAAAGAGCGCCGGATCAATCAGCGCCTTGGCGCCTGCCGCCACGGCCTCGGCGATCTGGCTGCGCACGACGGCGGCAAAACGCTTGTTTGCCATCGGGCCAAGCGTGGTTTCGGGGTCAAACGGATTGCCAAGTTTCAGCGCCGAAACCCATTTTACCGCCCCTTCGACAAAGGCGTCATACAGGCTTTCATGCACATAAATCCGTTCGATTCCGCAGCAGCATTGCCCGGCATTGTACATCGCGCCGTCCATCAGCGTGTCTATCGCCGCCGCCAGATTGGCATCGGCACGCACATAGCCGGGGTCTTTGCCGCCAAGCTCCAGCCCCAGGGGCGTGAATGTGCCCGCCGCCGCGCGCTCCATCGCCTGACCGCCGCCAACCGATCCGGTAAAGTTCACGAAATTGAACGCCCGCGCCCCGATCAGATGCTCGGTCGTGGCATGGTCCAGCACGACGTTCTGGAACACATCCGCCGGAACCCCCGCGCTGTGAAACGCTTCGGCCAGACGCTCGCCGACCAGCATGGTTTGGCTGGCGTGTTTCAAAACCACCGTGTTGCCCGCGATCAGGGCCGGGGCCAGGGTGTTGATCGTGGTCAGATAAGGATAGTTCCACGGCGCCACGATAAACACCACGCCCAGCGCCTCACGCGCCAGATAGCGGCGAAATTTGTCACTGTCTTCAATGACATGATCGGCCAGCGTTTCCGCTGCGATCTGCGACATGTATTCCGTCCGGGCATTCACCCCGCCGAACTCGCCGCCAAAGCGGGTTGGGCGGCCCATCTGCCAGGCAATCTCGGGCACGATCACATCGGCCATCTTGTTCAGCGCCGCCACCCCCGCCTGCACCAGCGAAATGCGTTCGGCCAAGGGCCGCGCCGCCCAAGGCTTTTGCGCGGCCTTCGCTCGTGCGGCCATCGCCTTTGCGGCGTCCAGCGTCAGCGGCATCCGCTCGGCATAGACAGACCCGTCGACCGGGCTGATCAGTTGAATTGGTTTCATTGTCATACCTCGTAGGCCGGGGGACACCCCGGCATTTTCAAAAGAGTCGGGGTGTCCCCCGACCTACATTTGCATGTCGCCAAAGTCTTACGCCCGCTCCAGCAGGCGCTGAATTTCGAAATCGGTCACGACCCGGTCGGTTTCCGAAATTTCCCAATGCGCAGCGTGGTGGTAGTGGTCGATCACATCATCGCCAAACGCCGCCCGCAACATCGCTGAGGTGTTCAGCAAATCCGCCGCCTCGCGCAGGTTGTGGGGAATTTCGCGCACGCCCCCCGCCGCATACATGTCGCCCTTCATCTCTGGCTCCAGCACCATCTTTTTCTCAATTCCGTCCAGCCCCGCCGCCAAAAGCGCGGCGCAGGTCAGATAGGGGTTCACATCGCTGCCCGGAATGCGGCATTCCACGCGGATCGCCTTGCTGTGCACGCCGCAAACCCGGAACCCTGCGGTGCGGTTATCGGCGCTCCACACGGCTTTGGTCGGCGCAAACATCCCCACCGTAAAGCGTTTATAGCTGTTCACATAGGGCGCCAGAAACACCGTGATGTCGCGCGCATGGGCCAACTGACCCGCGATATAATGTTTCATCAGGTCGGACATGCCGTGTTCGTCCTTGGCATCATAAAACGCCGGCTTGCCGTCTTTGGTCCATAGCGATTGGTGGCAATGTGATGACGACCCGGCCTTGCGGTGGTCATACTTGGCCATGAACGTCACCGATTTGCCCTTGGTCCAGGCGATTTCCTTGATGCCGTGCTTCACGATCGTATGGTTGTCGGCGGTGTCGAGCGCGTCGGAATAGCGATAATTCACCTCTTCCTGCCCCGCGTCCGCCTCGCCCTTCGAGTTTTCGATCGGAATCCCCGCGCCATAAAGCCCGTTGCGCACGGCGCGCATCACGCCTTCTTCCTTGGTGGTCTGGAAGATGTGGTAATCCTCGTTATAGGCGCTGACCGGCTTCAGCCCGGAAAAATTGCTGTCACGCAGCGATTCGTAACTGTTTTCAAACAGATAAAACTCCAGCTCGGTTGCCATCATGGCATCGAACCCCATGGCATTCGCCCGCGCGACCTGCCGCTGCAAGATCTGCCGGGGGGAGTGTTCAACGGGATGATGGTGGTGATCCAACAGGTCGCACAGCACCAGCGCATGACCTTCGAGCCAGGGCATCGGGCGCAACGTGCTCATGTCCGGCTTCATCACATAATCGCCATACCCCGTCTGCCAGTTTGACGATTTATAGCCCTGAACCGTGGTCATTTCCATATCGACCGCCAACAGATAGTTGCAGCAATGGGTTTCCTCCCAGCCGCCATTTACAAAGAACGCGGCATGAAAGCGTTTGCCCATCAGGCGTCCCTGCATGTCGATGGCAGCCACCAAAACCGTATCAATCTCGCCGCGCGCTACGGCCTCTTTCAGCGCGTCCAAAGTCATCGTTCCGGGCATTATTTGCTCCTCGTGGGTTTCCCCAAATCTGGTTGGGGGTATGCGTGCCGGGGGGGCGTGCCCCCCATGAAAACTGCGTCAGCCAGTGCTCGCCCCGTCAGCTGGCCTTGGCCTGCTTTTGAATCTCGGTCAGCCCCATGTTCAGCACTGGCGCAAGCTGCTCGGCCATCGCCTCTTCGGCGTCGGTGCTTCCGATAAGGTCATTGCGAATTTCAAGCATGACATTTGGCAGCCCGTACGGCGTCGCGTGCAGGCGCAGGGTGTGGGTTACGCCGTCAACGGCGGAATAGGGCGCGTTCAGCTGGGTGTTCAACCGCGTCAGTTTTTGCGCTGCCGTCAACACCGCAACGGACAAGCTGCGGTCGGCATCATGGATGATGCCGAATTCGACCAACCGCTTCTTGCCGAAATAGACCGGGGTGAACGAATGCACCGTCACCACCACGGGCCGCAGCCCCAGCGCGATGCGCCGCGCGATCAGATCATGCAGACCCGCCGCCCAAGGCAGATACACCGCCTCTGTCCGCGCAAGCCGCTCGGCGGCGGAAATTGCGGCATTGCCGGGAATGTCGTGGACTTCCGATTTCGCCGGCATCGCGCCGGGCATGTCGGGCGCGCGGTTGCAGTCATAAATCAAACGGCTGACGGGCGCATGCACCAAAACACCGTCCAGCCGCCGCGCCAGCCCGCGCGCCAGCCCCAAAGCGCCCGGATCCCAGGCGATATGCGCACGGCGCAGCTCTTCGCTGAGGCCCAGATCGCCCCACTGCGGCGGGATCAAAGCCGAAGCATGCTCGCAAACGATCACAAAACGCCCCAGCGCCCCGGAGTTTTCCACCACGGGGGCAAAGGTCTTGGCGCCGGGTCTTGCGGTTTTCAAAGCGAGTCATCCCTTCATCCGGCGAATTCCACCGTTTTCCGGCCGCACTGTCAATATTGTTTCTTGTGAAAGATTCCTGTTACGATAGTTTCAGGGTCACCGGGAAATGGGGCGAGATGGACACCAGCATCGAGGACCAATTGCGCCTTGCCCTCCCCGATCTGACCCGGGCCGAGCGGCAACTGGCCACCCATATCCTGTCGCATTATCCCGTCGCGGCGCTGGGATCGATCACCATTCTGGCCAAGGGCGCGCAGGTGTCCACGCCGACGGTGGTGCGGCTGGTGCAAAAGCTGGGGTACAAAGGCTATCCGGCGTTTCAAAAACTGCTGCGCGCCGAGGTTGAAACCATGTTGATTTCGCCGCTTGCCAAGCATGACCGATGGGCGGGCGGCGTGCCCGATACCCACATTCTGAACCGTTTCGCCGCCGCCGTTGTGCAGAACCTGTCGGCAACGCTTGGCCAGATCGACCATGCCGAATTTGATCTGGCCGCCGCGCTTTTGGCCGACAAGAACCGCCGGGTTTTTGCGATGGGCGGGCGCATCACCCATTCGCTCGCCGATTATTTCTGCTCGCTGATGAAGATGGTCCGCGCCGAGGTGACGCTGCTTTCAGACAGCTCCTCCACCTGGCCGCCCGCTTTGATCGACATGGGGCCGGGCGATGTCTTGCTGGTTTTTGACATTCGCCGCTATGAAAACGCGGTGCTGCAAATGGCCGAACTCGCGCGCGAGCAGGGGGCCGAAATTATCCTGATCACCGACCGCTGGGTGTCGCCCGCTTCGGCCTTTGCCCGCCACACCCTGTGCTGCCACATCGAGGCGCCCTCGGCTTGGGACAGCAACGCGACCCTTCTGGTGCTCGTTGAAACCTTGCTGTCCGCGGTGCAAACCCTGTCATGGGAACAGTCGGCAGAGCGGCTCAAACGGTTGGAATCGCTGTACGCCCGCACAAGGTTCTTTCGGCGTCACAGGTGATCGTCAGGCCGCCCGGCCACCCGCCCGCGCGCCTGTCAGCCCGTTGAACACCACCGCCGCAATCAGGATCGCGCCGCCCAGGATCATGCCCGCCGTCGCTTGCTCGTTCAGGAAAAAGTAAACCCAAACCGGGCTCATCAGCACTTCGATCTGGGCAAGCAAAGTCAGCTCTGCCGCCGAAATCCCCTTTGATCCCAACGTGTAAAGCGCCAGCCCAAGCCCCACCACCCCGGCCCCCAGCGCCATTGCGATGCCAATATCATGCCCGGACAGGATCAAAGGCGCCCCCGCCGCAACCTGCACCACCGCCGCAACGGCCATCGAAAACGCCGCCCCCATGAACACGGCAGGCAGCATATCCTGCAGGCGGTTCCAGCGGACCGCGATGGTGAAACAGGCAAACCCAAACGCCGAGATCAGCGCCGCGATGTTACCGTCCAGCGCCCCCGCCGACAGCCCTTCGCGCACCATCACGAACATGCCGACGACCGCCAGCGCAATCGCCGCCCATGTCGCCCGCCGCACCGGCTCTTTCAGAAAGATCCAGCCCAGAATGGCTGCGAAAAATGGCGAGGCCGAGAACAGGAATACCGCATTCGCAATCGTCGTGGCCTGCATCGCATAGATCGACCCGGCAAAGGCAAACACCAGCCCCGCCCCCCCGATCACCCCCGAAACCCCCGCCTTGCCAAGCGCTGCCAAAGGCTGCCCGCGCGAGGACATCGCCATGGCCACGAACAGCGCGGGCAGCGTTCCTGCCGAGCGCCAGAACAAGATCGCCCATGTCGCCGTGCTGTCCAACTGCCGGATGATCAGCCCCTGCGTGGACCATAAAAGTCCCGCCGCCACCACCACCAAAACGCTCATCCTATAGGTCATCACCCGCCCCGGTTTTGCGCCAGTCAACCGGGGCTGGGCACGCCCGTCTGTTCTGATTGCGACCCCGCCGCCGCGATGCTTGCTCGGCCCTCCCCGCGCGCCTTAATACCCCCGCACCCGGTCCACCAGATTGGCAAAAGGCTCTCCGGCCTCGCCGCGCCGGATGTTTTCCGCGATCACCTGCGCCGAGGTTTCGGGCCTTGTGTCCGCCGCGATATGAGGGGTGACAGTGACATGCGGATGGGCCCAGAACGGATGATCCTGCGGCAAGGGTTCAACCCGGAACACATCCAGAGTGGCATGGCCGATCTGTCCGCTGTTCAGCGCGGTTAAAAGCGCGGCATCGTCGATCAGCGCCCCGCGTCCGGGGTTCAGGATCACCGCCCCGCGTTTCATCCAAGCCATGCTCTCGGCGTTCAGCGTGTTTTCCGTGTCTGCCGTGCGCGGCAGCAGCGTGACCACGATATCGGCCCCCGACAGCACCTCTTGCAGCCCCGCGCGGCCATGGTGGCACCGGATGCCCGGCAAATCCTTGGCGCTGCGCCCCCAGCCTTCAACGTTGAACCGCAGCGCCATCAGCGCCCGTGCGCAAGCCTCGCCCAAGGCGCCGGTGCCCAGCATCGCCACCCGCCGTTCGCGCGCGAGCGGCGGGCAGGCCGGATCCCAGACCCGTTGGGGGTTCATGATATAACGGTCCAGCCTCAGATGATGGCGCAAAGCGTGGCCCACCACCCATTCGACCATCCCCTCGGCCAAGGCAGGATCGACCATGCGGCACAGGGCTTGGGTCAGGCTGTGATTGCCGACAATCCGCTCGACCCCCGCCCAAAGGCTAAGCACCGCTTTGGCGCGGGTAAAGGGCGCGAAGTCCTGCAAGGCGGCGGTGGGGGCATAAACGATGTAATCCACCGCTTCGGGCGCCGCCTCTTGCACCAGCCGTGCCGCGATCCCGGATGCCGCCAAAGCGCCCTCAATCGGTGCGCGGTAACGGTGCCAGTTCGCGTCCCCGGCGGCCATCAGGATCGTCAGCATGTTCGGCATTCCTTAAATCAACTTCAGTCCGGCATTGACCGCCAAGGCAAGGATCACCGTATTGTAGAAAAACGACAAAGTGGAATGCAAAAGAACAGCCCTGCGCAGCCGTGTGGTGCCAATTGTGACATCGGAGACTTGCGCGGTCATGCCGATTGTGAAGGCAAAATACAGGAAATCCCACGGCCCCGGCGTCTGCGTTCCGGGAAACTGCAGCGGCGTGCCAGAGCCAGGCAGATAATGCAGGTTGGCATAGTGGAACGAGGCCAGCATTTGCACCAGTGCCCAGCCGAGCGGCACCGCAACAAGGGCAAGCGCGGTCAGCACGGGCCCGCCAACCTGTCCGTTCAGAACCGCCACGATCGCCCAAAGGCTGACCCCGACCGCCGCCGCGCACAGCGCAAAGATCAAGGTGATGCCTTCGTCCTGATCCTCGGCATGGCGTTTCAGATCGCTTGGGGCAAGGCCGGCCAAATGCCGAAGGCCAAGGCCCAGATAGGCCAGCGCAAAGGCATCAAACCCCACGACGACCCCATGCACCGCCGACCAGCCTTGCCCAAGCCAAAGCCCAAGACACAGCGCAAGCCCCGCCGCAAATGCGGCCAGAAACCGGGCGTGACGGATCAGGGTTTTCAAGGCTAGCGCGGTCGGTGCACGATGGCGCTTTGCACCAGCCCGAAAGCCAGCAAAAGCACCAGCGTCGCCGATCCGCCATAGGACAGAAACGGCAGCGGCACCCCCACCACCGGGGCCATGCCCATCACCATCGACAGGTTCACCGCGATGTACAAAAAGAAATTCATCGCGATGCCGATGATGAACAGCTGGCTGAAGCGGTCCTTGTTCTGCAGCGCGGCCCAGATCAGGAAAATCAGGATCAGCGCGTAAAGGGTCAGTAGGGAAAACGCCCCGACAAAGCCGAATTCTTCGCCCAAAATGGTAAAGATGAAATCGGTTTCCTTTTCGGGCAGAAAGTTCAGCCGCGACTGCGTGCCTTGCATGAACCCCTTGCCGGTCCACCCCCCTGATCCCAGCGCGATCTTGGCCTGAATGATATTGTACCCCGCGCCCAAAGGATCAGCGGCGGGGTCAAGAAAGGTGTCGATCCGCTTGTACTGATAATCATGCAGAAACTGCCATGCCGTGCCGCGCGTGACAAAGATCGACGAGATCGCCGCACCGCCCAACAAGGCCACGGCGCCGAAATACCACCAGCTGACCCCCGCCGCGAACATCACCGCCCCCCCCGCCACGATCAGCATCACCGAGGTGCCAAGGTTTGGCTGCATCAGCACCAAAATGGTCGGCACCACGATCAACAAGACCGGGATCAGAACCCACAAAGGCCGCGAGATGCGCTTGTCATCCAGCCAGTCGTAATAGGCCGCCAGCATCATCACCAACGTCACTTTCATCAATTCCGAAGGCTGCAGCCGCATGAACCCCAGATCAATCCAGCGCTGCGCGCCCATGCCGACGGTGCCGAAGAACTCCACGATCAGCAGCAAGATAAAGGTCAGCGCGTATCCCAGCGTCGACATATTGCGCCAAAACCAGATCGGAGTCATCGCGACGGCCAGCGCGATCACGAATCCGGCTGCGAACCGCTTCATCTGCGGCTCGGCCCAGGTTTCAATATTGCCGCCCGCAATGGAATACAGCATCAGCCAGCCAATCGCGGCAACGGCTGTGACCACCAAAAACAGCGCCCAGTTCAGGTACAGGATCTTGGACACCCCCGAAGGGACCGATTTCAGACGATATTCCAAAAAGCTCATGCGCCGTCTCCCTTGGGAAGGCTTCCATCGGCCCCGCGCAGCACCAGCGCGTTCAGCAAGCTTTCCATCCGGCCGCGCTGGCTTTCTGGATAGGCGGTCAGGGCGGGCACGCCGTCCGAAAGCGCGCGCAGGATCGCATCGCGCGCGATGGGCGCGGCCACTACCGATCCGCCGCCGCCATGTTCCACCACCACCGCCACCGCATAGCGCGGATTGTCCGCCGGGGCGAACCCGACAAACAGCGCGTGGTCGCGCTTTTCCCACGGCAGATTGTCGTTCGACACAACCCCGGTTTCCCGCTCGGCCGCCGAAATGTTGCGCACCTGCGAGGTGCCGGTTTTGCCGGCGAAGGTCATGGTTTCGTCCACAACCTTGCTGGCTTTGGCCGTCCCTTTTTCGCTGTTCACCACATCAATCAGCCCCTGTCGCACGACGCGCAGATATTCGGGGTTAATGTCCAGCGGCACGATCGGCGCGGGTTCCACCGCTTTGCCATCTATCGCCTTGATCAGCCGCGGGATCACCTGATTGCCCGACGCCACCCGCGCCATCATCACCGCAAGCTGCATCGGCGAGGCCAGCACAAGGCCCTGACCGATTGCTGCGTTGATCGTATCGCCGATCACCCAGTCCTTCTTGAACTTTTCCAGCTTCCAGGCCTTGGTCGGAATGCTGCCTTCTGTGATCGCGGACATCGGCAGATCATGCCGAACCCCCAGCCCCAATTCCCGCGCCATCAGGGCGATCTTTTCAATCCCGACCTTTTGCGCGACCTCATAATAAAACACATCACAGCTTTCCGCGAGCGACTTGGCCAGCGTCACCGTGCCATGACCGCCCTTTTTCCAACAGTGAAACCGCGTGCCGTTGTTTTCAATATACCCCAAACAGCGCGCCTTGAAATCCGGCGCGATCTGCCCGTCCTTCAGCCCGGCGAGCGCGGTAACAATCTTGAACGTCGATCCCGGCGGATAGGCGCCCTGAACCGCCTTGTTGGCCAAGGGCAGGTGGTTATTTTCTGTCAAGACATTGTAATCGCGATAGGAAATTCCGCGCACAAACATGTTTGGATCAAAGCTGGGCGAAGAAACGGCGGCGATGATATCGCCGTTCTGCACATCAATCACCACGCAGGCGGCGCTTTCATCGCCAAGGCGCGCTTGAATGAAATTCTGAATGTCCGCATCAATTGTCAGGGTCAGATCGGCGCCGGGATCACCCTCCAGCCGCTCCAACTCGCGCATCACGCGGCCAACCGCGTTCACCTCCAAACGCTTGGTGCCAGCGGTGCCGCGCAGCGCATCCTCCATCCATTTTTCGACCCCGATCTTGCCGATCTGAAAATCGGGAATGCGCAGCAAAGGGTCGGGGTTTTCATCGCCCTCAAGGTCCTTTTCCGACACCGGGCCGACATAGCCCATCACATGCGCAAAATCGGTGCTGCGCGGATAAACCCGCGACAGGCCAACCTCCGGCGTCACGCCGGGCAGGGCAGGGGCGTTCAGCGCGACCTTGGAAAAGTCTTCCCAACTGAGCCGGTCCGCCACCGTGATTGGCACAAACGAGGAGTTGCGGGCGATATCCTTGCGGACACGGGTAAGATCATCGGCGGTCAACGGGATCACATGGCTGAGCCGGTTCAGCACCATATCCGTATCGCCCGCGCCTTCTTTGGTCATCACAACGCGGTAGTTTTGCTCGTTTGCGGCCAGCGGTTTGGCATTGCGGTCAAGGATCAGCCCGCGCGCGGGAGGGACAAGCTGAATGTTGACGCGGTTCTCTTCGGCGAGCAGCTGATACTCGCCCGCCTGACGCACGCCCAAGGTGTGCATCCGCACGCCAAGCGCCGACATCATCGCGCCCATGCCCGCCGTCATCAGCAAGGCGCGGCGGGTAAATCCGCGCGACATGGCCTCGGTATCTCGTGCGGCGCGTCTCATATCCGGCGACCTGTGGAAGTTGTCTCGCCCAGACTGGGTCTGCGCAATCCAAATGCCATAACGGAGGTGCCCACAACCAAAGGATAGGCCGCGATGGTCACGATCAGGTGTACAAGGCTGGCGTTGATCGGACTTTGCGGCAAAAGCACAAGCGCCAGAACCAGCCGGTAGGCCGTGAACAGCAGGGCCATGACCCCCGAGAGGAAAACCCACTCCACACCAAAGCTAAGGGAGCGCGTCGTCGCGCCCCGCGCCCGCAAAAACTCGGCCCCGCCAAGCACGAGCAAGGCCCAAAGCCCGGGCGGACGCATCATCAAAAGATCTTCGACAAAGATGACCCCGGCGATCAGCCAGAAGGGCAGATAGTCGGGGCGCCGCAGGGTCCAGCAAAAGACCAGACACAGCAACAGGTCCGGTCCGGGAAAGACATAGTCCCCGTTCGGAATGGGCAAAAGCCGCCAGAAAAACAGTGCCGCCGCCAGGGCCAGGAACAGGACCCGGTGGCCAAGAACCGGGCCGAGGAGACGTTCAACCATTTCCGCCCGTCCCCGCTCCGGCGTCACTCGGAACCACTGGCTTGAAATTATCCGGCACAAGCGGCCCCTGCATCCCCGTCGGCAATTCGCGCAACGGATCGGGCGCGATCAGCGCGCCGGCATCCGTAATCGGCTCGATCTCGTGGCTGCGCAGCACGCGCAAAAATTCCAGCCGCTGATAATCGGCCGCCAGCACGACCCGAAGGCGGCCATCGGCATCCTTGGCCACCTGTCCCACCAAAAGCCCCGCCGGAAACACTGCCCCGTCGCCCGATGTCACCACCCGGTCGCCCGGGCGCACCGCATCGGCATCTTCCAGAAAGTCGAGCGGCGGCAACTGGCTGTTATCGCCCGACAAAAGACCGCGCTGCCCCGAGGGCTGCACCGTCACCGGCACCCGGCTGTTGCTGTCGGTCAACAAGATCACGCGCGAGGATTGCTCGCCCACCCCCGAAATCCGGCCGACCAGACCGATCCCGTCCATCGTCGCCCAGCCATTGCGCACCCCGTCCCGCGCGCCGACATTCAGCAGCACTGATTGGCGAAACGGGCTGCCGCTGTCGGCCAAAACCACGCCCGTCACATGGGTCAGGCGCGGATCAAGCCGGACATTGTTCAAATCCAACAGCCGCGCGTTCTTCTGCTCCAACTGCAGCGCCGCCTCTTTCCAGGCTTTCATGCGCTGCAACTCGTCGCGCAGCTGCTGATTTTGCTGATAAAGCCGGGCATAGGATTGAAAATCGTCGATCATGCCCATCGCGCCTGTGACCGGCAAAAGTGCCCAGTCGAACGAGGGCACCATCTTGTCGACCAAATTGGCGCGGAACTGTTCAACCCTTGGGCTGTCGATGCGCCAAACCACAAATATTGCGCCCAGTACCAGCACGACCAGCAAAACGAGCACGCGCCGCAAGGGGCGCGCGAAGTCTTCGGATTGATTCGCGCGTGACTTGCTCATGCCCGGCCCCGGGGTAACAAAACCGATCAGCTGTCGTAATCGATAACGTGGCGCAGTTGCTTTTCATATTCCAAAGCCTTGCCCGTGCCAAGCGCCACGCAGTTCAGCGATTCGTTCGCGACCGAGATTGAAAGCCCGGTCTGCTCGCGCAGCGTCAGGTCCAGATCGCCCAGCAAAGCGCCCCCGCCCGTCAGCATGACCCCCCGGTCCACGATATCCGCCGCCAGATCCGGCGGCGTGGTTTCCAGCGCCTGCATCACCGCATCACAAATCTGCTGCACGGGTTCGGACAAAGCCTCGGCCACCTGGGCCTGATTGATCTCGGTTTCTTTCGGCACACCGTTCAGCAGATCGCGGCCGCGAATGGTCATCGACAATCCGCGCCCGTCGTCCGGCATCCGCGCCGTGCCAATGCTCGTCTTGATCCGCTCAGCCGTCGACTCGCCGATCAAAAGGTTCTGATGGCGGCGCAGATAACTGATGATCGCCTCATCCATCCGGTCGCCGCCCACCCGAACCGAGCGCGCGTAGACGATGTCGCCCAGCGACAGCACGGCCACTTCCGTTGTCCCGCCGCCGATATCGACAACCATATTGCCGGTCGGATCGGTGATCGGCATGCCCGCGCCAATCGCCGCTGCAATCGGCTCGGCAATCAGCCCGGCGCGGCGCGCGCCCGCCGACAGCACCGACTGGCGGATCGCCCGCTTTTCCACCGGCGTCGCGCCATGGGGCACGCAAACGATGATCTTGGGCTTGGAAAACGTTGTGCGCGGATGCACTTTGCGGATGAAATGCTTGATCATCTCTTCGGCGGCTTCAAAATCGGCAATCACCCCGTCGCGCATCGGGCGGATCGCCTCGATGCTGCCCGGCGTGCGGCCCAGCATCAGCTTGGCATCCTCGCCGACAGCCAGCACCTGCTTCTTGCCGTCCTTGGTGTGATACGCCACGACCGACGGTTCATTCAGGACAATGCCCTTGCCCCGGATATAGACCAACGTATTTGCGGTCCCAAGGTCAATGGCCATATCCGTCGAGAATATGCCCGATAAGAATGACAACACGATTTTTCCAGTTCTGTCCCGCAGCGGCCGTCCCCGACTCGGGGCAAGCGAATGCTCTTATATGAACACCAGCCCGCAGGCGAAAGGCCCCCTTGGCGGTTAAGCGGCGTTATGCTGGTGGTAAAAGTGAAAGTTTGCACGGATGCGATAGCGGTTCCGCATGCGTGCGTCTTGCTTTATATCCTTCCAAGCAGCGCCTGCGTGTTTCGGCGGACCAGACAAGAGAAATTCACGAATGATTACCCCAGTCTTGTTATGCGGCGGTTCGGGTACCCGGCTTTGGCCCCTGTCACGCAAAAGCTATCCCAAACAGTTCAGCGCGATCTTTGGCGATCAAAGCCTGTTCCAAGCCACGGCACTGCGGTTTTCAGGGCACGGATTTGCTGCCCCGGTGATCATCACCGGACATGATTTCCGGTTCATCGTGGTCGAACAACTTGATGATGTGGGCGTATCGCCCGCTGCTGTTCTGATCGAGCCTGAGGGGCGCAATACCGGCCCGGCGGCGGTGGCGGCAGCCCTGCAGGTGATCAAATCAGACCCAGACGGCTTGATTCTGCTGTTGCCCTCCGATCACGCGATTTCCGATCCCGCCGCGTTTCGCGCTGCGGTTCTGCGCGGGCAGGATTTGGCGAACGAGGGTCAGATCGTGACCATCGGCATCGCGCCCACGCGGGCCGAAACCGGCTACGGCTGGCTCGAATCCGGCGAAGAGATTGCGCCGAGCACCTATAAGCTGCGCCGCTTTGTCGAAAAGCCTGACATGGCCACGGCCGAAAAGCTGCTCGCCGATCCCCGATACTCCTGGAACGCGGGGGTGTTTTTGGCGAAGGCCAGCACGATCCTCGCCGCCTTTGCCGAACACGCCCCGGCCATTCTGGACCATGTGCAGGCCGCGATTGCAGCGGCAAAGGGCGATCTTGGCTTTTTGCGGCTGGAGGCAAAGGCTTGGGCAAAGGCCCCCGCCGACTCCATCGACTATGCGGTCATGGAAAAGGCGCAAAACCTGTCCATGGTGCGCTTTGACGGCCAGTGGTCCGATTTGGGCGGCTGGGAAGCGATCTGGCAGGAAAGCCCAAGGGACGGCGCGGGCAATGCGCTGTCGGGCCATGCGACCGCTTTGGATTGCACCAATTCGCTGCTGCGCGCCGAATCGGATGACATTGAAATCGTTGGCATCGGGCTGACCAACATCGTCGCGGTGGCAATGCGCGATGCGGTTCTGGTGGCCGATATCAGCAAGGCGCAGAACGTGAAACTGGCTGTCTCGGCGCTCAAATCGCGCGGCGCGGATCAGGCCGAGACGTTTCCGAAATCCTATCGGCCTTGGGGGTGGTATGAAACCCTGATCCTGATGGGCCGGTTTCAGGTCAAGCGGATTCACGTCAATCCGGGCGCGGCGCTGAGCCTGCAAAGCCATGTCCACCGCTCGGAACACTGGATCGTGGTCGAAGGAACGGCCAAGGTCACGGTGAACGACCGGATTGAACTTTTGACCGAAAACCAGTCGATTTATGTGCCGCTTGGCGCCGTTCACCGCATGGAAAACCCCGGCAAAGTGCCTATGGTGTTGATCGAGGTGCAGACCGGCACCTATCTTGGGGAAGACGATATCATCCGTTACGAAGACATTTACGCGCGCGGCTGATGCCCGCCAATCGCTGATCACCGGGGGTATCATGACCAGTTTGACCTGCTTTACGGCTTATGATGTGCGCGGGCGGCTCGGGGTTGATCTGGACGCCGAGATTGCAGGCCGGATCGGGCGCGGCTTTGCGCGCGCTTTGGGGGCAAAGCGGGTTGTGATCGGCCGCGATATCCGGGCCTCCTCGGCGGCGCTGTCTGAGGCTGTCACAAAGGCGATGATTGCCGAAGGCGCCGAGGTGCTGGATCTGGGGCTGTCGGGCACCGAAGAGATGTATTTTGCCGTCAGCCACTTTGGCGCGGATGGCGGGATCACGGTGACGGCCTCGCATAATCCGATGGATTACAACGGGATGAAGATGGTGCGGGCGGGGTCGGCCCCGCTTGATATCGACACGGGCATCGGCAGGGTCCGCGCACTGGCCGAGGCGGACGATTTTGGCCCGGCTGTCCCCGGCGGCAGCCACACCGACATCAGCGCGCCCGCCCGCGCAGCCTATGTCGATCAGGTGCTCCGTTTCGTGGACATCTGTGCCCTGCGCCCGCTGAAACTTTTGGTCAATGCCGGGCACGGCGCGGCAGGGCCAACCTTTGATGCGATAGCGGATCAGCTGGCGCTGCGCGGTGCGCCGCTGACCTTTGTTCGGATGAACCATGCCCCCGACGGCAGCTTTCCCGCCGGCATCCCGAACCCGCTTTTGCCTCAAAACCGCCCGGCCACCGCTGCGCGCGTGCGCGATGAAGGTGCCGATTTCGGCATCGCCTGGGATGGCGATTTTGACCGCTGTTTCTTTTTTGATCACGAAGGCAATTTCATCGACGGCGAATACATCGTTGGCCTTCTGGCCGAGATATTTCTCGCCAAAGAGCCGGGCGCGGCCATTGTGCATGATCCGCGTGTGATCTGGAACACGCTGGATGTGGTGCGCCGTCATGGCGGACGGGCGGTTCAATCGCGCACCGGGCACGCGTTTGTAAAGCAAACCATGCGCAGCGAAGGCGCAGTTTACGGCGGCGAAATGTCGGCCCACCATTATTTCCGCGACTTTGTGCATTGCGATTCCGGGATGATCCCGTGGCTTTTGATCGCCGAACTCGTCAGCCGCCGCAAAGAGTCGCTTGCCAGCCTGATTGCCGCCCGCCGCCGCGCGTTTCCGTCCTCGGGCGAGATCAACTATCACTTCAGTGATCCCGCCGCCGCCGTCGCCCGCGTGCGCGCCGTCTATGAGCCGCTGGCAGAGGCGGTCGATCTGACCGATGGTCTGGGGCTTTCCTTCGGCAACTGGCGCTTCAGCCTGCGCTCGTCCAATACCGAACCCGTGGTGCGCCTGAACATCGAAGCGCGGCAGGACAAGGGCCTTGTGGATGCGCAAGTCAAGGCGATCGAGGCGCTGCTGAAGGCCGAATAGGCCGGACTAATTGCCCAGCATGCCCGCAAAAGACAAGGTTCGCCGCAGGCCCTCGTCGAAGTTGACCTGCGGGCGCCATCCCAGGATTTTGTCGGCAAGCGCGATATCCAGCACGCTGATATCCACATCAGTGCTGCGCGCGGAAACGTAATTGCGCGGCAATGGCTGGCCCAGCAGCGCCTCCATCTGTGCCAGTACCTGCAAAATGCTGATCCCCTGGCCAGAGCCGATGTTGATCGCCGCGCCATTGGCGTTCGGATTTACCAGCGCCATATGAAACGCCCGGCAGACATCTTCGACATAGATATAGTCGCGCTGCGCCAGCCCCTCGCCAAACACCGGAATGGGCGTTCCATCTTTGCAATGTGAAATGATATTGGCAATCAGCCCCTGACCGTTTCGAAAGGTCTGATGCGGACCGTAGGGGTTCGCGATCCGCAGGACCACATAGGGCAGCGCGTAATTCTGCGCGAACAGTTCGAGATATTTTTCGGTGGTCAGTTTGATAATTCCATAAGAGCTGACCGGACGGGTGCTGTGGCTTTCCTTGATCGGAACCTCGGTGGGCTTGCCATATACCGTGCCGCCAGACGAGGCGAAAATGACCTTTCCGACCCCGCGCAGTTGGCACATTTCCAGAAAACGGATTTGTGGTATCAGACTGTTTTCAATGTCTTTTACAAGGTTGCTGTTGCCAAAACCCGGCCCTGTGGTGGAAACAAGCTGCACGGCGCCGTCCAGTCCGTCCATGGCAATCGATACAGAAGTGGTATCGCGCATGTCAGAGACGACACATTCAACGCCCGGTAAATTCGCCAGAAAGTCATCCTTGAAAGCCCAGGATATGGCGCGCACTTTCAAGCCCTGCGCGCTTAAATACTGAACGACGTTTCTGCCGATAAAACCCGTGGCCCCAAATACACCGATCATGCGTTGGCCAAAACAGACAATCGGACAAAGGCATTTCGCTTTGCTGTGCACTCTTGCATAAAGCCGTCCATTTTCCGGGCCAGGGCCCGGCTTTTCGGCCGGTCTGGCATTAATACTCGCACGCACATCGCCATTGACGATCTTTACAGCAGCAACCGCCTGATCAAGACGCCCGTTCCCCGCGCCAACCTTGCTTGGGTACAGCCAAACATTCTTAGCACCTCAACTGCGCCAGTCAAACCGCAAACGCTGCGTCAACCGGGCTGCACATTGATCTTCAGGCCGCGAAATACGGGCCAGGACGGATCCTGGCCCCAATCTCGTTCAAAGCGAATCCCAGCGCATTACTGCCGATAAGTGATTGTTTTCACATCACTTCCCGGCGACGTTTTGCCGCGCCGTACGATCAGCCGGTTCAGCGCGTTGACATAGGCTTTCACGCTCGCCACCACGGTATCGGTGTCTGCCGATTGTCCGGTCGCGATACGCCCATCTTCGGACAGGCGCACCGAAACCGTCGCCTGCGCGTCGGTGCCTTCGGTGACGGCATGCACCTGATACACCTCCAGCGTGGCGTTGTGCGGAAAAAGCATGTCCACCGCATTGAACGCCGCATCGACCGGCCCGTCGCCTGTGGCATCAATCGAGGCTTCAACCCCGCCCACCAGCAGCGTTAACTCCGCTTCGCGCGGCCCCTCGGTGCCGCACACCACCCGCAGGCGTTTCACCGACAGATGGTCGCCCTCATCCGTCGTCGCCTCGTCAGCGACCAAAGCGATCAGGTCTTCGTCAAACACTTCTTTTTTCTGATCCGCCAAAGACTTGAACCGCACAAAGACGTCGTTCAACTGATTGTCCGCCAGATCAAACCCCAGATCCTTCAGCTTGGCCCGCAGCGCCGCGCGCCCCGAATGCTTGCCCATGGTCAGGTTTTTCTGGCTCAGGCCAATATCCTCGGGGCGCATGATTTCAAAGGTCTGCACGTTCTTCAAAACGCCGTCCTGATGGATGCCGCTTTCGTGCAGGAACGCGTTTTTGCCGACGATGGCCTTGTTGAACTGTACGGCAAAGCCCGAAACCGCCGCCACCCGCCGCGACAGGTTCATGATTTTCGTGGTATCAATCCCGGTGCCATACGGCAGGATGTCGTTGCGCACCCGCATCGCCATCACCACCTCTTCCAGCGCGGTGTTGCCTGCCCGCTCGCCAAGGCCGTTGATCGTGCATTCGATCTGCCGCGCGCCCGCCTCGACGGCGGCCAGCGAATTGGCAGTCGCCATGCCCAGATCATTGTGGCAATGGGTGGCGAAAATGATCGTGTCCGCCCCCGGAACCCGCTCCAGCAGCATGGTGATCAACTTTGCGCTTTCGAACGGATAGGTATAACCGACCGTATCGGGAATGTTGATGGTCGTGGCCCCCGCCTTGATGGCAATCTCGACCGTGCGGCACAGGTAATCATGTTCGGTCCGGGTGGCATCCATCGGCGACCATTGCACATTATCGCACAGATTGCGCGCGTGGGTCACGGTGTCGTGGATGCGGCTCGCCATCTGGTCCATGTCCAGATTGGGAATGGCCCGGTGCAGCGGCGAGGTGCCGATAAAGGTGTGAATGCGCGGCGATCGCGCGTGTTTCACCGCCTCCCAGCAGCGGTCAATATCTTTGAAGTTGGCGCGCGCCAGCCCGCAGATGGTGGAATTTTTCGCGCGTTTGGCAATCTCGGAAACGGCGGCGAAATCACCTTCGGAAGCAATGGGAAACCCCGCTTCGATGATATCAACGCCCATTTCGTCCAAAAGCCCCGCGATTTCCAGCTTTTCATCATGGGTCATTGTGGCGCCGGGCGATTGTTCCCCATCGCGCAGGGTCGTGTCAAAAATCAAAACGCGCGGCTGCGTGGACTTATCGGTCATGTAATTGATTCCTTTGGGTTTCTTAGCTGTGTCCAGGGCGCCGGCCACCTCCGAGCGTCGCGCCCATCGGCACGCTCAGAGGCAGCTAAGAAGAAGCAGAAGGGCAGGCCGCGCGGCAACAGGGGCGCCAACGCGGGCACCTGTGCGGGAAAGATTATGGAAGCGCTTGCTCATGGACGCAACTATAGGGGCGGGCCTGCGAATGAAAAGGGGATTTGTGCACAAATCCCCAAAAGCGCTGCAAATCGCTGGCGTTTTGAAGGGGGCATCATTCCCGCTTTCGTCTGGCGGCAGCCTCGCCTATCTTCGCGCTACAGTTTCGATGGAGCTTTCGATGATCAAACGCATCCTTGCGGCCCTCGTTGCCCTTGGCCTGACCGCCGCCCCGCTTTACGCCGGCCCCGTTGCCGACCGGGCCGCAGGCGTGGAGCAGCGTCTTGCCGCGGGCGATTATGCCGCCGCGGTGAACGAGGCGCGCGAAATCTTAAGCGCGGTCTGGGACGAAAGCCCCGGCCTTGGCTTCACAGATTCGCTGCTGGTTCTTGAACCGGCGTCCGGCTTTGGCATCTTCAACCCACGCGCCGACAACGTGTACAAACTCGCCGAACCTATCGTGATTTATGCCGAACCTTTTGGGTATGGCTATGGCTCGCCGGGTGAAGGTCTTTATTCCATTGGCTTTTTTGTCGATCTTCAGGTGCAGGATGATGGCGGCGAAATCCTGGGCGATGTGCCGAATGTGACAGAGCTGGATATGTCCTCACGCTATGCGAACAAGGAATTTCAGGCCAATATCACCTATAATCTGGATGGTATTCCGGCCGGCAAGTACCGTTTGATCACCACTTTGCGCGACAAGAATTCCGCCAAGACCGGCACATTCGAGACCGAAATTGTGATAACCGAATAAATCGGCGGGCCGCAAAACCCCGCCCATCAGACCGAGCCCGCGCGGAAAAAACGCGGCACCATCGCTTTGGCCCGGCGCTGGAACATCCATCATACAAACCCGCTTCGGAGTGGCCATGACGCAAATCCCGATCGTTACCCTGACCCTGAACCCGGCCTTGGACATGTCCACCGAGGTGCCGCATCTTGTGGCCGACGAAAAGCTGCGCTGCAGTGAGCCGGTTCTGGACCCCGGCGGCGGCGGTTTGAACGTCAGCCGCGCGATCATGGCGCTGGGCGGAGAAAGTCTGGCGCTGGTTGCCTTGGGCGGGCTTACGGGCGACCGGCTGTCCGGGCTTATCCGGGATGAGGGCGTGCCCTTTCTGGCGCTGACCGCGCCGGGTGAGACGCGGCAAAGCCTGACCGTGACGGAAAAGGCTTCGGGGCAGCAGTTCCGCTTTATGCTGCCGGGACCGAAATGGGCTGAAAGTGATCAGGAACGGGTGTTTACCTTGCTGCGCGCCTCCGCTCGCACAGGGGCTTATTCGGTGATTTCAGGCAGCCAGCCGCCCGGCGTGCCCCTGGACTTTCCCGCCCGTCTGGCCCGCGCAATGCCGGGGTTGATGGTGATCCTTGATACCTCCGGCCCGGCGCTGGTCGAGGCGGTGACGCACCCGATCCCCGGGCTCGAAGTGCTGCGGATGGATGGGTATGAGGCGGGCATTCTGGCCGGGCGCCCCCTGACCAGCCGTGAGGACAGCGCGGCGTTTGCGGCGGAACTGGTGGCCAAGGGCGTGGCCAAAACGGTGATCGTGGCGCGCGGCGCAGATGGCTCGGTCCTGGCAAGCGCGCAGGAACGGCTGTTTTGCGCGGCGGCCAAGGTCACGGTCGTCTCGACCATTGGGGCGGGTGACAGCTTTGTCGCCGGCTATGTGATGACCCGCGCGCGCGGTCAAAGCGAGGCGGCGGCGCTGGCGATGGCGACGGCGGCGGCCAGTTCAGCGGTCACGACGGCCGCAACGGATCTTTGCCGCGCCGAAGACGTGATGCGTCTGTTGCCGCAGTGTCTGGTGAGCCCTATATAAAATCGGCCCATCTGGGCCAACCGGCGTGATCCGGCGGAGCGCGAAGGCGCGCCGCGTTTTTGTCGGTTCCGGGCTTGCGCCCTCCTCCTCCGGTGAAGGGGGCGCTGCCCCCTCGCCGCAAGCGGCTTGCCCCCGGGATATTTGGGCCGCATTGCAGGCGGGGGGCGGGTGTTTGTGCCGTCACTGTGGTTCGAATATCCCCGCCGAAGGCACGCAGTGCTTGCAGTTCTCCGCTCGGTTGGGGTCTGTCTGGGACAGCCTTACCCCTCATCCCGCCAGCGCATCGCGATGGGATAGCGCCGGTCGAGCCACAGCGCCCTTTTGGTCAGCCTTGTCCCGGGCGCGGACTGGAACCGTTTGTATTCGCTGATATAAAGCAGATGCTCGATCCGCTTTACCGTGGTGCGGTCAAACCCTTCGGCTCCCAGATCGGCCACGCTCGCCTCACGCTCGATCAACCCGTCAAGGATACCGTCCAACACGACATAGGGCGGCAGGCTGTCTTCGTCCTTCTGGTTGTCGCGCAGCTCGGCGCTTGGCGGCTTGTTGATAACGCGGGCGGGAATGACCACGCCCGCAGGCCCCGCCATCCATGGCCGGTGATTTTCGTTCCGCCAGCGGCAGGTGTCAAAGACGCGGGTTTTGTACAGGTCTTTCAGCGGGTTATAGCCGCCGTTCATATCGCCGTAGATCGTGCAATACCCAACGGCCATTTCCGATTTGTTGCCGGTGGTCAGCAGCATCTCGCCAAACTTGTTCGACAGCGCCATCAGCATGACCCCGCGCAGGCGCGACTGGATGTTTTCTTCGGTGATCCCGGGGGCCGTGCCTTCGAACAGGGGCGCCAAAGCCGCGCCCACCGCTTCTTGCGCGCCGCCAATCGACACGGTTTCCAGCCGTGTGCCAAGCGCCCGCGCCACCCCTTCGGCATCGTCCAATGATATCTGCGAGGTGAACCGCGACGGCAGCATCACGCAGCGCACGTTGTCTGCGCCCAAAGCATCGACCGCAATCGTCGCCACCAGCGCCGAATCAATCCCGCCCGACAGCCCCAGCAGCACCTTCCTGAAGCCGGTCTTGGCCAGATAATCCTTTACCGACAGCACCATGGCCCGGTAATCCGCCTCGACAACGCGCGGCATTTCGGCCTTCGCACCCTCTTCCGCGCGCCATCCGTGCCGCCCACGTCGCAAGGTCACTGTGACGCTCGCTTCGCCAAATTGCGGAAGTTGCACCGGCACCGTGCCATCGGGGTTCATCACAAAGGACGCGCCGTCAAACACCTGATCGTCCTGCCCGCCCACCATGTTCAGATAGATCAATGGCATCTTGGTATCACCGACCCGCCAGCGCATCAGATTGACGCGCACCGCCGGTTTGCCCCGGTGATAGGGGGATCCATTTGGCACCAGCAGGATCTCGGCCCCCGCCTTGGCGAGCGCCAAAGCCACCTCGGGATGCCAGGCATCCTCGCAAATCGGTGTGCCGATCCAGACCGGCCCAAGTTGAAAGGGCTGTTGCAGAGGGGCGCTGACAAAGACCCGCTTTTCGTCAAAGACCGAATCGTTGGGCAGTTCATGTTTTAGCACCTCGGCCAGAACCGCCCCGTCCTTCAGATAGAAATACCCGTTGTAAAGCTGCCCATCCCTGCGCACCGGGCACCCCACCGCCAAAGCCGGACCGCCGGTGATACGCGCGGCGAGCGCCAAAAGCGCCGCTTCTGCCGCCTCCACAAAGGCTGGTTTCAGCACCAGATCCTGCGTTTGATAGCCTGTCAGGTACATCTCGGTCAGCGCGACAAGATCCACGCCTTCGCTCCGTCCCGCCTGCCATGCCTCAAACGCCCGCTCGGCATTGGCGCCGATCGCCCCCAAAACCGGATTGGCCTGTACCAAAGTGATGCGGAAACGCTCGCTCATGTCATTGCTCCAAAACCTGCGTCCCCTTTCTAACAGCTTGCCCGCCCGGCGAAAGGGGGCGCCGCCCGCCGCCTGCCCGCCGCCCGCCGCCCGCTTGTCAGACGTCCGCCCGCCCGCTAGGGTTTGTCAAAAGAGGTGCGCCCATGTTTTTAGCCAAATCAACCCGGTATCTGGCATTGGCCGCAGCGCTTTGGGCGGGGGCGAGCTTTGCGCAGGACGGCGAGATTGTCATCAAGCAATACGATGACGGCTCGGTCTATGAAGGCACGTTCAAGGACGGCCGGCAGGATGGCACCGGCACCTATACCCTGCCCAATGGATATGTTTACGAAGGTGAATGGACCGAAGGGCGGATCGAAGGACAGGGCATTGCCACCTATCCCAACGGCTCGGTCTATGAGGGGCAATTCAAGGACGGCAAGCCGCAAGGCAAGGGCAAGATCGCCTTTGGCGATGGCGGCACCTATGAAGGCGACTGGACCGGCGGCGCGATGACGGGGCAGGGCATGGCGCGCTATGCCAACGGCGCGGTGTATACTGGCGCGTTCAAGGATGGTCTGCATTTCGGGCGCGGCCTGTTTGAGGAGCCTTCGGGTTATAGGTATGATGGGCAATGGCGCGCCGGGCGCAAAGAGGGTACGGGAAAGATCACCTATGCCGACGGCGCCACCTTTGAAGGCATTTTCAAGGACAATCAGCGCGAGGGTCAAGGCACCCTGACCATGCCGGACGGCACGCTTTACAGCGGCGCATGGGCCGCCGGGCAGATCAACGGCACCGGTACCCTGACCCAGCCCAGCGGCGACGTTTATGCCGGCAGTTTCAAAGATGGCGCGCGCAGCGGGCAGGGCAAGACCACCTACAAGAACGGCGATACCTATGCCGGGGGCTTTGCCGCCGACAAGCGCGAAGGCGAGGGGCTGTTTCAGGCCAAGGATGGCACCAGCTATCAAGGCACGTGGACCGCCGGAAAGATGGAGGGCAAGGGCCGCCTGACCTATGCCGACGGCTCGGTCTTTGACGGCTTTTTCGTCGGCGAACTGCCGCAGGGCCAAGGCACGATCACCTATCCCGACGGCTCCACCTATTCCGGTTCATGGGCCAAGGGCGCGATCGAGGGCAAGGGCCGCGCCACCTATGCTGCGGGGCAGGTTTATGAAGGGACGTTCAAAGCCGCCAAGCCGGAGGGTGTGGGCGTGATGAGCTACCCCGATGGCTACCGCTATGAAGGGGCATGGAAGGCGGGCAACCGCGAGGGGCAGGGGGTTGCCACCTATCCGAACGGCACGCTGTACAACGGCACCTTCGTGGCGGGCATCCGCGAGGGTCGCGGCGCAATGTCGGAACCGGGCGGCTTTTCCTATGAAGGCGAATGGAAAGGCGGCGAGATGGAGGGCAGGGGCATCGCGACCTATCCTTCGGGCGATATTTATGACGGCGCGTTCCTGAAGGGCAAACGGCATGGCCCGGGCAAGCTGACCTATAAGGGCGGCGAGATCAGCGAAGGCATCTGGGAAGCAGGCATCCTGCGCGCGCCTTTGCCAGCAGCAACCGCACCTTTTGATCCGGCCCCTGCGGCGGACACCGCCACAGGCAGCGGCGGCTGATCCCTGCCTTAAGTGTGGTCCAAATGGTCCCGGGGGGTGAATTGGCGCGGCCAAGAGGGGGGCAGTGCCGCCCCCCTGTTCGCCACCGGCCGCTAAAGCTCCCACCAAGGGTCGATCGCGGCGATCTCCTCATCGCTCCAGCCGAAATGATGCGCCAGCTCATGCACCATCACATGCCCGACCAACTGGCGCAGCGTGACATCGCCGCGCTCGATCCATTCGTCCAAAATCGCCCGGCGAAACAGCCAGATCATATCGGGCTGCATCGGCTGATCAGACGTGCTTTTTTCTGTCAAGGGAATGCCGGAATACATGCCCGTCAACTCGAAGGGGCCGTCGCAGTCCAGCGCTTGCAAGATCTCCTCGCTCGCCAGATCCTGCACCCCGATCGCCACCGCCCGCGCATAGCTGCGAAACGGCTCGGGCAGCGCGTCCACCGCCTCGTGGGCAAAGGCTTCGATCTGGCCAAGATCGGGGGCAAAGGGGCTGAGATCATCATGGGTCATCCTGGCAAAGTAGAGGCGCAAGGCACCCGGCCACAAGGCCCGACGCCGTCTTTATTTACCCCGCAGTTCTGCTAAACTCATCGCGCCCAAACCTTGAACCTGCTGAGGCGCAGATGGCCAATTATGTCCCCAAAACCAAAGTCGAACAGGTCAGCCTTGACGCCTTTCTCGCCAAGGTCGAACCCGAAGCGCGGCAAGCCGAAGCCCGCGTTCTGCTGGAAATTTATGCCCGCGCCACCGGCTATCCGGCCCGCATCTATACCGGCGGCATGGTCGGCTTTGGCCGTTATGCGTATACCTATGACAGCGGCCATTCCGGCACATCGATGGCCACCGGTTTTGCCCCGCGCAAGGCTGACCTGTCGCTTTATGGCCTCAAAGGCGGCGCGGGGACCGAGGTGCTTTTGCCCAAACTCGGCAAGCACCGCGAAGGCAAAGGCTGCGTTTATGCCAAACATCTGTCCGACCTTGACCTTACCGTTCTGGCGGACCTGATCCGCGCTGGCCTTGAAAACCTGAAAACCCGGTATCCGGTGACGGCTGAATAGCGGGGCGGCACCCAACCTACCCCAATCTGGACAAATCCCCCCCCATGTGACAGTCAGGCCCAGCCTATTGGAGCCGCCCCCATGACCACCACCCGTTTCGCCCCCTCGCCGACCGGATACATCCACGTCGGAAACCTGCGCACCGCCTTGATGAACTATATGATCGCCCGCAAATCGGGCGGCACCTTCATCCTGCGGCTCGATGACACCGATCAGGAACGCTCCAAACAGGAATATATCGACGGGCTGATGGCCGATCTTGACTGGCTCGGCCTGCACTGGGACCGGGTGGAACAGCAGTCCAAACGTATGGACCGTTACCGCGAGGCAGCGGATCAGCTGCGCAGGTCGGGGCGGTTTTATGAATGCTTTGAATCCCCCATCGAGTTGGACCTGAAGCGCAAAAAACTGCTGAACATGCACAAACCGCCCGTTTATGACCGCACCTCGCTGCACCTGACCGACGCCGAAAAGGCCGCTTTGCGCGCCGAGGGGCGCGAGGGGTATTGGCGTTTCCGGCTGGATCTGGAGCGGATCGAATGGCCGGACGGGATTGTCGGCGATATCTCGATTGACGCGGCAAGTGTCAGCGATCCGGTGCTGATCCGCGCCGACGGGCAGGTGTTGTACACCTTTGCCTCGTCGGTCGATGATGTTGATATGGGCGTCACTTTTATCGTGCGCGGCGCGGATCATGTCACGAATACCGCCACGCAAATTCAGATCATGAAAGCGCTCGGCGGCACGCCCCCGAGTTTCGCCCACCACTCATTGTTGACCGGCACCGAGGATGAAAAACTGTCCAAACGCGCGGGCGCTTTGTCGCTTCGCGATTTGCGCGCGGCGGGGGTCGAACCGATGGCGCTGCTGTCGATGCTCGCCCGGCTTGGCTCGTCCAAACCGGTTGAAATCGCCAGTTCGATGCAGGATCTGATCGACGGTTTCGAGATCGGCAGCTTTGGCGCCGCACCGACCAAATTTGACGCCAACGATCTGTTCCCGCTGACCCGCGCGCATCTGCAAAGCCGCGCTTTCGACAGCGTTTCAACCCAGATCGCCGCGCTGGGCGTGCCTGCGGACAAAGCCGAGCTGTTCTGGTCTGTCGCCAAGGACAACATCACCACCCTTGCCGATCTGGCGGGCTGGTGGCAGCTGTTCCGCGACGGGGCCGAGCCTTTGGTGGACGAGGCGGACCGCGAATTCGTGGCCCAAGCGCTGGCCATGCTGCCGGCGCAACCATGGACCACGGCGACGTGGGGCGAGTGGACGGCAGCGGCGAAGGCGGCGACGGGGCGCAAGGGTAAGGACCTGTTCCGCCCGCTGCGCCGCGCGCTGACCGGGCGCGACGCGGGCCCCGAGATGGCCGATGTCATGCCCCTGTTGCAGGTCGTGCGCGGGGCCTGACGCGGCGCGCGGGGCAGGGGCATCAGCGGTTTTCGGTATACCGCTGTATTCTACCCCTTGCCTTAACCGACACATGCGGTCTATTTTGCGACCATCAGTTCGGGAGAACTGGACCGGGCCGAAAGGCCCTTTCCAGTGCCGAAGGAGCAACCGCCCCGGTAAACTCTCAGGCCCAAGGACCGTTCTGACAGACAGACTCTGGAGAGTGGCACGACCGTGCCCGCCGAAGGGATAACGATCTCAGGCGCCTCTTGCGGGGCAAGGACAGAGGGGGCACCGAGGGCAGGGGAACTGCCTGAACGGTGCCGTTCTGCGTTTGGATCGGCGGAAATCTGGGGGCGGCTTTGGCCGATCAAATATCAAGACTGGGTCTGCATGACCTGCATGTCGCGCTTGGCGGCAAGATGGTGCCGTTTGCCGGTTACGAGATGGCGGTGCAATACCCCGCCGGCGTGATGGCAGAGCATCTGCACACCCGCACCGAGGCGGGACTTTTCGATGTCAGCCATATGGGACAGGTGATTTTGCGCCCCAAATCGGGGATGGAAGCGCTTTGCCTTGGGCTGGAAACGATGATGCCGGTCGATGTGCTGGGTCTGGCGCAGGGCCGCCAGCGCTATGGGCTTTTCACCAACGCGCTGGGCGGCATTGTGGATGATCTGATGTTCGCCAACCGGGGCGATCATCTGTTTGTCGTGGTCAATGCCGCCTGCAAGCACGCCGATGTGGCGCACATGCGCGCGCATTTATCCGATGTGGCGGAGGTCGAGTTCATCGAAACCCGCGCACTGCTGGCGCTGCAAGGGCCGAAAGCCGAGGCTGCCTTGGCCCGGACCATTCCGCAAACCGCTGCGATGCGGTTCATGGATGTGGGGGTTTTTGGGCAGGTTTGGATCAGCCGGTCGGGCTATACCGGCGAGGATGGCTTTGAAATCTCTTTGCCGCAGGACCAGGCCCGCGCCTTTGCGCAAGCTTTGCTGGATATGCCAGAGGTGATGCCCATCGGCCTTGGCGCGCGCGACAGTTTGCGGCTGGAGGCGGGGCTGTGCCTTTACGGCCATGACATCACCGACCAGACCACTCCGGTAGAGGCGGGTTTGATCTGGGCGATCCAGAAGGCCCGCCGGACCGGGGGGGCGCGGGCGGGCGGCTTTGCCGGGGCTGCGCGGATCCTGCACGAGTTGGACCACGGCCCCGAGCGCCTGCGCGTCGGCCTGCGCCCCGAAGGCCGCGCGCCGATGCGCGAGGGCACGCGGCTGTTTGCCCCCGATGGCACCCCCTTGGGCGCGGTCACATCGGGCGGTTTCGGCCCCTCGCTTGGTGCGCCCCTTGCCATGGGCTATGTGCCCGCCGCCTTTTCCGCGCCCGGCACGGCCCTGATGGGCGAGGTGCGCGGCAAGCATATGCCCGTCACCGTTTGCCCGCTTCCCTTTCACCCAACCACTTACAAACGCTAAGGAATCCAGCGATGAAATATACCAAGGAACACGAATGGCTGCGCGTCGAGGGCGATCTGGTGGTGGTTGGCATCACCGAACATGCGGCCACGGCGCTGGGCGATGTGGTGTTTGTCGAACTGCCCGAGGTTGAAACGGTGGTCGCGGCAGGCGACGAGATTTGCGTGATCGAAAGCGTCAAGGCGGCGTCCGATATTCTGGCCCCGGTGGACGGCGAGATTGTCGAGGTCAACGACAAGCTGGTGGATAATCCGGGGCTGGTGAACAGCGATCCGACCGGGGCGGCGTGGTTTTTCAAGATCAAGATGGATGATCTTTCGGTGCTGGACGATTTCATGGACGAAGACGAATACATGGAGTTGATCGGCTAAAACTCGGCCCCTTTTCCGTCATTTCCTCGGCCAGATCCGTTGGCCGCAGCGCAACCCCAAGTCAGAGCAGTCCGATGACCTTTACCCCAACCGCCTATGATCCTTACGATTTTGCCAACCGCCGCCACATTGGCCCCTCGCCCGCCGAGATGGACGAGATGCTGAAATCGGTCGGGGCGGACAGCCTTGACGATCTGATTGATCAGACCGTTCCCGCCTCGATCCGCCAACGGGTGCCGCTGGCCTGGGCGCCCCTGTCAGAGCATGATCTGCTGGCCCGCATGCGCAAGGTTGCGGCGCGCAATGTGGTCATGACCTCGCTGATCGGGCAGGGATATTATGGCACTGTCACCCCGCCCGCCATTCAGCGCAATATCCTGGAAAACCCGGCGTGGTACACCGCCTATACCCCCTATCAGCCCGAGATCGCCCAAGGCCGGCTTGAGGCGCTGTTGAATTACCAAACCATGGTGGCCGATCTGACCGGCATGGACATCGCCAATGCCTCGCTTTTGGACGAAGCGACGGCGGCGGCCGAGGCGATGACGATGGCCGAACGGGTGGCCAAATCGAAGGCGCGGGCGTTTTTCGTTGATGAAAACTGCCATCCGCAGACGATTGGGGTGATCCAGACCCGCGCCGCGCCTTTGGGCATCACGGTGGTCGTCGGCGCGCCGGAGGCGATGGACGCGGGCGCGGTTTTTGGCGCGATCTTTCAATATCCGGGCACCTGGGGCCATGTCCACGATCTGACCCCGCTGATCGACGCGCTTCATGCGGCCCGCGCTGTGGCCGTGGTCGCGACCGATCTGCTGGCGCTGTGCATGCTGAAAGAGCCGGGCGCGATGGGGGCGGATATCGCCGTCGGGTCCAGCCAGAGGTTCGGCGTTCCGATGGGTTACGGCGGCCCGCACGCCGCGTTTTTCGCCTGCAAGGACGAGCATAAGCGCCAGATGCCGGGGCGGATTGTGGGCGTGTCGATCGACAGCCATGGCAACAAGGCTTACCGTCTTGCGCTGCAAACCCGCGAGCAGCATATCCGCCGCGAAAAGGCAACCTCCAACATCTGCACCGCGCAGGTGCTACTGGCGGTGATCGCCTCGATGTACGCGGTCTATCACGGTCCCGAAGGCCTGATCTACATCGCGCGGCAAGTGCATCGGCGCGCCGCCGTGCTGGCGGCGGGACTGGCGAAACTCGGCTTTGCGCCGGTATCCCAAAATTTCTTCGATACGCTCACGGTTGCGGCTGGTGCGAAGCAGGATGAAATCGTTGCGCGCGCCCGCGCCGAGAAAATCAATCTGCGCATCGGCCAGGACACACTTGGAAAAGCCATGCTCGGCATAGCCGTAGACGAGACTACAACGCCGGCCGTCATCGAGGCGGTGTGGCGCGCGTTCGGCGGCAAGATGTCTTATACCGAAATCGAAATGGGTGCGCGCGAGACGCTTCCGGCCGAGTTAAAACGCGCCACCGCGTTCCTGACCCATCCGGTATTCCATGCCCATCGCTCCGAGACCGAGCTGTTGCGCTACATGCGCAAGCTCAGCGATCGCGACCTCGCGCTGGACCGCGCCATGATCCCGCTGGGCTCCTGCACCATGAAGCTCAATGCAACCGCGGAAATGATCCCGCTGACCTGGGCCGAATTCGGCGACCTGCATCCGTTTGCCCCTCGCGAACAGGCCAGAGGCTATCACGCGCTGTTCACGCGGCTGGAGAAATGGCTATGCGACATCACCGGCTATGACGCGATTTCGCTGCAGCCGAATTCGGGCGCGCAGGGCGAATATGCCGGCTTGCTCGCAATCCGCGGCTATCACGCCGCGCGCGGCGAGCCCCATCGCAAGATCTGCCTGATCCCTTCATCGGCGCACGGCACCAACCCGGCGTCCGCTGCGATGGTCGGCATGGATGTGGTGGTGGTCGCCTGCGACATCCGGGGTGACGTCGATGTCGGCGACCTCCGTGCCAAGGCCGAGCAGCATTCGAAAAATCTCGCAGCTGTTATGATCACCTATCCCTCGACCCATGGCGTGTTCGAGGAGCACATCCGCGACATCTGCGACATCGTTCATGGCCATGGCGGACAGGTCTATCTCGACGGCGCCAACATGAACGCGCAAGTCGGCTTGTCCAGGCCCGGCGATTACGGCGCCGATGTCAGCCATCTCAATTTGCACAAGACGTTCTGCATTCCCCATGGCGGCGGCGGCCCCGGCATGGGCCCGATCGGCGTCAAGGCGCATCTCGCGCCATTTCTCCCCGGCCACCCCGCGACGGACGAAACGGTGCCACATCCGGTCGGGCCGGTGTCGGCAGCACCGTTCGGCTCGGCGTCGATCCTGACGATCTCCTATATCTATATTTTGATGATGGGCGGCGAAGGCCTGACGCGGGCGACCGAGATCGCAATCCTGAACGCCAATTACATCGCGACCAAACTCGATCCGCATTTCCCGGTGCTGTACAAGAATGCCAAAGGCCGTGTCGCGCATGAATGCATCGTCGATCCCCGCCCGCTGAAAGCAACAAGCGGCGTCACCGTCGATGACATCGCCAAACGGCTGATCGACTACGGTTTCCATGCCCCGACCATGAGTTTCCCGGTGCCGGGCACGCTGATGATCGAGCCGACCGAATCCGAATCGATGGCGGAACTGGATCGCTTCTGTGATGCGATGATTGCGATCCGCAACGAAATCGCGGAGGTCGAACGCGGCC
>JANNBM010000037.1:0-48095 GCA_031385445.1 Paracoccaceae bacterium | reverse complement strand
TGCCGCCCGGCATGACCAGCGATCCAGCCTGACGGCCCCCTTCCCTTTCATCCGTTTCACACTATTCTTTCTTCATGCCATACAACTGGATCCCCCCCGCGCCTGACGGCACCGTCACCCTGCGCCTTTGGCCCTACCGCTCCCTCACCCGGCGCGGTTTTGTCGGGTTTATCGCCGTAACCGCCGCCCTGATCGCCCTGCCGCTGATCGGGCTGATCGGTAATCCTGTGCTTTGGGCGCTCTTGCCGTTTCTGGCCGCCGCCGTGGCGGGCATCTGGTTTGCCCTGCGCAAGTCCGAGCGTGACCGGGAGATTCTGGAAACTTTGACCCTGACCCCAACCCTTGCGCATCTGCGCCGTGCTGGCCCCAAGGGCCGTGTTCAGGACTGGGAGGCAAACACCTATTGGGTGCAGCCGGTCCTGCATCCCAAGGACGGCCCGGTGCCGAATTACCTGACCCTGCGCGGCGGCCCGCGTGAGGTGGAACTTGGCGCTTTCCTGACCGAAAAAGAGCGCCTTGGTCTTTACGGCGAGCTGACCGCCAAAGCCGCCCAAATCATCCAGACACCGCCATCGGACCCCGCCTGAATTTTCGCGGAAAATTCTTGGGTCAACCAAATCGCCCTTGGATCAGCGCGGCGGCCCGCGTGAGGCGGAACTCGGCGCTTTCC
This sequence comes from Paracoccaceae bacterium, assembly GCA_031385445.1. Lineage (GTDB taxonomy): Bacteria > Pseudomonadota > Alphaproteobacteria > Rhodobacterales > Rhodobacteraceae > CAIYZT01. The sequence goes on along the minus strand of JANNBM010000037.1, from coordinate 47,425 downwards.
TGACCGAAAAAGAGCGCCTTGGTCTTTACGGCGAGTTGACCGCCAAAGCCGCCCAAATCATGCAGACACCGCCATCAGACCCCGCCTGAATTTTCGCAGAAAATTCGTGGATCAGCCAAGCCGCCCTTTGATCAGCGCGCCGACCACGCCAAAATCCATCTGCCCGGCGTATTTGCTTTTCAACGCGGCCATCACCCGGCCCATATCCTTGATCGAACCGGCCCCAACCTCGGCAATCGCCGCCGCCACCGCCGCGTCAACCGCCGCGGCGTCCAGCTGTCCCGGCAGGAACTCTTCGATCACCTGAACCTCGGCCAGCTCTTTATCGGCCAGCTCTTGCCGCCCGCCTTGCACATAGACCTTCGCCGCATCCTGCCGCTGCTTGATCATCTTGCCCAGCAGCCCCATCAGATCGCCGTCCACCACCGGCACCTCCCCACCCTCGCCGCGCACGAAGATATCGCGGTCCTTGATCGCCGATGACATCATCCGCAGCGTGCTTAACCGGGCGGCGTCGCGGGCCCTCATCGCGTCTTTTGTATCGGACATCAGCTTGTCACGGATGGACATCGGGGGCTCCTTTTGGCTCTTGGGCGACCATAGAGCGAACCTGCGCTGAATTCAACCAACACGCCAAATATCAACCCCCTGATTTTCCATGATATTCCATTCCCAACAAAGCCTTGACCCCGCCCCCCCCTGCCCGTAGTTTCCGGCAAATTTGCCAAAACCGGAGTCGCACCATGCCCGCACAGGACAAGCCTACCGCCTGCCTCGTTCTGGCGGATGGGTCGATCTTTTACGGGCGCGGCTTTGGGGCCACGGGAACCACGGTGGCCGAGCTGGTTTTCAACACCGCGATGACCGGATACCAAGAGATCATGACGGACCCATCTTATGCCGGGCAGGTCGTGACCTTTACCTTCCCCCATATCGGCAACACCGGCGTGACGCCGGAAGATGACGAAACCGCCACCCCCGCCGCCGCCGGGATGGTGGTGAAATGGGATCCGACGGAGCCATCGAACTGGCGTGCGATGGGCGATCTGACGGCTTGGCTGGCGCGGATCGGCCGCATCGGCATCGGGGGCATCGACACAAGGCGCCTGACCCGCGCCATCCGCCAACAAGGCGCGCCGCATGTGGCCATCGCCCATGACCCGGCCGGCAATTTCGACATCGAAAAGCTGGTGGCAAAAGCGCGCGGATGGAAAGGTCTTGTCGGGCTCGATCTGGCCAAAGACGTCACCTGCGCGCAAAGCTATCACTGGAACGAAAAACGCTGGGCCTGGCCCGAGGGCTACACCCAGCGCACGGGCGATGCGTTCAAGGTGGTGGCCGTCGACTATGGCGCCAAGCGCAACATCCTGCGCTGCCTGGCCTCGGTTGGCTGCGATGTTACCGTGCTGCCCGCGCATGCCACCGCCGAAGAGGTACTGGCCCACAATCCCGACGGCGTGTTTTTGTCCAACGGTCCGGGCGATCCGGCGGCCACGGGCGTTTATGCCGTACCGATGATTCAAGGCGTGTTGAAGGCTGATCTGCCGCTGTTTGGCATCTGCCTTGGCCATCAGATGCTGGCGCTTGCGCTGGGGGCCAAGACCGTCAAAATGAACCACGGCCATCACGGCGCGAACCATCCGGTCAAGGATGTGACCACGGGCAAGGTTGAAATTACCTCGATGAACCATGGGTTTACCGTTGACAGCCAGACCCTGCCAAAGGAGGTCATTGAAACCCATATCTCGCTGTTTGACGGATCCAACTGCGGTATCGCGGTGAATGGCAAGCCGGTCTTTTCGGTCCAATACCATCCCGAAGCAAGCCCCGGCCCGCAAGACAGCTTTTACCTGTTCGAGCGTTTTGCCGACGCCATGAAGGCGCGGCAGCGGGCCTAAATTTTCGGTGGTAAGATTATCTTAACCAACCGTTAACACACCGCCGCCAAAACTGACCGGGTTGCTCGTTACCCGAGGATCGTGGTGGCCCCAAATCTTGCATCAGCCCGTTTGCTTTCGTTTTCATCGCGAACAGCCGTTTCGGGGCAAACGGCTGAACCGCCGCATGCCGCGCCGACACCGTCGCCGTCCAATCAGGATCTGTTGGCCCGGCTGACCAAATCCGGCCATCTGGGCCACCATAGTCTGCTGACGGCCATCGCAGATCAGGCCAAATCCCAAGTGCGGATCGCCGAAGTCTTGTTGGCCCGCGGGTTGGTTTCGCAGTCCGAACTTTACCGCGCATTGGCGCAGCTTTGGTCGCTAAGCGTGCTTGACCCAGAGGCTGAACAGCCAGACCTTCGCATGATCGACGCGCTCGGGGCCGAGGCGTGTCTGAACCTTGGGCTTTTGCCTTGGCGCAACCTTGGCGGCGTCTCGCTTGTCCTGACGGCCTATCCCGAAGAAATGAAGCGGCACGAGGACAATCTGACCAACCTCTTCGGACCCATCACCTTCGGGCTCTGCCCCTATGCAAAAATTGAAAGTGTTATCAATGATTTGCGCGGCCGCGCGCTGGCGCGAACGGCCGAATCCAAAGTGTCCGAAGACCTGAGTTGCCGAAACTGGGACCGGCGGGGCGCGCAATATCTTGCTGGCCTTCTGATATCGATTGCGGTGCTGGGCGCGGTCTTTCCTTACCAAACCTACCTCTCGGCTTTGGTGATTGTGATCGCGGGTCTGGTCCCCGTGATCGCGCTCAAGCTTCTTGCTATGATCGTTTCGCTTTGGCCCCGCGCCGCGCAGGGGCCAAGCGGGCTGCACATCGCCCGGCAGCCATCCGTGTCCATCATCGTTGCGCTCTACCGCGAAAGCGATATCGCCAGCCGCCTGATCCGGCGCTTGACGCGGCTGCAGTATCCCCACGATCTTCTGGACGTCATTTTTGCCGTCGAAGAAGACGACCAGATTACCCGCAAAACCCTTGCCCAAACCAGCCTGCCGCCGTGGATCAGAATTGCTGTCGTGCCGCGCGGTAAGGTCATGACCAAACCGCGCGCCTTGAATTTTGCGATGACACTCGCCCGGGGCAGCATCATCGGGGTCTATGACGCCGAAGACGCGCCAGAGCCGGACCAGATCAACAAAGTCGTCCAGCGCTTTCACGAACGCGGGCCGAAAGTGGCCTGTTTGCAAGGGGTTCTTGATTTCTATAACCCCACCAGCAACTGGCTCGCGCGCTGCTTTACGCTGGAATACGGCGGTTGGTTCCGGGTCATTTTGCCAGGGCTGGACCGGCTCGGCTTGCCCATTCCGCTTGGCGGCACCACCTTGTTTTTCCGCCGCGAAGCCTTGACAGCGCTGGGCGGATGGGACGCGCATAATGTGACCGAGGACGCCGATCTTGGCATCCGTCTGGCGCGGCGGGGATATCGGACCGAATTGATTCAGACCACCACCTATGAAGAGGCGAATTGCCGCGCGCTGCCTTGGGTCAAACAGCGCTCGCGCTGGATCAAAGGCTATATCATGACCTATGCCGTCCACATGCGAAGCCCGCACAAAATCCTTGCAGACCTTGGGCTTGCCGGGTTCACGGCCTTTCATATCCTGTTTCTTGGCAGTCTGATCCAAACCATCTTTTCCCCGATCCTGTGGAGCATGGTCTTTGTACAGTTGTTCAACTTTGGAAGCGAAACCCAACCCACGCTGCACGCCATCGGCACGGTTTTGGTTCCCATTGCCATTTTCAGCGAGTTGACTGGCCTTTGCGTGCTGGCGCTTGGCCTCAAACGCTCGGGGCAACCGATCGGATATCTTTGGATTCCGACTTTGACGCTGTATTTTCCGATGGCCGCGCTTGCCTCGTACAAGGCCCTGTGGGAGGCGATTGTGCAGCCGTTCTATTGGGACAAGACCAGCCACGGGCACCTGTCGGATGCTGCGAGCAAACCGAAAAACGCGGGCGCCTAGCGGGTTTTCAACTCGCCGGCTTCCACGCGAAGCCGCGTTTCGAAGGCTTTGGAAATATGCGCCTTCAGCGCCAGATACGCGGCGTTGCTGTCGCCGGCCTCGATCGCGCTGACGATGTCATGGTGTTCCTGCAAGGCCACCAGATCGCGGCCCTCGGCGGCAAAGGACGTGCTCGCCACCAGCGACATGGACCGATGCACCAGATCCAGCTGCTGCACCAAAAACCGGTTGTGGCTGGCCAGATGAATCTGCTTGTGAAATCGCTTGTTGGCCCGGCTCAGCGCGCGCGGATCGCCGCCCAGCAGCTTTTTGTCATCCTCGACCATGAGACGCAAAACCCGCACCTCTTCAATCGTCGCATTGCGCGCGGCAAGGCGCGCAGCCAGCCCTTCCAGCTCGCTGCGCACGGTGTAAAGTTCCGCCAATTGGTTATGGTCCAGCGAAGCCACGATCAGGCTGCGCCCGTCGCGCGTCAACATGCCTTGGGTTTCCAGCCGCTGCAAAGCCTCGCGCACGGGGGTGCGCGACACGCCCAGCCGCTCGGCCAGCTCCGATTCGACCAAAGGCGCGCCAGACAGAAACTCGCCCCGTTCAATCGAGGCCAGGATCAGGGAATAGGCATCTTTTTGCATTGGCAGGCTTTCATTGGGCGACAGTTCAAGACACTATCGGCTTTCTGCCCGCAATCAACCGTGCACGCATCGCGCGTCGCAACAAACCCTCCGCGAAAGCCGCCCGTTAATGGTCAAGCCACCGTTTCACACCATCACCACCTGGGTCTTTGATCTCGATAACACGCTTTATCCGCCCCATCATCGCCTGTTCGATCAGATCGAGGTGCGGATGACGGCTTGGGTGATGCGCGCCCTGAATGTCTCGCAGGATCGCGCGAACCATCTGCGGCAGCATTACTGGCAAACCTATGGCACCACCCTTGCCGGGTTGATGCGCGAGCATGATGTCGACCCAGCCCCCTATTTGGACGAGGTGCATGATATTGATTTCACAGTGCTTCCTGCCGATCCCGCCCTGGCAGCCGCGCTTGGCGCCTTGCCCGGGCGGCGCATTGTCTACACCAATGCCTGCGAGCCTTATGCGCATAAAGTCCTCGCGGCGCGCGGGCTGACCGGCCTTTTTGATGCGGTTTACGGGGTTGAACATGCCGGGTTTCTGCCCAAACCCGAGCGCGCCGCGTTCGAGAGGGTGTTTGCGCTCGACGGGCTGGACCCGGCGCGTGCGACGATGTTCGAAGATGATCCGCGCAACCTTGCCGCGCCGCATGCGATGGGTCTGCGCACGGTTTTCGTGGCCCCAGAGCCGCTGAACGCGGACCATATTCACCATCACACCGATGACCTCAGCGGCTTTTTGTCCGCTCTGGTTTAAGCTGCCCCGCGCCCTATCTTTGCGGTAAAGGAGAGCCTAATGGACCGAACAGCCACCGATATTGTGATCTCTGGCGGCGGCGTTGCGGGGCTGACGGCTGCGGCGGCGTTTGGCGCGGCCGGATTTTCTGTTCTGTGCGTTGACCCCGCCCCGCCCGTCACCGACCGCAACGCGCCGGGCGCCGACCTGCGCAGCACGGCCTTTTTACAGCCCTCTATTCCCGTTTTGGAAGCGGCAGGGCTTTGGACCCGCCTTGCGCCCTTCGCCGCGCCGCTGCAAATCATGCGGATCATCGACGCGGGCGGCGCTTTGCCCGAACCGCGACTGGTCAAAGACTTCGATGCCGCCGAAATCTCGGAGCAGCCCTTTGGCTGGAACCTGCCGAACTGGCTGCTGCGCCGCGAAATGGTCGCGGCTTTGGCCGAAAACCCGAACGTCACTTTCCTGCCGGGCGTTTCGACCACAAACCTGATGACGCGCCGCCATGAGGCGCTTGTCACCCTGTCAAACGGCACCCGCGCCGTCGCGCGTCTGGTGATCGCCGCTGATGGCCGCGATTCTGCCCTGCGCGCTGCCGCCGGAATAAGTGTCAAAACAACCCGTTACGGGCAAAAGGCCCTCGCCTTCGCCGTCACCCACCCGGTTCCGCACCAAAACGTTTCCACCGAAATTCACCGCAGCGGCGGCCCCTTTACCCTTGTCCCCCTGCCCGACCATCAGGGCCATCCGTCGTCGGCCGTCGTCTGGATGGAGGCTGGCCCCGAAATCGCCCGCCTCGCCGCACTGCCCGTGCCCGCCTTTGAAGAAGCGATTTTCGCCCGGTCTTGCGGCATTCTTGGCCCCCTCACCCTCGCCTCGCAGCGCAGTGTCTGGCCCATCATCGCCCAGATCGCGGACAGGATGGCGGCGGAGCGCGTGGCGCTGATGGCCGAAGCCTCGCATGTTTTGCCGCCGATTGGCGCGCAGGGGTTGAACATGTCGCTGGCCGATCTGGCCACGCTGCTGAACCTCGCCCGCGCCGCGCCGGATGATCTGGGCAGCCGCATGATGTTGGACGCCTATCACCGCGCCCGGCATCTTGAGGTCTCGGCGAGGGTGCGCGGCATCGACATGCTGAACCGCGCATCGATGCTGGGCGCACCGCTCCTGCGCGATCTGCGCGCCGGAACGCTGAACGCGCTTTATGCCCTGCCGCCCCTCCGTCACACCCTGATGAAAGCGGGCCTCGGGCTGCGTTAAGCCCTAAAGCACCGCTTCAATCGCCGCCGACAGCCGCGCGACCGTCGCAGGCACATCCTTCAACTTATCAAGACCAAAAAGCCCAAGCCGAAAGCTGCGATACTCTGCCCCCTCGCCCACTTGCAAGGGCACTCCCGCCGCAATCTGATAGCCCAAGGCTCTGAATTTCAAACCATTTTGTATATCAGGGTCGGCAGTGAAACTGACCACCACACCCGGCGCCTGAAACCCTTCGGCCGCAACCGACATCACGCCGCGCGCCGCCAAAAGCGCGCGCACCGCCGCCCCAAGTTCCCACTGCGCCGCCTTGGCCGCCGCAAATCCCATGTCCCGCGTCTCGACCATCGCCGCCAGAAACCCCACAATCGCATCGGTCGGCATCGTCGCATGATAGGCGTGACCGCCCTTTTCATAGGCCTCCATGATCGCCCGCCACTTCTTGAGATCAATGGCAAAGCTGTTCGATGTGCTCGCTGCCAGCCGCTCTTCCGCGCGCGGCCCCATCACGACGATGCCCACGGCGGGCGAGGCAGACCAGCCTTTTTGCGGCGCCGAAATCACCACATCAACCCCCAGCGCAGCCATATCCACCCAGATGCAGCCCGACGCGATGCAATCGAGCACCATCAGCGCCCCAACCGCCCGCGCTGCCTGCGCCATGGCCGCGATGTAATCATCGGGCAGGATGATCCCCGAACTCGTCTCCACATGCGGCGCAAAAACCGCCTCGGGCCGCGTCTCGTGGATCTTGGCCACAACCTCTTCAATCGGCGGCGGCGCAAAAGCCGACTGCAGGCCATTTCCGCTCGCCCGCGCCATGACCACCGTTGACGATTTGGCAAAACCGCCCGCTTCAAAAATCTGGGACCAGCGATAAGAGAACCAACCGTTGCGCACAATCAGCACATCGCCCTGCCCAAACTGCCGCGCCACCGCTTCCATCCCATAAGTCCCGCCGCCGGGCACCAGGGCCACAGCAGTCCCGCCATAAACCTCTTTCAACATGGCCGAAACCTCGCGCATAACCCCTTGAAAACGCGCTGACATGTGGTTCAGGCTTCGGTCGGTGAACACCACCGAAAACTCCTGCAACCCACCTTCGTCAACCTGATCATGTGGCAGTTTCATAGCGCGCTCCTTATCCATGTTGCCCCCACTCTATCCACTTTCAAGGTGGTGAAAATATCCAAATCCGACCTTTCCGTCACCCCAGCGGCCCCGGCCTGCGCTCTTCGCTCAGCAAAACATTGGCTTCCACCTGCCCCACCCCCGGCAAGGTCATGATCCGCCGCCGCAGCACCCGCTCGAAATCAGCAATGTCCCGCGCCACGACGCGCAGGCGGTAATCAAACAGCCCCAGCACATGCTGCACCACCTGCACCTCGGGGATCGCCGTCACGGCGCGTTCAAAATCCTCCAGCGAAACGCGGCCCTTGGCAGCCAGCTTGACCCCCAAAAAAACCGTCACGCCAAAGCCAAGCGCCGCCCGGTCCACCTCGCGCCGCAGGCCGGTCAAAATCCCCGCCTCTTCCATCCGCCGTACACGCCGCCATGCCGCCGGCTGCGACAGGCCGAAACGGCGGCCAAGCTCGCCCGCCGAAATCTCGCCCTCCTGCGCCAGCGCCCGCAAAATCGCCCGGTCCAGATCGTCCAGATCCAAAATCACAGCGGCAACCCCTCGCTGTCCTTGATCGTAGAGATCAACATCAAGGCTTCCACCTCGGCAATATGCGGTAAAGACAGGATTTTTTCGCGGTAAACCTGTTGATAATGCGCCATATCGCGCGCGATCACGTTCAACCGCACATCGACGCGCCCCAGAAAGGTTTCGATACCCAAAACCTCCGGCACCTCCCGCGCCGCGTCGATAAACTCGTCAAAGGCCCGCGCATTCGTCTTGTCGAGCGTAAAGCGAAGCGACACTTCCACCTCAAACCCCAGCCGTCGCCAATCGATCACCGCCCGGACGGCGCGAATAACCCCGCCCTCGGCAAGCCGGTCAAGCCGCCGCGCCAGCGTCGCCGACGTCACCCCCGCGCGCTCTGCCAAAACGCTCTTCGGCGCCGAGGGATCAGCCAAAGCATGACGAAGCACCCGCCGGTCCGTATCATCCACCTGCATGAAAAGCTTACACCTTGTCATAATCGCGCATGATTTTTCGCAGAAAAATCGTCCAACGTCAAATTATGTGCAGTCCGGTTGGAAAATTATCCTATCCTGCGCTCATCAATCAAAAGGGGATACGCCGATGCGCGTTTATTATGACCGTGACTGCGATGTGAATATCATCAAGGAAAAGAAAGTCGCCATTCTGGGCTACGGCTCGCAGGGCCACGCCCACGCGCTGAACCTGCGCGATTCGGGCGCCAAAAACGTCGTCATCGCCCTGCGCGAAGGCTCGCCCTCTGCGGCAAAATGCGAAAAAGAGGGCCTGAAGGTCATGGGCATCGCCGAGGCCGCCGCTTGGGCCGACCTGATCATGTTCACCATGCCGGACGAGCTACAGGCCGCCACCTACAAAAAATACGTCCATGACAACATCCGCGAAGGCGCCGCGATGGCCTTTGCCCATGGTTTGAACATCCATTTCGGCCTGATCGAGCCGAAAAAGGGCGTCGACATCATCATGATGGCCCCCAAGGGACCGGGCCACACCGTGCGCGGCGAATATGTCAAAGGCGGCGGCGTGCCTTGCCTGGTGGCGGTGCATCAGGATGCGACCGGCAAGGCCATGGAAATCGGCCTGTCCTATTGCTCTGGTATTGGCGGCGGGCGTTCGGGGATTATCGAAACCAACTTCCGTCAGGAATGCGAAACGGACCTCTTTGGCGAGCAAGCGGTCCTTTGCGGCGGCTTGGTCGAGTTGATCCGCATGGGTTTTGAAACCCTTGTCGAAGCCGGATACGAGCCCGAAATGGCCTATTTCGAGTGCCTGCACGAGGTCAAGTTGATCGTCGATCTGATCTACGAAGGCGGCATCGCCAACATGGATTACTCGATCTCGAACACCGCCGAGTATGGCCAATACGTTTCCGGCCCGCGCATTCTGCCCTATGATGAAACCAAGGCCCGCATGAAAGCCGTGCTGACCGACATCCAGACCGGCAAATTTGTGCGTGATTTCATGCTGGAAAACGCCGTCGGCCAGCCGACGATCAAAGCATCACGGCGCTCGAACGACGAACATCAGATCGAACTGGACGGCAAAAAGCTGCGCGACATGATGCCGTGGTTTTCCAAGGGCAAGATGGTCGATAAAGCACGGAACTAAGCGCCCGTAATCCGTACAGACAGGGCCGGGGGGGGTGAACCTCCGGCCCTTTTGCTATCGCAGATAGGCCAAAAGCAACCCCACCAACCGCTTGACCCGCGCGCCGTAGGGCGGAAACAGCAGTGTCAGCAGGGTAAATTGATTGGTCATCACCGGTTTGAGGTGGCTGAACGTGTCAAACCCCGCTCGCCCATGCCCCGCGCCCATGCCCGAATTGCCAACCCCGCCAAAGCCGAAATTGGCGTGGATGAACGGCATCACCGTCAGATTCACGCCAATCGCCCCGCTTTGCGTCTGCGCGCCTATCCGGTCAATAACCGCGCGATCCTTGGCAAAAATGTACAAGATCAGTGGCTTGGGGGCCGCGTTAATCCGCGCAATCGGCGCGTCCAGATCGTCATAAGGGATCAGCGGCAGCAGCGGGCCAAAGATTTCGTCTTGCGACATCGTCATCGCTTCATTGGTGCCCAGAACCAGCCGGGGCGCCATCAGATTGCGCGCGGGCGCATCGGTGCCCATGGCCCTGATCTCGGCACCTTTTTCCGCTGCGTCCTGCAACAATGCGTTTAACCTGTTGAAATGCCTTGCATTCACGATCTGGCTCAGATCGCTGGACGCGCCGGCATCCGGCCCGTAAAACCGCGCCATCTGGACGGTGATCGCGGCGGCGAGCGGCTCCATCATCGCGCGCGGCACGAACACATGGTCGGGCGCCACGCAAATCTGCCCCGCGTTCATCCCCTTGCCCCACGCCAGCCAGCGCGCCGTGTTGGCAATATCGGCATCCGGCCCCACGATCACCGGCGATTTGCCGCCAAGTTCCAGCGTCACAGGCGTCAGATGCTGCGCCGCCGCCGCCATCACCACCTTGCCGACCCCCGGCGATCCAGTGAAAAAGATGTGGTCAAAGGGTTGCGCCAGCAGCGCCTGCGCCATCTGCGCCCCGCCCTCGATCACTGTCACCAGACCATCCGCAAAAGCCTCGGCGCACAGATGCACCAGCATGGCCGAGGTCGCCGGCGTCATCTCGGACGGTTTCAACACCACCGAATTGCCCGCCGCAATCGCCGAAACCACCGGCCCAAGCGCCAGAAACACCGGAAAATTCCACGGCGCAATCACCAGAACCACACCCTTGGCCTGCGGCTGCACCCGTGCGCTTGTGCCAAACATCAGCGCCGTCGGCCAGACCCGCCGCCCGCGCATCCACCTGCCAAGGTGCCGCCGCGCATGGGAAATTTCCGAAAGGGTGGTCATGATCTCGACCAGATCGACCTCGGCCCCGGCCTTGCCCTGATCGGCATGCACCGCCGCAAGGATCGCTGGCCGGTTGCGCATGATCGCCGCCGACAATGACCGCAAGGCCGCCCGGCGCGCTGCCAGACCAAAGCCCGCGCGGCGCGTCACCGCATCGGCGTTCAGACCGGCCATCAAAGCGATCAGATCAGGCGTTTCAGTCGGGGGCACGGATGATTGGATCATCGCCCTAGTCTAGCGCCCACGCGCGCCGCCGCGCAACCGCAACGTCAGGTCAGCTACCACACGATCCTTTCGCCTTCCCAATCGAAAAACCCGCCGGTCTGTTCGGGCGTCAGGGCGGCCGTCACGTTCAGCAGATTTTCTGCTGCCGCCTCGGGGCTGATCGCCGCCAGATTTCCCCCATATTTCAAAGACAAAGGCGTCGCCACATGGCCCGGATGCAGGGTTACAACCACCGCCTTCGGATGGCTGCGCGCCACTTCGATCGCGCCGGTATGGATGAACTGGTTCAGCGCCGCCTTGGCCGCGCGGTACGAATACCACCCCCCCAGCGCGTTGTCGCCAATCGAGCCGACCCGCGCCGAAAGCGCCGCAAACACCGAGCGATCGGTCTTGGGCATCAACCGAACCGCGTGTTTCAGCACCAGCGCCGGCCCCATGGCATTCAGCGCGAACTGGCGCTGCATCACCTCTGCACCAAGCCCGCGCAGCGATTTCTCGGGACCGATGCCGTCCAATTCCAACGCGCCCGTCGCGACAAAAATCAGATCAAAGCTGCCCTCAAGCGCGCCCATGACACGCGCGACACTGGCGTCATCCGTGACATCCAGCCCATGCTCGCGCCGCGAAACCCCGGTCACATTTGCCCCGCGGCCCTGCAGCACGGCGCTTAACGCCGCGCCAATCCCGCCACTTTGCCCAACAATCAAAGCCCGCATCGCGCCCTCTTCAATACCCGTCGCAGGTATACGGGCCGGACGCGCCAAAGGATCAAAATCGGTTAAACCGCGGCCTCAACCGCCGCGACGATCCCGTCCACCACCTCGCGCAAAAGCGCCTCATCCTCGCATTCGGCCATCACGCGGATCAGCGGCTCGGTTCCCGATTTGCGGATCAAAATCCGCCCCTTGCCTGCAATCCCCGCCTCATGCGCCGCAATCGCCGCCTGCACACTTGGTGCATCCAGCGGCTTTGCCCCCGCCGGGAACCGCACGTTTTTCAGCATCTGCGGCACCGATTCAAACTGCCGGATCAACTGGCTCGCCGGTTTACCCGTCCGCGCCATTTCGGCCAAAAACTGCAAACCGGCGATCAAACCGTCCCCGGTCGTCGCATAGTCGGTCATCACGATATGCCCCGACTGCTCGCCGCCCAGGTTGAACCCGCCGCGCCGCATCGCCTCCACCACGTATCGGTCGCCCACCGCTGTCCGCTCCAGCCGCAAACCCTTGCGCGCCAGATGCCGTTCAAGCCCAAGGTTCGACATAACCGTCGCGACCAGAGTGCTGCCGTTCAGCCGCCCCTCCTCTGCCCAGCGGCCCGCAAGCAGCGCCATGATCTGATCGCCGTCCGCCACCTGCCCCGTCTCGTCGAGGATCATCACCCGGTCCGCATCCCCGTCAAGCGATATGCCGACATGCGCCTGATGCGCGACAACCGCCTCGGCTGCGGTCTGCGTATGGGTCGATCCGCAGTTTTCGTTGATGTTCGTCCCATTGGGCGACACGCCGACCGGGATAACCTCGGCCCCCAGTTCCCACAACACATCGGGCGCCGCCCGATAAGCCGCCCCATTCGCGCAATCGATCACCACCTTCAGCCCGTCCAGCCGCAGGCCGGTGGGAAACGTGGTCTTCACAAACTCCTGATACCGCCCGCGCCCATCGTCAATCCGCTTGGCCCGCCCGATGTCCTGCGGCTGGGCCAGCGTCACATCGCCCTCCAGCATCGCCTCAATCTCGGCCTCGGCATCATCGCTCAGCTTGAAACCGTCCGGGCCAAAAAACTTGATTCCATTGTCCTGATGCGGGTTGTGGCTGGCGGAGATCATCACGCCCAGATCGGCCCGCATGCTGCGCGTCAAAAACCCGACTGCGGGCGTCGGCACCGGACCCAGCAGCAGCACATTCATCCCCGTGCTCGTCAGCCCCGCCGTCAACGCGTTTTCCAGCATATAGCCTGACAGCCGGGTGTCCTTGCCGATCACCACCCGGTGCGAGGTGCTGCCATCGCGCCGAAAAAACCGCCCCGCCGCCGCGCCCAGCCGCAGCGCCATTTCCGCCGTCATGGGAAAGCTGTTCGCCTGGCCCCGCACGCCGTCCGTTCCAAATAGTTTCCGGCTCATCGCGCCTCTCCTTTTGTGACAGCCTGCCAAAGGTTTACCGCCTGCCGCGTCTCGGTCACATCATGCACCCGGATCATTTGCACACCTTGCGACAGCCCGTGCAACGCCACCGCAAGCGAGCCCGGCATCCGCTTGGCCGCCTCCGCCTCGGCGCCAATCGTGCCGATAAACCGCTTGCGGCTCGCACCGAGCAGGACCGGCAGGCCCAGATCGTGAAACAGCGACAGACGGTTCAGCAGGGCCAGATTATGCTCCAGCGTTTTGCCAAAACCGATGCCCGGATCAATCGCAATCCGCGCCCGCGCGATGCCCGCCGCCTCAGCCGCTGCCACCCGCGCCGCCAACGCATCGAAAACATCAAGCAAAACATCGCCATAGCGCGGATCGTCCTGCATGCTCGTGGGATCAGCAATCGAGTGCATCAGGATTACTGGGCACTTCTGCCCTGCCGCAAATCCCGCCATCGCGCCATCAAACTGCAGCGCGGTCACATCATTCAGCAGTGTGGCCCCGGCCGCAAATGCCGCCCCTGCCACCGCCGCTTTGCGCGTGTCGATCGAAATTGGCAGCGCCACACCGCCCGCCCGCAGCGCCGAAATCACCGGGGCTGTGCGCTGAATTTCCTCGGCCTCGTCGACGAAAACCGCACCCGGCCGCGTGCTCTCGCCGCCGATGTCCAGAATATCTGCCCCAGCCGCCATGCGCCGCGCGCCCATCACCGCCGCATCGGGGCGCAAAAACAGCCCGCCATCCGAAAAACTGTCCGGCGTGACGTTCAAAATCCCCATGATCCGGGGCTGATCCAGTGTCAGCGCCCCAAAGTCGGGCCGCGCCGCCGACAGCCGCTGCCGCTGCGTCTCGTCCAATACGCGCGCCGGCACGATCTCGGCCCGCCGCCCGCGCTCCAGCACTTCAACGTCTGAAAACCAGCACCATCCCCCCGCCAAAGGCAGCGCATCCGCCGCCCGCGCCGGATCCGTCATCGCAATCGGCCGCAAATAAATGCTCAAACCCGCCCCTTCACTTTGGCCAAAACTCTCGCAGGGGGTCCGCCCCATACCCGCCCTTTCCGATTAAGCCCAAGGCCCGGACCGGGCAAGACCCAAGCGTCAGGCGCGTTCCACCGCGATGCGGCTTCCCGCCGGAAGTGCAACAGTTCCGTGAACGATCAACCGCTGCGCCGCAACCTGCTCGGCCAACCACAGCGACAAAGCCACCGGATCGCGGCTGTGCGGGCCATCCACCGCGTCCAGCACCATCTTTGACGGCGCCCAAACCATCATCTGACCGCGCTTCACCGCCCAGTCGATCTCGGTCCGCGTCGCCATCACCACGCAGCGCGGATCGCGCGCCGCGAGGGTCCAGGCGTTCTGTTCAATCGCCAGCATATCGACCCGTCGCTGCGTCGGCTTGTGCCCGGTTTGCGGGCGCGCCAGATCGGGCAACCCCACGGTCAATATCACTGGCAGCCCAAGGGCTTGCAAGGCGTCCAGACGCCCGCCCAGATCGCCCGCCGCGATGGCCTCATTGTCAAAATAGACCACCACCGGATGCAGCGCCGCCTCGCGCCCGTCATGCCCCATCACCTGCAAAGCCGCCTCTGCCCGTGAGCGGACAATCTCGACCCCCAATTTATACGGCCCGATATCCAGCTTTTCGATCCGCACAAACGCCCGCATCGCCTGCGGTTCCGCCAAAATCCGCTCCGCCACCCGTTCGGCCAGCGTTTCGAGCAGATTAAGCCGCTCCGCCGCCAATTCTTCTGCAATCGCCTCGGTGATCCGGTCATAGGACAGAATCCGGTCCACATCGTCATTCAAAGGTTTGGGCGCGGGGCGCACTTCGACAACGACATTGAACATGACCCGCTGGGTGGTGCCGCGCTCCTTTTGAAACGCGCCGATCTCCACCTCAACCACATGATCGCGCAGCGAAATCCGGTCGCGCGGGTCCGCCCCCGCCGAGGCTAGCGCGCGTTCTTCGGGATGGGCAAAGGCAAGGCGGATATCGGTGGTCATGTCAGTCTCGGGTTCGCGAATGTTCAAGGGGCAGGCTACTGCCCACCCCTTTGTTAACATGTTCCGCTCCGGCATGCCCGGCTGTTTCGCCGACATCCGCCACGAAAATTTCAGTTCGAGGCGTAAAACACATGTGCCCCGATGGAGGCCGTCCGCGTAAAGCGGTTCGCCCAGGACGGAAAGACCGCCTTGGAATGGAAATAGGTCGCGCCATCGGTCAACCCGCGGTCCCCGCCGGCAAGCATGATCGCCGCGATCCGCCCGGCCACTTCGCTTGCCCCCGCTTCGCGCATTTTATCCGAATTTCCATCGCAAACATAAGAGAACTGGCAGGATCCCGATCCCTTTTGCCCCACAACGCTGCAAACACTGTTGGGGTAGGCCGCGCTGTCCACCCGGTTCAAAATAACTTCCGCCACGGCATATTGCCCCTTCAGGGATTCGCCGCGCGCTTCAAAGTACAAAGCTTTGCGCAAGCAATCCCACTCCGCGCCGCCCTGTGGGGCATTTTGCGCGATAAGCCACTGATAACTGTAGTCGATCGGTGAATGGGTTGCCGCACCGGCCACAACCTCAGGCTCGGCCGCCGCTTTTGCCACCGGCTTAGGCCCAGTGGCCAGCGCCGACAATTGTTCGGTTTCAAGCAAGTCCAATGTGGCATGTTCCGTGCCCATCAAATTGGCAAATTCGGCCCCCAAAGACGCCGTGGGATTGGTGGAGGTGCTGACCGTCACTTCGGCCAAAGCAGCTCCGCTCAGAACCACAAGCGCCACAACGGCGCCGGTCCAACGGTGAAAGACATTCATTTGATCTTGCCCCAGGTCTATTTCAGCGTTCCGCCCAAAGTTCAGGCAGCAAGCGATTGGGTTAGGCCGGATTGGCGCTGGCAGTCTATGCCTGTGGCCGAATTGCCGCAGAAATTGGGGAAATGTGCGCGGATTTCCGCCGAATAGTTAACAGTTTACATGAGGGAAACTGTGTAACCATCTAATTTATATAAGTTTTCTTACTTTTCAACCAGATCGGCCAAGGCAAGGTGCGCCGCCGCAAGACGTGCCAGCGGCACGCGGTAGGGGCTGCAGGACACATAGTCAAAGCCCTGTTTGCGGCAAAAAGCGATTGATTCGGGGTTGCCGCCGTGCTCGCCGCAAATCGAAACCTGCAGATCTTTGCGGGTTTGCCGGCCCCGCGCCACCCCGATTTGCAGCAACTCGCCAACGCCCTCCTCATCCAGAATATGGAACGGATCTTCGCGAAACACGCCTTGCTGCACATAAATATTCATAAACCGGCCCGCGTCATCCCGCGACAGCCCATAAGTCATTTGGGTCAAGTCATTGGTTCCGAATGACAAAAATGAAGCGTGCTGCGCGATTTCCCCCGCACGCAGGGCCGCGCGCGGGGTTTCCACCATCACGCCCAGCTTATATTCAAACGCAACGCCTGTCCGCCCGCGCACCGCGACGGCGACGGCATCGACGTTCTTTTTGACCAATTCCACTTCGCGCTGCGCCGAAACCAGCGGAATCATGATTTCCGGCACCACCGGCGCGCCGCGTTTGGCCAGCTCGACCGTGGCTTCAAAAATCGCGCGGGCCTGCATGTCATAGATCTCGGGCAGCACAACGCCCAGCCGCACGCCGCGCATCCCCAGCATCGGGTTAAACTCCGACAGGGCCTCGGCGCGGCGCATCACTTCGGACAGGGGCCGATCCAAAGCCTCGGCCAATTCGCGCAAACCTTCCCGGCTTTGCGGCAAAAACTCGTGCAACGGCGGGTCGAACAAGCGGATACAAACCGGAAGTCCATCCATAATTTCAAAGAGTTGGATGAAATCATCGCGCTGCATCGGCAACAGCCGGGTCAAAGCCGCCTCGCGGTCATTCGTGGTGTCGGCAAAGATCATCTCGCGCATCACCACAAGACGGTCTTCGTCAAAAAACATATGCTCGGTGCGGCACAGGCCAATTCCTTCCGCCTTGAACTGCCGCGCGGTCATGGCATCGGCGGGCGTGTCGGCATTGGCGCGAATGCCGATATCGCGAAAACTGTCGGCCCAGCCGAGCAGCGTTTGAAACGCGTCGTCCAGCGCGGGGGGCAGCAATTCCGCCGCCCCGACCAGACATTCGCCCGCCGTTCCGTCCAGCGTGATCAGATCGCCCTCGCCAAAACTGCGGCCATCCGCAGCCGTCAGCCGCCGCTCTTTCATATCCATCCGCAGCCCGCTGGCCCCCACAACGCAAGGCACACCCAATCCGCGTGCAATAACAGCAGCATGGCTGGTCACGCCGCCGCGCTCGGTCAAAACGCCGGCCGCCGAATGCATGCCGCGAATGTCTTCCGGCTCGGTTTCGCGGCGCACCAGAATGCACGGCTCCCCCCGCGCGGCACTCGCCTGCGCGGCATCCGACGAAAACACGATCCGCCCCACCGCCGCCCCCGGACTGGCCGCGATTCCCTTGGCAAACACATCGCGGCTGGCGCGCGGATCGGCCTGCGGGTGCAACAGCTCCGGCAGGGCGCGCGGCTCGACCCGCAGCACAGCCTCTTCGCGGCTGATGATGCCGTCTTCGGCCAGCGCGACGGCAATCTTCAACCCCGCCCGCGCCGAACGAACAACTTTCACCGCGTTCAGAACTGATAACTGCCCGTCTTCTATGGTGAATTCGATCTGCATTTCTTCGCGCAGCTTTTGGCGGCACACCTCGCCATGCCGGATCAGTTCGGCGTAAATCTGCGGCGCAAGCTCTTCCAGGGACGCGCCGCGTTTGTCTTTGGTCAGATAAATCGCATCGGTTTTGCGCAGGGCGTCGCGGCCCTGACTTTGGCCCAGATAGCGCCCGGTGATCTGCGGCAATCCGGTCACCGGATCGACAAACTGGATCACACCAGAGCCGGAAATGCCCTGCCCGATGCCCTGCGCCATGCTTTGCACGACCAGCCCCAGCGCCGCCTCTGCCGGGGCGCCCTTTGCTTGCCGAAGCAGCCGGGCCGAGGTGCCTTCCCAGGCGCGCGCCATGGATCGCAGCACTTCGGACAGCTGGCGCGCGGGGTCTTGCGGGAACGGCTCTTCCATTTCCCGCTCGTAATGCCGCAGGGCTTCCTTCAAAGCCTCACTCGCTCCCTTGCCATTTTCGAACATGTCGGGGTCAAGACGGGCCACATGTGTGCTGTAACTTTGCACGAATCGAAGATAAAGCGCATCAGCCGCGTCTTGGCCATGCTCCCGCGCCAGATCGCGGTGGCGCGCGGCGTTCATGCCGATGTTCAAGATGGAAGCCGGTCCACCCCAATCAGGATTGGCCGGGCTGCACCGGACCGAGATCAGCGGTTCTGGCCCAAGATTGGCCAAAATCGCGCCCACATCGACCGTCTGCCCGCTTGCAATCGCCCGCACCGTCGCCGCGGGCAGCGACACCGTGGTCGGCACCGGCAATTCCAGCCGCACAAGGCGCTGAAGGCATTTCGCGCACCAGCCATGCGTTTGCGACGACAAGTGCGCCGTCGGGGTGATCAGCGAAAATTCAAGAGCGGGTTGGTTTTTCTGCACTGCGGCACCTTTGCTTTGCAGCTGCAAGATACGCACAATCCCCCATGGCGCAAGACAAACCAGCACGGATTTTGCCCGCGCCCTGCCCGAAGACACCCGTTTGGGCGCGCTTAGCCTTCGAGTTTGCCCAAGTCAGCCACCCCGGCGCAGATCGTGCGGATCCGGCTGAGCAGGTTCAATCGGTTGCGCCGCACGACTTGATTGTCGGTGTTGATCTGCACCGCGGTGAAAAACGCATCAATCGGCGCGCGCAGGGCCGCCATTGCCGCCATTGCGGCGGCGAAATCTTCGGATTTCATCGCCGGATTGATCAGAGCATCCGCCCGGTCCAGCGCGGCAAAAAGCCCGCGCTCTGCGTCCGTTTCCGAAAATTTCATGTCCGCGCCATAGGAATATTCGACGCCGTCCTTCGCCTCGGCCTGCGACAGGATCGTGGTGGCGCGTTTGAACCCGGCCAGCAGGTTGGGGCCATCGTCGGTTTTCAGGAAGGCGGCGAGGGCCTCGGCCCGTTTGACAAGCAGCGTCAAATCATCGTTGCCCGGCATCGCAAGGCAGGCGTCGATGACATCGTGGCGAATGCCTTGGTCTTTGAGAAAGACCTTCAGGCGGTCGTGGAAGAAGGCGAGGAGGTCGGCACCAAGTTGGCTGTGATCTGGGATGAATTTCAGCAATCCAAATTCGAGTAGGTTCTTGAGTCCAACCCTAACCCCATTGCCCAGCACCAACCGGATCACCCCCAGCGCCGCCCGGCGCAGCGCAAAGGGGTCCTTGCTTCCGGTGGGCTTTTCGTCAATCGCCCAGAACCCTGTCAGCGTGTCGATTTTGTCGGCCAACGCCACTGCCACCGAAACCGGCTCTGTCGGCACCGCATCGTCGGGGCCTTTGGGGGCCCAATGGTCACGCGCGGCCATGGCCACGGGATCGGGCAGACCCGCCGCCCGTGCATAGTACATCCCCATAAGCCCTTGAAGTTCCGGGAATTCCCCAACCATAGCCGAGCGCAGATCCGCCTTGGCCACCCCAGCCGCCTGCGCCGCCAGATCGGGATCGGCCCCAACCAAAGGCGCAATTTCCCGCGCCAAGGCCACGATCCGCGCCACGCGGTCGGCCTGCGATCCAAGCTTGCCGTGGAAGGTGACCGATTTCAGCCCCTCCAGCCACGCGCCCATGCCCGCCTTGGCCACGCGCAAATCATTGTCATAAAAGAACCGCGCGTCCGACAGCCGCGCCGACAGCACCTTCTGGTTGCCCTTCAGGATCGTCGCGCCGTTGTCCGTGGTTTCGGTATTTGCCACGGTAACAAAGCCCTCGATCCGGCCCGTCGCGGGATTGCGCACCGAGAAGAACTTCTGATGCTCGCGCATTGAGGTTTGCAGAACCTCTGGCGGCAGATGCAGGAAATCCTCGGCAATCCGCCCCATCAGCGGCACCGGCCATTCAACGAGCCCCGCCACTTCGGCCAAAAGTCCTTTATCTTCAACCACGTCCAGCCCGGCGGCAAAGGCCAGGTTCGTGGCCCCCTGCCAGATCGCCGCCGCCCGCTCTTCGGCGTCCAGCACCACAAAAGCCCGCTTCAGCTTGACCGCGTAATCGTCATAGCCGGTGACGGCAAAGCGCCCCTTGGCCAAAAAGCGGTGCCCTTGGGTTGTGTTGCCGGCCTTGATGCCGTCCACGTCCAAAGGCACGACGCGCGCGCCGCCCTCGTCCGTCAAAAGACAGATGATCGACTGCAAGGGCCGCACCCAGCGCAAGGATCCCGTCCCCCAACGCATTGATTTCGGCCAAGGGAAATTACGGATCGCGGCGTCCAGAACCTCGGCGACAATCGCATCGGCCGCGCGGCCGGGGCGTTCGATCACGGCGAAATAAACCTGCGCCTTCTTGTCCTCGCGCACCTCCAGCTGGTCTTTGCTCAGCCCGGTCGAGCGTAAAAACCCCTCCAGCGCCGCCGCTGGCGCATCGACGCGCGGCCCTTTGCGCTCTTCATGTACCGGGCGCGAGGCGGCCGACAGCCCCTCAACCGACAGCATCAGACGCCGCGGCGTCGAATGCGCGCCCGCGCTGGCATAGGTCAGCCCGGCCTCAACCAGCCCATCCGTCATCAGCTTTTTCAGATCCTCGCGCGCCCGGACCTGCATCCGCGCCGGAATCTCCTCGGAAAACAGCTCAATCAGCAGATCCATGGCTTACTGCTCCGCATCAGGTGAAAACTGATGCCAGGCAAAGGCCCGGCCATCGGGAAACACGGCAACCACGCGGTCGACCTGCGGCTGAATATTCGCCTCGGACAAAAACGCCAGCGCCTCGCCCGACTCCAGCGCCTTGCCAATCGCCTCGGCGTCAAAACAGTCGAACCAATCGGGCGCGTTCAGGGGTTCGGCCCCCTCATAGGATTTGTAGGTTTCGGTCAACAGCGGCAGGCCCATTTGCGTGGTGAAACAGGCCCGGAACCGCAGGGGAGAGCTGTTTGCGTCAATCCCGGTGATCCCGCTCGCCAGAATGGGTTCTGCTGTGCCGCCGTCGATCAAGGTCAGGCGAATCTCATCGCCATTGGGAAACGCGACTTCGGTATAATAGGCGTATTCCTGAAGCCAATACATGACCACGCCCGTCACAAGACCCATCACCACAAGACCCACCCCAATGACTTTACCCGCATTCACGCCGCTACCTCCGCGTCTTTACCCGCATCCGTCAGCCGGAACGCATCGGCACATTTCTTCGCAAGCGCCCGCACCCGCCCGATATAAGCCTGCCGCTCGGTCACCGAAATCACGCCGCGCGCGTCCAGCAGGTTAAACAGATGGCTCGCCTTGATCGTCTGGTCATAGGCCGGATGCGCCATGATGATGCGCTTGCCGGTTTTGGGATCGTCGGGCGCAAAGTCCAGCAATCGCTGGCATTCCGCCTCGGCATCCTCGAAATGGCGCAAAAGCTGGGCGGTATCGGCGCCGTCAAAGTTGTGGCGCGAGTATTCTTCTTCGGTTTGCAGAAAAATATCGCCGTAGGTCAAGGGGATAGGCGACTGCGGGTCATTGAAGGGCATGGTCATCACATGATCGACACCCAAAACATACATCGCCAGCCGTTCAAGCCCATAGGTCAGCTCGCCCGAAACCGGGCGGCAATCATGCCCGCCAACCTGCTGGAAATAGGTAAATTGCGACACTTCCATCCCGTCGCACCAGACTTCCCAGCCAAGCCCCCAAGCCCCCAACGTCGGACTTTCCCAATCATCCTCGACAAAGCGGATGTCGTGCAGCGACGGGTCAAGCCCGATGGCGGCCAATGATCCCAGATACAGGTCTTGCAAGTCTGGCGGCGAGGGTTTGATGATGACCTGATATTGATAGTAGTGCTGTAACCGGTTCGGGTTCTCGCCATAGCGCCCATCGGTCGGGCGGCGCGAGGGCTGCACATAGGCCGCGGCCCATGGCTTGCTGCCCAAAGAGCGAAGCGTTGTCGCCGGATGAAACGTGCCCGCGCCCACCTCCATGTCGTAGGGCTGCAAGATCGCGCAGCCCTTGGCCGCCCAATAGGCCTGCAGCCGCAAGATGATCTCTTGAAAGCTTTTCGGAATGGACAATGGTTCGGCCATGGCACCCTCGGCAATTGCGCCTTCTCCATAGGCAGTGGGGGCAAAAGGGTCAATGTTGGGTGCGCGCAAAAGGGGGGTGCATCGGCTGAATTTATTGGTATTCTGCGCCAATTGTCGCCCGTTTAAGGGGAGATGTTATCAGGGTTGATTTGCCGCCATGAAGGTTTGGGCCGTCCTCGTCAGCGTTTTCGCTCTTTTCGCCGTTCAGCCCGTCATCGCCGCCGCGCAAAGCACCTCCTGGCTTCAGGTCGAGGCCCAACCAGATCTTGCCACCGCGCAGGAACGCGCCCGCGCCTTTGCGACGCTGTTTCCCAACGTCCAAGGCTTTCAAACCGGGGCTTGGTACGCGGTGGTTCTGGGTCCGATGACCCGCGAGGAAGCTGGTGCGTCGTTGTTGTCGCTGCGCAGCGAAAATCTGATCCCGCGTGACAGTTTCATTGCCGACGGGTCCGATTTTGATCAACAATTCTGGCCGGTTGGTGGGCAGGTTTCCGCGGCGGAAGTGGGTCAAGAACCGGCTGCCACCACCGAAGCGGTGACGGAATCGGCCGCAGAACCTGCGCCCGTGCCCGAAGAAACCCTCGCCGAAGCGCGGGAGGCCGAAGCCGCCCTGTCCAAGGATGAGCGCGAAGCGTTGCAAGAGGCGCTGGCGTGGTTCGGGTTTTACAAGGGTGGCATTGACGGCGCCTATGGCAAAGGCACCCGCGCCTCTTTTGCGGCTTGGCAACAGGCAAATGGCTTTGAACCGACCGGCGTTTTGCGCACCAAAGAGCGCGCGCAGCTTTTGACGGCCGAGGCGGATGAAAAGGAAGTTTACGGCTTTGATCTGGTGACCGAAACCGAATCCGGCATTGAGGCAAGCTTGCCGATGGCGCTGGTCGCGTTTCAAAATTACGAGCCGCCGTTCGTGCAATTTCCCCCGCGCGAGCCGGGCGGTCCGCGTCTGATGCTGATTTCTGAACCCGGCGACCGGGCCAGCCTTGCCGGGCTTTACGATCTGCTGCAAAGCATGGAAACCGTGCCCGCGCCGGACGGCGCTGCGGCGCCGGACCGTTCGCTTGGCAATGACAGCTTTACCATCAACGCCTCATCGGCGAACGTGGCCACCTATGCCTGGGCGCGCGCCGCCAACGGTCAGGTCAAGGGGTTTATCCTGACCTGGACCCCGGACAACGCCGCCAAGATGGCCCGGATGGTTGACGTTATTCAGACCAGTTTCCGCTCGGTCGGTGACAAGGCGCTCGATCCCGGATTGATCCCGCTGGACGAGGCTGCGCGGCAGGGACTTTTGACCGGCCTGACCCCGCGCAAACCGGTCTTCACCCGCTCCGGCTTTTACGTCAGCGGCGACGGCGCGATCCTGACCCTCGCGCGCGGTCTGGATACCTGCCGTCAGATCACCATCGACGGCGATCTTGACGTCAGCCTAAGCGCCAGCGATCCGGCCAGCGGGGCCGCTTTGCTGACGCCCGCCACGACGTTGTCACCGCCCGCCGTGGCGGCCTTTGGCAATGCAAGTGTGCCGCGCGGCACGGAAATTATTATCGCGGGCTATGCCTATGGCGACAAGCTTCCGGCGCCGGTTCTGACCTTCGGCAGGCTTGATGAGTTGACTGGCCTGACCGGCGAGCCCGGCATCAACCGGCTCAGCGCCCCGGTTTTGGACAGCGATCAGGGCGGCCCGGTTTTGGCGAGCTCTGGCGCGGTCATCGGGCTTTTGACCGGGCCGGGCGGTGATCCGGCCAAGAAGCTGCCAGCGGGTGTGGTGTTTTCGGCGGACGCGGCGGCGCTGACCAGCTTTCTGTCCGCCAATGGCACCCCGCCGCAAAGCTTCACCGGCGCGGATTTGTCGCCTGATGCGCTGTCAAAATTGGCGCTTGGCATGACGTTGCGGGTGGATTGCTGGCAGTAGCTGCCAGCAATCCCGTGCCGGCCTAACCGACGTGATACAGGCTCGCGAACAGCCTGGGGTCCAGACTTTGCGCGGCAAAGGTTAGCCCCTCGGTCAAAACAGACACCGCGTCATGGCTGTGCAGGCTTTCTTGATGACTGGCCACAATGCGGAAATCGCCGACGCGCGGTTCGGCCAAAAGCACCTCGCAGAAGCTGCGCGCGGCATCTTCGACAAAGATCGGATTGGCGGCGTTCAGTTCGGCAAAGGCCTGCTCGTCCTCGCGTTTGACCATGACTTGCGTTTCGGTCGGCACCCCGGCCCGCGCGAGGGCAATCAGGTCTTCGAACCAAAGGCAGGGCCCTTCTTTCACCTCGACCGAGATCCGCGCGACCGAGCGCTGCGAATGCGGCGTTGCCAGCTGCGCGCGCGTGATCCGGGCGTGCTCTGACAGCTCAAGACTGCAGGGGCAGGTGCTTGAATACACGAAATCGAGGTGCATGATGCGCTTGCGCACCCCGGCCTGATCAATCAATTCCAAAGCGATATCATAGTATTGCCAGCCAGACAGGCCCGAACGCAGGCTGTCCACCTTGACCGGAAAGGAAAACCGCATCTGGATGCGCGCATCAAAGCTGCCAAGGTCGCGCTTATAGTCATCCAGCGCGTGCTCGATGACGGTAAAGCTGAAATCACGCTCTGCATGGGCATAAAAGGACCGCATGATGCGGCTCATGTTGATGCCCTTTTTCTCAGCTTCCAGCGAAACCGTGCCCGTCACCGAGGTTTCCAGCGTCAAAGGCCCGTTGCCCCGCGTGCGGTACTTGATTGGCAGGCGAAAGTTGGAAATTCCGACGTGTTGAATGGTCTGCTGCGCGCCCACGATCAGGCTGGACGGACCGTTCTGCAGATCAGGAAGGCTGTCCAGATAGGCCGCGTCGCCCTTGAAATCCGCCGGGTAGTCGCGCGACAAAACTGGATAGCCGCCCCCCACCAGCGACGGCGCGCCGGGGTCCAGCGCCACGATCTCGGCCTCGCTCGCACGCGTGGCCCAGAGTTTCAGCAGCGCCAGCGCCGCTTCGGCCTCGGCCCGGCTGGGCTTGGCGTCGATGTCAGACAGATGAATGTTCATGGCCGGTGTTCCGATACGTTTCGTGGCAAGAAACAGGATATAGGGCATCGTGCCCTACCCCCCAAGTCTTTTGACGAAGTTATACGACAAACCGGCGACATCCGATCACTGCCACATGCTTAAATCGCCGCCAGAGCCGCCCTGAGATCGGCAATCAGATCGCCCGCGTCTTCCAGTCCCAGCGACAGGCGGATCAGCCCCGGCGTGATGCCCAGCTTTTCCTTCTGGTCCTGCGGCAAGCGTTGGTGGGTGGTCGTGGCGGGATGGGTCGCGATCGATTTGGCATCGCCCAGGTTATTGGAAATCTTTATGATTTCCAACGCATTACAGAACTTGAATGCCGCCTCTTTGCCACCCTTGATGTCAAAGGCCACCAAGGTGCCGCCAGTCCCCATCTGCGCCATCGCCAGATCGTGCTGCGGATGGTTTGGCAGGCCCGGATAGATCACCTGCGACAGCGCATCATGCCCCGACAAAGCTTCGGCCACTTTCAGCGCAGTTTCCGCCATCGCCCGGCAGCGCAGGTCCAGCGTGACCATGCCGTTCAACATGATCCATGCGGTAAACGGGCTCATCGCCGCACCGGTATGCTTCATATAGGGCTCTGCCACCTTGCGGATAAACTCGCGCGTGCCGCAAATCACCCCGCCCAGCGCGCGGCCTTGTCCGTCCACATGCTTTGTGGTGGAATAAACCACAACATCCGCGCCCTGATCGACGGCTTTGGAATAAATCGGCGTGGCGAAAACGTTGTCCACAATCACCAGCGCGCCGACGGCATGCGCAATGGCGGACACGGCGCGAATATCGACCAGTTCCAGCACCGGGTTCGACATGGATTCGAAAAACACCGCTTTTGTGCCCGGCCGAACCGCCGCGCGCCATTGGTCCAGATCGGCCCCGTCCACAAACGTCACCTGAACGCCGTAGCGCGTCAGCACCTCTTCGAGGATATAAAGGCACGATCCGAACAGTGCACGCGAGGACACCACATGATCGCCCGTCTTCAGCATCGACACCAAAGCGCCGTTCACCGCCGCCATGCCCGAGGCGGTGGCAAAGGCGTCTTCGGTGCCCTCCAGCGCGGCAATCCGCTCTTCGAACATCCGGGTCGTCGGGTTGCCGTAGCGGGCATAGATGAATTCGTCATCTCCCGCCTTGACGAACCGCTGCTCTGCCGCCTCAGCGCTCGGATAGACAAAGCCCTGCGTCAGGAAAATCGCCTCGGCCATCTCGCCATATTGGCTGCGGCGGCTGCCTTCGTGCACAAGGCTGGTGCGGGTATGCCAGGTCTTTTTTGTCATCTTCTGTGGTCCCAAAGCCGGATATCCGGCCATTAAAAAGCCCCGGAAAACCAGAGGTTCCGGGGCCGAAAGCCACCAACCTCTTTAGCGGCTTATTTAACGTGGCCCGCAATCGGGTAACAAAGCGCCACGAGCTTTACCTAACCCCGGCACTTTGCGGGGTCAACCCGTCTTTGCTTGATCGGCAAAAAGCCCGGCGCGGGTCAGACTATACCTTGGGTGCCGACGCGCACCGTTTCGAACAGGCTTTTCAGCACCATCCGTGACAAAAGCGGCAGGATCCCGAAATACAGCAACCAAACTGCCGGATCGACCTGTGCGATCAAAGTCTCGTTCAGCAGGAACAGACCCATGTAATAGATCACCAAAACCTGTGACATCAGCAGTTCGGCACGCGGCAAAATCAAAGCGGGCCAGCTGACTTTGATCATCCGGTGCGCGCCGCTGAGCAAATCCAACAGGTGCAAAACCGCCATGCAGACGAAATAGACGCTTAAGAACCGCTGGCACCAAATCGGCTCGCCCATCCAGATCAGCGCGCCCATAAGTCCCGGTCCCTGCAACAAGACCAGCGCCGCCACCATGCGCGGCGCGGCCGATTTGCCAAGGTGTTTGGCCACAATATCAAACCGAAGCCCAAGACGCACCGCCATGGCCAGCACAAACGCCGACATGAACGCCTGCGGGCGGTCATCAAACAGAACCTGAAACATCGGCCAGCTTATCATCAAAATCACAGCCGGCGCGGCGAGCATGGGATCAACGCTCAGCTGCTTGCGCACAAAATCCACAAAAGAAGAAATTCCGTCAGCGATGATTTCTTTCAACATGAAGTCCCCAGCAGCATTTATTCACCGATAGACCATAGGCGATCATCAAGACACGGGGTGGGTATTTTCGTGTTCAAAAGATGGCGAACACGCAGTTTTACGCTGCGTTCTGTGCCGAAAGTTTCGGCGATCAGGCGGCATCATCCGGCGATTGATCCGCCGGTTCCGGCGCTTGGGGCAGGGCAAAGCGCTGGATCATGCCGAACTGCGCAAAGATAAACGCCATGGGCGCAAGGGTCAGGGCGAAGGTCTTGAACGTGACCCAGGTTTCGGTGGGCACATTGCGCCAAACAGCTTCGTTCACCACGGCAAGCACCGCGAAAAACACGGCAAAACGCCATGTCAGTTTCATCCAGCCTTCGTCTTTCATCGGAATTCCGTCCGCCATGACCATGCGCAAATAGCTTTGACCGCGCAAAAGCCCGAACATCAAAATCCCCGAGAACGCGGCATAGATCAGCGTCGGTTTCATCTTGATGAAATGCTCGTCGTTCAGCCAGATCGACAATCCGCCCATCACGATCACGATGACAAGCGTGACCATCTGCATCACCGACAGATGCCCCTCCATCCGCCACAAAATGGCCGAGGTCACGATGATCAGCCCCACAAACAGCGCCGTGGTGACGATAAATCCCGAGTATTCCGTGCCAAGAAAAACAAAGGTCTTGTCCTTCAATCGCCCGAAAACCAGAAAAAACATCAAGATCGGCCCCAGCTCCAACCCCATCTTGACCCAAGGTTTGGTCTTTTGTCCGCCGCTCATCGTCCTGCACCTTCCATTATCACCGCACCGGCGGCGATCATCGCCATCAACGCAGTTCGCACAATCCCGACTTTTTCGCCAAGCACAAGCCAGCCGATGACCGCCGCAAACACCGTCGAGGTTTCGCGCAGCACCGCCGCCTCGCCCACCTTGTCCAGCCGGGTCGCAAGCATGATGGACCCAAAACTGCAATAAGCCACCACAGCTCCGATCAAGGACCGCCCGATCAGCGGCCGGATCTGCGCGCCCGTCAACCGCACGAGCCGCCGCGCCATCAGCGCCGGAATGAAAAAACCGTCGATGAAAAAGAACCAGGCCAGAAAGGTAAAGGGGTTCGCCGTCGCCCTGATTCCCCAGGCGTCATAGGTCGTATAAGCCGCCACCAGCGCGCCCGTCGCCACGGCAAAGCCCAAGGCCGGGGCCAGCGTGTCGCGCTGATCGCTCAGGTGGCGCGCGTTGAACAGCGCGAGCGCCAGAATGCCCGCCGTCAGAACCCCGACCCCCAACCATTGCGCGGGGGCATAGATCTCACCAAAAACCAGCCCCGCAGCCGCCACGGTAAATAGCGGCCCCGTTCCGCGCACCACCGGATAGACCACGGTATAGGCCCCCCGGTCATAGGTCATCGCTTGCAAGACCTTATAAACCGCATGGATCACAAACACTCCGGCAAAGATCGGCCACATATGCGGCTCTGGCCATGGCACCACGAACAACGCGAAAGGCGCCGCGATAACGCCATAGCTCAGATCGATGCCCGCCCGCGACACCCAAGGATCATGCTTGCCCTTTTGCAGCGCGCCGAAAAACGCATGCAGAACCGCCGCAAACAGCGCGAGCGCCAGCGCCAGATGCCGCCCGGCTTCCGTGCCTTCAAGCGAGATCAGGCCGTCAGACATTTCGCTGGCTCAATCGCCAAGGCCAACCAAAGCCCGCGCGAAATCTTCGGGGTCAAACGGGGCCAGATCGTCGATCTGCTCGCCCACCCCGATGGCATGGATCGGCAGGCCGAAGCGGTCGGCAAGGCTGACCAGAACGCCGCCCTTGGCCGTGCCGTCCAGTTTGGTCATCACCAGCCCTGAAACATCGGCGATCTTGCGGAAAATCTCGACCTGCTGCAGCGCGTTTTGCCCGGTGGTCGCGTCCAGAACCAGCAGCGTGTTATGCGGCGCGCTGGGGTCTTGCTTGCGGATCACCCGCACGATCTTGGCCAGCTCCTCCATCAAATCCTGACGGTTCTGCAAGCGACCTGCCGTGTCGATCATCAGTAAATCCGCGCCTTCGCTCTGCGCGCGGGCCATCGCGTCAAAGGCCAGACTGGCCGGGTCCGACCCTTCAGGCGCGGTCATCACCGGCACCCCGGCGCGCTGTCCCCAGACCTGCAACTGCTCCACCGCCGCCGCGCGAAACGTATCGCCCGCCGCGATGATCACCGTCTTGCCCGCCGCGCGGAATTGGCTGGCCAGCTTGCCGATCGTCGTCGTCTTGCCCGATCCGTTGACCCCCACCACCAGCACGACCTGCGGCTTGGTCGGGTATATCGGCAATGGCCGCGCCACCGGCTCCATGATCCGCGCCACCTCGGCCGCCAGCGCTTCGCGCAGTTCGGTGGCCGAGATGCGCCTGCCAAACCGCCCTTCGGCGATCTTGGCCGTCACCCGCGCCGCCGTTTCAACGCCCATGTCCGAGGCGATCAACACCTCTTCAAGGCTTTCGAGCATTGCATCATCCAAGACGCGCCGCGGCTCGTCCGTGCGCCCGAACAGGCGGCCAATCAGGCCGGGTTTGGCCGGGCTTTCGGTGATCTGCGGCGCGGCCATTGGGGCCGCTGCCGCCTGCGAAACAATCTCTGCCTCCATCTGCTCTGCCAGATCCGGCTCTGGCGCGTCGCTGACCAAAGCCTCCAGCCCCTCGCCCAATTTGTCGGACGAACGGAACATCCGCTCTTTCAGTTTTTTGAAGAACGACATCGGGCCTGCCTTCGCATTGTTTTTCCCTACCTAGCCATTCCCAGCGCCCAAGGAAAGGGTTCAGCCCTTGGACAGCACCGCATAGAATGCCCCGCCAAGCCCGATTGCCGCCTGCCCCAGCCAATAAAGCGGCCAAACCGCAGCGCCCAACGGCCGGTCAAGCCCCGGGCCATGCGCCCGAAACAGGCGGATCGCAAGCACCACGTCTGACAGCACAAACAGCGCCGCCCCCAGCCGGATCGCCGCCGTCGCCGCCCCATTCGAAGGCAAAACCACAATCGTGGCGGCCATCGCTCCGATCACCAAAACATAGACCCGGACCGGCCAGCGCAGTGCGCCCGTAAAGGGGGCCAGCCAAACTTCGGTGGATAAAAGCAGCGCCAGAAGGCAAATCAGGCCCCCAATGGACAGGGCCGGGATGTCAAATCCGCCCACCTGCAAAGCCCGCCCCGCAATCCAACCCGCATACACCAGATGCCCGGCCGCAAAGGCCGCCATCCCCGCCAGAAACCACCGCTCACCGGGGCGAGACAGCGCAAAATCGCCCAAAGCGCCAAGTCCAAGCCCAAAAACCAGCCACCCCGGCGCGCCGCCAAGCCAAACCCCGAGCGCGAGCAAGCCCGTCGCCCCGGTTTTCACCAAACTCGCCGGCCAGCTCGTCTGCCCCCCGGGCCGCGCCGCGAACATGGCCCAATACCACAGCGCCAGCAAACCTGCCGCCGCGATCACTCCTTGCCCAACCATCGCGCCCCCCGCCGTTTGCCTCATGCCCACCAGCATACACCCCGCCCCCCTCACGTGACCACCGCCTTGCGCAATGCCTCGCCCTTGACTTTATCCCGCACCTCCGGCCCCGCCCTTTGGTGGGCCCAGCCCTCAAACCCGTCCCCAAAGGCCACCTCCAAACCCCGCAAGAGCCCTCTCCCCCACCAGTGCCCTGCTCCCCGGCCCTCCGTGCAAAATACTTCCCTCGCCCGCGCCCAAATCCCAACAATTCCCCGTCGCACCATCCCGCGCCCCAAAACCCGACTTGTCCCGACCCATCGCCATTATCCCCGTAAAATAATCCTCTCCCTCACGCCTAAACCCCACCATTCCCCTCTTCCCGCGCCCCAACTCTCGACTGGTTGTGACCCCGCCCTTACCCCGGTGCAATCCCTTCCCCCGCGCCTAAATCCCACCATTCTCCTCCTACCGCGCCCCAACTCTCGACCGGTTCTGACCCGTCGCCCTTAGCCCGGTGCAATCATTTCTCCCGCGCCTAAATCCCACCATTCCGCTCTTCCCGCGTCCCAACTCTCGACCGGTCCTGACCCGTCGCCCTTACCCCGGTGCAATCCCTTCCCGCTTTTACCGATTGCCTCGATCCTACGCTCAAACCGTCCGCCAAGCCCTGACCCCCTTGCCCGGATCCCGGCCCTAACACGCCCCCCTTCCCCAACCGCGCCACTTTCGCGCGCCCTTTGGCCTGGCCAACCTCCGGCAGTCGTCTATTTCCCGGCCCCAATTCTTCCCGTCGTGCCCGACCACTCCGCGCGCGCTCCGCTGGCCCTGCCAGCCCCTCCCCGCCGCACCTGCCCCGACCACGTCCACCTTCTCCCCATCGCCGCGCTCTCGCGTCCAATCGGTCCGGCCAGCGCGCGCAAGTTGCATATATCTCTGCCTCATGCCTTCGCCGTTCCCTCATCGGCTTACTCTCGCACCAAACCGACCAGCCGCTCCCCGCCGCACCAGCTCCGATCACCCCCTCCTCGCCCCCATCGCCCGGCTCCCGCGTCCAAACGGTCCGGCCAGCGCGCGCAAGTCGCCCCTATTTCGGCCCAATCACTCCCTCTGCCCCGCGCGCGCGTCAAACCGGCCGCTCCTGCGTTTCTTGCGGCTCCAATCCTGCCCAAAGCCCCTCCCTTTCCCGCAACGCGCCGATCACCTGCCCGGCCATCCCTTGTGCGGTTCTCCAGGTTCGGCGAGCGCCCGCTCTTTGCCCTTCCGAAAAAACGCGCGTCGCACTGGTCCGGCCAGCCCGTCCCGGCTGCTTCAACCTCGGCCAATTCTCCCTTCTGTCGCACATCGGCCCTATGCCAAGCAGCGCCGCCCTGGCCATGCGGTCCCGTTTCCCTGCAGCCACGGCGCGCTCCGCAGGTACGGCCAGACCTTCCCCCCCATTGCCCCGATCCCTTCCGCACAAACGAAGGACCTTTGGCCCGGATCAGAAAGCTTGCCTCCAGCCCTCGTGATGCCCCGCCGCTTGGGGCTGTCTGCACCCCGCAGCCCGTGCTATCTTTGCTGCATGAGCGTTCAAAATCCCCTTCCCCTTACGGCTTTTGCTGCCGCCGCCTTTCTGCCCCTGCCCCTTCTGATGCTGGGTTTCGCATGGGGCGGGATCTGGGCGTTTGCGGGGCTTGCCTATATGACCGCGCTCGCGGCCGCGCTGGACCAGATCAAACCGCTGTTCATGGGCGATGCGCCCGACGGGGCGGAGTTCCCCGCCGCTGATGCCCTGCTGGTCGCGCTGGCCGTTGGCCACCTTTGCGCGCTGCCGCTGATGGCCTATGCCGTCGCCGGGCCGTCGGGCCTTTCGCCCCTGCCCCGCGCCGCGCTGTTTTTGGGCGCGGGCCTGTGGTTCGGTCAGGTGTCCAACCCGATGGCGCATGAATTGATCCACCGGGGCAATCGGGGCCTTTATTGGCTTGGGGTTCTGGTTTACGGCACGCTTTTGTTCGGCCATCACGCCTCGGCCCACCGCCTTGTGCATCACAAACACGCCGCAAGCGCCGATGACCCCAATTCTGCCCGCGCGGGCGAAGGGTTTTACCGCTTTTTCCTGCGCGCATGGTCGGGCAGCTTTGCCAAGGGCCTGCGGGCAGAGAATGAGAAAAGAGCGATATCGGCCAAGGGTTTGCACCCCTATGCCGTCTATGTCCTGATCGCCGCTGGCAGCCTTGTCGCCGGAGTTCTGATTGCGGGGCCGCTGGGTGCAGCAGTCTGGGCCGCGATTGCCCTGCATGCGCAGGTGCAGCTGATGCTGTCCGATTACGTGCAGCATTACGGACTGACCCGCGCGCGGATGGCCAATGGCAAGCTGGAACCCGTTGGCGCCCGCCATTCGTGGAACGCGCCCTTCTGGTTTTCCTCGGCGCTGATGCTGAATGCACCGCGTCATTCCGATCACCACGCCCATCCCGCCCGCCCTTACCCCGCCCTTCGGCTGCCCGCCGCGACCGAGGCCCCGACCCTGCCATGGCCCCTGCCGCTCGCTTGCACCATCGCGCTGGTGCCGCCGCTGTGGAAGCGCCTGATCGCGCGTCCCTTGGCCCGTTGGAGGGCGCTGTGAAACTTCTGCTTGCAGCGCTTTTGGGCGCGGCCATCCCGGCACTCGCCCAAGACCCGGCTCAGGCGCCTGCAATGACCGGCATCGCGTTTGACGCCTATGTCAGTGGCAAAACCCTGATTTGGTCGCTTGACGATGAGCCTTGGGGGACCGAGGAATATCTGCCAAATCAACAGGTTCAGTGGGCGCGTGGCCCCGAAAACTGCGAAATTGGCCGCTGGTATGCGCAAGATGGCCAGATCTGCTTTGCCTATGAGGGCACCGGCAGCCCGTCCTGCTGGATTTTTCGGTTGGGCAGCACCGGCCTGACCGCCGACCTGCAAGGCCCCGGCGCGCCGTTTTTGTTGACCGAAACCGGCCGCTCAGACGATGGCTTGCCCTGCCCCGGCCCGGATCTGGGCGCGTAACACCGTTCAAGGTATGGCTGATGCGTGCGACAATCGCCCGGCCGACGCGGACCACGCCCGCCGCGCCAATGTCATCGCCGTCCACAGGGTTTGCGCCCGGCGGCGTCGATCCATGGCGTCTCTCAGGGCAGCCGCTGCGAAAGGCTGCGATGCAGCGCGGGTCGATGAACGCACCGATCGACTTTGTTCGCGCCGATCTGTCAGCGGCAATTAGACTGGTGGCGGCAAGCGCGCGCAAGACTGCGCCGCCGGATCGCGTCCCCGTGATACCGGCTGGCCAAAGTCCACAGCCGCATTCCCCCCCCCCAGATGCCCGTTCGCCATCTGGCAGCAATTCCCCGGCATCCATATTGAAACCTGCGGCTTTATGCCGCTCCGCGCGCAATCTGGCCGCGCAACACCGTGCT
The DNA here is from genome assembly GCA_031385445.1 of Paracoccaceae bacterium. Lineage (GTDB taxonomy): Bacteria > Pseudomonadota > Alphaproteobacteria > Rhodobacterales > Rhodobacteraceae > CAIYZT01. The sequence continues at coordinate 12,813 of JANNBM010000037.1, read as the reverse complement.
TGCGGCCCGGTGATGAAGCGAGGCGCTCAAACAAGGCAAAGGCTCATTGCATGCAAGGCGCTTTGGGCCAATCAAGCCCAAAACCCATGTCTACGCCCATCAGAGGCAACCCGCCCGGTGGCTGCCTACACCGGCTCGCCTGACCCATTCGTCGTCCTTTGGATGAACGCGGCAAACAACCCGCCTGGTCCTTTCAAGCTGCGCGCGAAGGCCGAAGCGTGCTAAGGCCCTACCGATTATCCCGGCGCAAATGCGCCCCAAGACCCTCCATCAGTTCCTCGAAAATCGGGAAAGAAGTCAAGATCGGGCTGGCGTCATCCACCGAAACCGGCTTCTTGCTGGCCATCCCCGCCACCAGAAACGACATCGCAATCCTGTGGTCCAGATGGGTGGCGCAGGTGGCCCCGCCCGGCATTCCGCCCGGCCCCATCCCGTGCACGATCAGCGTATCCTCGTCTTCTTCCACCACGATCCCGCAGGCCTCCAGCCCCCGCGCCATCGCATCAATCCGGTCGCTTTCCTTGACCCGCAATTCCTTGACGCCCCGCATGACCGTCTTGCCACTGGCAAAGGACGCCACGACCGACAAAACCGGATATTCGTCAATCATCGACGGCGCCCGCTCCGGCGGCACCTCGATGCCCTTCATCTCGCCGCTAAAACGCACCCGCAGGTCCGCCACCGGCTCACCGCCTTCGGTCCGGGGGTTCATGAATTCAATCTGCGCGCCCATTTCAACCAAAGTCAGGTAAATCCCGTTGCGGGTCAGGTTCTGACTGACGCCCGGCACCATGATATCGGAGCCCTCTACGATCAGCGCCGCACAGACCGGAAACGCCGCCGACGAAGGATCGCGCGGCACCGCCACCGTCTGCGCGTTCAGCTGCGGGCGGCCCTGCAAGGTTATCACATGGCCCTCGCTGGTCTGCTCGACGTTCAAACTGGCCCCGAACCCCACCAGCATCCGCTCCGAATGGTCCCGCGTCGGCTCACGTTCGATCACCACGGTTTCCCCCGGCGCGTTCAAACCCGCCAGCAAGATCGCCGATTTTACCTGCGCACTTGCAACCAGCAAGCCATAACGGACCGCCGCCGGATTGGCAGCGCCCACCACCGTCATCGGCAACCGTCCCCCCTTGCGCCCAAAGGCCTGCGCGCCGAACAGGGACAAAGGGTCCGTCACCCGCCCCATCGGCCGCTTGCGCAAACTGGCATCGCCCGTAAACGTCGCCGTCATCGCCGTCGTCGCCATGCAGCCCATGATCAGCCGCACCCCGGTGCCCGAATTGCCGCAGTCAATCACATCCGCAGGCTCACAGAACCCGCCGACACCCACGCCGTCCACTGTCCACTCGCCTTGACCATGACGCGTCACCGTGGCCCCAAAGGCCCGCATCGCCTTGGCAGTGTCCAGCACGTCCTGCCCCTCAAGCAAACCGCTCACCCGCGTCTGACCCAGCGCCATCGCCCCAAAAATCAGCGCACGGTGCGAGATCGACTTATCCCCCGGCACCGACGCCGTCCCCTTCAGCGGTCCGGACTTGGACGAGGTCATCGGTTTGGCAACTTCATGGCCGGACATGGCGATCTCCTGAACTGAACGCCCGCCTGATAGCGCAAGCAAAGGCCGGGGTCCACAGCCGCCGAACGTTCCCTTTGCTGGCCGATGCCGAACCCTCCGGGGCGGCGGGATATTCAGACCGCATCGAAGACATGCCCCGCCCGCGCCTTACCTGTGGTTCAAATATCCCACGCGAAGCGCCTTGCCCGAGCCGGTTGGCGCTTGCGCCAGAGGCGAGACAAAAAACAACGCGGCTTTGCCGCTCCTTTGGATCAACCGTCTCAGCCCGCGCGGCGATAGGTCAGGTAATGTGGTGCGCGCCCCTCTCGCAGGGCTTTTTGTTCATAGCGGGTGGATACCCAGTCGGGCCATGCCCCGCCCTGCCCCGCCTGATGGATCAGATCAAAGCCCGCCTTTGGCACCTCTTCCTGCGTCTGGCGCACGTAATCGGGAATGTCGGTGGCCAACCGAAGTTCCGCCCCGGGCTGCATCCGTGCGGCCAATTGGCCCAGATACCCCGGCGTGACAAAGCGGCGCCGGTGGTGGCGGGCCTTGGGCCAGGGATCGGGGTAGTTCACAAAGGCTTTGGACAGGCAGCGCGGCGGCAGCACGTCAAACAGATCGCGCACATCGCCGGGGTGCAGCAAAAGGTTCGACACCCCCGCGTCCCGCACCTTGCCCAGCAACATCGCGATGCCGTTTACAAACGGCTCCGCCCCGATCAGGAACACCTCCGGATACCGCGCCGCCATCTGCACCAGATGCTCACCGCCGCCAAACCCGATCTCCAGCCACAGCGGCCTGCCCCCGGTAAACTCAAGGTCCAGACCATCGCGCGCCGGATTGTCCTGCCGCGCCACCCCCGGCAGCGTCAGCGGCCCAAGGTCATTGGCCAGATAATCCTTTTGGCTCGCCCGCAGGGTCTTGCCCCGGATACGGCCATAAAAGTTGCGCCGCTCGGGCGTTTCTGTGTGATCTGTCATAGCGGCCTCGGCTCGGGGTGGCCGCCCGGCGTTACCCCCGCTCGGCAAAGGCGTCAAGCGCCGGGCAAGGGCCGCTCGCCGATCCTTTGCGCCACCATCACCAGATAACCGTCGGGGTCCTGCACCAAAAACTCGCTCTGCCCGCCCAGACGGTCCCCCCAATCGCGCCATTTCTCGCGTAGCGCTACATAGAACGGCACGCCCGCCGCAGCCACCTGCGCCGCCAAAGCCGCCGCGTCCGCGACATAGACCTGCACCACCATGCCGCGCCCGAACGGCGCGTCCATCGGCCCAACCTCCCAGTCGCCGTCGCGCTGATAAATCATCACCTGCGCCCCCTCGGGCCGCTGCAAGCAAGCCAGCCGTTGTTCTGGCCGTTCAAACGCCAGATCAAAGCCCAGAACCTCGGTCCAGAACCGATAGCTTGCGGCGTAATCCGTCACCATCATCTCGGCCATTCCCATGGCCCAGCCGCCCTTTGGCGGCGCTCCGATGCCCATTTCAGGTCCCCCTCCATATCCCAAAGCCCACCATTCACGAACAGCTGCTGCGCACAATGAAAAACGGCGGCCCGTTGGGACCGCCGTTCAAAATCATCCGCCGACACCGCGCGGCGGGTCAAACCGCCTGTTTCAGGGCCTCGATCAGATCGGTCTTTTCCCACGAAAATCCGCCATCCGCCTCGGGCGCGCGGCCAAAGTGACCGTAAGCCGAGGTGCGGGCATAGATGGGCCGCGTCAGGCCCAGATGCGTGCGGATGCCGCGCGGGGTCAGGTCCATGCAGTGCTGCACGGCCTTTTCAATGCGCTCGGCCTCAACTTTGCCAGTGCCATGCGTGTCGACATAAATCGACAGCGGCTTGGCGACACCGATGGCATAGCTGACCTGCAACGTGCAGCGGTCTGCCAGCCCCGCGGCCACCACGTTTTTCGCCAGATAGCGCGCGGCATAGGCGGCTGAGCGGTCAACCTTGGTTGGATCCTTGCCCGAAAACGCGCCGCCGCCATGCGGGGCGGCCCCACCATAGGTGTCCACGATGATCTTGCGGCCGGTCAGGCCCGCGTCGCCGTCCGGGCCGCCGATCACAAAGGTGCCAGTGGGGTTCACCCACCATTCGGTCTTTTCGGTGATCCAGCCCGAAGGCAGCACGTCGCGGATGTAGGGCTCCACGATCGCGCGGATCGCCGCGGAATCCTGCGCTTCGTCAGAATGCTGGTGCGACAGCACGATCGACGTCACCTCGACCGGAACTCCGTCTTCATACCGCAAGGAAAGCTGCGATTTGGCGTCGGGGCGCAGGGTCGGCTCTTGGCCGGATTTGCGCACCTCGGCCAGACGGCGCAGGATGGCGTGCGAATATTGAATGGGCGCCGGCATCAGTTCGGGCGTCTCGCGGCAGGCGTATCCGAACATGATGCCCTGATCGCCCGCGCCGTCCTTATCAACCCCTTGGGCGATATGGGCGGATTGTTTGTGCAGATAGTTCTGCACTTTCAACGTGTTCCAGTGAAACTCGTCCTGCTCATAGCCGATGTCCCTGACGCAAGAGCGAACGATCCCTTCGACCCGCTCCATCATGTCCTTCAGCGCTTTTTTGTCGGACAGACCAACTTCGCCCCCCACAATCACGCGGCCCGTGGTGGCAAAGGTTTCGCAGGCGACGCGGGCGTTCGGCTCTTCGGTCAAGAAGGCATCAAGGATGGCATCCGACACACGGTCGCAAAGTTTGTCGGGATGGCCCTCTGAAACGGATTCAGAGGTGAAGACATAGGTGTTTCTGGTCATGGGAAAGAGGCTCCGGTAAATGATCCCTCCCCCGTCAGGAAGCCGTTGGGGGGGCGCGGTTCCTCCCTATGCTGCAAGGGCATGGGCCGTCAAGCGGATCGGGAAACCCTGGTCCGCATAAGCCAAAGGGCGAGACTGCCCAGCAACACCAAAAGCGGCCCCTCGCCCCAACGGGCGTAAGGCGTGGCGGGCAGCGGGCCGGGCAAGGCGGCATCCAGATGTCCGCGCGCGCCAAACGGCAGCTGCGCGATGATGCGCCCGCGTGCATCGATCATCGCGGTGACGCCCGTATTGGCCACCCGCGCCAGCGGCAGCCCCTGTTCAATCGCGCGCAGGCGGGCCAGCGACGCGTGCTGAAACGGCCCCGACTGGGTGCCGAACCAGGCGTCATTGGTGATCTGCGCGATCCAGGTGGCCCGCTCGTCGGTGCGCAGATCCTGCGGGAACACCGCTTCATAGCAGATCAGCGGCAGCACCTTTCCCAGCGGCCCAAGGTCCAGCACCGCAGGCCCCTGCCCCGCCGAATAGGCGTGCCCCGTTTGCGCGGCAAAGGCGGTCAGGCCGAACCAATCAAAGGCCAGATCGCCGAAGGGGATGTATTCGCCAAAGGGCACAAGGTGGTGCTTGTCATAGGCGCCGATCACCTCGCCCGTGCCGCCCTGCACCCGCAGCGCGTTCCAGCCGCGCGTTCCTTCGGTGCGCTGAAGACCGAACATAACCGGCGCGCCTTGGGCTGCTTGCGCGATCAGGGCGGGAATTTCCGGCGAATTTTCAATCAGATAGGGCAGCGATGTTTCGGGCCAGATCACCAGATCGACCTTTGGCCCGGTTCCGGTTTCGGCCAAAAGCGTATCAAAATGCTGCCGGGCAAGGTTGGGGTCCCATTTGCCCGCCTGCGCGGCATTCGGTTGCACCAGCCGCAGGGTCAGACCCGTTGCAGCCGGATCAGGCTGCGCCAGCCGCCACAGCCCAAAGCCCCAAACCGCCGCCAGTGCCGCCAAAGCTGCCAGCCCTAACCCCGGCCGCCGCAAAGCCGCCGCGCCCGTGGCGGCAAGCGCCAGCGTCAGCAGGCCAAGCCCGGTTTGCCCGACCAGCGCGGACGCCTGCGCGATCGGCGTTTCCAGCCAGATATGGCCGAACAAGGCCCATGGAAACCCCGTCAGGATATACCCCCGCGCCAGATCGGAAAGGGTCAGGGCAAGCACCAACCCGGCCAGACCAAGCGAGCAACGCCGCGCGGCCCAGACCGGCAAGGCCCAGAAAACCCCGCCCCCCGCCGCCATCAGGATCAAGGCAAAGGGCGCCATCCAGCCATATAGCGCCGGCTCAACTTGAAAAGGTTCGGTGATCCATGACATCGCCAGCCCGAAATGCCCAAGCCCGGCGGCAAAGGCCAGTATGGCCCCGTCCCGAGGGGTTTTGGACTGCGCGATCAGGTTCAGGACACCTGCGAGGCCCAACAAAGCCAAGGGCCAAAGCGACCATGGCACCTGCCCCAAGCCAAACGCGACCCCGCCTGCAATGGCCAGACAAAGCCGGGCCCAGAAGGGCATCACCCCGGCCCGACCTTGCCCGGCCCGTCCTTGCCCGGCCCGTCCTTGCCCAGCCCGACCTTGCCCAGCCCGTCCTTGCCCAGCCCGTCCTTGCCCGTCACCTCTGCCGGCTCTGCCGCAGAGCGCGCCGACGATCCGGGCAGCCGGACCCGGACCTTCTTGATCTTGCGCGGATCGGCGTCCAGCACTTCGAACTCGACCCCGCTGTCGTCGGTCACCACCTCGCCGCGCACCGGCACCCGGCCCGTGCGCAGAAAGATCAGCCCGCCCAAGGTTTCAATTTCCTTGTCCTCTTCGCCCGCCCGCAGCGAGCGGCCAACCGCCGCCTCGAACTCTTCCAGCGGCGCGTTTGCCTGCACCACAAAGACCCCCGCGCGCTCTTCTTTCCAAAGCGCGCCTTCTTCTTCGTCATGCTCGTCTTCGATCTCGCCGATCACCACTTCGATCAGATCTTCGATGGTCACAAGCCCGTCAACGCCGCCGTATTCATCAATCACCAAGGCCATGTGCACCCGGTCGCGCTGCATCTTTTGCAGCAAGGTGGCGGCGGGCATCGAGGGCGGCACAAACAGAATCGGCCGCAGCAACTTGCGCAGTGAAAACCGCCCCGAAGCGCCGAAGCCGTGCGTCAGCGCCAGATCCTTCAGCAGCAAAAGGCCCTGCGGATGGTCCAGCGTGCCCTTGTAGACCGGAACGCGGCTGAAACCGTGGCTGCGGAACACCTCGACCAGATCATCCTTGCCCGCGTCGATGGGCACGGCGACGATTTCCACCTTTGGGATCGCCACATCATCCACCCGAAGATTGCGCAGATTGCCCAGGCCCAGCAGCGGCAGCGCGGGGGCGCCGCGCGGGGTGGCCTTGTCCGTGGCATCAGCAGCGGCGGCGCTACCGGATGAAAATCCGCTCAGAAGCCGCCCGAAGAACCCGCTTCGCTGCGCTTCGCCCGTGTCTTCCGAGGCGTCTTTCGTGGCCCCGGATCCTTCGCTTGTACTACCCATCTGTCCTTTGTCCAAAACTCTGCGCCCAGCGCCTCAGGCCGAATATGGGTCACAAAGGCCCATCTGCGCAAGTACGCGCGTCTCGATACCTTCCATCAAGGCGGCATCGCCGTCTTTGATGTGGTCATAGCCCAGCAAATGCAGCACCCCGTGCACCAGAAGATGGGTGACGTGGTCTGTCACGGGCTTTCCCGCCGCCGCCGCCTCGCGCGCGCAGGTGTCATAGGAAATGGCGATATCGCCCAGTTCCGGCTCATCCTCGTCCGGCGCATCCGGCGCAGCACCCTCGGCTTGCGCGGCCCGCTCGTCCGACGGCCAGCTGAGCACATTTGTCGGCTGCGGTTTGCCGCGGAAATCGGCGTTCAGGGCGGCGATGCGTGCATCGTCGCAGGCCATCACGCACAGGGTAAACCCGGTCAGGTTCAGCGCGCCAAGGGTTTGGGCGGCCGCGCGTTCGGCAAGCGCCTCCAGCCCCAGCGCGTCCCAGCGGGCATCTTCGATGACGACATCAACAATCGGTTCCATGCGCAGGCCCTACTGCTTTGTCACCGCCCGCTCAAGCCCCCCCCGAGGTCAGCCCTCATTCGCCTCATAAGCTTCGATGATCCGCGCCACGAGCGGGTGTCGCACCACATCTTTGGAAGTGAAGAAGTTGAACGACACGCCCTTGACCCCGGCAAGAATACGCTCGGCCTCGTGCAACCCGCTCGTGGTGCCGCGCGGCAGGTCGATCTGCGTGCGGTCGCCCGTGATCACCATGCGGCTGCCTTGGCCCAGACGGGTCAGAAACATCTTCATCTGCATCGTCGTGGCATTCTGCGCCTCGTCCAGAATGACGAAGGCGTTCGACAACGTCCGCCCGCGCATAAACGCCAGGGGGGCGATTTCGACGCGCTTGTCTTCCATCAGCTTTTGCAGGTTCTTGGCTGGCAAAAAGTCGTTCAGAGCGTCGTAAAGCGGCTGCATATAGGGATCGACCTTTTCCTTCATGTCCCCCGGCAAAAAGCCCAGACGCTCGCCCGCTTCGACCGCAGGGCGCGACAAGATGATTTTTTCGACCGCCCCCGAAATCAGCATGGTCACGCCAACCGCCACCGCAAGATAGGTCTTTCCGGTGCCCGCAGGCCCGATACCAAAGCCCATCTCGTGCTGGAACAGATTGGCGACATAGGCCTTTTGCGCCTCGGTGCGCGGTTCGATCGGTTTTTTAAGCGTGCGAAGCTCCATCCCGGCGCGGGGGAACAAATCACGCTGGTCCCCGTCCGCCATCCGAAGTGGGACGGCAGGCGGCGGCATCCGCATGGCGGCGTCGATATCGCCGACCCCAACATCGCGGCCCGATTCCATCCGGGCATAAAGCGAGCGCAGCACCGCTGCCGCTTGCTCCCGCGCGCCCTTGTCACCGATGACCGACAATCGGTTGCCCCGTCTGAGGATATTGACCCCCATCTGATGCTCGATCTGGGACAGGTTGCGGTCATATTCGCCGCAAAGTCCGATCAAAAGCCTGTTGTCTGGAAATTCAACGACGGTTTCGACCACGTCATTGGATTGCGGCGGCGGGGTAAGCGCGCTTATGCCCAAAAATATCTCCTTCCGGTGAGGATGCAGATGCCCGTACACCAAGTGTGGTGCCGCCGTTGGCCCCTTGCAAGGGAAGAATGCGCAGCTTTGCCCCTTTATGCGAAAAATCGCAGTATTGTGACCGGAACGCAGGGGCAAGCGCCTGTTTTCAAATAAAAAAAGACCACAGCGCAGGGCTGCGGTCTTTTTTATCTTCTGCCGGGCGAACCCAGATTATTGGCTGTCTGGAACCGTATCGACCGGGTTGGTATTCACGTAGCTTTGCGGATAAACCCAATAAGTCGAGCCGTTATCGGTGTACACCAGATCGGTTTGGTGACCCGGTATACGGTCGCTGATCCCGGCGCCATCAGACTGGTAATTCCCGATCACCGTTCCGGGCGGATAAAGGTTGTTGCACACCGGCAAGCCTGTCGCCGGATCATAACGGCGACCTGAATAGCCTTCGATACCGTCGTCGATCAACCAGCCCTGACACCCATCCGGGTCATAGGCGATGGCGGCTTGACCATTGATCAGGCCGGACCGATCAAAACCTCGGTCCACCGCGGTTGCGATGACGGCATCCCCTCCGGGGGTGTATTGCGAAACGCCTTCGATGCAACCTGACAGAAAGGTCGCGACAAGGCCCGATGCGATCAACTGAAGCTTTGCCATGTTACTCACCAATTATAGCAGATGACTTCGACGCGGCGATTCTTCTGCATTCCGGCTGCAGTTGAATTCGATGCGACGGGGTTACGTTCGCCAAAACCAAGCTCACGCTCGACCGTGGCCCCAACAGAGCGCGCTACATTGGCGACCGATGCGGCACGGCGTTGCGACAGACTCATGTTGTATTCATCCGAAGCGCGGCTGTCGGTGTGGCCATAAATGGCGTAACCGAAGGCGTTGGCGCTGGAGAAGAAGCCTTCCAGACGGCGGCGGCCATCGGCGGTCAACTTGGCGCTGTCCGTGGTGAACAGATTGTCGGTGTTTTCCACCATGCAGGTGTTCTTTTTCAGGCAGATCGGCTTGCCGGTCTTTGGGTCAACGCGGTCCAGCATATAGCCTTCAACGCCGCCGTCCGCCCACCAATGCATGCAACCATCGTCGTCGATCCACACGCCCCATTCAATTTTTCCAGAAATCTCTGGCTTGGTCTGGGCCAAGGCCCCCGTCGCCATTTGCAAGCCTGCGACAAGCGCCGCCCCTGCCATGACTTTTTGCATCGTGCTTACAAAGCGACCCACGGTGCGGCCTCCCTTGAACAATATGAATTGTGACTTTTCTTGGGCAAAGAATTGCCGTTAAGGCTCATCAAAGTAAAGCGAATTCTATGAGTTTGGCGGCCGCTGACCACAACTTGTTGCGTCCCTTGCGCCAAATCCTGCAATATCTTGCGGATTGTTTCCGCAAAAGAAACGGCCGTCCAAAACCGCGATTCGCTAAATTCTGACTGCTGCCAAAGAGTTCGACGACGACGCTAACACGCGCGCCCGAACCAGCTCTCCAACCGTGCCGCTGGGATCATCGACATGCACCGCATGCAGATATTCCGACTTTCCGACCATCTGACCGCTCATCCGGCCCGCTTTTTCGTAAAGCACGCTCACCTCACGCCCGACCATCGATTCCTGAACCAAACGCTGCTGCGCGGTCATCAGGGCTTGCAGCACCTGCAGGCGGTGATCCGCAAGGGCGGGGTCAATCTCGGGCTTTTCGGCCGCGGGCGTTCCCGGCCGGGCCGAGTATTTGAAACTGTACGCCATCCCGAAGCCCACTGCGCGCACCAAATCCAGAGTGTCTTCGAAATCGCGGTCCGTCTCGCCCGGAAAGCCGACGATGAAATCGGAGGACAGCAGAATATCGGGGCGCACCGCGCGCACGCGGTCAATCACGCGCAGGTAATCCGCGGCGGTATGTTTGCGGTTCATCACTTTCAGCATCCGGTCAGACCCGGATTGCACCGGCAGATGAAGATAGGGCATCAGCTTTGGCTCGCCCCTATGCGCCGCGATCAGAGCGTCTTCCATGTCGTTGGGGTGGCTGGTGGTATAGCGAATGCGCTGCAAGCCATCGATATCGGCCAAATGGCCGATCAGCCCGGCCAGACCCGTTTCGCCCGCGCGGTAGGCGTTCACATTCTGCCCCAAAAGGGTGATGTCCCTGACCCCGCGCTCCACCAGATTGCGGGCCTCGGCCATGATCCGGTCCACGGGCCGGCTGACCTCGGCGCCGCGCGTATAGGGCACGACGCAAAAGGCACAGAACTTGTCGCAGCCTTCCTGAACCGTCAAAAACGCCGCCGGTCCGCGCATTGCCTTGCGCTCGGGCAAAAGGTCAAACTTGTCCTCGGTGGGAAATTCGGTGTCCACCTGCGGGCGGTTTGACCGGGCCATTTCCGGCAGGCGGTGATAGGCTTGCGGGCCCACGACCAGATCAACCAGCGGCATACGCCGCATGATCTCGGCCCCTTCAGCCTGGGCCACGCAGCCCGCCACCCCGATTTTCATGTCCGGCTTGGCCAATTTCAGCGGCCGCAGCCGCCCCAGATCGGAAAACAGCTTTTCGCTGGCTTTTTCGCGGATATGGCAGGTGTTCAGCAGCACAAGATCGGCCTCTTCGGCCAGATCCGTGCTGACATAGCCGTCAGCGACCATCGCCTCGACCATACGCTCGCTGTCATAGACGTTCATCTGACAGCCGTACGTCTTGATGAACAGCTTCTTGGGATCGGACATCGGCACACCTCTTGGACCTTGCCCATAGTCCAAGTTTTGCAAAGCTGCAACGCGCCGGCGGTTTTGGGCGCGATCTTAGCAGAAAATGAACCCGACACGCGGCTATATGCTTGCATTGGGCCGGGGCTTGGCCTTTGTGTGACGTCACCCCTCAGGATGGACCGGGCCAAAATGAACTACGCCTCGATCGAGGATTACAGTGCCAAAAATAGGGCCGCCCTGTCAAAGGGGCCTATCGCCATCATCCTTGCCGAAGACGTGGTCGAGTTGGACAGCACCCTGCGCCACCATCTGAATGCCGGGTTTCCTTCGGTTCTGCTGGTTGCCGATGACGACATGAAGGTGCCCGCCGAGCTTGAAGCGCGCATCGACCGTGTCAGCGCCGATGTTTTTGCCGACAACGCGCTTGTCGCTGCCGTGAACAAGATCAACGCCGCCGCCGCGCCCGGGGTCTGGATCTATTTCTGTTTCAACGCCGAATATCTGTTTCACCCGTTCTGCGAAACCCGCTCGGTGCGCGAGCTGCTCAACTTTCAGATCGAAGAGCGCAGGGATGCGATCCTTAGCTATGTGATTGATCTTTATGCCGATGATCTGACCGCGTTTCCCGATGCCGTGTCTTTGGAAACCGCGCATCTGGACCGGTCCGGCTATTATGCCCTTGGCCGCCCGGATGCGGCCAACCACAATCATCCCAAAGAGCGGCAGCTGGATTTCTTTGGCGGCCTGCGCTGGCGGCTGGAAGAGCATGTTCCGCCAAACCGGCGCAAGATTGACCGGATTGCGCTGTTTCGGGCCAAAGCCGGGCTGGAAATGCGGCCCGACTTCACGTTTTCAGACGAAGAATACAACACCTATGCCTGCCCGTGGCACAACAACATCACCACCGCCATCGCCAGCTTTCGCACCGCCAAGGCGCTGCGGTCCAACTCCGGCTCGAAATACGGCATCCACACCTTTCGCTGGCACAATTCGGTGCCGTTCGAATGGAAAAGCCAACAATTGATGGATCTGGGCCTGATGGAACCGGGGCAGTGGTTCTGAACGGAAAGGTCACCCGTTCAGGCGGCCCCAAAGATCATATTCCCCCGCCTCTTCGACCGTAACCGTTGCGATATCGCCCGGCTTCAGCGCCTCGAACCCCTCGTCGATGAACAGGTTTCCGTCAATTTCGGGCGCGTCCGCCTTGGTGCGGCAGGTAGCACCGTCGGCGTCAACCTCGTCCACGATCACCTGCATCACTTGGCTCACCTTCGCCGCCAGCTTCGCCTCGGATATCGCCTGCGCTTTTTCCATGAACCGGTCCCAGCGCTCTTGCTTGACCGCTTCGGCTACATGACCCGGCAAATCATTCGACCGCGCGCCCGCGACGTTTTCGTATTTGAAACACCCGACCCGGTCCAACTGCGCCTCGTCCATCCAGTCCAGCAGGGTCTGAAACTCGGCCTCCGTCTCGCCCGGATAGCCGACGATAAAGGTCGAGCGCAGCGTGATATCGGCGCAGTCCCGCCGCCACGCCGCGATTTCATCGAGCGTTCGGGCCGCCGCCGCCGGGCGGGCCATGCGGCGCAGGGTTTCGGGGTGGGCGTGCTGAAACGGGATGTCGAGGTAGGGCAGGATCAG
>JANNBM010000023.1:0-81457 GCA_031385445.1 Paracoccaceae bacterium | reverse complement strand
CAGCCCCGCCGCCACGGTGACAGTGGCAAACGCGTAAAAAGCCAGATCAGCCACAGTCATGCCGGTTTCTCCTCGGTTTCCGCAAACACCGCTTGCGCGATTTCCAGCGCCTTTTGCATGGCAGGCAGGCCGCCGAACATGCTCATCTGCCAGATCACTTCGGCGATCTCGCGCTGGCTCGCCCCCGCCTGCAACGCCTGCCGCACCGACGCCCGCAGTTGCACCTCGCCCTGCGCCCCCAGCACCGTCAGCGCCGCTATCGTCACCAGTAACCGCGTGCGCGCATCCAGCCCCTCGGGGTTGAAGGTCTTGCCGAAAAACGCCTCCAGCATGTCCTTCGGCATGGTCGGGAACAGCTTTTCCATCCCCGCCACGGATTTTCCCTCAAGTGCCGGCGCAAAGGCGCGGGCCATCTCCTGCCCCTGCGCCATCATGGCCGCGAACATCCTGGTGAAATCCTCGCTCATCTGTAGGGGGCATCCATTTCCAGATTGCGGGCGATCTCGGCTTCCCAGCGGTCGCCATTGGCCAGCAGCTTGGCCTTGTCATAGAACAACTCTTCCCGCGTTTCGGTGGCAAACTCGAAATTCGGCCCTTCCACGATGGCATCCACCGGGCAGGCTTCCTGACAGAAACCGCAATAGATGCACTTGGTCATGTCGATGTCATAACGCGTGGTGCGGCGCGAGCCGTCCTCGCGCGGCTCGGCATCAATGGTGATCGCCTGCGCCGGACAAATCGCCTCGCACAGCTTGCAGGCAATGCACCGCTCCTCGCCATTGGCATAGCGGCGCAGCGCGTGCTCGCCCCGGAAACGCGGGCTCAAAGGCCCCTTCTCGTGCGGATAGTTCAGCGTCGCCTTGGGCGCGAAGAAATATTTCATCCCCAGACCGAAGCCTTTGAAAAAATCCATCAGGAAGAAGTATTTGGTCGCGCGGGTCCAGTCGATATTTGCCATGGCGTTCAGCCCCCCATCGTCCAGCGCGCCCAAAAGCCGCCGAGCACTTCGAATTTTGCCAAAAACGCCACCAGCACCACCCAGCCCAGCGACAGGGGCAGGAACACCTTCCAGCCGATGCGCATCAATTGGTCATAGCGGTAGCGCGGCACGATGGCCTTGACCATGGCGAACATGAAAAAGAACACCCACATCTTCGCAACCATCCACCACCAGCCAGCCGCCAGCCCCGGGATCGGTGACAGCCAGCCGCCGAAGAACAAAAGCGAGATCAGCGCGCACATCAGGAAAATGGCGATGTATTCACCGGCCATGAACAACAGGTAGGGGGTCGAAGAATATTCCACCATGAACCCGGCCACAAGTTCGGATTCCGCCTCTGGCAGATCGAACGGCGGGCGGTTCGTTTCGGCCAAGGCGCTGATGAAGAACAGGAATACCATCGGAAAATGTGGCAGCCAGTACCAGTTCAGCAGGCCATAATTGCCATCTTGCGCGGCAACGATGGCCGAGAAATTCATCGAGCCGGTCGAGATGATGATGCCGATGATGATCAGGCCCAGAGACACTTCATAAGAGATCATCTGCGCGGCAGAGCGAAGAGAGCCGAGGAACGGGTATTTGGAGTTTGACGCCCAACCGCCCATGATCACGCCGTAAACTTCAAGCGACGAGGCGGCAAAGACGAACAGGATCGCGACGTTGATATCGGCAAGCACCCAGCCGGTATCAAACGGAATCACCGCCCAGGCGAGGATGGCAAGCACGAAGGACACCAAAGGCGCCAGAAAGAACACGGCGCGGTCGGCGCCCGCAGGAACGATGATTTCCTTGACGACATATTTCAGGGCGTCCGCCACCGATTGCAGCAGGCCAAACACCCCCACCACGTTCGGCCCCTTGCGCATCTGCACGGCGGCCCAGATCTTTCGGTCGCCGTAGACCAGAAACAACAGGCTGATCATCACGAAGGCGATGATCATCAGGCTTTGCGCGGCGATCAGCAGCGCCGTCCCCAGACCCGTTTGCAAGAATTCAGCCATGATCCCTCGTTCCTTAGCCTTACACCGTCGGTATGCCCTGCGCGCCGCAGTCGCGCACAGTCACCTCGGCGTCAATCGTTTTCAATCCGGCGGGCAGCGATGCCGAGATGGTGTAAACCGCATCCCCGCGCCAAGTGCCACCCTGATTATCGACATTCGTTCGCACATGCCGCGCAAATCCGAAACCCCGGATCAGCGCATATTGCGCCGCCGCGCAGCGCGCATAGGCCGCCACGTCTTCATTGGCACGCGCGCCGGTCATTTCCACCCGGAAACTCACCAGATCACCGTCTAAAAGCAGCGTTTCGATGCCCAGATACACAGGCTCAAACGTAGCGTCCTGAACCGGGGCCTTGTCCGCGCAGCCCATCAGGATCGCTGATGCGACCCCGAGGCTTGCGATGATCTGGCCGCGCGTGCGCATGTGGCTACTCCGCTGCCAGCGCAGAGGCGCCGCGCGCTTTGGCCAAAGCCGAAAGGTCCGCCATCACCGTAGACGCCCGCGCGATCGGGTTGGTCAGGTAGAAATCCTTGAACGCCCCCCGAAAGCTGGCTTTGCCCATCGGTTTGATCGCCAAAGGCTGCCAGTCGTTCACCGCAATCCGGTCGACATCGCCCAAATGCGGATGCGCCGCCACAAGCGCGCGGCGCAGGGCCGCAAGGCTGTCCCATGGCAGCACCGCGCCCGCTTCGGCAGACAGCGCTCGCAGGATCGCCCAGTTTTCCTTGGCCTCACCCGGTGCAAACCCGGCGCGCATCGCCAGTTGCGGGCGCCCTTCGGTGTTCACGAACAGACCGTTTTCTTCGGTATAGGCCGCGCCCGGCAGGATAACATCGGCGCGCGAGGCCCCCCGGTCGCCGTGGCTGCCCTGATAGATCACGAACGGGCCAGCGCCGATGTCCACCTCGTCCGCGCCAAGGTTAAAGATCACCTCGGCCCCCTCAGTGGCCGCTTTCATGCCACCCTCGGTCACGGCCCCCACATCCATCGCACCCACGCGGGAGGCGGCGGTGTGCAGGATCAAAAGCTTGGAGTTCGAATTTTCGGCCAACTGCATCGCATGGGCCAGAACCGCCGCCCCGTCCGCCTCGTTGATGGCGCCCTGCCCGACGATCACCAGTGTCGGCTTGGCCTTCGTTTCATCGGAAATGACCATCGACGACAGCTTTTCCAACGCCGCCCGGTCCGTGCCGACATGGGCGTAATCGAAGGTCAGATCAACCGCCTCGCCGACCAGACCGATCTGCGCGCCCTTGGACCAGGCTTTGCGCAGACGCGCGTTCAGAACCGGCGATTCCAGACGGGGGTTGGTGCCGATCAGCTGAATCATCTTGGCGCTGTCGATATCTTCGATTGTCGCCGTTCCAATATAACCCGAGCGGTTCCCGGCAGGCAGATGCGCGTTATCGGTGCGGCATTCGATATGCCCGCCCAAGCCTTCCACCAAAGTTTTCAGCGAAAAAACCGCCTCGACCGGGGCCAGATCGCCAACCAAAGCCGCAATCCTTTTGCCTTTCATCGCGGCGGCGGCCTTGGCCAAAGCCTCGCCCCAGCTCGCTTTGCGCAGCTTGCCGTTCTCGCGGATATAAGGCGTGTCCAAGCGCTGACGGCGCAGACCGTCCCAGACAAAACGCGTCTTGTCCGAAATCCATTCCTCATTCACGCCGTCATGGTTGCGCGGCAGGATGCGCATCACTTCGCGGCCCTTGGTGTCGATGCGGATGTTCGATCCCAAAGCGTCCATCACGTCGATGCTTTCGGTCTTGGTCAGCTCCCAGGGGCGGGCGGTAAAGGCATAGGGTTTGGAGGTCAGCGCGCCGACCGGGCACAGATCAATGATGTTGCCCTGCAGGTTCGAATCGAGCGTGGCGTTCAGATAGGACGTGATTTCGGCATCCTCGCCGCGCCCGGTCTGGCCCATCTGATGAATGCCCGCAACTTCGGTCGTAAAACGCACACAGCGCGTGCAGGAAATACAGCGCGTCATCCTGGTTTCCACCAAGGGCCCCAAATCCAGATTCTCGCTCGCCCGCTTTGGCTCGCGGTAGCGGCTGAAATCGACGCCGTAAGCCATCGCCTGATCCTGCAAATCACACTCGCCGCCCTGATCGCAGATCGGGCAATCCAACGGGTGGTTGATCAGCAGAAATTCCATAACGCCCTCACGGGCCTTTTTCACCATCGGCGACGTGGTCTTCACCACCGGCGCCTCGCCGTTCGGGCCGGGGCGCAGATCGCGCACCTGCATGGCGCAGCTGGCCGCCGGCTTGGGCGGGCCGCCCTGCACCTCGACCAGACACATCCGGCAGTTGCCCGCGATGGTCAGACGCTCGTGATAGCAAAACCGCGGAATTTCCACGCCCGCCACTTCGGCCGCCTGAATGATGGTCATCGCGCCATCCACTTCCACTTCGATGCCGTCGATGCTGATCTTCTTGAGGTTGGTCATCGGCTTACTCCGCTGCGACTTGGGCGCAACCGTGGGATTTCCACAGCTGCGCATCTTTAAGGTACGACCAGCCAAAGGCATGATCCGAAGCCCCATGGGCCTGAAGGTGGTCAAGCCGGGCAAGCGCCTCGGCAAGTGTCGGGCGGTGGCCTTCCGGCACCCACCACATCACGAAATGCATCTTGCCGAGCACTTCGAACCAGTCTGCCCGGCGCTCGTAAAAGCTGCGATGAAGGGTGTTCCAGACAAAGGATTCAAGGCTGGAAACATCGCGCCAGACCGTCAGGTTCGACACATATTGCGCATCGCCTTCCAGCTTTGCACCGGTATTGCCGGTCCCCGGCTCGCCCGAACCTTCCATCATCCACTCAAAGCCCGGCATACGTTTGCCAAGGCCATTGATCCGGTCAAGCGCGCCCATGAACTCGGCCACGCGCGGATCATCCGTGGGGGCCAAAAGGCGCCCCACGTTCAGTTCCGCAAGCTGGGTTCCGGGCGGCTGCATCATTTCCACGACATCAAGAGCGAGCCTGCCAAGGTTTCCTTGGCAATCTCGTCTCGTCCAACCTTGCAGAAACTTTCCTCGTCTCCCTCAACCGCGCCTGCGGCCGTCAGATATTCTGCGGCCAGCGCCTTGATCCGCGCCTTTTCGGTCTTGTCTTTCAAAAAGACCCGCACCGCATCCTCGGTATAACCCTCGCCGCGCGCGTAATCTTCCAAAGCGCTCATTTTCTCGTAAACCACCAGATAGCGGGCAGAGATGGACCCGCACGTCTTGCGCAGAATATCGCCCACCTGCGCCGCGACCAGGTTTTCCGTGATATGGTCATTCAGGTTCAGCGCCACTTGCGCCGAGGCGGTGGCCGGGATCCAGAATCCAAGGATGATCGCCACAGTTGCAATTTTAAACATGTTGCCCTCCTTCAGGGGTTTGCCCTGACAAGATGGGGTGCAAGGGTTTGATATGCCATGACAAGGCGTTGTTATGGCCCCGCATTGGCAGCATGCAGCCAAGGATCAGGGCCATTATACGCAGCCCCCATCAAATACCCAAAGCCCGCCCGCGAAGGCACCAAGCGCCGCCGGGTCCAAAGCCTGCCCCCGGTTGACGCAAAACCGCAAAGCGGCCCCTTTCGCCAGCAACCCCTCATCAAGGGCAAAGCTGCCGCCCTGCTTTTGAACAGACAGTTGCGCGCCGCCCGAAACCGGCTGCAGATCGGCCATATAAGCCGCGCCGTCCACCGTCACTTCGGACGGGCCGGACGCCGCCAGCGGCATCGGTGCGGGCACCGAAGCTGAGCAGGCTGCAAGACCGAGGATCGACATGAGAAGGGCTGCTTTCAAGGGGTTAATCCGGGTCTACTCGGCGGCAATCGCCGTAACACGGCCGGTCTTCCTGGCCTTGATACGGTCTTCGATCTCGTCCCGGAAATGCCGCACCAAGCCCTGAATGGGCCAGGCCGCCGCATCGCCAAGCGCGCAGATCGTGTGGCCCTCGACCTGCTTGGTGACCGACAAAAGCATGTCGATCTCTTCAACCTCTGCCTCGCCGCGCACCAGACGGTCCATCACGCGCATCATCCAACCGGTGCCTTCACGGCACGGCGTGCACTGCCCGCAGCTTTCATGCTTGTAAAACTTCGACAGCCGCCAGATCGCTTTGATCACATCCGTGGATTGATCCATCACGATCACTGCCGCTGTCCCAAGGCCCGAGCGCTG
Source organism: Paracoccaceae bacterium (assembly GCA_031385445.1). Lineage (GTDB taxonomy): Bacteria > Pseudomonadota > Alphaproteobacteria > Rhodobacterales > Rhodobacteraceae > CAIYZT01. The sequence continues at coordinate 75,284 of JANNBM010000023.1, read as the reverse complement.
CTCGCGCAGCCAGTCGAAATCCATGATCGCGTCTTCGCATTGCGCCGCGTTCAGCATCGGCACCGAAGATCCGCCGGGGATAACAGCCTTTATGTTCTTCCACCCGCCCCGAACCCCGCCGCAATGGGTGTCCAAAAGCTCGCGCAGCGTGATCGACATGGCCTCTTCAACGACGCAAGGATTATTCACATGGCCCGAAATGCCGAACAGCTTTGTCCCCGAATTGTTGGGCCGCCCAAAGCCCGCAAACCAGTCCGCACCGCGCCGCAGGATCGTCGGCACAACGGCGATGGATTCGACGTTGTTCACCGTGGTTGGACACCCGTACAGACCCGAACCCGCCGGAAACGGCGGCTTCATCCGCGGCATGCCCTTCTTGCCCTCAAGACTTTCGAGCAAAGCCGTTTCTTCGCCGCAGATATAGGCGCCCGCGCCGTGATGCAGATAACAGTCAAAATCGAACCCCGATTTCGCCGCATTCTTGCCGACCAGTCCCGCGTCATAGCATTCGTCGATGGCCGCCTGCAGCGCCTCACGCTCGCGGATATATTCGCCGCGAATATAGATATAGCAGGTGTTTGCCCCCATCGCGAAAGCGGCGATCAACGCGCCTTCGATCAGGGTATGGGGGTCGTGCCGCATGATCTCGCGGTCCTTGCAGGTGCCCGGTTCGCTTTCGTCGGCGTTGATCACCAGATAGGCCGGACGGCCATCCGACGCCTTGGGCATAAACGACCATTTCAGCCCCGTCGGAAAGCCCGCACCGCCGCGACCGCGCAGGCCAGAGGCCTTCATGATCTCGACGATCTTGTCGCGCCCCAGCGCGATCAGCCCCGCTGTGCCATCCCAATGCCCGCGCTTCAATGCCCCCTTCAGCGTGCGGTCATGCATGCCGTAAAGGTTGGTGAAAATGCGGTCTTGATCCTTGAGCATGTCTTGCCCTTCCTATGCCCGGCGCTTGCGCCAGATTTGATACGTCGTGACGAGGCCCCAAAGGAACCCCGCAATCGCAGCCAGATCGATCAGCAAAGCAAAGCGCGGCGGCCACCCCATTTCGCGGCCAATCGCCTGCAATCCGAGCCAAATCACCATGGTCCCCGCCATCACAATTGCGGCAAGCCGCGCCTGCCCGGCGCTTGCCATCGGATCTTTTTGACGCGCGCTCATCTGCGCGGCTTCAGGGGTGATCATGCGCGTCATGCGCGCTGTGATCGGAGGGGGCGGGCAATTCCACCCCGCCCGAGCCCAAAAGCGCTCCAAACACCAAAAACGTCATGCAAGCCACGAGCGCTGTCGGCGCGGCGCCGACAGCGCCAATCGTTTTCGCAACCCATGCCGCAAACAAAGCGGCCACCGCAGCGACCACCCAGCCGCCTGCCCAAGGGCCGTCAACCGGTGTCATCTCATGCGAATGATCCATGCCCTATCCCCTAGTAATCGTTGGTCTTTGCGCGAATCTTGAACGCGTCTATGCCCAGCTCAAGGATCATTTTCGCCTGCGCAACCCACTTGTCGCGGCTGGCACGGCCTTTGAACCCCTTCAGGTTCAGGTCCATCCATGCGATCTCGCCCGCGCCCCATGCCGCGATCTGATCAAAGTGGAAAAAGCCCAGATCGTGGCACAGCTTTTCCAACACCGGACCGATGCCTTCGATGATCTGAAGATCATCCGCCTTACCCTTGCGCGGAGCCTTCAGCCCCTTTGGCTGCACCCCGCCCGCCGGACCTAAAGCGGCGACGTCCGGCTTTTCAGCCGCCTTGACGGAGGCTTTTTTTGCGCTCTTGGCGGCAGGTTTTGCGCTGGGCTTTGCCAGCCCGAGCCACGGCGTCGTCAGCGGCACTTCGGTGCCGTCAATCCGCTTGACCGTGTCGTGCAAATCGACCGCCGCCTGAACCGAGGCATTGTACTGTTGCCGGCCCGATTCAAAGTCTTTCAGAGTGGTCAGGCCCGTCAAAGGCTCCGCCGCATAACGCCCGTTCTGCGGGCCGGGCACCGGGACCTCACCGGTTGAAAATCGACCGATCAGCGCGCGCAGCTTGTCCGCCGTCAGGTCTTCGTAATAATCCTTGCCAATCTGGGCCATCGGCGCGTTGGCGCAGGCCCCGAGGCATTCGACCTCTTCCCAGCTGAACTTGCCATCCGCCGACACCGCATGCGCGGCGGGCGAGATCAGCTCTTTGCAAACCGCAATCAGCTCTTCTGCGCCGCAAATCATGCAGGACGTCGTACCGCAAATCTGAACATGCGAAACAGAACCAACAGGTTGCAGCTGAAACATAAAGTAAAACGTCGCCACTTCCAAAGCGCGGATATAGGCCAGCCCCAACATGCTTGCGACATGCTCAATAGCGGGCCGGGTCAGCCAACCCGTCTGTTCCTGCGCGCGCCACAACAGCGGAATGATCGCGCTGGCTTGACGGCCTTCGGGGTATTTGGAAATCTGACCCTGCGCCCAAAGGTAATTTTCCGGAGTGAAGGCGAAGGAAGCGGGTTGGTCTTTGTGCAAGCGGCGCAGCATCAGCGGTCAACCTCCCCGAACACGATATCCATCGTTCCGATGATTGCGGCAACATCGGCCAACTGGTGGCCGGTGGCAATATAATCCATGGATTGCAGGTGCATATAGCCCGGAGCCTTGATCTTTACGCGGTAGGGTTTGTTGGTGCCGTCCGCGACAAGAAAGACGCCGAACTCGCCCTTCGGCGCCTCGACGGCCACATAAACCTCGCCCGCCGGGACGTGGAAACCTTCGGTGTACAGCTTGAAATGGTGGATCAACGCTTCCATCGAGGTCTTCATCTCGGCCCGTTTGGGCGGCGACAACTTGCCGCGCGCCATGACCTCGCCGGGTTCCGCGCGCAGTTTGGTGATCGCCTGCAGGATGATCTTGACCGATTCTTCCATCTCTGCCATCCGGCACAAATAGCGGTCAAAACAATCGCCGTTCTTGCCAACCGGAACTTTGAACTCGAATTCGTCATAGCATTCATAGGGTTGCGAGCGCCGCAGGTCCCAAGGCAGGCCCGACCCGCGCACCATGACGCCCGAATAGCCCCATTTCAGGATGTCCGCCTCGCTTACAACGCCAATATCGACATTGCGCTGTTTGAAGATGCGGTTTTCGGTCAAAAGCCCGTGCAAATCGGCCAGCTTGCCGCCAAACTCATTCGCCCAGATTTCAATGTCATTGATCAGCGCGGGCGTGATGTCCTGATGCACGCCGCCGGGACGGAAATAGGCGGCGTGCAGACGCGCGCCGCTCGCCCGCTCATAAAACACCATCAGCCGCTCGCGCTCTTCAAAACCCCAGACGATCGGCGTCAGCGCGCCAACGTCCAAAGCCTGCGCGCAGACGTTCATCAGGTGGTTCAAAACCCGGCCAATTTCGCAAAACAGAACCCGAAGCAGCTGCCCCCGGCGCGGCACCACCGTGCCCGTCAGCTTTTCAATCGCCAGACACCAGGCATGTTCCTGATTCATCGGCGCGACATAGTCGAGACGGTCAAAATAGGGCAGGTTCTGCAGATAGGTCCGGCTTTCCATCAGCTTTTCGGTGCCGCGGTGCAACAGCCCGATATGGGGATCGCAGCGTTCGACAATCTCGCCGTCCAGTTCAAGCACAAGGCGCAAAACACCATGCGCTGCAGGGTGTTGAGGGCCGAAGTTGATGTTGAAATTCCGAATGCGCTGCTCGCCCGTTTCGGCGTCTGTCGACCCGTCATCATAGGCATTGCGGCTGATTTCACCGGCCATTACGCGCTCTCCGATCCGGTAGTGGAAAATTTGGCGGTCACGTCGGCCTCCGTCAGCATCGCGGTTTTATTGGCAAGCGCAGCGGCGCCAGACTTGTGATCGGCACAGATATACGATCGGGTTGTGCAACCGCCCATCGCTTAACCTGCCTTCTTTTCATCACCCGGAAGGATGTATTGCGCACCCTCCCACGGCGACATGAAATCAAACTGGCGGTATTCTTGCGTCAGGCTGACCGGCTCATAGACCACGCGCTTTTGCACCTCGTCATAGCGCACTTCGGTGTAGCCGGTTGTCGGGAAGTCGCGGCGCAAGGGGTGGCCGCGAAAGCCATAATCGGTCAGAATGCGGCGCAGGTCCGGGTGGCCGGAAAAGACGATGCCGAACATGTCGTAAACTTCGCGCTCGCACCAGTTGGCGGCGGGAAAGACATCCACCAACGACGGCACCATCGCATCTTCTCCCGCCCGGGTTTTCACACGGACGCGGGCATTGGTGTACATCGACAAGAAGATGTAAACGAGTTCGAACCGCTCGGGATCTTGGGGATAGTCGATCGCGGTGATGTCGATCAAGGTATTGAATTTGCAGGCCGGATCGTCTTTGAGATCGGCCACCAGCGCCACCAGATCGCCCGCACCGACCCTTAGGGTCACCTCGCCAAAGGCGATGGAGGCGGTGATCTTGTCGCCGTGGCGGGCGGTCAGATGCGCGACAAGGGCGTTCAGTTTTTCGGACATGGGACCCTCAACGAACCAAGGTGCCGGTACGGCGGATTTTGCGCTGCAGTTGCAAGATGCCGTACAGCAAGGCTTCTGCCGTCGGCGGGCAGCCCGGCACATAGATATCGACCGGCACGATCCGGTCGCAGCCGCGCACGACGGAATAGCTGTAATGGTAATAGCCGCCGCCATTGGCGCAGCTGCCCATAGAGATCACATAGCGCGGTTCGGGCATCTGGTCGTATACCTTGCGCAGCGCTGGGGCCATCTTGTTGGTCAGCGTGCCCGCAACAATCATCAGGTCCGACTGGCGCGGGCTGGCACGCGGCGCGGTGCCAAAGCGTTCAAGGTCATAGCGCGGCATCGAGGTGTGCATCATCTCGACCGCGCAGCAGGCAAGCCCAAAGGTCATCCAGTGCAAAGAGCCGTTGCGCGCCCAGTTGATAATGTCTTCGGTCGTGGTCAGCAAAAAGCCCTTGTCCTGCAACTCGCGGTTCAAGGAGGCGGTCGCAACCTCGCGGTCCGGCCCTGCGGTGTTGGCCCCGGTCATCACGCCCATTCCAAAGCCCCCTTCTTCCACTCATAAGCAAAGCCGACGGTCAGCACCGACAAAAACAAGATCATCGACCAAAAGCCGGTCATCGAAATCTCGCCAAAGGCCACGGCCCAAGGGAACAGGAACGCCACCTCCAGATCGAAGATGATGAACAGGATCGAGACGAGGTAAAACCGCACATCAAACTTCATCCGCGCGTCGTCAAAGGCGTTGAACCCGCATTCATAAGCCGACAGTTTTTCAGGATCAGGATTACGCACCGCGATGATGGCGGCGGCGAGGATCAGCACGATGCCAAGCCCGATTGCCAAGGCAAGAAGGATCACGATGGGCAGGTATTCTCTGAGCAGCGGGTTGTCCACTTGGGGATCCTTCTTCTGGCGCGCGCGAGGGGTATCCGAAAAGCCCCCTTGGGGGCCGTCGCTGTCTGTGCTTCGTTTACTCTGGCCCGTGGGCAGGGTCAACCAAGCCCCAAGCAAAACCTGCGCAAATTCTCAACGGTTTAGACCTAGTGTTTCGCTCGGAAATAGCAAGGAAGCCATGCGTCAAGCCCGGGGTTTTTGGCCCAACAGCACCAGCGTCATGACAACGATCACCGGCAGCCAAAGCGCCCGCTTGCCTGCCGAAAGCCTGGCCAGATGCACCGCAGGCGGCAAGGCTCGCCAAAACACCGGCCGACGGTGCCGACAGCCGCCGCACTTCAGGCGGCACCACATCCGGCCAGCGCTCGCCCATCGTCAAATCCCCCCCCAAGACGCCCCGGCGATCATCGCCAGATGACAGGCGAGCGTAATCCCTGCGCTGCCAGCAAAAACACTCACGCAGCAATCTTGATCATCGGGCTGCCATTTGGGCGCGCTTGGTTGGACGGGATCCAACGCGCTATTGAATGGTCGGCAACACCTGGTCCTGCGGTTCGGGCCCCTGCCCCACGGCAAGCGCCTCGGCGCGCAGGATACGGGCGATCTGGGCGCAATCATCCGTTGTAAAGGTCAACGGCACGCGCATATCGATCAGCCCTGCCAAAATCCGGTCGGTGTTGGGCAATGGGACGGGGTTGGCATAGCGCCAGTGATCGTAGCGGCTGGTGAAGGCAACGGGCTGATCCGCGCCGAACCATTTCACTTCGACCCCCCGCGCCAATGACCGCGCCACAAAGCTGGCGATGCGCGCCTTGGACCAGCCGGGAAACAGAAATTGAAACGACGAGCCGGCGAAAACCTCCGGCTCAGGGCGCGGGATCAGGCGCAGGCCGGGCGTGTCCGACAGCCCCGCCTCCAGCCTGCGGTACAAATCGCCCCACTGCGCCACCCGTTGGCCCAAAAGCGCCAGTTGCGGCCGCAGGATCGCGGCGCGCAGATTGTCCATCCGGCCGGAAACGTTGGGGATATCCAGCCGGATCGCCTCGAACACCTCGGGCGGCGGGGCGGCGGGATGTTTGGCGTAAAGCATATAGCTGCCGGACAACAGCACGGCGCGGGCCATGATCTGCGCGTCATCCGAAATCAGCAGCCCGCCCTCGCCCGAATTGATGTGCTTGTAGGTCTGCATCGAATAGCAGCCCACATGTCCATGCCGCCCCGAGGCGACACCGTTCCACGAGGCCCCCATCGTGTGCGCGCAATCCTCGATCACCAGAAGGCCAAATTGATCGCAAAGGCTCATCAGCGCATCCATATCGCACAGATGCCCGCGCATGTGGCTAAGCATCAAGATCCGCGCGCCGCTTTGCCGGGCCATTTCCGCAAGATGCTGAAAATCCAGTGTCAGATTCTCGGTCGTTTCCACAAACACCGGCCGCCCGCCCGCCGCCGCAATCGCGCCCGGCACCGGGGCCAGTGTAAAGGCGTTGGTCAGCACCGCATCGCCCGGCGCCATCCCCGCCGCCCGCAGCGCGCAGCCCAAGGCATAACCGCCCGAAGCGACCGCCAGACAATATTTCGCCCCGACCAGCGCCGCAAATTCCTGCTCCAGCAGCGCCGTTTGCGCCGTCTCGCCGGGCACCGTGTTATACCGGTGCAGCCGCCCGTGCCGCAGCACCGCGATTGCCGCTTCTATCCCGGCTTCGGGGATCGGCTCTTGCTGGGTGAAACTGCCTTCAAACCGCTCTTGCATCAACTTTTCTTTCCGTCATGACCCACGAGCCAAAGAAACAGCCCCAAAGTAAACGCCAATCCCGCCCCCGCGGCATAAAACGCCACGTTGGGTGAAAGGTAGGGCGATGTGGGGCCAAGAAAATATCCAAAGACCTGCGCAAAAAACAGCGTCCCAAGCAGCATCGCGACATTTGTGATCGCCGACAGGCCGCCCTGCAATTCACCTTGGGCATTTTCCGGCACCCGTTTGGACATGATCGCCGTCAGCATTGGATACACAAAACCTTCCGGCCCATGGATGATCATCAAAACCACAACCACACTGAGTGTCCCCGCAAAGCCATAGCCCGTTGCCGCAATCGCCGAACAGATCAGCCCGATCAGAACCACCCGGAACTCGCCAAACATCTTCAACGCCGGGCCGGTCAGCCCACCTTGAAAAGCGGCCATGATGATGCCGAAGATCGCAAGCGTCAGCCCAACCTGCCATTCGGACCAGCCGAAATTGGCCTTGCCCCAGAACGGCCAGATTGCGGGATAGACCGAGGAAAAGAAGAAAAAGCTGAAAAGCACAGCGCAGATCGGCAAGACGCCCGTGTAGGAGCGGAAGATCACAAAGGCGCCAAAGGGGTTGGCGCGGCGGATCTCGAACTTGCGGCGGTTTTGCGGGGCAAGGGATTCGGGCAGCACGAAATAGCCGTAAATCAGGTTCAGCCCCGATACGGCGGCGGCGCAATAAAACGGAACGCGCGGGCCAAGTTCGCCTAAAAGCCCGCCAATAGCCGGGCCGATCACAAAGCCCAGGCCAAAGGCCGCCCCAATGATGCCAAACGCCTTGGCGCGGCCCTCAGGCGGGGTCACGTCGGCGATATAGGCGTTGGCAATCACCCAAGACGAGCCAAAAAGACCCGCAAGGACCCGGCCAACAAACAGCCAGATCAGATTGGGGGCCAAGGCGTGCAGCAGAAAATCAAGCCCGAGCCCAAGAATGGCCAACAAAAGCAGCGGCCTGCGGCCAAATTGGTCGGAAAGCGAGCCCAGAACCGGGCTGAACAAAAACTGCGTCAGCGAAAACGCAGCAGCCATCCAGCCGCCGATCTTGGCGGCCTCAGCCAAGGTGAGATGCCCGACATCGCCGATCAAAGCGGGCAGCACCGGGATGATCATGGCAAAACCGACCATGTCCAGAAACACCGCGATCAGAACAAACGTCACCGCATGTGGCGAGGGCGGCGCGGGAGGGGAGGGATCAGGGGTCGTCATGCGGCGGGCCTTTGGGCAAGATCGGTTTCGATCCCTTGTTTCAGGCCAAAAGCCGTTCGGCAAGGGCGGGAAGATCATTGAAATGATGCAAAAGCGCCTCTGGAGCAAACCGGGCCACGCCCGGCCCTTCGGGACCAAATGTCACAAGCACCACCGGAACCCCGGCGGCGCGCCCGGTCAGGCGGTCCGTTTCGGTGTCGCCAAGCAAAAAGGAACGCGCCAGATCGCCGCCCGCCCGCTTGACGGCCTCGACGTACGGCGCAGGATCGGGCTTGCGCACGATCAGCGTATCGGCCCCGACGAGCGCATCAAAAAGATCGCGCACGCCCAGCCGTTGCAACAAGGTTTCGGCCAGCGCTTCGGGCTTGTTGGTGCAAATCGCTGTGGCAAAGCCCGCGGCACGCAAAGCCATCACCGCCTGCACCGCGCCGGGATAAAGAAAGGTGTGCCGATCAATGTCAGCGGCATAGGCCCCGACCAGATTGGGAAATGCGCGGCTCACATCGTCTTCGCTCCACGGCTGCCCGATCCGATCAAACCCCAGCCGCAACATCGCCCGCGCCCCTTGAAACGCCGTCAACGCATCCGCCGCGGTCAATTGTGCCCCGTGGCCCATCGCGCCAAAGCAGGTATTGGCCGCCGCCAGCAGGTCAGCGGAGGTATCCGCAAGGGTTCCGTCCAGATCAAACACCACGCACCGCATTTTGTAACACCTTGTGAAGGGTCTGCCCCTTGCTACCCTGTCAATCCCCGGTAAAACGGGCACAACTGAAAAGAAAGAGGCAGCATGTCGGTTTCGCTTATCGTTTTGGCCGCAGGCATGGGCACACGCATGAATTCCGAAACGCCCAAGGTGCTGCATCGTCTGGGCGGCGTGCCGATGCTGCATCACGCGCTGGCGGCTGGCCGCGCGCTTGATCCCGCGCGGATCGTGGTTGTCACCGGGCATGGTGCGGCCGAGGTCGAAGCGGCCGCGCTGGCCTTTGACGAGGCGGTGCAATGCGTGGTGCAAGACCCACAGCTGGGCACCGGTCACGCCGTGGCCCAAGCCGCCCCTCTGCTTGCGGGCGCTGCGGGCGACACCGTGATCCTTTACGGCGATGTGCCTTTTGTGCGGTCTGAAACCTTGCAAGACATGCTGGCCCTGCGCGCGCGCCATGATCTGATCATTCTGGGGTTCCGGCCTGCTGATACGGCGCGCTATGGCCGATTGATCGTCGAAGGCGAGCAACTGCTGCGCATCGTCGAGCATAAGGACGCCACCGAGGCGGAACGGGACATTGGCCTGTGCAACGCGGGCATCGTGTGCGCCGATACGGCCACGCTGATGCGGCTGGTGGCCGGCATCGACAACCAGAACGCGGCGCAGGAATACTATCTGACCGACATCGTGGCCCTTGCCCGTACTGAGGGCCTTTCGGTCGGCTTCACCACCGCGCCCGAGGCCGAAACCCTTGGCATCAACACCCGCGCGCAACTTGCCGCTGCCGAAGCCGCCTTTCAAACCCGGATGCGGGCCGAGGCGATGGACAATGGCGTCACCATGACCGCCCCCCAAACCGTGTTCTTCAGCCTTGATACCGTGATCGGACGCGACGCGTTGATTGGCCCGAACGTGATCTTCGGCCCCGGTGTCACGATGGAATCGGAATCCCAAATCATCGGCTTTTGCCATCTTGAAGGCTGCCACATCTCCCGCGGGGCCTGCGTTGGCCCCTTCGCCCGGCTGCGGCCGGGGGCGGAGTTGGCCGAAGACGTGCATGTCGGCAACTTTGTGGAGATCAAGAATTCCATCCTTGGCGAGGGCGTCAAGGTGGGCCATCTGACCTATCTGGGCGACGCGGATGTGGGCGAGTTTACCAATATCGGCGCGGGCACGGTGACGTGCAACTATGACGGCGTGATGAAGCATCGCACGGTGATCGGCAAAAATGTCTTCATCGGGTCTGATACGATGCTGGTGGCGCCGGTGACGGTGGGCGAGGGGGCGCTGACAGGCTCTGGCTCGGTCATTACCCAAGACGTGCCAGCGGACGCGATTGCGCTTGGGCGGGCCAAGCAAGTCAATCGTCTGGGGCTCGCTGGTGCTCTTTTTGACAAGTTAAGAGCGGTCAAAGCCGCCAGGAAAGGCCAGTAAATGTGCGGAATCGTTGGGGTTTTGGGCCAACATGAAGTTGCCCCCTTGCTGGTTGAAGCGCTGAAACGGCTGGAATATCGCGGATACGACTCTGCCGGAATTGCCACGGTCCACAACGGCGCGCTGGACCGCCGCCGCGCGGTTGGCAAGCTGGTCAACCTGTCCGACCTTCTGGTTCACAACCCCCTTGCGGGCAAATCCGGCATTGGTCAAACCCGCTGGGCGACGCATGGTGGGGTCACGGTGCCGAACGCCCATCCGCACCGCAGCGGCCCGGTGGCAGTGGTCCACAACGGCATTATCGAGAATTTCCGCGAGCTGCGCGAGGAGATGACGGGCCTTGGACATGTCTTTGAATCTGAAACCGATACCGAAACCGTGGTCATCCTGACGCGCCATCACCTTGATCAGGGCATGACGCCGCTGGCCGCCGTTCAGGCCACCGTGGCCCGCCTGCAAGGGGCGTTTGCGCTGTGCTTTTTGTTCGACGGCGAGGGCGATCTGATGATCGGCGCCCGCCTCGGCGCGCCCTTGGCCGTCGGGTACGGCGAGGGCGAGAATTACATCGGCTCGGACGCGCTGGCCCTCGCGCCAATGACCGACCGGCTGTCCTATCTGGAAGACGGCGATGTTGCGGCGATCTCTCGTACAGATGTGCAGATCTTTGACCGCAATGGCGATCTGGCCCATCGCCCGGCGCTTCAGGTTTCCCTCGACCAGACCCGGATCGAAAAGGCCGGGTACAAGCATTTCATGGCCAAGGAAATTGCCGAGCAGCCGGTGGTTTTGGCGAATGCCCTGGCGCATTACGTGCGCGGCGGCGCATTGAATTTCCCCGCCGAGGTGGATTTCGCGGGTGTTGACCGCGTGACGATGGTGGCTTGCGGGACCGGCGCCTATGCCTGCCAGATCGCGACCTATTGGTTTGAACAGATCGCAGGACTGGCCGCGCAGTCCGAAGTCGCCTCCGAGTTCCGCTATCGCGAGCCGGTGTTGTCGGAAAAATCGCTGGGCATTTTCCTGAGCCAGTCGGGCGAGACGGCGGATACGCTGGCCGCTCTGCGCTATGCCCGTGGCAAAGTCGGCCAAATCGCGTCGGTGGTCAATGTCGCCAGCTCTTCCATCGCGCGCGAATCCGATCTGGCGCTGCCCATTCTTGCCGGAGTCGAGGTTGGCGTCGCCTCAACCAAGGCGTTCACCTGTCAGCTGACCGTTCTGGCGCTTTTGGCGCTGAAAGCGGGCGTTGACCGGGGCCGGGTTACCCCTGCCGCGCTGGCCCGGTTTGTGGCCGATCTGGCGAGCCTTCCTGGCCTGATGAACCACGCGCTCAGCCTGTCTGGCGCGGTATCCGCGATCTCGGAGCAATTGGCCGAGGCGCGGGATGTGCTGTTTCTGGGGCGCGGAGCGATGTTTCCGCTGGCTCTTGAAGGGGCGTTAAAGCTGAAAGAAATCAGCTACATCCACGCTGAAGGCTATGCGTCGGGCGAGTTGAAACATGGGCCAATCGCGCTGATTGACAAGGATGTTCCGGTCATCGTGATGGCGCCGCGCGATGCGTTGTTTGAAAAGACCATCTCCAACATGCAAGAGGTCATGGCGCGCAATGGCAAGGTGCTGCTGATCTCGGATGCGCGGGGGATCGAGGAGGCGGGCATTGGGACTTGGCGCACGCTGACGATGCCCGACGTTGCCCCCACCTTTGCGCCGATCCTTTATTCGATCCCGGCGCAGCTTTTGGCCTATCATACCGCCATCGCAAAGGGTACGGACGTGGACCAACCCAGAAACCTTGCAAAGTCTGTGACTGTCGAATGACCACGCGAAAACAGGCGCTTACTGCCCTTTATGCCCTGCAGGACACGGCCAAAGCCGCCGAAGTCGCCGCCTATCACAAGGTGGAGCGCCCCTATCTTGGCATCCCGGTGCCAAAGGTCGAAGAGCTGACGGACGCATGGCGCGCCACCTGCACGCTGCCCGAGCGCATCGATCTGGCGCGCGATCTTTGGGACAGCAACATTCACGAGGCCCGCGTGGCCGCCGCGAAATTGCTGACGCAGGCGCGGATGCGCCCCGATGATACCGCCGCTTGGGATCTGATTCAGTCTTGGGTGCCGCAATTTGATGCCTGGGCCATCGCCGATCACGTCTGCATCGCGGGCCAGAAGCGTTTGGTCGCCGACCCCTCCCGTCTGGACAGTGTCGAAGCCTGGACCGGGCACGAATTGATGTGGGCGCGCCGGGCGGTCTTGGTGATGACCTTGCCTTGGGCCAAGATGAATTTCCCCAAAGAGGCCGACATCGCCATCCGCGAACGTATTTTGGACTGGGCCGCGCTTTATGTGGGCGACAAGGATTGGTTCATGCAAAAGGTCGTGGCGTGGTGGATCAGGGATCTGTCCAAACATGATGCGGCCCGCGCGCAGGGGTTCCTGAACGAACATGGGCCCTATATGAAATCATGGTCGCGCAAAGAGGCCGCGAAGTATTTGCAGCCGGATCAGTCGGCGTAAATCGTCACATCCGGCAAGTCGGTAAGCGGCAATTCAAGCGCGCGGAATGCCGCGAACGACAAAAGCGCCGCGCCGTCAAACGGCAAAAGATCGACCGCCACCGATTTGCCATCGGCCGTTTCCACCCGGCCTTTTGCCGCCACGCTGATCAGATTGGATTTGATCCAGAACCCCGGCTCGGTTGGGCTGCCCAAGGCAACCGTCACCGTCCCAAGCGCCCGCTCGCCCGCCTCTGGCGCCGCATTCAGCGCCTCGGCTTTCTGGGCATCGGTGGACGTGTCCAGCGAGGCCGCCGCCATGCCGGTGCCCAAAGCGGCAATCGGGTTCAATGGTTCGGTATTGACCACAGGGGCCGCGGCAGGGCGCAGGCCGGGAAAAAGACCGCACCCCGAAAGACCGATCAAAACGGCACCAAACAGCATCAAACGCGGGGCAAGAGTAAGGTTCTGTCGCATAAGTGAAGGATAAGCCCGCCGCCCTGCCCCATGCAACCGCCTTTCGCTCTTGTCTGCCAAACTCAGCGCGCCTAGGCTTGCATGATGGCACCTTTGATAGACCCCTACCTGCGCCCGATCACCTATTTGCGGCTGTCCGTGACTGACCGCTGCGATTTTCGCTGCACCTATTGCATGACCGAACACATGCAGTTTCTGCCCAAAGCAGAGCTGTTGACGCTTGAAGAGCTGGACCGGCTGTCTTCGGCTTTCATCCGGCTTGGCGTCAAAAAGCTGCGGGTGACGGGCGGCGAGCCTTTGGTGCGCAAGGGGATCATGAGCTATTTCCGCGCGATGTCGCGGCACCTCAGCTCTGGCGCGTTGCAGGAACTGACGCTGACCACGAATGGCTCGCAACTCGCGAAATATGCGCAAGAGTTGGCCGACTGCGGGGTGAAACGGATCAATGTTTCGCTTGATACGCTGGACGCTGCCAAGTTTACCCAGATCACCCGCTGGGGCCGTTTGCCGCAGGTGCTGGACGGGATCAGGGCCGCAAAAGCCGCCGGGATGCGCGTGAAAATCAACACCGTCGCGCTGAAAGGCTTCAACGAGGCAGAGTTGTTTGACCTTCTGGCATGGTGCGCGGCCGAGGATCACGATCTGACCTTTATCGAGGTCATGCCGATGGGCGATATGGAGGAAACCTATCGTTTGGGGCAATACTGGTCGCTGAAGGATCTGCGCGCCCGTCTGGCCGAACGCTTTGCCCTGCGCGATTTGCCACTGCGTACGGGCGGCCCGGCGCGGTATGTGCAGATCGAAGAGACGGGGCAGAAGATCGGTTTCATCACGCCGCTGTCACACAACTTTTGCGAAAGCTGCAACCGCGTGCGGCTGACCTGCACCGGCGAGTTGTACATGTGTCTTGGACAAGAAGATCAGGCCGATCTGCGCGCGCCTTTGCGGGCCAGCGCCCAGGATGCCCCCGTCGAAGAGGCGATCCGGCGGGCGATTGCGCTAAAGCCGAAGGGGCATGATTTCGACTATTCACGCCAGAAGGTCGCCGGGCAAATGAGCCGTCCGATGAGCCATACCGGCGGTTAAAGCCGTTAAACTGGCCGCGGCGGCGCCAAGCCGCGCCTGCCGTAATCCGCCAATCGGACCCCTGCGCTGCGGTATCTACAGCTTGGAGCGCGCAGGAATGACAAGCTCTTGCCCGGCACGGATGCTGGAGGGTGTCAAAAGCACTGTGCGGTTCGCCTCGAAGATCGGTTTGAAAAGCTCGGAGTTTCCATAAAACTTCAAAGCCAAAGACCCAAGGCTGTCGCCCGTCTGCACAAGGTAAGTCATGTCCTGAATGTCAAGGATCGCGGTTTCCGCCGTCACAAAGCTGTCATCGGCGGCCGTATCGCCCTCTTCTTTCGTGGCAACTTCGCTCAGGGCCGCAAGGCTGGCCAACAAAACCTTCGTATCGACCCGCCCCTCGGTCGTCACCAACATCGCAGGCACGCGCACAGAACCCTGACTGACCGCATCGTTGATTAACTGATCAATCTGCGCCGGCGTCTGACCGGCCGCGAGCGCGCTGGACACCAAGACTTCCAGAGATACCTCACCCGTGGTCTTTGAAACATCAAGCGCGGCAGGGTCCGTTTCGGAAATCCGATCAGAACCCCCGGCGCTGGTGCCTTGGTCCGGCTGGCCCTGCCAGATCCCGAACGGCAAGCCCGTCACCACGAAAATGCCCATGACGGCGATCCCAAGATAGGCGAGCGCGATGCGAACCATTTTCTTACTTTCAAAGGCATTGGGGCATTGGCCGACGGTTTTCCGGGCCAAAGACATATGCGCAAGCCTACCATATATGGCAGGTTTATGACAAGCGATCACAAGCAGCGGGCCGAACGCGCGTGCAAAAGTGCGATTGGCCAAAGGCCCGCAGCAATTTTTCGCTTGATCCGCCTTGCCGCCTCAGGCGGCGGGCATTCGCGCTTCGGCCATGCCGGCGTACCAGCTGGAGCCAAAAGGAATGGCCGCATCATCAAAGTTATAGGCCGGGTGATGCACCATCGCCGTCGGCCCGTTCCCCATGAAAATATAGGCGCCCGGACGTTCCAGCAGCATATAGGAAAAATCCTCGGCCCCCATCAGCGGCGCAGTGTTGGTATCGATCTGCCCCGAAACCTGATGCGCGACCTCAGCGGCGAATTTGGTGTTTTCCTCGGCGTTCACGGTAACGGGATAACCGCGCTGATACCGGACCTCTGCCTGCGCCCCAAGCGCTTTTGCCGTGCCCTCGGCAATCTCGTGGATCCGGCGTTCGGCAAAATCCTGAACGTCAAAGTCCATCGTGCGCACGGTCCCCTTCAGCTTGACCACTTGCGGGATCACGTTATGAGCGGTGGAATCGGTTTCCACCACACAGACCGAAACCACGATCTGCTTCATCGGATCAACGCCGCGCGAGGCGATGGTTTGCAGCGCCACGATGATATGGGCGGCCACAACGGTGGTATCGATGCAGTCGTGCGGCTTGGCTGCATGGCCGCCTTTGCCCGTCACGATGATGTCGATCGTATCGGCAGCGGCCATCATCGCGCCGGGACGGATCGCGAAATGGCCGATCGGAATGCCGGGCATATTGTGCATGCCATAGACCTCTTGAATGCCCCAGCGGTCCATCATGCCGTCGGCCACCATCTCGCGCCCGCCGCCGCCACCTTCTTCGGCGGGCTGAAAAATCAAAACCGCCGTGCCATCAAAATTGCGCGTCTCGGCCAGATATTTCGCCGCACCCAGCAGCATCGCCGTGTGGCCGTCATGCCCGCAGGCGTGCATCGCGCCCTTGGTTTTGGACGCGTAATCAACGCCCGTCTGTTCATGGATCGGCAGCGCGTCCATATCGGCGCGCAGCCCGATCACCCGGCCCGAGGTGTTGGTCTTGCCCTTGATCACCGCAACAACACCGGTGCGGCCAATGCCCGGTGTCACCTCGTCACAGCCAAATTCACGGCACAGATCGGCCACGCGCGCGGCGGTGCGGTGCACCTCGAACAACAGTTCGGGATGCTCGTGAAAATCGCGGCGCCAGGCGGTGATCTCGGGCAGCATTTCGGCAAAGCGGTTCTTGACGGGCATCAGATATCCTTTCGCGCGCCGAGGGGCAGGCGCTGTTCAACCAAAGTGACGAAGTAGCTGCATCCCGCCGGGATTGCCTCATCGTTAAAATCATAGGCGGGGTGATGGCACTGCGCGCTGTCCCCGTTGCCAAGAAAGATATAGGCGCCGGGCCGGGCCTGCAGCATGAACGAGAAATCCTCGGCGGGCATGATGGGTTTGAGGTTACGCTCCACGCGCCCCGCCACTGTTTCCGCCGCGACCGAGGCAAATTCCGCCTCCGCCGCCGTGTTCACCGTCACCGGATAGCCGCGGCGATAGTCCACCTCGGCCATCGCGCCAAAGGCCTCGGCGGTCAGCGCCGCAATCGCTTTGACGCGCCCCTCGGCAAGCGCGCGCGCGCCGTCGTCCAGCGTGCGCACCGTCCCCTCCATGACAACCTTGTTGGCGATGACGTTGGACGCGTTGCTGTCGGTTTTGAACGTGCCGACCGTCACCACAACACTGTCCAGCGGGTCAATATTGCGCGAGGTAACTGACTGCATCGCAACGACAATATGGCAAGCGATCAGCGTGGTATCCACCGCGCGGTGCGGCTCGGCGGCATGGCCGCCCTTGCCGGTAACCGTGATCAAAAATTCATCGGCTGAGGCCATCAACGGGCCGGGGCACAGGGCGAACTGTCCCACCGGCATGCCCGGCGCGTTATGCAAACCGTAGACCTCGTTGATCCCAAAGCGGTCCATCATGCCGTCTTCGACCATCGCGCGCCCGCCCGCCCCGCCCTCTTCGGCGGGTTGAAAAATCAGCGCGACGGTGCCGTCAAAGGCGCGGGTTTCCGCCAGATATTTGGCTGCGCCCAGCAAGATCGCGGTGTGCCCGTCATGCCCGCACGCGTGCATCTTGCCCGGCGTTTTGGAGGCATAGCTTGCCCCGGTGATCTCGTGGATCGGCAGCGCGTCCATATCCGCGCGCAGGCCGATCACCCGGCCCGAAGTGTTCGATCTGCCCCGGATCAGCGCCACAAACCCGGTCCTGCCGATTCCCGTCACCACCTCGTCACACCCAAATTCGCGGCAAAGTTCCGCCGCCCGCGCCGCCGTGCGATGAACATCATACATCAGTTCTGGATGTTGGTGAAAATCGTGCCGCCAGCCAGAGATTTCAGGCAGCAGCTCTGCAAAGCGGTTCTTGATTGGCATGGGTGTCTCCCTTGGGTCAGAGTGAGCCAAACCAAATGCCCCCGCAAGCCCTGATCGTTTGACCACCCGTCAGCCAAACCGCCGCCGCGCGTCCAGCGCAAGGCCGGTCCCGACCGAGCCGAGCATGTCGCCTGCCGCGTGCCGCGCCTGCGGCAACAGGCCCCGGATCAGGGTTTGCATCACCGGCAGTCCCGACGAACCCCCGGTCATGAAGACGGTTCCGATCTGATCCGGCGCAACCCCCGCCTGCGCCAGAACCGCCGTCACCGTCGCCGCGATCCGCGCCAAAGGTTGCTCAACCGCCGCTTCAAACCCCGCGCGCCGCACCATCGGATTGGGCCCGCCCGTCAGCCCCGAAAGCGAAAGCCGCGTCGCATCCGCGCTGGACAACTCGATCTTTCCCGCCTCGACCGCCATCGCCAACGCATGGCCGCCCCGCCCCGCGACGACCTTGATCATCCGCTCGATCAGCTCTGGCCGAACCGCCTGCAATCGCAGCGCCTTCAGGTCAGAAGCGACGCGATGTGTATAAAGAAAGTTGATCCGGTGCCAGCTGGCCAGATCCAGATAATAGTGCCGGGGCATGGTGCCAAGACCGCCATTCGTCGGTGCAAGATAGCCCAAGGAGGGCAGCACCTCGGCAAGGCTGAGCAGGCGGTCAAAATCGGTGCCGCCAACCCGGATGCCGTCGTTGGCAAGGATATCGCCCGCCCGCTCCGCCGCCCGCGCCCGTTCCGGCGACACGCGGACCACCGAAAAGTCAGACGTACCGCCGCCGATATCGACGATCAAAACCAACTCTTCGCCCGTCACCGACTGTTCATAATGCAGCGCCGCCGCGATGGGTTCATATTGAAACCCCACCTCGCCAAACCCCAAACTGCGCGCGATGCCCTCCAGGGCCGCCTGCGCGCGCGCATCCGCCGCCGCGTCGCCATCGACAAAATGAACCGGCCTGCCCAGGATGACCTTGGTTTGCGGCCCGGCATGCTGAGTTAAAAGCACGGTCATCTGACGGAAAAACGCGGTCAGCACCGCCTTGAACGACACAGAGCGGGTGCCAACCGCCGTGCGCTCGTCAATCAGGCTGGAGCTGAGGGTCGATTTCAGGGCGCGCATGAGGCGGCCGTCGTTGCCGTCGACATACTCCGCGATTGCGGCGCGGCCAAAGGTCGGCTGCCCACCGTCCGCGGACCAGAACACCGCCGAGGGCAATGTCACCTCCGCGCCTTCAAGCGGCATCAGCCAGGCTTTGCTGCGATCCGCCAGGGCGACGGTTGAATTGGACGTGCCAAAGTCGATCCCGCAGTACAGATCAGCCATGTCCGTCACCTCCAAAGCTGCGGGGTTATCGCAGGGGATTGGGGGATGTAAAGGCCGCTTTGACGCGGTCAAATCCCACGGGATGGCCCGGCCAGAAGCCCCCCAAGCCCGGCCACGGTCGATTTGTTTGGTCTTTCATGCAGTATGATTGAAAAATACCCGGCCAGCCGAAAAGATTCTGGATTGTACCGATTGGGGAAATAAGAAACACTCACCCCAAGAGTGACGGGACCATGCAGCCCGATCTTTCAATAAAACAATAAAAACAAGACTATGGGGAGATGTCTATGGCCGAAGGGGCGGCGCCCGTACTTGACGTACGGGGCCTCACGACAGTTTTTCAAACCCGTCAGGGCGAGATTCATGCTGTCAACTCGGTCAGCTTCTCGCTGATGCGCGGGGAAGTTTTGGGTGTCGTAGGGGAAAGCGGCTCTGGCAAATCCGTGACCATGATGTCTTTGGTCGGGCTTTTGCCCTCCCCGCCGGCCCAAATCCGGGGCGGCGAAGTGCTGCTTGGCAGCCGCGATATTCTGAAAATTTCGGCTCAGGACCTTGCGGATGTGCGCGGCGCCAAGATCGGTTTTGTGTTTCAAGATCCGATGACCAGCCTTAACCCGGTTTTCACTGTGGAAAACCAGATCATGGAGCCCCTGATCCGGCACCTTGGCATGACCAAGCCGCAGGCCCGCGCCCGGGTGGTGGAACTGCTGGAACTGGTCGGAATTCCGGATGCAGCCAAGCGGGCGAAGTCCTATCCGCATCAGTTTTCGGGCGGCATGCGGCAGCGGGTGATGATCGCAATCGCGCTTGCCTGCAACCCGGACGTTCTGATCGCGGACGAGCCGACGACAGCGCTGGACGTGACCATTCAGGCGCAAATTCTGGAGCTGATGAAAGAGTTGCGCCAGAAACTGGGCATGGCGATCATCTGGATCACCCATGATCTGGGGGTGATCGCGGGCATCGCGGACCGGGTTATGGTGATGTACGGCGGCCAGGTTGTGGAACATGCCCCGGTGCGCGATTTGTTCCAAAATCCCCAACACCCCTATACAAGGGCGCTTTTGGGCACGATTCCAAAGATTTCCGGCGCGCGCGAGGCGCGGCTTTCGGTGATTGAAGGCCAACCGCCGATCATGACCGCAGCCCCCACCGCCTGCCCGTTTCGCGCGCGCTGCTTCTATGCCTTTGCCGCCTGCGACGCGCAAAATCCAGCCCGCCGCGCCCTTGATCACGCGCCGCTTGACCAAGGGCATGATGTCGCCTGTCATTGGACAGCCCCGCCAAGACCGGAGGCGGGCCATGCGTGATACATCCGTGACGCCCTTGGTGCAGGTTGCCGGCTTGAAGATGTATTTCCCGGTGCACTCTGGCCTTTTGCGGCGGCACACTGGTGATGTGAAGGCTGTGGACGATGTCAGCTTTCACATCATGCCCGGCGAAACGCTGGGTCTTGTGGGCGAATCGGGCTGCGGAAAATCGACCGTCGGCCGCGCTTTGCTGCGGCTTTACGAGCCGACGGCGGGGCGCGTTATCATCGACGGCGAAGACATTGCCAAACTCTCGCCCGAAGCGCTGCGGCTGAAGCGGCCGACGATGCAGATGGTGTTTCAAGACCCCCAAGCCAGCCTGAACCCAAGGATGTCGCTGTCCGCGATCATCGGCGAGCCTTTGTCCGAGCATACCAAACTGAACCCGCAAGACCGTCAGAACAGGGTCTATGAGCTGATGGATCAGGTCGGGCTGAACCGCCGCTTTGCCAACCGCTTTCCGCATGAGTTTTCCGGCGGCCAGCGCCAGCGCATCGGCATCGCGCGGGCTTTGGCGCTGAACCCCAAATTCATCGTCTGCGACGAGCCGATTGCCGCGCTCGATGTGTCCATTCAGGCGCAGGTGGTCAACCTTCTGGAAGACCTGCAGGACCAGCTTGGCCTGACCTATCTGTTCATCAGCCATGATCTGTCGATGGTGCGCCACATCGCGGACCGGGTCGCGGTGATGTATCTGGGCCGGATCGTTGAACTTTCCCCGCGCGATGCGCTGTATGCCCAGCCTTTGCATCCCTATGCCGAGGCGCTTTTGTCGGCGGTCAACGAACCTGATCCTGACCGCGCCAAGACGCGCACCCGCATCCTGCTGAAGGGCGATCTGCCCTCTCCGGCCAATCCGCCCAAGGGCTGCAATTTCTGCACGCGCTGCCCAAAAGTGTTTGCGCGCTGCCT
Source organism: Paracoccaceae bacterium (assembly GCA_031385445.1). GTDB lineage: Bacteria > Pseudomonadota > Alphaproteobacteria > Rhodobacterales > Rhodobacteraceae > CAIYZT01. The sequence goes on along the minus strand of JANNBM010000023.1, from coordinate 53,945 downwards.
CAGCGAAAAACCCATCCTGAACGAGGTGATGCCGGGCCGCCATGTTGCCTGCCACCTGTTCGACACGTCAAATTCTGCCGCCGGATCAACCGGAGGTTCTGGGGCCAACGAGCACCTTCAACATGGAGTGACACAATGAAACTGAAATCTGCCCTACTCGGGGCCGCTTGCGTCTTTGCAATGGCGCCTGCCGCCTTTGCAGAGCGCGGCACCGACGGCGAGGTCAAACTGACCTTCCCGCAAGCCGTCTCCATCATGAACCCCTATCTGTCGGCCGGCACCAAAGACATTATCGCCGCCTCGATGGTAATCGAACCGCTGGCCGGTTTTGATGACAAGGGCGTTCTGGTGCCCAGACTGGTGACCGAAATCCCGACCGTGGAAAATGGCGGCATCTCGGCTGATCTGACCTCGATCACCTGGAAGCTGATCCCGGGCCTGCTGTGGTCCGATGGCACCGCGGTGACGGCCGATGACGCGGTGTTTACCGCGGCCTATTGCATGGACCCGGCCGGCGGCTGCGCCCAGCTGTCGAAATTCGACGGCGTGACTTCGGTTGAAGCGGTCGACGCCTCGACCATCAAGGTCACGTTCAACGCGCCCAAGCCGAATCCCTTCACGGCTTTTGTCGGCAACACCTCGCCTTTGATCCAAAAGGCACAGTTCGCCGCCTGCTCCGGCGCGGCGGCTCCGACCTGTACCGATCAAAACAGCATGCCGATTGGAACTGGTCCTTTTACCGTCACCGGCTTTACCGTCAATGACACCGTGTCGATGGCCGCCAACGCCAACTACCGCGATGCGGCCAAGCCCGCGTTTGCGACGGCTGTGATCAAAGGCGGCGGCGATGCCGAAGGCTCGGCCCGCGCCGTGATGGAAACCGGCGAGTTCGACTATGCCTGGAACACCCAGATTCCGCCCGACAGCCAGGCCGCAATGGCCGCCGCTGGCAAGGGTGTGTTTGTCGTGGCTTTCGGCACCTCGGTCGAGCGTCTGGAACTGAACCTGACCGACCCATCGGCTGATTTGCCCGAAGGCGAGCGTTCGACCGTTGCCCATCCGCACCCGATCCTGTCGGATATCCGCGTGCGTCAGGCGCTGTCGATGGCGATTGACCGGCAGATCCTGGCCGAAATTGGCTATGGCGCCGGCGGCGCACCGACCTGCAACGTCATCCCGGCACCGGCGGCGTTTGTGTCCGACAACACCGCTTGTCTGACCCAAGACATCGAAGGCGCGAAGGCTTTGCTTGAAGAAGCGGGCTGGACCGTGGGCGCGGACGGCATCCGCGAGAAGGACGGCGTCAAGCTGCACTTCCTTTATCAAACCACCGTCAACCCGATCCGTCAGGACTTCCAGGCCCTGAACAAGGATTGGTGGTCGGAAATCGGCGTCGATGTCGAACTTAAAGCCATCGATCCCGGCGTGTTCTTTGGCGGGGATGCGGGTTCGCCCGACACCTATCAAAAATTCTACGCCGACATCGAAATGTTCACCAACAACTTCGATGGCACCGATCCGGAAGCCTTCATGGGCGGTTATCTGTGCTCCAAGATCCCCGGCCCGGACAGCCAATGGCAGGGTGACAACATCAACCGCTATTGCGATCCGGCCTATGACGCAAAACACGCGGAATTGTCGGCGGCGTCGGACCCGGCTCAGCGGCAGGCGATTGCCAAAACGCTGAACGACATGGTGACCAAAGACAGCTTCACCGTGATCCCGCTGGTGCACCGCGGCACGCTCTCGGCGCATTCCAACGCGCTTGGCGGCGTTGTGATCAACGCCTGGGACACCGAGCTGTGGAACGTGGCCGACTGGTTCCGCGTGAAGTGATCTGAACCCCTGGGGGTGGGCCCGCGCTTTGGGCCCACCCTTTCCTTTTCAGCCTTATGACCAAAGGGGTCGCAGCGCATGCTTACCTTTACGCTTCGCAGGCTATTGCTGGCCATCCCGACCCTTTTGTTCATCAGCCTGATCATTTTTCTGCTGGTTGATCTGGCCCCCGGATCGCCGCTGTCTGAAATCCCGCTGACCGTTCCTGCCGAAGTGCGCCAAAAGATGATCGCGGCCATGGGCGCCGATCAGCCGGTTTTTGTGCGCTATTTTCTGTGGTTGCGGCAATTCTTTTGGGTCGAACCTGCAACCTTGCTGGACGGCTGGTTCGGCACCACCGTGGCCGGAGACGAGCAGCGGATCCTGTCCTGGCAAACCCGCTCGCCGGTTTTCACCGTCATCGGACAGCGCATTCCGCAGACCATGACCGTTATCGGATCGGCCTATGTTGTGGGCATCGCGATCGCGGTTCCGATCGGCATCTATTCGGCCTACCGGCAGTATTCGCTGTTCGACCAGTTCGGCACCCTCCTTGCGATGATCGGCTTTTCCGTGCCAACGTTCTTTACCGGCACGCTCTTTATCATCATCTTTGCGGTCTGGCTTGGCTGGTTTCCGACCAAATATGACACGAATCTTTCGGTCACCGACTGGGCGAGCTTCAAAAAACAACTGTCGCAGATGGCGATGCCGGTTATGGTGCTGGGCCTCGCAAATGCCGCCGCAATCAGCCGGTATATGCGCTCGTCCATGCTGGAAAACATGGGGCAGGACTATGTGCGCACCGCCCGCGCCAAGGGCATGACCGAGCGCACTGTGGTGCTGAAACATGTGCTGCGCAATTCGCTTATCCCGGTGGTGACGGTGCTCGCCCTTGGCATTCCGTCGATTTTCGGCGGCGCGATCATCACCGAGAACCTGTTCGGCGTGAACGGCATCGGCGCAGCGCTGATCGGGGCGATCCATGCCTCGGACCTGCCGATGGTCCAAACGCTCGCTTTCATTTTCGCTGTGCTGATCGTCGGCTTCAACCTGATCGCCGATGTGCTGTATGGCCTTCTCGACCCAAGGATCCGCTATGAGTGAGCAAACCACCGCGATCCCACAAGCGCAAAGTCAGTTCGGCGCGGTCTGGAACCAGTTTCGCGTGCACAAGGGCGCGGTCTTTGGGCTGATCGTGCTTGGCCTGCTGGTCGGGTTCGTGGTCTTTGGCCCGTTCTTGTGGCCCGAAGTCAAACTAAAGGTTTCCGAGGCACTGAAGGTGAAAAACCAAGGGCCCTCGCTGCGCTTTCCGCTTGGGACCGATCAGCTTGGCCGCGACATGCTGTCGCGCACCATGGCGGCGGGCAAGGTGTCGCTGGCGGTTGGATTTGTCGCGATGATCATCGCGATTTTCGTTGGCACCACGGTTGGCGTGCTTGCAGGTTATTTCAAACGGCTTGATGGCCCGCTGATGCGCCTGACGGATTTGTTCCTGTCCTTGCCGCTGATCCCGCTGCTGTTGGTGATGGTGATGCTGTTTCGTGACAGGATTGCCTCGATCCTCGGGCCGGAACTTGGGGCTTTTTCCCTGATCGTGTTTGCCATCGGCATCACCTCGTGGATGCAGGCGGCGCGGATTGTGCGCGGCGAGGTTCTGGCGCTCAAAGAGCGGGAATATGTGCTGGCGGCCCGCTCCATCGGCGCGCCGCCGCGCCGGATCATCCTGCGCCATATCCTGCCAAACGTCATCTCGCCTGTCATGGTCGCTGCCACGCTTGGCATTGCCGAGGCGATCATCACGGAATCGGTCCTGTCGTTCCTCGGTCTGGGCTTTCCGCCCGATTTCCCAACCTGGGGTCGTCTGCTGTTTGACGGGTTGCAGTATATTCAGCTTTACCCCGAGCGGGTGATCTGGCCCGGTCTGGCCATTTCGCTGACCGTTTTGTCGGTCAACTACATTGGCGACGGGCTGCGCGACGCGCTGGATCCAAAGATCCGGGGCCGCTGAACCGGCGATGCGACTGCTTTTGATCCACACCGGCGGCACCATCGGCATGAGGCGAACCGACCTTGGCTTCGCCCCCCTGCCCGGCCTTCTGGACTCGGCACTGGCCAAGATCGACACCGCCGCTCACATCGAGTTGGCGGTTTTGAACCCCTTGATCGACAGTGCGCACGCAAGCTTTGCCGACTGGAACCGGATCGCGGGCACGATTGTTGCGGCGCATGACCGCTGCGACGGGTTTGTCGTCACGCATGGCACCGACACGATGGCTTTCACCGCCGCGGCGCTGTGCTTTGCGCTGCAAGGGTTGGCGCGGCCGGTGGTTTTGACGGGATCCATGGTGCCGCTTGGCCTTCCCGGCAGTGATGGGATGGGCAATCTGACGGCGGCCATTCAGGCCGCGCAAACCGCCCCTGCGGGGATTTGGCTGCAATTCGCAGGACACAGGTTTCACGGCGCGCGCCTGCGCAAGGCCAACAGCGTGGCGGCGGACGCTTTTGCTGCCAGCCCCGCCGGAAAAGCGCCGGTCCATGAAGGTAAGTCCCTGATCCATCACGCCTTTGACCGCCCGAACCTGACCATCCAAAGCATGGCACCCGGCGCTTCGGGCGCGGCATTGGACGCGGCATTGTCAGTTTGCGACGGCGCGGTTCTGCGTGTCTTTGGCGCCGGAACCCTTCCCAATGATCCGGTCACGGCCCAGGCCCTGCGCCGCGCCCATGACCGGGGGGTGGCCATGATCGCGGTCGCGCAAAGCCCCGAAGGCGGCATCCACCTTGGCACCTATGCGGCGGGCAATCTGCTGCTTGACTGCGGCGTGATCGACGGCGGCGACATCACGGCAGAGGCTGCCTTTGCCAAACTTGCGCATGCCCTTTCGCGGCCGCGCGCCGAGCAGGCGGACCTGCTTGCCCGAAACCTTTGTGGCGAGTTTGGTTAGACGATCTTTCTGCGCAACCGGCGGATCAAGCCCCAGACGAGAAGGGCGACAATGGGCGTCAGGATCGCCTTCATCCAAACCTCGCTCAGCCCAAACGCCTCGGCAAAGGGCGACAGCGTGTAGTCGGCGAGGGCCACAGCGTAATAGCTGATCGCAACCACCGACAAACCTTCGACCGTATGCTGAAGCCGCAGCGCAAGATCCGCGCGCCGGTCCATGCTTTCCAACAGCGACTGATTTTCGGCGGAGCGTTCCACATCGACCCGGGTGCGCAAAAGTTCGGCCGCGCGGCCCGCCCGCTTTGCCATCGACTGAAGGCGGCGGTCCGCAGAGGTGACCGTGCGCATCGCCGGGTCAAACCGGCGCATCATGAATTCGCCAAAGGTTTGCCGCCCGCCAAGCCGCTCTTCACGCAGCGAGGTCACGCGCTGATTGACGATGGTTTCATAGGCGCCCGTCGCCCCGAAGCGAAAGGAATGCGTGACGGCCAGACTTTCCAGCTCGCCCGTGATGCGCAACAACTCGTGCAAAACGGCTTCGGCACCAAGGGCCGCTTTATCAAGATTTGACACAAGATCCGCCAGTCGCGGATCAAGGACATTGAGGCGCTCTGACAGATCGCGCGCGCGGGTCAGGCCAAGCATGGCCATCGCGCGGTAGGTTTCAATCTCGCACAGCCGCTGAACGATGCGGCCAATCCGCCGTGCGCCAGCATCCGGCCGCACGAAAACCGCGAACCGCATCTGCCCCGCCGGATCAATGCGAAAATCGCCCGCAATAATCGCCGCGCCGTCCACCACCCGCGACACAGCCAGGCTTTCGGGAACGAGCCAATCGTGCACTCTGTCCAAAATCAACGCCTCGTCTGCCGGCATGATTTCAACCCGGATCAGCAGCGCCGCAATGCGTTTTCCGGGGGCATTTGCCAGCCAATCCGCCGGGAACACTTCGGATTCTGACGGATCAAAGGGCCGCGTGGACAGGCCGGGGGAAAAGGCGGAGTAGGTCACAAATTCGGTGTGACTTTCCCATTTCAGCTCTGCCCGGCCAATCGCGGTCGAAAAATGGTTGGCACCCGGCTGCGGATGGCCCGCGCCGTGCCGGTCCAGAAGCGCGCATAAGTGTTGCGTGTCGCGCGAACGGTCGCGGCGTTCCGCCTGTTCGGGTTCGGTTATCGCGATGAACGTCGCCATGCAGGGCGCCGAAAGCGCCGGAAAAGGCCGCGCATGCAGCTCGCTGACCAAGGCATACCGCAGGTCGTGATCTTCCAGTCCAGCCATCGCACCACTCATCCGATTGAAGTTTAGAGGTCACACTTGTCGCGCAGGCGGCCCCCTTTCCAGCGCTAAACAGGCATACCGGGGTATGCCAAAAAAGTGTTGCATGAATGTCAGGGTAGGCCGCCGCCCCCCTTGGCGGCGCCAAAGGGGCAAGCGCAAAGGCGGGGAACCTTAGTCGATCATCGGCAAAAGAAGGTCCAACGATTTCTTGGCATCACCGTAAAACATCCGCGTATTCTCTTTATAAAACAACGGATTCTCGATGCCGGAATAACCCGTACCCTGCCCGCGTTTGGACACGAATACCTGCTTGGCCTTCCAGCATTCCAAGACCGGCATCCCCGCAATCGGGCTGTTCGGATCCTCTTGCGCTGCCGGGTTCACGATATCGTTGGAGCCGATCACGATGGCCACATCCGTGTTGGGGAAATCGGCGTTGATCTCGTCCATTTCCAGCACGATGTCATAGGGCACCTTTGCTTCGGCCAGCAGCACGTTCATATGACCGGGCAACCGCCCCGCCACCGGATGGATCGCAAAGCGCACCGTTTTGCCCGCGCTTCGCAGCTTGCGCGTCAACTCGCTGACCGATTGCTGCGCCTGCGCGACAGCCATGCCGTACCCCGGAATGATGATGATGCTGTCCGCATCATTCAGCGCCGCCGCCACACCTTCGGCGTCAATCGCAATCTGCTCGCCCGTCACCTCCATGGCCGGGCCCGTGGTGCCGCCAAATCCGCCAAGGATCACGCTGATGAACGAGCGGTTCATCGCCTTGCACATGATATAGGACAAAATAGCACCCGACGAGCCAACCAGCGCGCCAGTGACGATCAAAAGATCATTGCCAAGCGTAAAGCCAATCGCCGCCGCCGCCCAGCCGGAATAGCTGTTCAGCATCGATACCACGACCGGCATATCCGCGCCGCCGATGCCCATGATCAGATGATAGCCGATGAAAAACGCCAGCAGCGTCATCAGCGCCAAGGCCCAGATGCCGGCCCCGTTGAAGTACATCACCAAAAGCACCGCCGAGGCGATCGCCGCCCCCGCGTTGAGCAGATGACCACCCGGCAGCTTTTTGGCCTTGCCGTCCACCTTGCCCGCCAGCTTGCCAAAGGCAATTACCGACCCGGTAAAGGTGACCGCCCCGATAAACACGCCCAAAAACACCTCGACCCGCAGGATCGACTGTTCGATGGCGTCCTTGTGGGCCAGCTTTTTGGCGAACCCGATCAGCAGCGCCTTGGACCCTTCATCAAGGCTCAGCACCCGGCTCATCTCAAGATCGGCATTATAGCCGATGAAAACTGCGGCCAGACCGACAAAGCTGTGCAAAGCGGCGACCAGTTGGGGCATATCGGTCATCTGCACGCGCATCGCGACGACCCAGCCGAGCGACGAGCCGATGATGACCATCACCGCAATGATCCACACATTCGCGACATCGGGCGACAGGACCGTGGCCACCACGGCCAGCGCCATGCCCGCAATCCCGTACCAGACCGCGCGCTTGGCGCTTTCCTGACCCGACAACCCGCCAAGGGACAAAATAAACAGAACAGCCGCTGCAATATAGGCGGCCGAGACGATACCGATGCTCATGGGCCTATCTCCTCACGACTTCTGGAACATGGCGAGCATTCGGCGTGTTACCAAAAAGCCCCCCACAATGTTGATGGATGCAATCAGAACCGAGATGGCGGCCAGCGTCACCACCAGCCAGTTGCCCGACCCGATCTGCAACAGCGCGCCAAGGATCACGATGCCGGAAATGGCGTTTGTGACCGCCATCAGCGGGGTGTGCAGGCTGTGCGAGACATTCCAGATCACCGAGAATCCGATGAAACAGGCCAGCACAAAGACGATGAAATGCGACATGAACTCGGCCGGGGCAAAGGCCCCGACGAGGGCCAGAAGCAGACCTGCGGTGACCAGAAGCGTCACCTGACTGCGGGTCTGCGCCTTGAAAGCTGCCGTTTCCGCCGCGCGCTTTTGCTCGTGGGTCAGCTCTTTGGCCTTGTCCTTTGGCTTTTGCACCGCAATGGCGGCGATCTTGGGCGGCGGCGGCGGAAAGGTGATTTGTCCTGCGCGGGTGACAGTCGCGCCGCGGATCACATCATCGTCCATATTGTGATCAATCACACCATCTTTCTTTGGTGTAAGATCGGTCAGCATATGCCTGATATTGTTCGAATAAAGCGTGGATGCCTGCGCAGCCATCCGGCTTGGGAAATCGGTATACCCAACCACGGTCACGCCGTTGTCCGACACGATTTTCTGGTCCGGCACCGTCAGATCACAGTTGCCGCCCCGCTCGGCAGCCAGATCAACCACCACCGAGCCCGGCTTCATCATCGATACCATCTCGGCCGTCCACAATTTGGGCGCCGGGCGGCCGGGGATCAGCGCCGTGGTGATGACGATGTCCATCTCGGGCGCAAGTTCGCGGAATTTGGCCAGTTGCTTGGCCTGAAACGCCGGGGTCGAGGGCGCGGCATAGCCGCCCGTCACCGCCCCGTCTGGCAGTTCGGAGGCGTCAAATTCCAGATAGACGAAACTCGCCCCCATCGATTCGATTTGCTCGGCCACTTCGGGGCGCACGTCGAACGCGTAAACGATCGCGCCAAGCGAGGTCGCCGTGCCGATGGCGGCAAGGCCCGCCACCCCTGCGCCGACGATCAGCACTTTTGCGGGCGGCACCTTGCCTGCCGCCGTCACCTGACCGGTGAAAAAGCGACCAAAGTTCGAGCCCGCTTCGATCACCGCGCGGTAGCCCGCGATATTGGCCATCGACGACAGCGCGTCCATCTTTTGCGCCCGCGAAATGCGCGGCACCATGTCCATGGCCACCACGGTTGCCCCGCGCGCCTTGACGGTTTCCAAAAGTTCAGGGTTCTGCGCCGGCCAAAAGAACGAGATCAGCGTCTGGCCGTCGCGCAAAGCCTTGGCTTCGGCCTGCTCCGGGCCGCGCACCTTGACCAGAACATCTGCCGCGGCCATCACCGCCCTGGCGGTCTTCAAAACCTCGACCCCGGCGGCGGTATAAAGCGCGTCCGAAATGCCCGCGTTCACCCCCGCCCCGGCCTGCACCACGCAGGTATGACCCAGCTTGATCAGCTGCAAAGCCGACTCCGGTGTCATGGCAACCCGGTTCTCGCCCGCCAAAATTTCGCTCAACGCACCTATTTTCACTGCATTCCCCCGTTTTTGGATCGAACAGCCCATCCACTTGTCATTTGTCCCGAGCCTTACCATCCGACAATGAAGTTTCAACGCCTCATTTGGTCTTTGCCGCGAAAACCTGCCTTTTTGAACGGGCCGGGGCCCGTTGTCTCAGCGACCGCGACATATCCTTTAAGCTTGAAATTCTTGGGCGCCGGGATTATGGATCAAAATTGGACATAGCGGGCAAAACGCCAGCAAAGTTGGAGCCCCAGATGACCGATTTTTCAGCCACCAAAGCCCTGTTTCATTTGCCCGCTGCGATGATCTATCTGGACGGAAATTCGCTGGGGCCGCTGCCAAAGGCGGCGGCGGCGCGGGTTGCGCATACGGTTCAGGCGGAATGGGGCGAGATGCTGATCACGGGCTGGAACAAGGCCGGCTGGATGGACAAGCCGATGGCCGTCGGCAACCGCATCGCCCGGCTGATCGGGGCCGAAGTGGATTCGGTGGCGATGGGCGACACTTTGTCGATCAAGGTCTATCAGGCCCTTGCCTCGGCGCTGCAGATGAACCCGGCGCGCAAAGTGATCTTGTCGGACAGCGGCAATTTCCCGTCTGACCTGTATATGGCGCAGGGCCTTTGTGCGACACTTGGGGCGGACTATGCGCTGAAGATTGTCGCGCCTGAAGAGGTCATGGACGCCATTGATGACACGATCGCCGTGACCATGATCACCGAGGTGGATTACCGCACCGGGCGCAAACATGATATGGCGGCGATCACCGCGCGCGCGCATCATCACGGCGCCCTGACGATCTGGGATCTGGCGCATTCTGCCGGTGCGTTTCCGGTCGAATTGGCCAAGGCAGGCGCCGATTTCGCCTGCGGGTGCACCTATAAATACCTCAATTCCGGCCCCGGCGGTCCGGCGTTCATCTATGTCGCCCCCCGGCATCAGGCGCATGCGCGCCCGGCACTGTCGGGCTGGCAAGGCCATGATGCGCCCTTTGCCTTCGATCTGGATTACGCGCCCGCGCGCGGGGCCGAGCGGATGCGGGTCGGAACCCCGCCGATCCTGCAATTTGCCGCCCTCGAAGCCTCGCTCGACATCTGGGACAGGGTCGATATGGCCGCGCTTCGCAGCGCCTCGCTGGCCCTGACGGATCTGTTTATTGCCAAGGTTGAGGCGTCGTGCCCAAGCCTGACCCTCGCGACACCCCGCGCGCATGACATGCGCGGCTCGCAGGTGTCGTTCCGCCATCCCGAAGGCTATGCGATCATGCAGGCCCTGATCGAACGCGGCGTGATCGGCGATTTCCGCGCGCCTGATATCATCCGTTTCGGCTTCACTCCGCTGTTCGTGGACAGGGGCGATGTGGCCAAAGCGGCCGCCATTATCAGCGACGTCATGATCCATGATCTGTGGGACCGCCCGCAGTATAAAACCCGCAAGAAAGTAACCTGAACCGCCCGATGGAAGGACCGCCGATGCGCACCATCCGCCCCTATGTGGCCGCAGACCGCGCGGCGATGTCACTGGTTTACTACCGTGCCGTACGCGAGGGATCAGCAGCGTTTTACACCGAAGCCGAGCGCGCAGCTTGGGCGCCTTCGGCCTTGCCCGGCGCGCATCCGGACAAACTGCTGGACCAATGGTGCTGGGTGGCCGAGCAGGAAGGCCGCATGACCGGGTTCATGTCTTTGCGCAAGGACGGCGAACTGGATATGGCCTTCGTGATCCCCGAGGTTATGGGCGACGGCACGGCAGCCGCGCTTTACGACGTGCTGTTGCACAAGGCCCGCGAATTTGGATTTATCCGCCTGACCGTGCGCGCCGCCCATCAATCCAACCGCTTTTTGACACGGCGCGGCTGGACGGTGACAGGAATTGAACATTTGGAAGACGGGGGCCAGACTTATGATCTGTTTCTGATGGCCGTCGATCTGGCTTCCCTTTAACCCTGCTTTTTGGAAAGAGCGCGCCATGTCGCAGTATGATCCCGCCCAAGACGGCGCCCAGATGTCCTTTGACGGGCGGATGTCCTATGGCGATTACCTGCATATCGACCGGCTGCTGACGAGCCAAAGGCTGCTGACCGGGACGCATGATGAAATGCTGTTCATCATTCAGCATCAAACCTCCGAGCTTTGGATGAAGCTGGCGCTGCACGAGTTGGACGCCGCCCGCAACGCAATTGCACAGGACCATCTGCGCGAGGCGTTCAAGATGCTGGCACGGGTGTCGCGGATTTTCGAGCAGTTGAACAACGCGTGGGACGTGCTGCGCACCATGACCCCGTCCGATTACACCACCTTTCGCGAGGGGCTGGGGCAGTCGTCGGGATTTCAATCCTGGCAATACCGGCTGATCGAATTTGCGGTCGGAAACCGCAATCACGCCATGCTTCGGCCCCATGCGCACCGCAGCGACATCATGGCCATGCTGAACGGTGAACTGGCGCGGCCCAGCATTTATGACGAGGCGCTGCGCTATTTGGCGCGCAGCGGTTTGCCGGTGCCGGCAGAGGTTCTTGGCCGGGATCTGAGCGAGGGATGGACCGCGCGCGACGATGTGCGGCAGGTCTGGGAGGTGGTTTACCGCGCGCCCAAAGAGCATTGGGAGGCCTATGAGCTTGCCGAAAAGCTGATGGACTTTGAGGATTACTTCCGCCGCTGGCGGTTCAATCATGTCACCACGGTCGAACGCGTGATCGGGTTCAAGCGCGGCACCGGGGGCACCGGCGGCGTGTCCTATCTGCGCCGAATGCTGGATGTCGAGTTGTTCCCCGAACTCTGGCATCTTCGCACCACGTTGTAACAAGGCCTTGGCCGCAAGAGTGCGGGGCTTTGACCTTTTGGCGGGCGATGGCTATGGTGCGCGCACCCACAATCAATTGCGCTGCCGCGCTCTTTTGGAAATTGTATACATGCCTTCAGTGCGTTTGATCGTTTTTGGAATTATTGCCGGCCTTTCCCTTTCAGCCTGCGTCACCGATCCGGCCGCGTTCGGCGATCTGGACGCTGCGAAAGGGACCACGGCGCCGCTTGTGGGGGCCGATGTTGCCTATGGGGCGCTTACCGACGCGGGGTTGAACCTGCCTGCGGTTCCTGTCGCCGAAGTGCCGCCCGAGTTTCAGCGTCAGACGGTCGATTTCGCCTCCGATCAGGTGCCCGGCACCATCATCATCAACCCCGGCGCAAGGCAGCTGTATTTTGTAACCGGCAAGAACAAGGCGATCCGCTATGGCATCGCGGTGGGCCGGGCCGGTTTTCAGTGGTCGGGTGAGGCGATTGTGAACGAGCGCAAGACCTGGCCGACATGGACGCCGCCCGAAGAAATGATCGAGCGTAAACCGGAGCTTGCGCAATGGGAGGAAGGGATGCCCGGCGGTTTGGAAAACCCGTTGGGGGCGCGGGCGCTGTATCTGACGACCAATGGCGTTGATTATGGCTATCGGATTCACGGCACGCCAGAATGGTTTTCCATCGGGAAAAACGCCTCGTCGGGCTGTATCCGCATGATCAATCAGGACGTGATAGACCTTTATTCCCGCGTGCCAGACGGGGCCAAAGTTGTGGTTTTGAATGCGGACGGATCGATGCCGACGGGGCTGACCCTGCCGCCGCCGCAACCAAAGAAGGAAAAGCCGAAACCCGTCGAAGAACCGGTTGTTCCAGCGCCGGCCGTCAGCGGAGTCTCCCCGATCATCGGTTTGCCGGTGCCAGGGCTTGGCGGTGCCGTCGGTCCGGTGGCCGTGGCCCCGGTTGTGACCACGCCGCCAACACCAGCGCCCGCGCTGACACCAATCCCCGCCGCAACCGCGCCAGAAAGCTGTCTGGTGAAGAACCCCGACGGCACCTGTCTGTGCAGTGTCTTGCTGGTGAACGGGCTCTGCCCGGTTCTGTAACCCTGCCCATTGATCAGATCAAAGGCCGTGCACATCGCGCGGCCTTTGATTTGTCGTCGCTCAGTCAGCCCAGAAACCGCTCGTAATCGCTCACCAGCAGATGCGTCGGCGCGACATCCTCTTCAATCTCGGCAAATCGGCCAATTGGCTCGCGAAAGATGTTGTCGGTCCGATCATCGTTGACCGTCGACACCTCGCCGATCAGAACATCGCCGCCCTCGCCCCAAAACGCATGCCAATCGCCCGGCATAAGCGTCACGCTTTCGCCCGGCGCAAGCAGCAGTTTTTCGCCCGGCGCATAGACCCGGTCGATCCCGTCGCAGCGTACCTTGCCGCCCCTGTCCGCCGCAAAGTTGCCCTTGTCGTCCGAGCCGAACAGTTCCACCACCAAAGTCGCGCCGCCGCGGTTGATGATATCTTCCGCCTTGATCACATGGGTGTGCATTGGGCTTAGCTGATCGCGGCGCGATATCAGCAGTTTTTCGGCATAACACATGCCGCCGCCGCGCTGCAGATCGCTCAGCAGACCGTTGCGCAACGTGAACAGGAACAGCCCCATGTCATCAAACCGGCCCTGCCCGTAATCGGTGATATCCCATCCGCAGCACCCATCAATGACCCGCTGCGCAACAGGTTTCTTCGCCTTGAACTCGGCCGGGGACCAAAAGGCAAAGGGCGGCAGCACAAAGCCGTAATGCCGGATCATCTCATCCGCCGCAGCCATGATGTCGTTGATCTTAGAGCGTTTCATCCGAAGTCTCCGCAAGCGATGTGTGCATTCAAATCAGTATTTACGCAGGGAAAGAGTCAACAGGCCCCGCAGGTTATCCGCGCGCAGCCCAATCGCGAACCGCGTCGCCAAAAGCGGTGAACAGCGGCCGCGACACCGGATCATCCGCCGCATTCCATTCGGGGTGCCACTGCACCGCCAGCGTAAATCCCGGCGCGTCTTTGACATAGATCGCTTCGGGCGTGCCATCTTCTGCCTCGCCGTCGATCACAATTCTGGGCCCCGCCTGCAAAATCCCCTGCCCGTGCAGCGTATTGGTGCGCACAACCTGCGCGCCCATAAGCCGGTGGAATACCCCACCCTCGGCAAAACGCACATCATGGCGCAGCGCGAATTGTTCTGTAATATCAACATCGCGCGGCATCCGGTGGTTCATCCGGCCCGGCATATCGCGAATCTCGGGATGCAGCGTGCCGCCCATGGCCACGTTCAATTCCTGAAACCCGCGGCAAATTCCCAGCAAGGGTTGCCCCCGCTCCACGCAGGCCCGCGCAAGGCCAAGCGCCAAGCGGTCCCGGTCCCGGTCAAACGCGCCATGGGCCGGGGTTTCCTCGTGGCCATATTCGGACGGGTGCACATTCGGCTGCCCGCCCGTCAGCACGAACCCATCGCAGGCCCCAAGCAAATCTTCGACATCCACCTGATCGCAGCTGGGAACAATCAGCGCCAGACACTGCGCAACCTCGGAAACCGCCGTGATGTTGATCACGCCAGAGGCATGAACCGCATAGCGGTCGTTCATCAGATATTGGTTGCCGATCACTCCGACAACGGGACGTTTGCGTCTGGTCATGCTCAAGGATCCTGCCTGCGCTTTGAACAGACCATAGACCCGCGCGCGCGCGAGGAAAAGCGCAGAGCCGCCTGCATTGTGATGAATTTTCGTGCAATTCGCATGGTCACTGCGCCGCATTTGGGCCAGTCTGGCGCAAATCAGGCAGGATCAGGATGCAGCGGGCAAATCACAACCTTACCGGCATCTTTTTCATGCTTGGCGCGATGGCGAGCCTGCCGTTTATTGACGTCTTTGCAAAGGTTCTGGGCCAGATGGGCCTGCCGATCCTGCAGATCGTCTGGGCGCGGCTGACCTTTGGGGCGCTTTTGACATTGCCGTTTGCACTTCACGCCGGGGGCACGGCGATTTTTTGGCCCGACCGCCCGATCTATCATCTGTGCCGGTCCAGCCTGTTGATCCTCGCGACCTATACTTTCTTTCTGTCCCTGCGCTTTTTGCCCATCGCGGACGCCCTTGCGATCTTTTTCGTCCAGCCGCTTGTCGTGGTCGTCCTTTCCGCGCTGTTCCTTGGCGAGCGGGTCGGCCCTCGCCGCTGGGCCGCGGTCTTTGTCGGATTCATCGGAACATTGATCATCATCCGGCCCGGTTTTGGCAGCTTCAACCCCGGTACGCTGCTCGCGCTTGCAGCAGGCACGTTCCTTGCGATCTATTTCGTCATGACGCGGCGCATTTCTGGCACGGCCAAGGCCATGGTGACAACGTTCCAAACCGTTGCGATCGGAACGGTGCTGCTTTCGCTCGCCATGCCGTTGGTCTGGACCGCACCCACGCCAGAGCAGTGGCTGATGTTTGCCGGGCTTGGCGGCGTGGCGACTTTTGGACACTTCTTGATCGTCCGGTCTTACGACTACGCCGAAGCTTCGCTTCTGGCGCCCTTCGCCTATACTGAAATGATCGTCTCAACCCTGTGCGGTTGGTATTTTTTCGGTGATTTCCCCGATCGATACACCTTTTTGGGCGTCTTCATCCTGATCGCAAGTGCGCTTTACATTTCATGGCGTGAACGCCAGTCCGCAGCGCCCTAAGTGCCCGCTGCCTGCGCCACCACCAGTACCGCCGCTTCCAGCGCTCCGCTCCCATGCGGAATTTTCAGCGCCTTCATCCCCGCATCCATCACCGCCAAAGCGCCCAGCGTCATATGCGCGTTCACATGGCCCATATGGCCCACCCGCAAAAAACCATCTGAGTTCGGATCATCCGGCGTCGCCATGCCAAGCCCGATACCAAGCGTCACCCCCGCCTTCGTCTCGCACCAGACGCGCAAACGGCTGGCATCTGGCGCGCCCAGACGGGCCGCCGTGACCGAGCGGCCCCGATCGCTCGGCAGTGCCACATTCATCTCAATCGCCGGGTTTGCCTGCCCCCAAACATCAAACGAAGCCCAAACCGCCGCCGCAAGCGCCTCGTGGCGCGCCCAGACCTTCGTCAAACCTTCTTCATGCAGGATCATCGTCAGCGCCTCACGCAGTCCATACAGATGATGCGTCGGGGCAGTTCCCGCCCAATGTTGCCAGAACTCTGTGGCATCCGCGCGCGGCGCCCATGCCCAATACGGCGTGCGCAGATCAGAGGTCGCGCAGACGCTGCGCGCCTTTTCGGAAAACCAGACAAAACCCATGCCCGGCGGCGTCATCAGCCCCTTCTGGCTGGCCGCAACCGTCACATCGACGCCCCATTCGTCCATCAGATAGGCATCGCACGCCATCGACGCGATGCAATCCACGGCCAAAAGCGCAGGGTGGCCCGCGCCGTCCATCGCCGCGCGCAATGCCGCAATATCCGTGCGCACGGATGATGCGGTGTCAACCTGTGTGGTCAGGACCGCCTTGATCTTGCCCGCCTTATCGGCCCGCAGCGCCGCCTCGACACTCGCATAATCCGGCGCGGCGGATTTGCCAAAATCCAGCAGCTCCACCTCGATCCCCATTGCCTTGGCCGAATTCGCCCAGCCCAAGCCAAAAATCCCGGTGGCAAGTACCAGCGCCTTGTCGCCGCGCGAAAACATATTGGCATTGGCCGCTTCCCAGGTCGCATGCCCGTTGCCGATATAGGCCGCGACATTCTGATTTGTGCCCGCAAGCGCCCGCAAATCTGGCCACAGCGACGCGCAAAGCGCATGCAGCTCTCCCTCGTAGATATTGGGCGATCCGCGGTGCATGGCGGCCAGAACCCGGTCGGGCACAACGGACGGGCCCGGAATGGCGAGGTAACTGCGCCCGTTTGAAAGTGACATGCGATCAAGCCTTTGCAAGGTGTTCGGCCCATGGCTACGATGGCCCAATGCCAAGGTCAATCGGCGCATCGCCGGTCATTGTCTTGTCAGAGCGCCGGGTGCAGGATAAAGCAAGCCCTTGCGTTCAAGGAAGCCGCTTTTGCCAGATCGCCCCAAACCCCCCGGACTTTTCGCCCGCTACTGGCGCGACTATCTGCAGCGCCAATGGCCGCTGTTGATCTTGGTTTTTGGGCTGATGGCGATAGACGGCGCGACCATGGGCGCGGTCAGCAAGCTGATCCAGCCCCTGTTCGACAAGGTCTTCGTGCCGGGTGGTCAATCGGCCATTCTGGGCGTTGGCCTGATTTTTCTGGGCCTTTTTGCCCTGCGCGCGGTTGTGTCATCGGCGGCGCGCACGCTGACGGCCAGCATCACCCAGCGCGTTTCGGCGCAAACGCAAAACGCCATGCTGGCGCATATCCTGCAATTGGATATGGGGTTTTTCCAATCTCATCCGCCCGGAATCTTGATCGAGCGGGTTCAAGGCGACACTCTGGCCGCGCAGGCGATCTGGTCCACCCTTCTGGCCGGGTTGGGCCGCGATGGTTTGGGCGTCATCATCCTGATCGGCGTCGCCCTGTCGGTTGATGTGCGCTGGACTTTGGTGACGTTGATCGGCCTGCCGCTGCTGGTCGTGCCTGTGCTGTTGATCCAAAGCTACATTCGCCGCAAGGCCGACCAACTGCGCAACGAGGCAGGTCAGCGCGCCACCCGGCTTGATGAGATTTTCCACGGAATTCAATCCATCAAGCTGAACCGTCAAGAAGATCAGCAGTCAAGCCGGTTTGCCGGGGTGTTGAAGAAAATCCGCCGGGTCGAGGTCAAGCTTGCCCTGTCGCGCTCGCTCGTGCCGTCCATCCTTGATCTGACGACGGGTCTGGGCTTTTTCGCCGTGCTGTTGGTTGCGGGCCCCGATGTTGCCTCGGGTCAGCGTACGGCGGGCGAGTTCATGTCGTTTTTCACCGCCGTTGCGCTGATTTTCCAGCCCCTGCGCCGCCTGGGCGAGCTTTCGGGCGCCTGGCAAATCGCGGGTGCCAGCCTTAATCGCATCTATGCGCTGCTGGATCAACCCGTGCAAAGCGCGCGCCTGCCCGTCAGCGGCCCCGCGCCAAAACCCAATCCGGCGGGCGATCTGACCTTTGAAGCGGTGGAATTCGCTCACACAGACACCGCCGTTCTGCGCGGGCTGTCCTTTACCGCAAAGGCAGGCAAAACGACCGCGCTCGTCGGGGCGTCGGGTGCCGGAAAGTCCACCGTGTTTCACCTTCTGACCGGGCTTTACGATCCGGCCGGGGGGCAAATCTGCTTGGGCGGCCTGCCCTTGACCGCTTTGCCCCTGCGCGATCAGCGCGCGCTTTTTTCGACCGTCACGCAGGATTCCGCGCTGTTCGATGAAACGCTGCGCGAAAACATCCTGCCCGGTGCGACCGCCGCTGATGACCCCCGGATGGCGCAAGCGCTTTTGTTGTCCCACGTCGCCGAGTTCTTGCCGCGTCTGGCAAAAGGCATAGAAACGCCAGTCGGACCGCGCGGATCGGCCCTGTCCGGTGGCCAGCGCCAGCGCGTCGCGATTGCCCGCGCGCTGATGCAATCCGCCCCGATCCTGCTGCTGGACGAGGCGACCTCGGCGCTGGATACCCAGTCCGAAGCTGCCGTCTCGGATGCGCTTCGGCAAAGCTTTGCCGGGCGCACCATTCTTGTGATCGCGCACCGGCTCTCGACCATTCGTGACGCCGATCACATCGTCGTGCTCGATCAGGGCCGCGTTGCCGAAGAGGGCTCGCATGAGGAACTGCTTGCCAAAAACGGACGGTATGCCAGCCTTTATCAGATGCAATTCAAGGACTAAGGTGCCCCCATGACCCCCGAACCCTGCCCCGACCGCCAGATTGCAGCGCTGACCGGCAAAGACGCGCTGCGGTTTATGCAAGGCATGGTGTCGAATGATGTCCTTGGTCTGGAACGCGGCGATGGGCTGGTCTGGGCCGCGCTTTTGTCGCCCCAAGGCAAGTATCTGGCGGATTTCTTTATCGGCAAGCTTGGCGATACGTATTTTCTGGACCTGCCACAAAGCATCGCCGCCAGCACCCTAACCCGCCTGTCGATGCATAAATTGCGCGCGGATGTCGCGTTTTCTGCGCTTGATTGGCAGGTCGGCCGCGGCCTTGGCACGCCGCCGCCCCGCGCCGTGACCGACCCGCGCCACCCCGCTTTGGGCTGGCGCAGCTACGGCGTTCCAACGGGCGCGGGCGCCACCGATTGGGACGCGCTTCGCGTCGCCCATGTCATTCCTGAAACTGGCATCGAATTGATTTCCAACGAAAGTTATCTTCTGGAACAGGGGTTTGAACGCCTGCACGGCGTCGATTTTCGCAAGGGCTGCTATGTTGGCCAGGAGGTTACTGCCCGGATGAAGCACAAAACCGAGCTGCGCAAAGGGCTGGTTCAGGTGCAGATCAGCGGCGCCGCGCCCATCGGCACCCCGATCATGGCGGGGGAAAAAGAAGCGGGCACGCTTTATACGCAGTCCGGCGGCAAGGCCATCGCGTATCTGCGCTTTGACCGCGCCGAGGGGCCGATGCAGGCCGCCGGTGCGCGCATCGTTTGGCCAGAAGCCCCGGCGCAGTAAATCCGCGCCGGGTTGAATCCGTCAGGCGCGTTCGGTGTATTCCATCGTCTCGGTGTTCACGATGATCAACTCGTCCTGACCGATGAATGGCGGCACCATCACGCGCACACCGTTTTCAAGAATGGCCGGCTTGTTGGTTTTTGTCGCGGTCGCACCGTTCATCACAGGCTCGGTTTCCGCCACACGGCACGTCACCTTTTGCGGAATGCGCACCGACAGTGCCTCTTCGCCGAAATACAGCATCGTCGCCGTCATGCCGTCCTGTAAAAACGGGCGGCGATCGCCCAGAAGGTCGGCGTCAATTTCGACCTGCTCATAGCTTTCGGCATCCATAAACACCAAACGGCCATCGTTTTCGTACAAAAACTGCTGGTCCTTGTTCTCCAACGTCACCTCTTCGACCTTGTCTTCGGACCGGAACCGCTCATTCAACTTGCGCCCGTCCCGCAGATTTTTCAATTCAACCTGAGCGAAAGCCCCGCCTTTGCCCGGTTTGACATGGTTAACCTTCACCGAGGCCCACAAACCACCATCATGGTCGATGATCGTTCCGGGGCGGATGGTATTGGCGTTGATCTTTGGCATTGTGACAAAACCTTGACAAAATGTTGCTTTTTCTCTCGACGCCCCTATATCTTGTCAGTGCTTCGCGAACAAGCCAACTAAATGATGTAACGGGCCGACGGCAGATATGCACCGATTGCATGGCAGCCATGTCAATAATGCTTCCCCGAATCAGCATTCAGACGGTAGAAGCACAGAACGCCCAGAAGGCAATACCAAGATCAGAGGATCATATGCTCGACTCCGTTGACAGCACCGCATTTAACTTCGAACAAGGTCAGCGCGCGCGCAAACTTTTTGCTGCGGTTGTTCTGGCTGCCCTCGACGATGCGATTGCCGATGACAAGAAATATGGCAACGGACCAGAGCAGATTGCCCGCTGGTCGCGCTCGCGCGATGGCCGCGAAGTGCTGTCTTGCGCCGGGATCGATCCGAACGAGCGCGTGGTCAAGGGTCTGATGGAATTCGTCTCAAAAGGCGTGCGGACCTCTGTTGCGCTTAGCCGTGAAGAGTCCGAACGTCGGCACGCGCTTGAGCAGGAACAAGCCGAAGCCGCCTGAGATTGCGGCAATTTGTCAACCAATGCGCGCCCCACCGGGGCGCGTTTTCATTGCACGGGTCAGGTTAGTTCAGCGCGGTCTGGGGCCTGCTGGCCTCACTCAAAGTCATGCAGCGACAGCGCGCGCGCCACTTCGACCCGAACCAGCTTGCGCACGTTTCGGGTGATCCTTTCGCCCAAAGCGCCTTGCAGTTCTTCTTTGATCAGATCGCGCACGATCTCTCGCAGCACAGATTCGTCAAAGCGCAGGTCGCCGGGTTCCGAATCGTCATCCTTCAACGCGGCGCCATCAGCGCCTGTTTGCCCGGACAGCGCCGCCATAACCTCCGCTTCGGCCTGATCAAGCCAGATTGCATCCGCCGCCGTATCCATCAATTCGTCGTCAGGATCATGCACATGATCGGACAGTTCTTCGTCGGCAGATCCCGCCTGCGCCCATGGATCAGTCTGCTCCATGGCTGGCTTATCCGGGTCCAAAACCTCACCATGAATCGCCACAGGATCGGCAACGTGCGAGGCGCCCTCGCCCTCGTCCACCGCTGCCGAGGCTTCGTTTTCGGCCAGGCTTTTGTGCATGAACACAAAGGATTCAAACTTGGCCGTCTGCGGCGCGTCGTCCCCTTCGTCTTCGGTCACATCCCAGGCCATCGGCGCAGCTTCGGACAGCGGGCCGGCATCGCCGACCTCACCTTCGAATTGCACAGCATCATCAAGCCCTTCGGCAAGACGGCCAACAACCTCTCCGGCAGTTTTGGCCGGAACCGGCGCATCGGCGACGACGCGCAGCGACGGTGTAAGGATCAATTTGGCTTCCGGTACAGCTCGCGCAGCCCGCGTCATCGGGCGCAATTCTTCTGAGACCAACCTACGGATCGAAGACAGTACGTCCTCAATCTCCCCTGCACTCATCGGTTCCGACATGGTTGTCCTGTACGACTTCTTGGCATGATTGCTGTGGCCAGTTCGTCGGCCTTGAACCACTGTAATCCGACACGCGCCGTCAGACAAGAAAATGTCTGCTAAAGGTTAAGATTTGCTCAATTTCCGATTGATCCAAGGATCCGGTCCAACGCAGCCCCCTGGGCGGAATGGGCGGGCGCATTCTTGACCGCGTCATAATAGCTGTCGACATCATAGGTCACGATGCCGAGGTTCAAATGATCGACGGTCAAAAGTCCCATCGTCGAAAGCAGCTGATACACCCCGATGTACAGATTCGCCTCGGCCTGCAGCCGCGCAAATCGCGCGTCCAGCAGGTCTTGTTCGGCATCAAGCACATCCAAAGTCGTCCGCGCGCCCAAGTCCGCCTCTTCCTTGACGCCGTCAAAGGCGGCCTGCGCCGCGCGCACCTGCTGTTCGCCAGATTGAATATTGGCGGACGAGACAGAAATATTCGACCACGCCCGGCCCACGTTTTCAGAAATCACCACCCCGGTCTGGTGCAAACCGGCGCGGGCGTTTTCCTGATTTGCAATCGCCTCGCGCAGAATGCTCGCCTTTTGGCCGCCCGCATAGATCGTTTGGGACATCTGAACGCCAAGGGATTCGGTATCCGGGTTAAACGGTGTTTCTTCGCCTTGGCTCCAGTTTTCGGTCAAAGCGGCGCTTCCCGAAATCACCGGTTGAAAATTGGCCTTTGAAAGCTCGATTTGCAGGTCGGCAATTTTCACCTGATGTTGAAGCTGCAGGATCGACGGGTGAGAGCGCAGCGCAATGGCGCGCGCGTCATCGATGGTCTTGGGAAGTTGCGGCGCTTTGGGCAAACCGGCGAGCTTGCCGGGATAATGGCCAACGGTCGCCTTGAAACGCTCCCGGGCAAGATCAAAAGCGCCTTGGGCGCCTTGTTCCCCGGCTTGGGCGGCGGCGAGGCGCGCTTGCGCCAATGCAACGTCGGTTCTCGTCGCCTCTCCAACTTCGAAACGGTCATTTGCGGCGCGCAATTCCTGCGTGATCAATCGCGTATTGGATTGCCGCAACGCCAGAGTTTCACTTTGCAACCGAACATCAACATAGGCACTGACCGCATCCAAAAGCACGTTCTGTTCAACCGAACTCAGGGCTTGCCGCGTTGCCAAAACGCTTTCGCGCGCCAGATCGACGCCAATTTTACCGCGCCCCCAGTCGTAAATCGACAAGGACGCCGAAAGTTGGAACGACTGCGTCTGCGCGACGTCGCCGGAAATCTGCCCCGGGGTCAAAAAGGAATCCGATTTGGAACGGCGCAAATTCGCCTGGGCGGTGTATTCAATCACCGGCCGAAGCGCGCCCACGGCCTGCGCCACGCCTTCATCTGCGGCGCGCAGAACGGCCTGATTCTGATCCAGCAGGTTCGATTCCTTATAGGCCGAGATCAGCGCATCGGCCAACGTCTCTGCCGAAACCGCGCTTGCCAGCCCAAAGGACAGACCACTCGCCAAAACCATCTGAATCAAACGCCGCATCTCATAGATCCTTCCAAAACATCCACTTAGAGGTATGTTCGATTTCTAAAGCGTAAAGCCCCGCACCGCGGAAAATTCCGGCAAAACCGGTGCCGAAGCGTTGAACGCAAAGCGCCAGGAAACCTGTCCGGCGTGTTTGACACCAATCTTGACCGTACCCAAAGCGCCCTGCATGAAAATCGCAGCGATGCGGCCGCCTTCGGCAAGCTGCGACAGCACCGCCTCGCCGATTTCCTCCACGCCGCCTTCGATCAGGATGGCGTCAAACATTTCTGGGTTCACAGCCGTCAAAGGCTGACAACGGATTTCGGCGCGCTTGATCTGGCGGTCCGCCGCCCGGCGCTGCGCGATCGTGACGCACCCGGCATTGCTTTCAACGCCAACCACAAAAGCCGCGAGATCGGCGATCACAGCGGTCGCATAGCCATAGCCGCAGCCAAGATCCAAAACCCGGTCTGTCGGCAGAATGTCCAAAGATTCCAGCATCTTGGCAAGCGTGCGCGCTTCGACCATCACGCGGCCGGGGACAAGTTCCACATTGCCGCCCATATAGGCCGCCTCGCGCTTTGCGTCCGGAACATAGTCCTCGCGCGGCACAGCCAGCATGGCGGAAATGATGGGAAACTTGGTCACGTCGGATGGGCGCACTTGCGTGTCGACCATCATGACGCGGCGTGCAGCAAAATCGGTCATGCTAAACTCATTGGTCCAGTTTCATCCCCAAACCTCTTGCCACAAACCCCGGCAGGGGGCAACGGCCCTATGCAGAATTCGCGCGCCCCGTGCGGGCGAAAAATTTCACGGCATTTGCAGGTTGTTAACCCCTTTCGCCGCAGTCTGGATTTACAGATCAGGAGTGTCCAGATGCCCATCCTTTCCCCAAGATCCGAACTCGCCGACATCCGCCAGAAATTGCGCCTGCTGCGCGTCCGTGAGGCAGAGCTGCTCTTGCGCCTGAATGGGCCCACGACGGCGCCGATGGACGCCGTTGATTGCCGACCGGGCTGGCCGATGCAGCGCGTGACTGAAATTCGGATCAGTTAAAGGCTGGGTTCCGTCAGGATCACCACGTCACCAGGGGCAATTTTTGTGTAAAAACAACTTGGCCGGTTGGTGTGGCAGGCGGGGCCGTGCTGCTCGACCAGTGCCAGCAGACAATCGTTGTCGCAATCGCTGCGCAATTCGATCAGGCGCTGGGTGTGACCGGACTGCTCGCCCTTGATCCAAAAACTCTGCCGGGACCGCGACCAATAGGTCACTTTGCCGGTTTCGATGGTCTGCTGCACCGCCGCGCGGTTCATCCACGCCATCATCAGAACCTCGCCCGAGGCGTGATCTTGCGCGATGCACGGGATCAAGCCGTTTGGATCGTAGCAAAGATTTGATGGATCAAACATCCGAACCCCTCCTTTTCCTCTGATGGCCGCAAGCCTATAGTCAAGCAAAGGGGTAAGCATGAGCGATACCGATCTCGTCAAGCTGTATTCGGCGCAAATCCTGCAACTTGCGGGTTCGATCCCACATTTGGGCCGCCTGAGTGCCCCGATGGGCAGCGCGAAACTGCGCGCGCCGATGTGCGGCTCGACGATTGAAACCGATGTTTCGGTGATCGGCGGGAATATTTCCGCCTTTGCGCAGGATGTGAAGGCCTGCGCGCTGGGGCAGGCTTCTGCGTCGATCCTTGGGCGGGTCGCAATCGGCAGCAACCGCGAGCAGATCCAGACCGCGCGTGATCAGCTGTCCTTGTTTTTGACCGGCGGCGGCCCTGCCCCCACCCCGCCGTTCGGTGGCTATGAGGTTTTGCGCGCGGCGCGCGATTACAAAAACCGCCACGGCTCCATCCTGCTCGCGCTCGATGCCGCCTTGGCAGCCCTCAGCGCCGCCCCATAAAAAACCGCCGCGCATCCGGTTTGGGATGGCGGCGGAAGTGGCGTGTCTGTTCAAAAACCCCTGCAGGAGGACAACCTGACTGCGCCAAACAACGGCGCCGGGCAGAACAAAAGACCGCGGCAGAACCTAGAATGCGCCTGAGGTGGACAACCCCAGATAAAGCAGGAAAAACAAAGTGATAACGCCAAGCGTGTCTTCGATCACATAGGATTCGGTTTTCGAAAGGGCCTTGGTGACTTTGGCGATCATGGCGTGCTCCTGCTTTTGTTCCTGAATTGTTCTCACACTCTTAACCTCAAGTAAAGAACTTTTTAAGAACATTTGTGAACAAAGCGCTAACCCACGCGGATAAGCTGCATCGCCTTGTCCTGATCCAGCAGCCAAAGCAGATGCCGCACCGCCTGGCCGCGCAGCGAAGTCAGGGTCGGATCGTCGGCCAAAAGCCGGCGCGCGTCGGTCTGTGCCACGGCCATCAGCCCCGCCTGCCGTTCCAGATCAGCCACCCGAAACCGCGGCAGTCCCGATTGCGCCGTGCCGATCAAATCCCCCGCCCCGCGAATGGCCAGATCCTCCTCCGAGATCCGAAAACCGTCTTCGGTGTCCCTGATTACTTTCAGCCGGCGCGCCGCGCTTTCGCTAAGCGGGCCTTGATACAAAAGCAGACAGGTCGAGTCCTCGGCCCCCCTCCCCACCCGGCCCCTAAGCTGATGCAACTGCGACAGGCCAAAAATCTCGGCCCCCTCAATGACCATGATGCTCGCTTTCGGCACGTTCACCCCCACCTCGATCACCGTGGTCGCCACCAGAATCTTGACCTCGCCGCGCTGAAACCGCGCCATGACCGCGTCTTTTTCCGCAGCAGGCATCTGGCCATGAACCAGTCCCACCGCATCGCCGAGCCGCGCACGCAGGCTCGCGAATCGGGTCTCGGCGCTGGTCAGATCGACAACTTCGGATTCCTCGACCAGCGGGCACACCCAATAGGCCTGCTTTCCCTCGGCCACGGCCTGCGCCAGATGGGCGAAAACCTCGTCGATGCGGCCATCCGAAATCAGCGCGGTCTTGATCGGTTTTCGGCCTGGCGGCTTTTCGTCCAGCTCGGAGATATCCATATCGCCGTAACTCGCCAGCGCCAAAGAGCGCGGGATCGGTGTGGCCGTCATGACCAAAACATCCGCCGCCGCGCCCTTTGCGCCCAGCTCCATCCGCTGCGCCACGCCAAAGCGGTGCTGCTCATCCACAACCGCGAGCCGCAAGTCATTGAAATGGACATCTTTTTGAAAAACAGCATGGGTGCCGAGCAGAATATCAATCTTTCCACCCGCCAGATCACCAAGTTTCGCCGCCCGCTCCCGGCCCTTGTCGCGGCCAGTCAACAGCTCCACCCGAACGCCGGCTGCTGCCGCAAAACCGGCAATTGATTCGTGATGTTGGCGGGCCAAAATCTCCGTCGGCGCCATCATCACCCCTTGCCCGCCCGCCTCAACCGCGACGAGCAGCGCCAAAAACGCCACCAGCGTTTTACCCGACCCCACATCACCCTGAAGCAATCGGTTCATCCGCGCGGGCGATTCCAGATCGGATTCGATCTCTGAAAGCGCCCGAATTTGCGCACCCGTTGGCGTAAATGGAAGCGATTGCAACACCTTGGCACGCAAAGCTCCAGTTCCGATCGTTGGCAAGCCCTTGCCCGATCGCAACCGATCGCGGGCCAGGGCCAGCGTGATCTGATAGGCAAAAAGTTCATCATAGGCCAAACGCTGCCGGGCGGGCGTCGTCGGCGCCAGATCGCTCGCCCCCTGCGGCGCATGGCAAAGCGCCAGCGCCGTGCGCATTTCCGGCCAACCTTCGCGCGTCAAAAGATGTGGGTCGATCCATTCGGCAATCGCGGGCAGCCGCCCCATCGTCGCGGCTGTTGCCTTCGCGATCAGCCGCTGCGTAATCCCGGCGCCCAAAGGATAAACCGGTTCAAAGCGCGGCAGCTCCGCCGCATCTTCGGGGCGCAAAACGTGATCGGGATGGGCCATCTGCGCCACACCGTCAAAAAACTCCACCTTACCGGAAATCAACCGCCTTTGGCCGGTCGGAAAAAGGCCCTGCAAATAGTCTCCGCGTGCGTGAAAAAAGATCAAAAAGAACTCAGTCTGCGCATCGCGCACGCTGATCCGGTAGGGCTTTGCCTTGCTGAGCGGCGGAAAATGCGCGCCCACCTCGACCTCGACAGTCAAGACACAAGGCGGTACCGCATCGCGCAGGGAGGCCTTTCGCCCCCGGTCGATCACCGAATGCGGCAGAAGGTAAAGCAGATCCTTCGGCCGAAAAATACCGATATTTTCCAATGATTTGGCCGTGCGTGGGCCGATGCCGGGCAAGGTTTCAAGGCCGGCAAAAAGGGGAAACAGGGATTCTGGACGCGTCATCCGCCCGATGCCAGCATGAGCCATTCGTCTTCGTCGATCATCCGAACACCAAGTTTTTCAGCCTCTTTGGCCTTGGACCCCGCCCCCGGGCCGGCCACCAGAATATCTGTCTTGGCCGAAACCGATCCTGCGACCTTGGCCCCCAAAGTCTCCGCCCGCGCCTTCGCTTCGGCGCGGGTCATCTTTTCCAGACTGCCGGTGAACACGATGGTCAGTCCCGCGATTTGCGAGGCAATCGGGGCGCGGATTTGCACTGGTTGCACCTGCAAATGCGCGACAAGCGCATCAATTGCCGCACGCTCGCCGGGATTTTTGAACGCATCCACCAGACTTTGCGCCATCACCGCGCCAACCCCGTCGATCGAAATCAGCTCTGACCATGCCACGTTTCCCGGCTCGGCCAGCGAAACCTCTGCTTCAAAAGCCTCCCATGTGCCAAAGTGCCGCGCCAAAATGGCCCCGGAATTTTCGCCAAGGTGCCGGATCCCCAGGGCAAAAATCAGCCGGTCCAGCCCGATCGAACGGCGCGCCTCGATCGCTGCGAAAAGTTTGGTCACCGAAGCGTTGCCATACCCATCGCGATTTTTCAATTTTTTGAGGGGGTTGGCCGCGTCCCTTGCGGCGAGGGTAAAGATGTCGGCGGGGGTTTTGATTGGCAAATCTGCGTCAGAATAGAAATACTCGATCTGTTTGCCGCCCAATCCTTCGATATCAAAAGCGCCGCGGCTGACAAAATGCTTCAGTCGCTCCACGCCTTGGGCGGGGCATGTCAGCCCGCCTGTACAACGCCGAACCGAATCGGCTTCGGCGCGGTGCGCAGGGCTGCCGCAGTCTGGGCAGACTTCCGGATATTGATAGGGCGCCGCGCCCGGATCCCGGCGGGTCAGATCCACGTCAGCGATTTTCGGGATCACATCCCCGGCGCGATAAATCTGAACCCAGTCACCGACGCGAATATCCTTGCCACCGCGAATGGGCGCGCCCTTGCTGTCGCGGCCAGCGATGTAATCTTCGTTGTGAAGCGTCGCGTTTGAAACCACAACGCCGCCCACCGTCACCGGCCCAAGCCGCGCCACCGGGCTCAGCGCGCCGGTTCGGCCGACCTGAATATCGATGGACTCAAGCCGCGTCCAAGCCAGCTCGGCAGGGAATTTATGGGCAATCGCCCAACGGGGCGTGGTGGAACGAAAACCGAGGCGGGCTTGCAACGCCAGATCGTCAACCTTGAAGACGACCCCATCGATATCATAGCCAAGGCTGGCCCTTTGCGCCTCTATCCTCCGGTAGTGAGCAAGCATCTGGTCAAGGTTTTCGCAAGCGCAAGTCAATGGATTTGTTTGAAATCCCAATGCCTTAAGTCGCTCTATCGCGGCAAGTTGGGTGCTTGCCAATGGGTGTGAGACGGCCCCCCAGGAATAGGCGAAGAACCGCAAGGGTCTGGAGGCCGTGACCAACGCGTCCAATTGCCGCAACGATCCGGCGGCCGCATTACGCGGATTTGCCAGAGCCTTCTCGCCTTTGGCGGTCAAGGCGGCGTTCAGGGCGGCAAAATCGGCATAGGCGATGTAGACTTCGCCGCGCACTTCCAAAACGTCAGGCCCGCCGTCAATGTGCTGCGGGATATCCCGAATTGTGCGCGCATTCGCGGTCACATCCTCGCCAGAATCCCCGTCGCCGCGCGTTGCGGCATAGATCATTTGGCCAAGCTCATATCGAACAGACAGAGACAGCCCGTCAATTTTCGGCTCGCCGGTGTAAGGCAGGGGCCCCTCATGGCCCAGAAATCCGCGAACACGGGCATCAAAATCGGCCAGGTCCCGGTCGTCGAAAGCGTTTTCAAGCGAGAGCATGCGAACGCTGTGCGCGATCTTGCCAAATCCCTCAGCCAACGCGCCGCCCACCCGCTCACTTGGGCTATCGATGCGTTTTTCTTCGGGGAAGAGCGATTCGATGGCAGCGTTGCGCTGTTTGAGCGCGTCATAGTCGGAGTCCGGCAGCTTCGGCGCATCGAAGGTATGATAGGCCGTGTTTGCGGCCTGGATCCGCTTGGCGAGGTCCGCAAGCTCTGCCCGCGCCTGATCTGGCGTCAACTCTTCCACCGCTTTGATCATCGCATCCCCCCGGCCAACCTTGATCTTAAAGGTTAGTCCCGGGGCCGCGTAAGGTAAAGATCAGGCACTCGCGGCCAGCCGCCCGACCTGATCCGAAACGCTTGGATCGCGCAGCACATATCCGCGCCCCCAGACCGTTTCGATATAGTTCTGACCGCGCGTCGCCTCTGACAACTTCTTGCGCAACTTGCAGATGAACACGTCGATGATTTTCAGCTCCGGCTCGTCCATGCCGCCATAAAGATGGTTCAGGAACATTTCCTTGGTCAGCGTGGTCCCCTTGCGCAGCGAAAGGAGTTCCAGCATCTGGTATTCCTTGCCGGTCAAATGAACGGTCTGCCCGTCAACGTCGACGGTCTTGGCATCGAGGTTCACCGTGATGTCCCCGGTCTTGATGACCGAATGCGAGTGCCCTTTGGATCTGCGGATAATCGCATGGATCCGCGCAACCAGCTCTTCGCGGTGAAAAGGTTTGGTCAGATAGTCATCGGCCCCAAAACCGAAGCCCTTGATCTTGTTCTCGGTATCGTCAGAACCGGACAGGATCAGGATCGGGGTTTCCACCTTTGCCAGACGGATTTGCCGAAGCACTTCATGACCACTCATATCCGGGAGGTTGAGATCAAGAAGAATCAAATCATAGTCATAAAGTTTTGCCAGATCGATGCCGTCCTCACCAAGATCTGTACAGTAGACATTCAAACTCGCATGGGTCAGCATCATTTCAATGCTGCGAGAGGTCGTTGGGTCATCCTCAACTAGCAAAATCCGCATTCTGGCGCTCCGTCCTATAGTATCTGTCAAATCAAGCTTCGGGTTAAATGGTTAACTGACAGTTACTTTGACAGAACAAAAAGCGAATACAACTTAAAGTTGTCTATATTTTTGGATTGTCGTCACACGCAGTGCTTTTTCGCCGTGCGTTTCAACGGCGCTGCGCCACAAAAGGAACTCTTCCGCTGACAGCGCATAGCGTTCCAGCGCCTCGCTTTCCAGCATCAGCCCGTACATCACCGCCTTCACCACAACCGCCTTTCGGCTGGCCACCCAGCGCCGCGTATCCACGGGCGGCAAATCCGCGCGCGTCAAAATCGATCCATCCGGCAAGCTCACTTGCCTTGGGCCATCCAGTTTTTTCAAAAACATCTGCTTTCCTTCGTCGCCTGAAGGCCAAGAGTGCCGCAACGGGCTTAATCAAGCGTGAAGGTCGCACTTGAGACTGTGCAGCATTTTCCTATATTGGTGCCGAACTTCGGGCAGATGTTGAATGCCCCGCAGAAAGTCATCATGCGCGATATGCCCCTTAACTCTCTGGGTCTGGCAAAGGCCCCCGCGGATACCCGCGTTGTCGTCGCCATGTCGGGGGGCGTTGACAGCT
Source organism: Paracoccaceae bacterium (assembly GCA_031385445.1). GTDB lineage: Bacteria > Pseudomonadota > Alphaproteobacteria > Rhodobacterales > Rhodobacteraceae > CAIYZT01. The sequence goes on along the minus strand of JANNBM010000023.1, from coordinate 22,975 downwards.
CTGTTGTGGCGGCGATGCTGGCCGAAGAAGGCTATGAAGTGGTCGGCGTCACGTTGCAGCTTTACGATCACGGTGCGGCCCTGGCCAAAAAGGGCGCGTGCTGCGCGGGGCGCGACATTCATGATGCAGCGCGCGTGGCGCAAACCATGGGGTTTGCGCATTATGTGCTGGATTATGAAAACGTCTTTCGCGATGCCGTGATCGAAGAGTTTGCAGACGCCTATCTTGCCGGATCCACGCCTATCCCCTGCATCCGCTGCAACGAGCGGGTGAAGTTCAAGGATCTTTTGGCCACAGCCAAGGATCTGAACGCCGATTGCATGGCCACCGGGCACTACATTCAGCGCAAGGTTGGTCCTTTGGGGGCAGAGTTGCACTGCGCCGAGGATGCCCGGCGCGACCAAAGCTATTTCCTGTTTTCGACCACCAGTGAGCAGCTGGATTACCTGCGCTTTCCCTTGGGCCATCTGCGTTCAAAGGCCGAAACCCGCGCTTTGGCGGTGAAATACGGGCTGCCCGTGGCGGACAAGCCGGACAGTCAGGACATCTGCTTTGTCCCGAACGGCGACTATGCGGCGGTGATCGAAAAGCTGCGCCCCGGCTCTGCTGATCCCGGCGAGATCGTTGATCTGGCCGGAAATGTGATCGGCAGCCACCGCGGCGTGATCCATTACACCATCGGCCAACGCCGGGGTCTTGGGGTCGGCGGGCTGGAAGAGCCGATTTATGTGGTCAAACTGGACCCTGCGGCGCGGCGCGTGATCGTGGGGCCAAAAGAGGCGCTGTCGACCCGCCGCGTTCCTTTGCGCGAGATCAACTGGCTGGGCGATGCGCCGATGGACAGCCGCGCTGAATGGCAGCTGAATGTCAAAGTCCGCTCCACCCGGCCGCCGCGCCCGGCGGTTCTGCGGTGGCTGGGCAATGGCGAAGCAGAGGTTGAACTTTATGACGCCGAGGATGGCGTTTCTGCCGGGCAGGCTTGCGTGTTCTATGATCCTGACAGCAGCCGGGTTCTGGGCGGCGGTTGGATCTGGAAAGGCCGCTGAGCGGGGCGCGGGCGCACAGGGGCGGTAGAGTTTCAGCTGTTTTGCGCTGACACTGCACGCGAATCAGGGCCCGTCTTTCGACGCTGATCTTCAAGCCAGCGCTCGACCCTCCAATTTTCGCTTGACCCCGCCCCCCTGCCTGTCAAAAAGCGCCTCATGTCATCGCCAACCCTGACCATTGATCTGAACGCTTTGGCCGCCAACTGGCGCGCGCTTGACCGTGCAACGCCGTCGGGCGTTCAAACGGCGGCGGTGGTCAAGGCGGATGCTTATGGCCTCGGCGCAGCCCGAGTTGCGCGCGCGCTTGCAACCGCTGGCGCGCGGCGGTTTTTCGTTGCTTTCGCCGAGGAGGGCGCCGCCTTGCGCCAGACCCTCGGCCAGGGCCCGCAGATTTGTGTTTTGTCCGGACATATGCCCGGCGATACCGAGATGATCGGCGATCTCGATCTGACGCCGATGCTCAATTCCATCGATCAGGTCACGCGCCATCTGGAATCGCTGCCGGGGCAGGCGTTTGGCGTGCAACTGGACACCGGAATGAACCGCCTTGGCATGGACCACGCCGAATGGGAGGCGATTGCCCCCTTCGTTCTGGACGCGGGGCCAGAAATGCTGATCTCGCATCTGGCCTGCGGCGATGATCCGGACCATCCGATGAACGAGGAACAGCTTGTCCGGTTTCACGCCATGACCGATGGCACGGGCCTGCCGCGCAGCCTGTCCGCGACCGCCGGTATCATGCTCGGCTCGCGCTATCATTTCGATCTGACGCGGCCCGGGATCGGCCTTTACGGCGGCTTTCCTTATGAGGCCGCGTTGCCCGTTATCGCCCTTTCGCTGCCCGTCGTGCAGGCCCGCGCGGTTTTGCCGGGCCAAACCGTCGGGTACAGCGCGACATGGAGCCCCCAAGCCCCGTCGATGGTGGCAACCGTGCTTGGCGGCTATGCCGATGGTATTTTGCGCAGCTTGTCGAACAAGGCGGTCCTTTGGGATGAGGGCACCCCCTGCCCGGTTGTGGGCCGCATCTCGATGGACGCGATCTGCGTGGATATCAGCCATCTGGAAACGATCCCGCGCAGCCTTGATCTGCTTGGTCCGCATCAAAAGATCGACCAGCTTGCGGCAAGCGCTGGCACGATTTCCTATGAGATCATGACCCGGTTTTCTGCCCGGTTGAAACGGCGCTATGTGGAGGGTGGGGTATGATTGCGCTGATGGAAAACGGTTTGGCGTCAATCGGCAGGCCGGTCTTGGGTGCCTTGGCGGCGCTTGGCCGCATCACTTTGTTCGCGCTGTCCGTCCTGTCCCACCTCGTTCGCCCGCCGTTCTACCCCCGCGAATTTCTCACCTCGCTGTTGCAAATCGGCTGGTTTTCCTTTCCCGTTGTCGGCCTGACCGCCGTTTTCACCGGCGGCGCGCTCGCCTTGCAGATCTATTCCGGCGGTTCGCGGTTCAACGCCGAACAAGTGGTGCCTTCCATCGTCGCGATCGGCATGACGAGGGAACTTGGCCCGGTCCTCGGCGGTTTGATGGTCGCCGCCCGTGTCGCCTCTTCCATCGCGGCCGAAATTGGCACGATGAAAGTGACCGAGCAGATCGACGCCTTGGTCACGCTGTCGACCAACCCGCTGAAATACCTCGTCATTCCGCGTGTCCTGGCCGCGACGCTTGCCATGCCCGTGCTCGTGGCGACGGGCGACAGCATCGGCATCATGGGCGGCTGGCTGGTTGGCATAACGCGGCTTGATTTCAACTCTGCCACCTATCTTGCTAACACCGTCGATTTTCTGCAGTTCTGGGACATCGCCTCGGGTCTGGTCAAAGGCGCGGTGTTCGGCTTTATCATCGCGTTGATGGGCTGCTATTTCGGGATGAATTCCGGCCGCGGCGCCCAAGGCGTCGGCGCCGCCACAAAATCGGCCGTGGTCAGCGCTTCGATCATCATCCTTGCGGCCAACTACATCCTGACCGAAGCGTTTTTCACCTCATGATCACCCTGTCCGGCGTTCATAAATCCTTTGGGGCAAACCGCGTTCTGCGCGGGATTGATCTGTCGATTTCCAAAGGCGAAAGCCTTGTAATCATTGGCGGATCGGGCACCGGGAAGTCGGTTTTGCTGAAATGCGTCTTGGGATTGGTGCGCCCTGATACGGGCGTGATCGCCCTCGACGGTCAGGATGTCAACGGCGCCGACCGCGACGCCTTTCTTGCCCGGTTCGGCATGTTGTTCCAAGGCGGCGCGCTGTTTGACAGCCTGCGGGTTTGGGAAAATGTCGCCTTTCGGCTGCTGCGCGGGCAGGCGAGGCTGCCGAAGGCACAGGCGCGCGAGATCGCGATTGAAAAGCTGCGGCGGGTTGGCCTGAAGCCTGAAACGGCGGATATGTTTCCGGCGGAACTGTCGGGCGGCATGCAAAAGCGCGTCGGTCTGGCCCGCGCCATCGCGGCGAGCCCCGAGATCATCTTTTTTGACGAGCCGACCACCGGACTTGATCCGATCATGGCCGGGGTCATCAATGAGCTGATCCGCGAAATCGTGGTGGAAATGGGCGCGACCGCGATGACGATCACCCATGATATGACCTCGGTTCGCGCCATCGCGGACAAGGTGGCCATGCTGCATGACGGGCTTATTCGCTGGACTGGACCAGTTGGCGAAATGGATGCAACTTCAGATGCTTATGTGCAGCAGTTCATCCATGGCCGCGCCGCCGGTCCCATCGAATCCGTAAGGTAAAGCCGGGTCCATTTCGGCCTTCCCCGGACCAGGCGCTGCCTTAGCCGCGCGCGGGGAATACAAAGCACCGGTCCCGGCGGATCATCAGCCAAAGCGCGGTTCCCGGTTTGGGCAGAAACACCCCCGGAACCGTGGCAAACAGCGGGGTTCCGTCGGCTTCCAGCTGAAAATCGACCAGGCTTTCGTTGCCAAGAAACCGGGCGCGCTGCACAATCCCGCGCGCGGCGGTGCCTTCGCTGACGGTGGGATTGGGGCCACGCCCGGCGCGGTCAAAGTCAATCTTAAGGTGCTGCGGGCGAATGATGATCTCGACCCCGGCGCCATCAGAATGCCCCGGCGTCAAAAAGGCGCCAAAGGCGGTTTGCGTCAGTGCCCCTTTTGAGACGCCCCGTATCACATTGATATCGCTGAAAAGGGCCGCCGCTGTGGCATCCACGGGCGCGTTGTAAACCGTGTAAGGCGCGCCGCGCTGCACGATCTGCCCGCCGCGCATCAGCAAGATCTCGTCGGCCATGCGCATGGCTTCTTCAGGCTCGTGCGTGACCAAAAGCACCGCCGCATTCTCTTCTTTCAGCACCTTCAAGGTCATGTCCCGGATGCCGTCCCGCAGCCGGTTGTCCAGCCCCGAAAACGGCTCGTCCATCAGCATGATCCGCGGACGCGGCGCCAAAGCGCGCACCAAGGCCACGCGCTGCTGCTCGCCCCCGGACAATTCATGCGGATATTTGCGCGCAAATCCGTCCAGATTGACCCGCGCGAGCAGATCCAGAACCCGCGCCTCGCGCGCCGGCTTGCCTGCCCGGTCGGTGCCAAGGCCAAAGGCCACGTTGTCATGCACATTCAGATGCGGAAACAGCGCGAAATCCTGAAACATCATCCCGATACCGCGGTCTTCCGGCGGCAGGGCGGCGTTTGGGCCAAAGGCTTCGGTGTCGTCAATCATGATGCGGCCCTGATCGGGACGGTCCACCCCGGCGATCATGCGCAGCGTGGTGGATTTACCGCATCCGGACGGGCCGAGCAAACACGACACCTGCCCCGGCGCGATGGAAAACGACACGGACCGCACCACCTCGCGCCCGCCAAAGCTGCGCGTCAGTCCTTCAACGGTCAGGCGGGGCGCGCTCATCCGATTACCCGATAGATTTCCTAGGCCATTGATCTATCAGCCGCCGCCGAGGGCCGCAAGCGCTTGGCGGGCCGGCATAAAACAACGCTTTACTCACAGGGTTGAATTCATCGCGCCGCCGTCGAGCAAAATGTTCTGCCCGACGATGAAGGCCGCGTGTTGGCTGCACAAAAACGCACAAGCCGCGCCGAATTCGGCCGCCGTTCCGTACCGGCGCGCCGGTATCCCCGCCATCCGCAGCGCGCGCGCCTCGTCCATGGAAATGCCCTGCGCCATGACCACCCCGCCGTCAAGCGACAGCGCGCGGTCGGTGTCGTGAATCCCCGGCAAAAGGTTGTTGATGCACACCCCGAACGGTGCCACCTGGCGCGCGGTTCCCGCCACAAACCCGGTCAGCCCCGCCCGCGCCGCGTTCGACAGGCCAAGCTGCGCGATGGGCGCCTTGACCGATTGGCTGGTGATGTTCACCACCCGCCCCCAGCCCCGCGCAATCATCCCCGGCAAAAGCGCCTGCATCAGCGCAACCGGCGTCAACATATTGGCATCAATGGCGCGGATGAAATCGTCACGGGTCCAATCGCTCCAGATCCCCGGGGGCGGGCCGCCCGCGTTCGTCACCACAATATCCGCCCCCGCCGCCGCCGCCAAAACCGCCGCGCGCGCATCCGTCGTGGTGATATCGCCCGCGACGGCGACAACCTGCACGCCATATTTGGCCCGGATTTCCGCTGCCGCCGCCTCAAGCGCCGCCGCGCCGCGCGCATTCAGCACCAGATTAACCCCCGCTTCGGCCAAAGCCTCGGCGCAGCCCCGCCCAAGGCCCTTTGACGAGGCCGTCACCAGGGCTGTTTTGCCACGAAGTCCAAGATCCATCACATCCTCCACAATTTTGGCCCGATCTTAGCGTAAAGCGGGACGAGCGAAAGCAGGCAAGGCCCGCGCCTTGCGCTTTGGCCCCGAATTGAACAGATTGCAGAGCAGAGCCGTGACGAGTGAAATGATCATGACCACCCAAATTGATCCGATCCCTGACGCAGGCCAAATTTGCCTGCTTTTGCGCTCTGATGCGATTTTTGTGTCCGACGGCGCGAACATGGGCGACAGCCTGAATGGCCCGGACGATGTGGTTCTTGGCGATGCCTATGCGCTGGAACCGCAGACCAGCCCGCTGCGCCTTGTGCTTTGCGCGCCGGACGGGGTGTCGCAGCGCGTTGGCGAAGGCTCTGAAGTGGGCGCGCCGGGTGCGGTGGTCAAGCTGGAAGCCACTTATACGCTGATGTCTGATGACGGCGACCGGGTAGAGCTGTTGGTGCTGCTGATAGAGGGGGCCGAACGGCTGGTTCTGCCGCTGTCGCCCCTGGCGCCCAAAACCACCTATACTTTGATCCAGATCGAAAAGGCAAAGAAGAACAGGCAGTTGGCCGATCTGATCTGCTTGTCGTTCGGGCGCAGCACGATGATAACGCTTGCGGATGGGCAACAGCGCGCGATTGAAACCCTGCGGCCGGGCGAGCGGATTTTGACGCGCGATCATGGCGGGCAACCCCTGCGCTGGGTGGGTCAAGCGCGCATCAAGGCGACGGCAGCCTTTGCGCCGGTGGTGATTGTGGCGGGCGCTTTGGGCAATTCGGGCGATCTGGTGGTGGGCCAGCATCACCGCATTTTCCTGTATCAACGCCAGAAAATCGCCGGGCTCGGCACTTCGGAACTTCTGGTGCAGGCCAAGCATTTCGTCGATGGCAGCCGGGCCTTTTTGCGCGAAACCGGTTATACCGACTATTACAGCCTGATTTTTGACCGCCACGAAATCATCTATGCCGAAGGGGTGCCGGTCGAAAGCCTGATGGTATCGGACGCAACGGTGCAGCGGCTGCCGTTGGAAATCGCCGAAAGCCTGCGCACACAGTTCCCCCATCTGACGCACGCCCCCCATTTCGGCACCGAAGCCGGGCGGCAATATCTGGACCAGATCGTGCAGGGCCGCTAAGCCTTGCTTGGCTGGACGCGGCAGGGTCAATCGTCTAAAGCAACCCCATGCTGGACAATCGCCCCAAACTTCTGCCCGAAATTACCCGCCGCCGGACCTTTGCGATCATCTCGCACCCCGACGCCGGCAAAACCACGCTGACCGAAAAGTTCCTGCTGTTCGGCGGCGCGATCCAAATGGCCGGACAGGTTCGTGCCAAAGGCGAAGCGCGGCGCACCCGGTCTGACTTCATGAAGATCGAGGCGGAACGCGGCATTTCGGTTTCTGCCTCCGCCATGTCGTTCGATTTCCGCAACTACCGCTTCAATCTGGTGGACACGCCCGGCCACTCTGATTTTTCCGAAGACACGTACCGCACGCTGACCGCCGTTGACGCCGCGATCATGGTGATTGACGGGGCCAAGGGCGTGGAATCGCAAACGCGAAAGCTGTTTGAAGTGTGCCGCCTGCGCGATCTGCCGATCCTGACCTTTTGCAACAAGATGGACCGCGAAAGCCGCGATACCTTTGAAATCATTGATGAGATTCAGGAGAATCTCGCGATTGACGTGACGCCTGCCTCATGGCCAATCGGGGTGGGCCGGGATTTTGTCGGCGCTTATGATATTTTGCACGACCGGCTGGAAATCATGGACCGCGCCGACCGCAACAAGGTCGCGGAATCGATACAGATCAACGGGATGGACGATCCAAGGCTGGCCGAGCATGTGCCGCCTGCGCTGCTGAAAACCTTCCGCGAGGAAATTGAAATGGCGCGGGAGCTGTTGCCGCCGTTCAACCGCCAAGCCTTCCTCGAAGGCCATCTGACGCCGATCTGGTTTGGCTCGGCGATCAATTCGTTTGGGGTCAAGGAATTGATGGACGGCATGGGCGAATTCGGGCCAGAGCCGCAGCCGCAAAAGGCGGTTGAGCGCCATGTTTCGGCGGATGAAACCCCTGTGACTGGCTTTGTCTTCAAGGTTCAGGCCAATATGGACGCCAAACACCGCGACCGCGTGGCCTTTGTGCGCCTTGCCTCGGGGCATTTCGAACGCGGGATGAAGCTGCTGCATGTGCGCACCAAAAAGCCGATGGCGGTGGCCAACCCGGTGATGTTTCTGGCCGCCGACCGCGAACTTGCCGAAGAGGCCTGGGCGGGCGACATCATCGGCATTCCGAACCACGGCCAGCTGCGCATCGGCGACGCGCTGACCGAGGGCGAGACGCTGCATTTCTCCGGGATTCCGTCCTTTGCGCCGGAACTGTTGCAAGGCGTGCGGGCGATGGACCCGCTGAAGGCCAAGCACCTTGAAAAGGCGCTGATGCAGTTCGCCGAAGAGGGCGCGGCCAAAGTGTTCAAACCGATGATCGGCTCGGGCTATATCGTCGGCGTCGTGGGCGCGCTGCAATTCGAAGTGCTCGCCAGCCGGATCGAGCAGGAATATTCCCTGCCCGTCCGCTTTGAGCCAAGCAATTTCACCTCGGCCCGCTGGGTTAGCGGCCCCAAGGCCGAGATGGAAAAGTTCATTTCGGTGAACAAGGGGCATATCGCGGTGGACAGCGACGGCGATACGGTTTTTTTGACCCGGCTGAAATGGGACATCGACCGGATCGAACGCGATTACCCCGACCTGAAATTGACCGCGACCAAAGAGATGATGGTTTAACCCCGTCAATCCGCGCTGAAAATCGTCAGGGATTGCGCCCTGCCATGCCCCGGCGAGGCCCGGTTCATGGTGACCAGCCGCAAGCTACCTATCGCGGCGTCGCAGCCGATGGGCGACACCTGCAACCCGTGCTCGCCCGCCGTGAACCCCTGTCCCAGCGGCAAAAGCGCGCTTTCGCCCGGCTTCAGGGCGACTGACACCGCCTGCACGCCCTCGCCCAGCACCAAAAACCGGGTCGCAGGGCAATCCGTTGGCGCGGCCACAAGATAGAGTCCGTAGTTTTGGGTTTCAGAGCTGGAGGTGAAAAGCAAAGGTTCGCGGGCCGCATCGGCAAGGACCGCCGTGGGCAGCAATAAAAGCGCGATGAGTGAAGGTTTCATGGGGGAATTCCTTGAACAAATATGCCTAATCAATGCCCAAGCCGTAACCCCTTGCCAAATTGCGACAAGCGCGCTGCGGAGACTTTGCGTATTTGGCCGCTTTATTCACAGCATTTTCACGCTGCCGCGCCCGTCCGCTTTGCTTTCGGCGATGCCAGCGGTTCAATGCCATCTGCAATTTTGCCGGAAATCCGGCTTCTTCGCGCCGCCCCCTTGCTGCCATTGACCGCAGCGCGGAATTCCCTTATGGCCATGCCATTCCCATTTGGGGAAAAGACGCCGGGACGCCCGGAAAACAAGCGTCCCTTTGACAACTGCGGACCGGTTCCGCCACCAAGGACGCTTATGACCAAATTTTCCGACCTCGCGCTTGACCCGCGCGTATTGCAAGCTGTGGCCGAAGCTGGCTATGAAACCCCCACCCCCATTCAGGCACAGGCCATCCCACATGCTTTGCAGGGCAAAGACGTGCTGGGCATCGCGCAGACGGGCACCGGCAAAACTGCCAGCTTTACGCTGCCGATGATCACCCTTCTGGGTCAGGGCCGCGCCCGCGCCCGCATGCCGCGCAGTCTTGTGCTGGCGCCGACGCGCGAACTTGCGGCTCAGGTCGCCGAAAACTTCGAGGTTTACGCCAAGTACACCAAACTGACCAAGGCCCTGCTGATCGGCGGCGTGTCGTTTGGCGAGCAGGACAAGCTGATCGACCGCGGCGTTGACGTGCTGATCGCCACCCCCGGCCGCCTGCTTGACCATTTCGAACGCGGCAAGCTGCTGCTGACCGGCGTGCAGATCATGGTGGTGGACGAGGCCGACCGCATGCTCGACATGGGGTTCATCCCCGATATCGAACGCATCTTCTCGTTGACCCCCTTCACCCGCCAGACCTTCTTTTATTCGGCCACCATGGCGCCCGAAATCGAGCGGATCACCAACACCTTTCTGACCGGCGCGGTCAAGATCGAAGTGGCTCGCCAAGCGACCGCGTCGACCACGATCGAGCAAAAGCTGATCGCCTTTACGCCGACCCGCAAAGATCGCTCCTTTACCGAAAAGCGGGCGGTTCTGCGCGCGCTGATCAAGAGTGAGGGCGAAACCTGCACCAACGCCATCGTGTTTTGCAACCGCAAGATGGATGTGGACGTTGTGGCCAAGTCTCTGAAATCACACGGGTTTAATGCAGCGCCTATTCACGGCGATCTGGAACAATCGGTGCGGATGAAGACGCTCGACTCCTTCCGCGATGGATCGCTGCATTTGCTCATCGCCTCTGACGTGGCCGCGCGCGGCCTTGATATTCCGGCCGTCAGCCATGTGTTCAACTTCGATGTGCCCTCGCACGCCGAAGACTACATTCACCGCATCGGCCGCACCGGGCGCGCCGGACGTTCGGGCAAAGCCTTCACCATTTCGGTGCCCTCGGATGGCAAGTATTTGTCGGCCATCGAAGCTTTGGTAAAGATGGAAATCCCCAAGGGCGAGCTTCCGGCTGGCGCGTTGGATGACGTGTCAGACCGCCCGGACCGCCCGCGCGAAGAGCGCGGCGCATCTGCTGGCCGTGGCCGCAAGGGCGAAGAGCGGCGCGACCGCACGCCGCGCCCGGCCAAAGACGCCGAACCCGCCGCCATGACGCCCATCGTTCAACAGCCGGTTCGCGAAGCCGCCCCTCAGCCCGAGGTGAAAGCCGAAGAGCGCCAGAGCAGCGAGCGCTCCTTCGGCGAGCGCAGCCGCCGCGACGAGCCGCGCAGCCACGAGCGCAGCCAAAGTTCGCGCCCGTCCGAACGCAATCCGGAGCGTAGCCCCGAACGCAGCCCCGAACGCACGCATGATCGCCGCGACGACCGCCGTGATCGCGGCTCCTATCACGATGCCCGCGTGCTCGGCATGGGCGACCATGTTCCCGATTTCATTCTTCGCAGCTTCGCGCTTAAAGCACCGGCAACGGCGGCAGTCGATGTTGAAGAAGAATCGGCTGCATCCGAATCCTGAACGGCCGGACGACAGCCCTTCCCGATCAAATTAAAAGCGCAGCGGCATCGCCGCTGCGCTTTTTTCAAAGCTGCGATATCCAGCTTTGCAGCCGCGCCGCATTGACCCCGTGGTCATTGTTCCCAAAACGCAGCCGCGCCCAGATGTAAAGCCCGTCGTCGCGCGCATCGGCTGTGGTATAGTCGGGAAAACCGAACACGGCAGAGCGGGTGATCCAGGTGATCCGCCCCTCCTCCACCGATCCTGCCAGCCGAACTGTGCGCGGCCACGCCTCTGCCACCGCCGCCAAACCTGCCAGCTTTGCCGCCGCATCCCCCGACAAACGGGCCGAAGCACTGCCTCGGGCGGGCACCACTTTATCCCAAGGTCCATTCGCCGCCCAAAGATCAAGCGAAGGGGAAAGGTGGAACGCGTCAGGGTCGGACGGCGCAAGGCGGATATAACCAAGCATACCGAAAACCAGCGCGGCTGTGATCAAACCAACGATCTTCAAGGTTGGCTCCTCGCCCAATGATACAGGCAAATCAACTCATACCCCACGTGCGCGCCCGCAATCGCCGTGGCGCCTGTGGTGTCATAGGGCGGCGAAACCTCGACCACATCGCCGCCGACCATATTGATCCCCGCCAGATCCCGCAGCGTTGCCGCCGCCTGCCACGATTGCAGCCCGCCCCAAACCGGCGTTCCAGTTCCGGGCGCAAAGGCCGGGTCCAGCGCGTCGATGTCAAAGGTCACATAGGTCGGATGATCCCCCACAATCCCCTTGATCCGCGCCACGGCCGCCGCGACGCCCTTTTCATGCACCTCGCGCGCATCAATGACGTTCATGCCCAGATAATCCTCGGTCGTCGTGCGAATCCCGATCTGGACCGATCGTTCGGGCGCGACAAGGCCCAACTTGACCGCCTTGTACATCATGGTGCCGTGGTCGATCCGGCTCATATCGTCGTCGGGCCACAGATCGGAATGGGCGTCAAAATGGACCACGCTGAGCGGGCCAAACTTTTCGGCATAGGCGCGCAAGATTGGCAGGGTGATGAAATGATCGCCGCCAAGGGTTATGCTGCCCGCCCCCGCCGCAAGGATGGTGCGTATATGCGCGGTCAGCGCGTCCGGAAAATCGGAAACCTTGGCATAATCAAAGGCCAGATCGCCGTAATCGATGATCGCCATCTCGTCCAGAGGGTTCGTCGGCCAGCCATACGGCGGGTCATAAGGCATCAACGTCGACGCCTCGCGGATCGCGCGGGGGCCAAACCGGGTGCCGGGGCGGTGGGTGACCGCCTGGTCAAAGGGCACGCCCGTGATGGCCAAATCCACCCCGGTCAGATCCTTGGTATAGGTCCGGCGCAAAAACGAGGTGGCGCCGCCAAAGGCGTTTTCAAAAGCATATCCGCGCAGGGTTTCGCGCGTGAAAGCGGTGTCCACTTGGGACTTGGCATCTTCCAAAGCCATGATGATGTGATCCGGGATTTTCGTCACGTCGTCATTGATCAAGCCCAGGAGACGCCGCGGATCCGGGTCCGGACTTTTCGCCTTGGGGCGCCGAAGAGTCAAGCGCCCCGATGCGCGACGGGCTGTTCAGCCGATCTTGTACCCCTCGCGCACCAGATCGTCGGTGACGCGCACAATCGCCTTTTGCAGCGTTTCAACCACAAAGTCCACCTGCGCCTCGGTGATGGTCAACGCCGGGCTCATCACGTTCAGATGACCGATCGGGCGCACCATCAGGCCCATCTGCTCGCAGTGATTCGAAATGCGCTTGGATTCGTTTGCGCCGTCCGGCAGCGGCACTTTGGTGTGTTTGTTCGCGACATTTTCAACGCATAGCATCAGCTTTTTGCCGCGGGTATCGCCCACCAGCGGCAGATCGGCAAGGCTGTGCAGGCGCTGTTCGAAATAGCTGCCGACCGCTGCGGCATGGGCCAAAAGCCCCTCACGTTCGATGATTTCGATGTTTTTCAGCGCCACGGCGCAGGCGACCGGATGGCCGGAGTAGGTCAATCCCGAAGTGAACCAACGCGTCCCCCCCTTGGCCATGACGTCCCATATCCGATCCGAAAAAATCATCGCGCCCAGAGGGATATAGCCCGACGTTAATCCTTTGGCTGAAGTGATGATATCCGGCTGAACGCCAAATTCGGACAGCGAGGCGAACCAATGCCCGATGCGGCCAAAGGCGGTCACCACCTCGTCCGCGATAAACAGGATATCGTTGGCTTGGCAAACCTGCCACATCCGGCGCAGATAGTCTTTGGGCGGAATGATGATACCGCCCGAGGCTTGGATCGGTTCGGCAATGAAACCGCCGATCCGGTCCGCACCGACCTTCGCAATCAGCGCCTCGAACTCGGCCACCAGAAAATCGGTGAACTGATCATGGCTCATGTGATCGGGGCGCCGGTAAGGATTGGGGCAGGACAGGTGCCAGATCCCGTCATCCTTGTAACGGAATTCTTCAATCCGGTCGCCGCTGCGGTTGCCGACTGATTGGGTCAGATAGGTGGAGCCGTGATAGGAATTTTCGCGGGCCACGATGCCGGATTTGCCCGGATTTCCGCGCGCGTGGTGGTAATATCCGACCATGCGCACGGCAGTATCCACGGCGGTGGAGCCGCCCGTGGTGAAATGAACCCGATTCAGATCGCCGGGCGCCAGTTCGGCCAGTTTGCCCGCCAGCCGCGCCGCGGCGTCATTGGTGGTATCGACGAAAAAGTTGGAATAGCCCAGTTTCAACGCCTGATCGGCCATGCAATCGGCAATCTCGCGGCGGCCCAGCCCGATGTTGGTGCACCACATGCCGCCAACCGCGTCCAGATAGCTGCGCCCCTCCGCATCCCACAAGGTCACGCCTTCGCCGCGCGTCAGAACCAACGAGCCCTTGTCTTCAAACGGGCCAAAGTTGGCCCAAGGATGCAGCACGTGCGCGCGGTCAAGTGCCCAAGCATCCTGGTTCGTTAAAGCGGCGGCGGTCATGGCGAATCTCCGGTTAGAGGCAGATCAGCATAGCCTTGCCCGCCCAAAACGCCAGAATAATTTGATCAAATGTCAAAAGAGCGATTGTTTGGCCTTGGAAATGGCAAAGCCGTGTCCGGCGGAATTCGTGCAGCGCATCCCCGTTTTCGCGGAGGTGCAGGTGATGCCGGCAAGGCCGATCTGCGCGCCGTAATCCAGCGTCAGGCCCGCCGGATCAGCCACCGCGTCCGATACGCAGGCCAGATAGCCCTTGCCGCTTTGCGGATCGACACCAAAGCTGAACCCCCAGTCAAAGTCGCAGTCCGGCGGCGGTTTGGTGAAAGATGGCGTCAACTCCACCATATCACAGCGCGCGCCGGCATAATCACCGCCATAAATGGCGCATTGGATGTTTTCCGAAGGACTGTGAAACGCGATGTAATTCTGGGCTTGTGCGGGGGCCGCGGACACCAAAAGCGCAAGGGCGAGCAAATGTTTCATGGCAATCCGGGTTCAGGCCACAGGCTGTGCGCTTTCGACCAGCCGGGCGAAAAAGCTGGCGCCGATCGGGGCGGCATCATCGTTGAAATCAAAGGCCGCGTGGTGCAGGCCTGCGCCCGGCCCGGTGCCAAGGAAAAGATAGGCGCCGGGCCGCGATTCGAGCATGTATGAAAAGTCCTCGGACCCCATTTCACGCGGCGAATTGCCGTCTACTGCGTCCGCCCCGGCCACATCGCGCGCAACATCGGTGGCAAAAGCGGCCTGCACGGGATGGTTGATCGTGGCTGGATAACCCCAGTCGTAATTGATTTTCGTCTGCACGCCGTAGGCCAGACCGTGGCCTTCCACGATCTCGAACATGCGCTTTTTCAGCAGCGCGCGCACCTCGGGTTTGAACGAGCGGATGGTGGCGACGAAGGTTGCCTCTTCGGGAATGATGTTCGACGCCGTGCCTGCATTGACCATGGTGACAGAGATCACCGCCTCATCCAGCGCATAGACATTGCGCGGGATGATGGTTTGCACCGCGCCGACCATGCCGACCAGCGCCACCACCGGATCAACGCAGTCATGCGGCGTCGCGCCATGCCCGCCGCGCCCGATGATCCTGACGTAGGCGGTATCGACTGAAGCCATCAGCGCGCCGGGATTGGTGTAAAAATGGCCGAAAGGCAGGTTCGGGGCGTTGTGAATGCCGTAAACCTGGGTGATGGCAAACCGGTCCATCACGCCCTCTTGCACCATCACCATGCCACCCGCGCCGTCTTCTTCGGCGGGTTGGAACAGCAAGGCGACACGGCCGGAAAACCGCCGCGTTTCGCACAGATATTTGGCAGCGCCCAAAAGCATCGTCACATGGCCATCATGCCCGCAGGCATGCATTTTTCCGGGAATTGTCGAGGCATACTCGGCCCCCGTTACCTCGGTAATCGGCAGCGCGTCCATATCGGCGCGCAGGCCAATCGTCGGGCCATCCCCGGTGCCATTGATGATCGCCACAATGCCGGTCTTGGCAATGCCGGGATGAATTTCATCCACGCCAAACTCTTTCAGCCGGTCCTGAATGAAGGCGGCGGTCATATGACAATCGAACGAAAGCTCGGGGTTTTGGTGCAGGTGACGCCGCCAGCCCTTCATGTCGTCGCTGAAAGAGGCGATACGGTTGAGAACGGGCATGGGAGACTCCTGCAAAACACCCCGTAACCTGACCGCAAAACGGAGAGCGCCACAATGGCCAAGGCACATTCTGACGACACATCGCAGCAACTCGCCGCGCATCCGGATGGCGACATCCTGCGTTTGCGCCAGATCATGCGGCGCCTGCGCGATCCACAGACCGGCTGCCCTTGGGATACCGAACAGACCTTTGCCACCATCGCGCCCTACACGATCGAAGAGGCGCACGAGGTGGCGGACGCGATCGAGCGGCAGGCCTGGGCGGAATTGCCCGGAGAGTTGGGCGATTTGCTGCTGCAGGTGGTGTTTCATGCCGAAATGGCCGAACAGGCGGGGCTTTTCAGCTTTGACGATGTGGTGCGCGCCATTTCGAATAAGATGGTGGCGCGCCATCCGCATGTCTTTGGCAGCGAAAGTCGCGAGAAATCGGCCGAGCAGCAGACCGCCGACTGGGAGAAGATCAAGGCCGCCGAGCGCGGTCCGGTGCGGGTTCTGGACGGGGTGGCGCTGGGCCTGCCTGCGCTGACACGGGCGGTGAAACTGCAAAAGCGGGCGGCGCGGGTGGGGTTTGATTGGCCCTCGACCGAAGAGGTTCTGGCCAAGATCACCGAAGAAGCCGCTGAATTGGTCGAAGCGCGCGACAGCCTGACCGAGGCAGAGGTGCGAGAAGAGTTCGGCGATCTGTTGTTCGTCATGGCCAACCTCGCCCGGCACCTGAAGGTTGACCCCGAGGCCGCTCTGCGCGCGGCCAACGCCAAGTTTACCCGCCGGTTTTCAAGGATCGAGGACTGGCTGGCAGAGGCGGGCCGCAGCCCCGATCAATCGGACCTGGCCGAGATGGACAGACTTTGGAACCGGGCAAAGGCCGAGGAAAAGCAGGGAAAACTCCTGCAAAATAGATAGTTGATTTTTTTACTCAGGATATTGACGCGCAGCTTTCAAACCGTCTAAAAGGGCATCAGAGAATACCCGACAAAAGGACTAAACAATGCGCTTGCCGCTTCTGACCCTGGCCCTTGCCACCTGTGCCCTGCCGGCATTTGCCGAAGAGGTGAACATCTATTCCCATCGCCAACCCGAACTGATCCAGCCGTTGATGGACGCCTTTACCGCCGAAACCGGTATCGCGGTGAACATTGCCTTTGTGGACAAAGGCATGGCCGAGCGCCTGATCGCCGAGGGCGACCGCTCACCTGCCGATCTGATCCTGACGGTGGACATTGCCCGCCTGAACGAAATCGTCGCGGCGGGGGTCACGCAGGCGGTGGAATCGGACGTGCTGCAGGCCAATGTTCCGGCGCAGTTCCGCGATCCGGACAACAATTGGTTCGCCCTGACGACGCGGGCGCGGATCGTATATGCCAGCAAAGACCGCGTGGCCCCCGGCGAGGTCACGACCTATGAGGACCTTGCGTCGGACAAATGGAAAGGGCGGATCTGCACGCGCTCCGGCTCCAGCGATTATAATGTGGCGCTGACCGCTGCCGTTCTGGCCCATCACGACGCGGCCTTTACCCAAAGCTGGCTTGAAGGGGTCAAGGCCAATCTGGCCCGCAAACCCGAAGGCGGGGACCGCGATCAGGTCAAGGCGATCTGGGCCGGGGAATGCGATATTGCCGTCGGCAACACCTATTATATCGGGCAGATGCTGGCCGACCCCGAACAGGCCGAGGCGGCCAATGCCGTGCAAATCGTCTTTCCGGTGTTCGAAGGCGGCGGCACGCATATGAACATCTCTGGTATTGCAATGACCAAGGCGGCCCCGAACCATGACGCGGCGCAAAAGCTGATGGAATGGCTGACCATGGACACGGCACAAAAGATTTATGCCGAGACGAACCACGAATTTCCGGTCAAGCCGGGGGTGGAGCGCTCGGCGCTGGTGCAAAGCTGGGGGGACTTTACGCCAGACAGCCTGAACCTGATTGATCTTGCCCGGTTGCGGCCGGACGCGCTGAAGCTGATCGAGACCGTCGATTTCGACGGCTGAGGACGGCGACAAATCGCAGGAAGGCGGGGCTTTCGGGCCCCGTTTTTCTTGACCATTTGGACAGAAATGGCGACAAGGGATGAAACGAGCAGGAGACCCCGATGGCCGCGCGCAAAATCATCATCGACACCGACCCGGGGCAAGACGACGCCTTTGCCATTCTGCTCGCGCTCGCCAGCCCGGAGCTGGAGGTTTTGGGCATCTGCGCGGTGGCGGGCAATGTGCCGCTGGCGCTGACCGAGCGGAACAGCCGGATCATCTGCGAGCTGGCCGGGCGCGGCGACATGCGGGTTTTTGCCGGATGCGAGCGCCCGCTAAAACGCAAGCTGGTGACGGCAGAGCATGTGCATGGCAAAACCGGGCTAGACGGCCCTGCCCTGCCAGACCCCAAAATGGCGCTGCAAGTACAGCACGGCGTCGATTTCATCATAGAAACCCTCCGCAATGAGCTGCCGCACTCTGTCACCCTGTGCCCGCTTGGCCCCCTGACCAATATCGCGGCGGCGTTCTTGAAAGCGCCCGATATTGTAAGCCGCGTGCAGCAGATCGTGCTGATGGGCGGGGCCTATTTCGAGGTTGGCAACATCACCCCGGCGGCGGAATTCAACATCTATGTCGATCCGGAGGCGGCCGAGATCGTGTTCAAATCCGGCGCGCCCCTGGTGGTGATGCCGCTGGATGTGACGCATAAGGTGGTGACAACGCGCAAACGGGTCGAAGCGTTTCGGGCCATGGGCACCAAAGTGGGGAATATGGCGGCGGAATGGGCCGATTTCTTTGAGCGGTTTGATATGGAGAAATACGGCAGCGAAGGCGCGCCTTTGCATGATCCAACGGTGATCGCCTATCTTTTAAAGCCCGAACTGTTCCAAGGGCGGCACATCAACGTCGAGATTGAAACCCAGTCAGAACTGACCATGGGCATGACCGTGGCCGATTGGTGGGGTGTCAGCGGGCGGGCGGCGAATGCGCTGTTCATCGGATCGGTCGATGCGGACGGCTTTTTTGATTTGCTGACCGAAAGACTGGCGCGGCTTTAACCGGTTCCGCCAACGATTTTTCTGCGAAAAATCAGGCTGTGGTTCAGACAGGTCGTGATTTTTCGCAGAAAAATCGTATCCTAGCCCAAAGAATATCCCGCGCCGCGCACTGTGCGCAGCGGATCATCGCCGCCGTTTGCCATCAGCGCCTTGCGCAGGCGCCCGATATGAACGTCCACCGTGCGGCTGTCGACATAGATGTCGCGCCCCCAAACCCGGTCCAGCAGCGCCTCGCGGCTGAAAACCCGTCCGGGGCGTTCCAGAAACGTGGCCAGCAGGCGAAATTCGGTCGGCCCGAGTTTCAAATCACCGCCCGCCCGCATGACGCGGTGGGTGGTGCTGTCCAATTGAAGATCGCCCCACTCCAGAACCTGCCCCGCCGCCGAGGGCCGCACCCGGCGCAGTTGGGCGCGCAGGCGGGCCATCAACTCGGCCAGCGAATAGGGTTTGCTGACATAGTCATCGGCCCCGGTTTCAAAGCCGCGCAGTTTGTCCACTTCCTCAGATCGCGCCGACAGCATGATCACCGGAACCGCGCGGGTGTCGGGTCGCAGGCGCAGACGGCGGCAAACCTCGATCCCCGAGACATGCGGCAACATCCAGTCCAGCAGGATCAGGTCCGGCACCGCTTCGGCCACGCGCTCCAGCGCCTCATCACCGTCTTTGGCGCAGACGACCAGATAACCCTCGGCCTCAAGGTTATAGCGCAAAACCTCGCGCTGGGCCGGCTCGTCTTCGACCAGAAGAACCATGGCCTTGCTCATTCACTGGCCCGGCTGCTGACGGCTTCTGCCTTGGGGCGCGCTTCGCCGGGCAAGGAACCGGTGGCGAGGTAGATCACCTGTTCGGCGATCGATGTGGCGTGATCGCCGACCCGTTCGATGTTTTTGGCGATGAAATGCAGGTGCATACAAGCCGAAATGTTGCGGGGGTCTTCCATCATATGGGTCAGAAACTCGCGGAAAAGGGTGTTGTACATCTGGTCCACTTCATGGTCACGCTGGCGCACATCTTCGGCCAGAACCGCGTCACGGGCGATAAAAGCGTCAAGCGCATCTTTGAGCAGAAGACCCACCAGACGGCCCATGCGGCGCAGCGATACGCTGGCACCGGGAATGGCGGTCAGGGTGGCCAGAACCTTGGAGCGTTTTGCGAGGTTCTTGGCGTAATCGCCGCAGCGTTCCAGATTGGCAGCGATCTTGATCACCGACAGCACAATGCGCAGATCGCTGCCCATCGGTGCGCGCAAGGCAATCAGCCGCGCGCATTCGCTGTTGATCTCTTCTTCGATCGCGTCAATCGCCGTGTCGCCCAGCCGGACCTTTTCAGCCAGCTCTTCGTCCTGCGTTTCCAGCGCCTTGGCGGCATCGGCAAGGGCCGCCTCCACCAGACCGCCCATGCGCATGATCAGCGCCTGAACGGTTTCAAGATCGCGGTCAAAGGCGCGCAGGATATGTTGGTTGTTGGTCATGAAGCCCCCTTAGCCGATCCGGCCGGTGATATAGGATTCGGTGCGTGGATCTTTTGGGTTGGTGAAAATCTGGCTGGTCTCGCCATATTCGACCACGAGCCCCAGGTGGAAAAATGCGGTGCGCTGCGACACGCGGGCCGCTTGCTGCATCGAATGGGTCACGATGACCACCGAAAACTGGCTGCGCAACTCATCGATCAACTCTTCGACCTGCGCGGTTGCAATCGGGTCCAGCGCCGAGCACGGCTCGTCCATCAACAGAACCTCGGGCGAGGTCGCAATGGCGCGCGCGATGCACAGGCGCTGCTGCTGGCCGCCAGACAAGCTGGTGCCGGGCGCGGAAAGCCGGTCCTTAACCTCGTTCCACAGCGCCGCCTTGCGCAGGCAGCTTTCGACCACGCCGTCCAGATCCGCCTTGGAGCGGGTAAGCCCGTGGATTTTCGGGCCATAGGCCACGTTGTCGTAGATTGATTTGGGGAACGGGTTCGGCTTTTGGAACACCATCCCGACCTTGGCGCGCAATTGCACCGGATCGACACGCGGATCGTTGATATCCTCGCCTTCAATCGTGATCAGCCCTTCAACGCGGCAGGTGTCGATTGTGTCATTCATCCGGTTGAGGCAGCGCAGAAAGGTAGATTTGCCGCAGCCCGACGGACCGATGAAGGCCGTCACCGTCTTGTCAAGAATGTCGACATCGACATCCTTTATGGCATGGTTGGTGCCGTAGAAAACCTGCACCTTGCGGGCTTCGATTTTATTGGACTGGATCAAGACACCGGGCTCCATGTTCATATCTTTCATACTTTCACCTACCAGCGGCGTTCGAATTTGCGGCGCAGATAGATCGCGGCGGCATTCATCACCAAAAGAAAGACCAAAAGCACGATGATCGCCCCCGAGGCCCGTTCGACAAAGCCGGGATCGCCGCGCGTGGTCCAATTGTACACCTGTACAGGCAAAGCCGTGGCCGGATCAAACAGCCCGCCCGGAAAATCGCGGACAAAGGCCACCATTCCGATCAGCAACAGGGGCGCCGTCTCGCCGAGTGCCTGCGCAAGGCCGATGATCACCCCGGTCAGAATGCCCGGCATCGCCAGCGGCAGGACATGATGCAGCACGCATTGCAGCCGCGACGCGCCAACGCCAAGCGCCGCATCGCGGATCGAAGGCGGCACGGCCTTCAGCGCGGCGCGGGTCGGGATGATGATGCGCGGCAGGCTCATCAGCGTCAGCACGAGCCCGCCAACTAGGGGCGCGGACTGCGGCAGCCCGGCGAAGTTGATAAAGATCGCAAGGCCGAGGATTCCGTAAACGATTGACGGCACGGCGGCCAGATTGGCGATGTTCACCTCGATCAGGTCGGTCCAGCGGTTTTTGGGAACGCCTGGCTGGCCAATTCAGGCCCACCAGCGGCACAGCCACAGCAGGGCGCTGGCGCCGAGCACGGTGGTGATCAGACGCGGGGCGAGCAGCCCATGGGCGCGCTCGGCCCAGGACGCGGTGGCGAACCAGCGGCCGCGGGCCTGGCGGCAGTGCAGCAGGTGCCGGCCCAACGCGGCCTGCAGGTCATCGTGCAACGACGCGGCGGGGAGGACGGGCAGTTGGGTGGTGGTCATGAGGGCGGGCCTGGAAGTTGGAAAGGGCATCCCGCGCGCGGGCGCGTGGGATGCCCTGTCGACCCGTCGACAGCGGGTCGGGCCGGTGGGACGTCCGGCCCGTTCAGCGCCGCGGTCGGGCCAGCAGGGCCACCAGCACGGCCAGCCCGGCGCCCACCGCGGCGGCGATGGCGATGGACTTCACCGGCTCGTGGCGGATGTAGCCCACCGTCTGGTCGCCGGCGCGTTCGATCCGGTAGCGCACCTCGTGGCCGGCGCCGCGGGCCTTGTCGATGCCCAGCCGGGCCAGCCGGCTGGCCTGCACGCTGGCGCGCTGCAGCGCTTCCGAGGCGCCGTCGCCGAGCCGCCCGACGGCGTCGTGCGCCGCGTCGATGGCGTCGTTGGCCACGCTGATCGAGGTGGCGAGCGCCCGGTCGGCCCTCTCGGCCACGGCATCGGCCATCGGCTCGACCTGCGAACGCAGCGACGAACGGACTTCGCCGTTATTGGAGTGCGAGGTGGTGGACTGGTTCATTCTGGAACTCCTGGGGTCGTGGGAAGGGGGCGCGGCGGTCGGCGGGGCACCACGCGGGTGGTCAGGTCTTGCGAAGCAGTCCGAACAGGAAGGTGGCCACGGCCATGATCACGAACACGAAGAACAGAATCTTGGCGATGCCCGCGGCGCCGGCGGCCAGGCCGCCGAAACCGAACAGCGCAGCGATCAGCGCGATGACAAAGAACACGACGGCGTAGTGCAGCATGGCGGAACTCCTGGGCAGCGGGTGGCGCGTGCCGACCCGGGGTGCTTCGCAGCGAACCCTCGCTGCGATGGAGTTATCGTAGGCGGCCGGGCGGTCCGCGCCGACCGGCAGGCGCCGCGGCCGCTTGTCGGCCAGTGGTGCCGGCCGCTGTAGGCGCAGGCCTACAGCGCGGACTCGCTGGCCGCCGCCGTTTCCCGGGACTGGGGCAGGCAGGCGATGATGCGCGTTCCCCGCCCCGGCTCGGATTCCACCCGCAGCTGGCCGGCCTCGGCCTCGACCCGGTAGCGCATGCCGATCAGGCCGTGGCGTGCGCTGCCGACCCGGCTGGTGTCGAATCCGGCGCCGTCGTCGGCCACCGTGATGCGGGCCTGGTCGCCCAGGTCGTCGATGTCGACCGTCACCAGGGTCGGCTGGCAGTGCTTGGCGATGTTGTTCAGCGACTCCTGCACCAGCCGGAACACCGTCAGGTCGGCGCTGCGGGTCAGCCGGCTAGGCGAGAAGCGGGTCTGCATCGCCACCCCCAGCCGCTCGCCGAATTCGGCGCACAACACCTCCAGCGAGGCCAGCAGGCC
>JANNBM010000010.1:0-8202 GCA_031385445.1 Paracoccaceae bacterium | reverse complement strand
TGCGCCCAACTGGCCCATGCCGGTCAGGGCGCACGGCGATTGCGGCTCAGTGTCTATCGCACCGACGGAGAGGTCAGCCGGATCGAGGTCGCAATGGCCTCTTCCAGTCGGGATGCCGCACATCTGATATTCCTGTTCCGCGACCGGCTGGAGCGGATCGACCCCGGTTTCGGTTTTGACCTGATCTCGCTTGAGGCGACGGTGAGTGAACCCTTGCATGTGGTGCAGACCACGCTGGCCGGGGAACCCGATACCGTGCTGGACCTGTCCCATCTGATTGATCGCCTGACCGTCCGTTTCGGGGCAGGCGCAATAACCCGTCCGGTCCCGCGTGCCAGCCATATCCCCGAACGTGCCGTGGCGCGGGCCGCCCCCTTGGCCGCAGCCCCCGATATGCCAGTCCTGTTGGCCGAACGTCCCATCCGCCTGCTGGACCCTGCCGAAGAAATCCGCGTGCTGTACGCCGTTCCCGAAGGCCCGCCCGCCCAATTCGTCTGGCGCCGCGTGACGCACCGCACCGTCCGCTATGCCGGGCCGGAACGGATCGCGCCGGAATGGTGGCACGACCGGCCCGGCACAAGGCTGCGCGATTATTTCAAGGTCGAGGATCAAGCCGGGCGACGGTACTGGCTTTACCGCGAAGGGCTGCACGAGGATGGGCGCGGCGGTGATCCGCGCTGGTTTGTCCACGGGATGTTTTCCTGATGCCCGAACATGGAATGTTCAACTGATGCCCGAAAATGACAACGTCCATCCCCGCCGCACGCTGACCGAGGAATTGCCGCCGAACCCGCGCGCGCCTTATGTCGAACTGGGTCTGAGCAGCGCGTTTTCCTTTCTGCGCGGGGCGTCGGATGCAACCGATCTGGTGTTGACCGCGCATGGGCAGGGCTATGACGCACTGGGCATTGCCGATCTGAACACAATGGCAGGCGTGGTCCGCCTTCATGCTGCGGCGCTAAAGGCGAACATGCGTCCGGTGATCGGCTGCCGCCTGACATTGATCACGGGAGAGGCGTTTCTGGCCTATCCGCGCGACCGGGCCGCCTATGGTCGGCTTTGTGCGCTGCTGTCCAAAGGCAAGATGAATGACGCGCAGGGCGAATGGCAGGCCAAGGGGGTCTGCGACATCACATTGGCCGATCTGGCCGCCCATGCGGAAGGTGTGCAACTGATCGTCCTGCCCGATGATCGGTTGCCCGGCCGCCTGGCCATGCTGGGCCGCCATCTGCCGACCCTGCGTCATGTCGCGGTCAGCCATCTGTATCGCGCCGACGACCGGGCGCGGATCAACCGGCTGGACCGGCTGGCGCGCGCGCACGGACTGTCGATCCTTGCCACCAATGACGTACAGTATCACGCCCCCGACCGCCGCCCGCTGCATGACGTGATGACCTGCATCCGCGAAAAAACCACGATCCGTCAGGCGGGTTTCCTCTTGAACCCCAATGCCGAACGGCATCTGAAATCGCCTGCCGACATGCAGCGCCTGTTTGCCGAATGGCCCCATGCGATCCGCGCCACCCGCGATGTGGCCGATGCCTGCAGCTTTGATCTGCGCGAATTGCGCTATGAATATCCGCAGGAAGACCTGCCCCCCGGTGTCACCCCCCAGACCCAGTTGGAAAGGCTGACATGGGCGGGGGCTGCGAACCGTTATCCGGACGGTGTGCCTGCAAAGGTGGACAAGGCGATACGGCACGAGTTGAACATCATCCGGATCAAGGACATCCCGCAGTATTTCCTGACCATCCACGAGATTGTCCTTTTTGCCCGGGCGGAAAAAATCCTGTGTCAGGGCCGTGGTTCGGCGGCCAATTCCGCCGTCTGCTATGTGCTGGGCATCACATCGGTCGATCCGGCGGAACAGGAATTGCTGTTCGAACGCTTCATCAGCCTCGACCGTGACGAACCCCCCGATATCGACGTGGATTTCGAACATGAACGCCGCGAAGAGGTGATCCAGCACATCTATGACCGCTACGGTCGCCACCGCGCCGGCCTGTGCGCCACCGTCATCCACTACCGCGGCAAACGCGCCGTGCGCGAGGTGGGCCGCGTCATGGGCCTGTCCGAAGACACCCTTGCCGCCATGTCGTCGCAGATCTGGGGCTTTGGGGCCAAGGGCGCGATGATGGCGCAGCGCCTTGCTGAAATCGGGCTCGATCCCACCGACCGCCGCCTCGCGCTGACCTTGCAACTGATCGAGGAAATCCAAGGCTTCCCGCGGCATCTGTCGCAGCATGTCGGCGGTTTCATCATCACCGAGGGGCGGCTTGATGAACTGGTCCCGATCGAGAATGCAACGATGGAGGACCGCACCGTCATCTGTTGGGACAAGGACGATATCGACAGCTTGGGCATCCTGAAGGTCGATGTTCTGGCGCTTGGCATGTTGACCTGCATCCGCAAGGCGTTTGATCTGATCGACCGCCACCATCAAACCCGCTATTCCCTCGCCTCCCTGCCTGCCGAAGACCCCGCCACCTATGACATGCTGTGCCAGGCCGACAGTCTGGGCGTGTTTCAGGTCGAATCCCGCGCCCAGATGAATTTCCTGCCCCGGATGCGCCCGCGCAGTTTTTACGATCTGGTCATTCAGGTCGCCATCATCCGCCCCGGCCCGATTCAGGGCGACATGGTGCATCCCTACCTGCGGCGGCGTAACAAGGAAGAGCAGGTCAGCTTTCCCTCGGACGCCTTGGGCAAGGTGCTGGGCAAGACGCTTGGCGTGCCGCTGTTTCAGGAGCAGGCGATGCAGATCGCCATCATCGGCGCGGGGTTTTCGCCCGAAGAGGCTGACCGGCTGCGCCGTTCGCTCGCCACGTTCAAAAAGCACGGCTCGGTCAGCGAATTTCACGACCGCTTCATCTCGGGGATGCTGGCCAATGGCTATGAGGCGGATTTCGCCGCCCGCTGCTTTGCCCAGATCGAGGGGTTTGGCAGCTATGGTTTCCCCGAAAGCCACGCCGCCAGCTTTGCGCTGCTGGTCTATGCCAGCGCTTGGCTGAAACGCCATCATCCGGCGGTTTTTTGCTGCGCTTTGCTGAACAGCCAACCGATGGGGTTTTACGCCCCGGCCCAGATCGTGCGCGATGCGCGCGAGCACGGCGTTACCGTTCTGCCGCCCTGCATCAACCGCAGCCATTGGGATAATGTGCTGGAGCCGAGCCTGAACGGGCTGCACCTGCGCCTTGGGTTCCGGCAGATCAAGGGCCTGCCCGAAGACGAGGCGATGTGGATCGTCTCGTCGCGCGGCAACGGCTATCCCGGCGTGGAAGACCTGTGGCGCCGCGCCGGGATCAGGCCGCCCACGCTTGCCAAACTGGCCGAAGCGGATGCCTTTGCCGTCCTTGGCTTGAACCGGCGCGAGGCGCTTTGGGCGGCGCAGGGCGTGTCGGGGCTGGCGCCCTTGCCGCTGTTCGCCCGCGATATCGACGGCGAGGGTCTGGCCGAGGCTGAGGTGCGCTTTCCCGATCTGACCGAGGGCGAGGCGGTGGTCGAAGATTACGTGTCCATGCGCCTGACCCTGCGCAGCCATCCGATGGCCCTGCTGCGCGCCCTGCTGACCCCGCCGCCGGGGCAAAAGCCGGTGGTTGTGGGGCAGTGGCGCCAAGCGCCGCCGACCTGAACCTGCCAGACGGCGCGGGGCTTTGCTAAGGCTGCCTGCGTGAAAACCCCCTTGCCAAAGCCGGATTCCACGGTCAGCAAAGGCGATATGAGCGCAAGCAATCCAACCTGCGGCGACACCACCCGCACGCATCTGAAGGGCGATGCCGCCAGCCGGGCGGTCTATTCGCCTTGCGGGCGCTTCCGCTATGGCCTGTCGCGCGACTGGGGCGCGGGCGGGCGGCGGATAGGCTTTGTGATGCTGAACCCGTCCACCGCGACCGAGATGCAAAATGACCCCACGGTGGAGCGCTGCGAGCGGCGCGCGCGGGCCTTGGGCTTTGACGGCTTCGGCGTGGCCAATATCTTTGCCTTTCGCGCCACCGACCCAAAGGTGATGCGCGCCGAAGCCGATCCCGTTGGCCCCGGCAATGACGCCGCGATTGCCGAACTTGCGGGGGGCGTTGATTTGCTGATCTGCGCATGGGGCACGCATGGCGCGCATCTGGGGCGCGGGTTGACGGTGACGGGGCTGCTGCGCGGCCTTGGGCGGCCGCTGTATCATCTGGGCCTGACCCAAGGCGGCGATCCGAGGCATCCCTTGTACATCGCCTATGCGCAGCAGCCGGAACTGTGGATCTGAACGCAGCGCGCCGCGCCGGATCGTTCACGGGAAAAGAGATTTGCCAATCCGCCCGCCCGTCCCTATAGGGAACTGAACCTGCGGGATGCCCCCGCGATTTGCGAAAGGCCCTTCGATGCGCACCATCACCACGACCGAAGACCTTGCCGCCTTTTGCACCGCCGCCAAAACGCAAGCCTATGTGACCATCGACACCGAGTTCCTGCGCGAGCGGACCTATTGGTCAAAGCTGTGCCTGATCCAGATGGCGCTGCCCGGCAAGGACGGCGACGCGGTCCTGGTCGACCCGATCGAGGGCGACAAGATGAGCATGGAGCCGCTTTATGATCTGTTTCGCCACGAGGCGACGGTCAAGGTATTCCACGCCGCCCGTCAGGATCTTGAGATTTTCTTTGTCGAAGGCGGGGTCTTTCCCAAGCCGTTGTTCGATACCCAGATCGCCGCAATGGTCTGCGGTTTTGGCGAGCAGGCCGGGTATGAAACATTGGTCAAGCGGATCGCCAAACAGAACCTCGACAAAACCTCGCGCTTTACCGATTGGTCGCGCCGCCCGCTTTCGACCGCGCAATCAGACTATGCGATTGCCGATGTCACCCATCTGCGGGTGATTTACGAATGGCTCGTCGCGCAGCTGGAAAAAAACGGCCGCAAACACTGGCTTGAAGACGAGTTGCAGGTTCTTTTGAACCCCGAAACCTATACCGTGCGCCCCGAGGAGGCTTGGCTGCGGATCAAGACCCGCACCACCTCTGGCCGGTTTTTGGCCGTGGTGCGCGAATTGGCGCGGTTTCGCGAAACCTATTCGCAGGCGCAGAACGTGCCCCGAAGCCGCGTGATGAAAGACGACGCCCTGCTGGAGCTGGCTTCGACCCGGCCCACAAATGCCGAAGAGCTGGGCCGTTCGCGGCTTTTGCTGCGTGAGGGGCGCAAGACCGAGATTGCCGATGGCATTCTGGCCGCGATCAAGGCGGGCATGGAAACCACCGACTTGCCAAAGATCGAGGCGGACAAAGAGCAGTTGCAGGTGAACCCGGCCTTGGCCGATTTGCTGCGCGTGCTGCTGAAAGCCAAGTCCGAATCGCTCGGCATTGCGCCCAAACTGATCGCCTCGTCGTCCGAACTGGATGCGATTGCGGCGGGCGGGCGCGAAGGCGATGCCTTTTCCGGCTGGCGGGCGGAGGTGTTTGGCGATGATGCTGTACGTCTGTGCAAGGGCGAGATTGCGCTGTCTGCCAAGGGCAACGAAGTGCGGGTTGTGCGGCTTTAACAGCCAGAACTCGCGCCCCGTCTTACCGTCGGGACGACAGCGCGTTCGCCGCGCCCTGAACCACGATCTTGTCAACACCGTCCAGCGAGATCGAGCTTAGCGTGGTCGCCACCGTCACCTCGCGCGAAAACGGGGTGCCCGCGGGGCGCGGCACGGGCGGCGGGAAAACGCGGAATTCATACAAAACCACGCCTTCCTCCTCGGTGTCCACCTTCACCAATTCGGCGTCCCACCACCCCTGCGACGGCGGCACGCCCGTTGCCCGCACGATGGCCCCGCCCGGATAGGGTTCAACCTTCATCTCTGTGACCTGCGCGACCAGTCCGCGCGCATCGACCGGGACCTGCACGAATTCCAACGCCTCGGGCGCGGAACGTTTGAACCAGTTGAACGGGTTCAGCTTGCTGCCACTGAACCCGCTGCAAGCGGTCAGCACGATCATGGCGACAAGGGCGGCTGATTGAGAAAAACGCATGCGTGGGTTCCCGACTTTGCCCCTTGCTATCTTATGCCCCAGAGTTTGAAAAGCCTAAGGCTGGACCTTTGGGCGCAGCTTCGTTAGCCAAGGGCAACAAACCGGAGTGAGATATGGCCACCCCCGCCTTCGAAGACATTGCCGAAACTTTCGCCTTTTTTGACGATTGGGAAGACCGCTATCGCCATGTGATCGAGCTGGGCAAAGCGTTCCCCGATCTGGACGACAGTTTCAAGGTGCCCGCGCTAAAGGTTGACGGCTGCGCCAGTCAGGTCTGGCTGCGCCCTGTGATCGAGGCGGGGGGCTTTGATTTTCAGGGCACATCGGATGCCATGATCGTGCGCGGGTTGATCGCTATTTTGCATGCGCTTTATGCCGGCGTGCCTGCTGCTATGGTGGCGCAGGTTGATGCGGCGGCCGAACTGGCGCGTCTGGGGTTGAACGACCATCTGTCGGCGCAGCGCTCCAACGGTCTGCGCGCAATGGTCGAGCGGATCCGTTTGGTCGCAAGCGCCGCCTAAACCGCTGTAACGCTGACCTTGTCCGGATAAAACGCCAAATGCCCCGCGATGCTTTGCGCGTCCCCAACCGGCGCCTCATAGGACCAGACCGCGTTTTCCAGCGTCCCCGCCGCCGTCACCACATGATAATAACTGCAAAGCCCCTTGTGCGGGCATGTGGTCTGACGCGGGCTGCGCTGCAGTTTTGACAGGTCAATATCCGCGCGCGGCACATACAAAACCGGCGGATAGCTGCCCTCGCGCAGCTGCACAACCCCTTGGCTTTGCCCCAAAACTTCGCTCTGCGCAGCGACCACATAGCGGCCCAAAGCAGCGGTAAATGTCATATGCGCCATGCTTTGCTCCTTAAATCGGCGCGCAGGCCGCCGTCGCCCAGATCAGCGCCGCCGCCGACAATCTTGGCGCCAATTTGCCAAGAACCGCGGCGTGATAGGCGTTCAGCCAATCGCGATCGGCCTTGGACAATTCATCGCTCAGAACCAGCCGTCGGTCAAACGGCACAAAGGTCAGCGTTTCAAACGCCAACTGATCGCGCCCATCCCCGCCCGGCACATCCGCCGCCTTTTCCACCACGATCAGGTTTTCCAGCCGGATGCCAAACTCGCCCTCGCGGTAATATCCCGGCTCGTTTGACAGGATCATCCCCTCTTCGAACGGCACCTCGTTGATCCGGCTCAGCCGCTGCGGCCCCTCATGCACCGACAAAAATGCCCCCACGCCGTGCCCGGTGCCGTGGTTGAAATCCTGCCCCGCCGCCTGCAGCGCCGCCCGTGCCAGCGGGTCCAGATCGCGCCCCGAATGCCCCCTTGGCCAGCGCGCCCGCGAAATCGCAATCGTGCCCTGCAGCACGCGGGTATAGCAGGCCCGCGCATAGGTCCCCGGATCGCCGATCGCCACAGTGCGGGTGATATCGGTGGTCCCGTCCAGATATTGCGCGCCCGAATCCACCAGATACAGCTCGTTCTGCCCCAGTTTGCGGTTGCTCTGTTCACTGACGCGGTAGTGCATGATCGCCCCGTTCGGGCCCGCGCCCGAAATGGTGTCAAACGAGATGTCATGCAGCGCATTGGTGGCGCGCCGGAATCCTTCCAGCGCCTGAACACAGGAAATTTCGCTCAACTCCCCTTTGGGGGCCTCCGCGTCCAGCCAGCACAAAAACTCCACCACCGCCGCCCCGTCGCGCAAATGCGCTTGCCGCATCCCCTCGATCTCGGCGGCGTTCTTGCGCGCCTTTGGCAGCGCGCAGGGGTCATCGCCCCAGGCAAAGGCAATCGCGGCGGCGCTCAGCTTTTGCGACACGGCCAAAGGCGCGGTGGTTTTGTCCACCCGAACCGTGCCGGTCAACGCGCCAAGCGCCAGTTCAAACGCGGCAAAAGGGTGCAGCGTAACCTGCTCGCCCAAACCGGCCAAGGTGACCGCGTCAAACTTGGCCGCCTCTGCGAACAGATCAACCCGTGCGTCCCAGTGCAATATCGCAAAACCGTGCAGGATCGGGTTGCGCGGCACGTCCGATCCGCGCAGATTGAGCAGCCAGCACAGGCTGTCGGGCAGGGTGATCACCGCCGCGCTTTGCCCTGCCGCGCGCAGGTCATCCGCCAGCCGGCCCCGCTTGTCATCTGAACTTTCGCCAGCAAATTCAACCGGATGTGCAAAGGCGCGGCCCAAGGGCGCACCAGGCTGTTCCGGC
>JANNBM010000004.1:0-79384 GCA_031385445.1 Paracoccaceae bacterium | reverse complement strand
ATAATCTTCATCCTCGACCATGCGCTTCAGGGTGAAATCCGGCTCCAGCTTGCGCAGCTTTTCCACCGATTGCATCGCCGCCTTGGTATCGCCTGCCGCCGCATCCAGCGCCGCCATATAGCGCAGCGGCGGGCGGAAATCGGGCACCATGACGGCCGCATTATGCGCCAGCTTGCGTGCCTGTTCCAGCTTGCCCGTCGCCACCGAGGTCAGGCAGGCCCCCATATCCCAAAAATGCCGGATCGGGGATTTTTGCGAGATGGCAAAGGCGCGCAGTTGATGCAGATGCGCCTCTTGCTGTTTGCCCGACATCGCCAACCCGA
The DNA here is from genome assembly GCA_031385445.1 of Paracoccaceae bacterium. Lineage (GTDB taxonomy): Bacteria > Pseudomonadota > Alphaproteobacteria > Rhodobacterales > Rhodobacteraceae > CAIYZT01. The sequence goes on along the minus strand of JANNBM010000004.1, from coordinate 79,061 downwards.
TCGACATGGCATCCCAGGCAAAGGGATTGGCCGGATTCTGGCTGATCGCGCGGCGGGCCAGCTCCAGCCCGGCGTGCACATCATCCTCGATCAAAAGCTGCGCATTCGCCGCGACCGACAGCACCATGGAATTGGTCGGCTCCAGCCGGATCGCTTGCCGCGTCAGGCTGTCAATCTCGCCGCGCCGGTCCTCGCCGTTGCCCGAGTGTCGTTCCATTTGCTGAATGATGCGCAACTGTCCGCGCCATGACAAAAAGATCGCCCGCGGGTCCAGCTCGTAAGCGCGCTGCAGCAAAAGGTCGGCGTGTTCAACGTCCTCGACATTCATCGAGAAAATCTTGTGCAGCGACATGCGCCCCAAAATGGCCGCGTCCGCGTCATCCATATTCCGCTTCAGCCGCAGAACCAGACTGTCCGCCAACGCTTCGGTCGCTTCATGTACCAAAGACAGAAATTCGATATGATCCACCGGCGGCGCGCCGCGCGCCTCGATCACCTTGCGCCCCGACCAAAGCGAGCGCCTGGTCTGCGCCTCTTCCATCGCCAGCCGCAGACCCAGCCCTTTGCCCGGCACCGCATAAGATTGCACCGTCACCAAAATCGGATTTCCGGCCACGCTGTCGGGCGCGCGCCGATGCACCTGACAAATCAGCGCCTCGGACACCCAGCGTTCAAAGCAGTCCACGAACATCTCTTCGAACAGGCGCTCATGGCCGTGCGCGGCGGTCATCGCCTGAATATAAACGTTCCGCACCAGATCAGAGCGTTTGAGATTGGGCATCTCGACCGTCTTGCGCCCGCCGTCCGAGGGCACATCAGGCGGCGCGCCAAACGATCTGCGTTCGGTGCGGACCCAATCGTCAAAAGCGCCGTCCCGAACGTCAAGACCTTCAAGAAACTCTGCACCCGCCTGCCGCACCACCTCTATCGCGTCCCGGTTCAATCCGACAAAGGCACGGCTGATGCTCAGCACGGTCTCATGCGCGCCAAGGCCGCGTTTCAACTGGCTCAGCGCCTGACGCAGACTGGCCGAAGCCTGATCGCGGCCCCGATCGCTCCACAGCCGCGATTGCAGCCACGAGCGGGACCGGCGCATTTGAGCGTGCGAGGCCAAAAGCGCCAGCAGGCCGCAGCTTTTGGCTGATTTCGGGGTCAAGTCCAAACCATCGGGCGTTTCCACCCGGAAAGGGCCGCTCAGAAATATCCTGATGCGTGCTGCGCTGCCTTGAACAGGGGCCTCAACCACATGTCACCTCAAATTTCATTTCCGGCAACTCTTTCAAAACACGATCTGCGAAAAACGTGCCCGCACCAAGCCTGCCCGAAATGAGCGTGAATGAAGCGTAAATTAATAATTACCTCATTGGTATGTTGTTGACCAAGCAGAATCTATCTTCCTTGCTGAACTCACCGGAACAGGGGAGCACCGAGATGAGCGCTGAAGGCAGATCTGGACGATCAGGACGGTCGGGGCGGTCAGGCAGATCGGGGCGATCTGGACGGTCGGGGCGCTCGGGCGAGGCGTCGATCCTCGATCACGCGGGCGGCGAGGATTCCTCGCTTTTGTCGTCAGGGCTTTTGGCGTCGCGCGATGGCATTGCGGGTTATTGGAACGGCGCCAAGGATCCAAACACCGTGGTCGCCATCGGCTTTGGCACCTTGCCCACCGAAATCACCTATCTTCGGATGAGCACGCGCGCGCTGATGCTGGATCATGAGTTGGCCGAAGGCATCAAGGTGCGGTTCGACAAAGACGCCGCTGGCGCGCCAAAGGACGGCATCGCGCGGCTGGTGGCCGAAGGCGCGGGCGCGGCCTTTCTGGAGATTCAACGCCCGACCCTTGCCCAGATGGAGCGGCAGCTGAAATGGCTGCGCACCTATGCCGATCTGCGCGATGACCGGCTGAACGAGATCAGCACCCAGCAGGACGATCTGATGTCCTATTTCGGCGCCGTCGCGCTGCTGGATGATCAGCGCCGCCTGCGCACGCTTGAAATTCTTGAGGCGGCGGTGCGGTTGGCCATTCATGTCGAAATGAAGGTCAAACATATCTGCCGCATGCCGCGCCCGGTCGATTTCTCGCGCGAGGTGCAGCCGATTGTGCAGACCCCGGATCATTCAGCCTTTCCGTCCGGCCATGCGACCGAGGCTTTTCTGATCGCGACCCTGATGCACCGTTTGATGACCGGAAAAGGCCCCAAAGACGGCGTTGGCGGATCGGCGCAGGTGTACCGGCTGGCGCACCGGATCGCGTCGAACCGCACCGTGGCGGGGGTGCATTTCCCGGTCGATTCGGCCGCAGGCGCGCTGATGGGCTGTCTGCTGGGGGAATATATCTATGGTCTGGCCTTTGCCGTCGCGCCGAATGCCGCGTCTGGTCCGTTTCGCGCCATGGTCAGTGTCACAGAGGCGACCGATTTTCAGATTGACGGGGATCTGACGCTGGATTGGCTGACCGCCGCGCTGCCCGCCGATATCGCATTGCCCGCGCAGGCCCGGCCCACGGCATCGATCTTTGGCACCTTTTGGGGCATGGCCGAAAAGGAATGGTGGTAGGGGCTTTTGGCGCCTGCACATGAAAACGGGGGCCGCGGCCCCCGTTTTCATGTCTGAATCACCCGGTCAGCGCATCCGCCGCGCCGGCCGGCCGGCCTGAACCGCAAACGGCAAGACCCCCGGCCCCATCTGATCATCCGGTGCCCCGGCGGCGAACAACGCCGACAGATCGCCAAGATCCATCGCCGGATTGGCCCCAAGCGCGGTCACCAGCGCGCGGGCGACCTGCGGCGCGGCGCTTGATGTGCCCGAAAACGCCGAAACGCCGCCTGACAGGGTCGACGCCGCCATCACTCCCGGATGCGCGCGCGTCTCGTCCGCGACAGCCGACATGTCCGGGCCTGCCCGCCCCAAGGATGGGCCCGACGCGGAATAGGGCGCGGACCTTGCCCGATTGTCGCGATCATGCGCCGCACCGACCACCACCACGCCCGGAACTTGACACGTGGCATAGCCCGACAGCGTGCCCTGACGGCGCACGGGCGAGCCTTCACCCGGCGCGGAATAGTCGGCCATTTCCCCATCCCAGCCATGGGCGAGGTCGTGATCCAGATAGGATTGCCGCCCCCATGTCGGAAAACACGGCGGCGTCTCGTCGCGCTGCGCCTCGATCTGGGCGGACAGCGGCTCGCCCCCCTCGTTGCGCAGCTCCAAAGCGTAGGCGCCTGCGGGGACAACCTGATGCGGCACGCCGTGGTTTTGGCTGGGCAAAAAGGCGATCGTCACCCGCGTTCGCCCGCGCGCCGCGCCCCCGACAGGCGGATAAGGCCGCACATAGACCCGCGCCATGGTCAGCATCAATCCGCCGCCCAGACTTCCCTGCCAATCATAAACCGAATCAACGGCTTGGATCAGCCGGTCAAACTTTGCCCCCTGCGGCGGAGTGATCGTCAGGCGCATCCGCTCCAGCCCGTTCAGCCAGATCTCGTAAAACGACACCGATTGATCATCGGGTTGCAGGCGCAAGGTGACGTCTTTGCGCGCGCCCGGCGCCAGCCCGATCTGCGCATGGCAATTGTCGCGAAACCCGTTGCCCGCGGGCAGAACCACTGCCGTCGGCACACCTTCGGCATTGCGCGCCGCCACCAGCCGCGCGATTTCCGCCTCCATCAGCCCCGAACCATCCTTCGGCCCCGACAAAACCCCGTAGCTGAGGTTCACGACCAGCGGCGCGCGCACCGTCTTGCCGTTTTCAACCCAGCGGTCGGCCCAATAGATCAGCCTTTGCAGCCCGAGCAGAATGAACAGATCAAGCCGCGCCCCCCAGGTTTCCAAGGTCGCCAGCTGCGGCAACTCCACCGCCATGATGGGCCGGTCCGCTGGCGCCTCGCCCATTGGCCAGCCTGCCGCAAGATCCATGACCTGCGTGCCATGCGTCTGAGCAAACCCGTAGGGCCGCGCGTTCAGCCAATCATAGGGCGTCAACCCCAGCTCCCCCCGCGGCGCGCGTCTAATCACATAAACACCTTTGGGAAACAGCCGGTCATAAATCCGCGATTCCTCGGGCGAGCTTTGCAGCAGCGCGTCAATCTGTGCGCGGTCCACCGTGCCGCCGATGCACGCGCGCCCTGCGGTGATCGCAGGCATGCCCTGCATCCAGAACCGTTCGACCCGCGTGCCGTCCGGGCTTTTGCGAAAACGCTCATTGGCAAAGCCGATCACATCGTCGATCACCCCGGTGATCACCGTTTTGCCCAGCCCGTTGCCCATCCGGGCAGGCATGGCAGGCGCGTCCGGCAGATCGGTTTCAAACGCGGTCGGCATGGCCGGGCCGATATGCAAAAGCTTCACCGGAATGGCCGCGCCGCCCGCAAGGCTGGCCTTGGCGGCCATGGCTTCGGGGCGATAGATGAAAAACCGCCGGTCCCCTTCGCGCAGCGCGCCGCCAGCGGCCAGCGCCACCAGCAGGGCCTTTGTGCTGTCGTCCACGGCAATTTCTCTGGAACTGTGGATCTGCGCCAAAAGCGTCGTCGCCGCCCCCGAAAGCCCGCCCTGTGCCGATTGTAGCAGTTCGGCATACACCGGCTGCCAAAGCGGCGCCGTGGCCGCGCCCGATGGCCGCGTCGTGCGCTCCCAATTTTCATAAGGATCAATGCCTTCAAGGTCGATCGAGCCGATCAGCGCCTGCGAAACATCCCTTGTCGATGCGAACATGGGTCTTCTCCCCGGAATTGCTTTTCAGGCAAGTCTAGCGCCCAGCCGCCGCCCACCAAGCGGCCGCAGAACCGATTCACGCATTTTTATCGCAATTGATGCGCCTTAGCGCCCGGCAAGCGCATCACGCAGCAGCGCGAGAACCACCTCGGAGGGCACATCCTCGGCCAAAAACGCCGCGCCGATGGCGCGCGCAAGGATGAACCGAAGCCGGCCATCGACCACCTTTTTATCCTGCCCCATCAATCCCAAAAGCGCCTCTGCCCCCGGCAGATCACCCGCAATATCCGCGATGTCGGTTTTCATGCCCATCGCTTTCAGATGCGCGCGCACCCGCGACGGCGCTTCTTGCGCGCAAAGGCCCAAGCGCTGGCTCAGTTCAAACGCCAAAGCGCAGCCGATCGCCACCCCCTCGCCGTGCAGCAGCCGTTGCGAATATCCTGTTGCCTTTTCAAGCGCATGACAGAAGGTATGCCCAAGATTCAACAGCGCCCGTTCGCCCTCTTCGGTCTCGTCGCGCTCCACGATCCCGGCCTTCATCTGAACCGAGCGCAGCACCGCCCGGTGGCGCGCATCGCGGTTGCCTTTGGCCAAAGCGGGGCCATGCGCCTCCAGCCAGCCAAAAAACGCCGCGTCGCCCAAAAGGCCGTATTTCACCACCTCGCCGTAGCCGGACAAAAGATCGCGGGGCGCCAGCGTGTCGAGCACCGCGATATCGGCCAAAACCAGCGTCGGCTGATGAAACGCGCCAATCAGGTTCTTGCCCTGCGCCGTGTTGATCCCGGTCTTGCCGCCAACCGAGCTGTCCACCTGCGCCAAAAGCGAAGTCGGGATTTGCACAAACCGCACCCCGCGGCGCAAAATCGCGCTGGCAAAGCCGATCAGATCGCCGATCACCCCGCCGCCAAGTGCGATCACCAGATCGCGGCGTTCGATCTTTTGCTCCAAAAGCCATTCGCTTGCCCGCGCCAGATTGGCCCAATCCTTGGTGCCCTCACCGGGCGGCAGCAGCAGCGCACCATGCGCAATCCCGGCGGCGTCCAGACTGGCCTGCAGGCGCGCCAGATGAAACCCGGCCACGGTTTCATCGCTGACAATCGCCACCTTCTGGCGCTTCAAATACGGGCCAAGTCTGCGGCCAGCCTCGTCAATCAGCCCATCACCGATCTGCACATCATAGCTGCGAGCGCCAAGATTGACATGAACTTTATCCTGCAAATCACTCATATATCGTCCTTTTCCAGCACATCCGGCCGGGTCAGAAGCGCCTGGCGCACCCGTTTGGCCATCGCCTCGACCGAAAGATCGCCCTCGCTGTCCACGATCAGATCGGCCAACGCATAGACCGGGCCGCGCACGTCGCTAAGCGCGCGCAACGTTTCGCGCGGGTTTTCGGTGCGCAAAAGCGGCCGGGTGGATTTATGCCGCACGCGCTGCCACAGCAGCTCCAGTTCCGCGCGCAAACACACCGAAACCCCCGCCTCTTCGATCAGCCGGCGATTGGCCGCCGACATGAACGCGCCGCCGCCCGTTGACAGCACACAAGGCTCGGCGCGCAAAAGCCGGGTCAAAACCTCGGTTTCGCGCGCGCGAAAAAAGCCCTCGCCGTCACGCGCAAAAATTTCGGCGATGGGCCGGCTCGCCGCTTTGACAATCTCTTCGTCCGAATCAAGAAAACTTACGCCCAAAAGCCGCGCCAAAGCGGTGCCGACGGCGGTTTTCCCCGCCCCCATCATCCCCACCATCACCACGGTCTTTTTAAGCCGCACCTACTGCCCCAATCCTTGCAAGGCCTTTCAGGCGCTTGATCTTTTCGCAAAAGCCGCCAACCTATCAAAAAGGGCCGCCACGACACGTCTCATTGAATGGCGTGAACGCGCGCAAAATGCCATATATATATTCAATCTGAGGCCGGGTTGATCTATGACGACACCAAGGCCGGATCAACCGGCACAAAAAGGCAGTCCAGGCATGATGCGCGCCGTGAAATTTTTGTTGATCCTCGCCGTCTTGGGCTTCGCCGGGCTGGTGGGCTATGCCTATTTGGGCGATATCGCGCCAGTTCCGACCGAATTCAGGGTCCCGGTGACGCTTGATGGTGCTTAGGCAATTTGCCAGCTTGGTTGCGTTCGGCGGCCTGCTGGGACCAGCGGCTTTGTCCGCACAAGAACCCCTTTCGGCCATCGACTGGCTGACGCCCTCGGTCGTAACCGCCGCGATCGAGCCAATTGCGCAGGACAAAGTGGTGGTCGGCGCAATCACCAAAGGCCCGATTGCCGATAATGCCTTGCCTCAGGCGGTGACGGTCACGTCGCTGGACCAGTCATCGCTGGATGGCGCGGGGCTGCTGACGCCTGCCAAAACCGGGCTTCCGGCGGCGCTTTGGGGCAAGGGGAAAACCGGCGATATCCTGATCTTGCTGCAGCGCCAGGATGCCGAAGCGCTGCCCGCGCTGCAAGGGTTGCTGCTGACGCTGATCCTGGCCGAATCTGTGCCGCCCAACGACGCTGGCGCTGGCGGCACGCTGCTGCTGGGCCGGATTGACAAGCTTCTGGACATGGGCGCGCTGGATCAAGCCATGGCGCTGTTGCAAACCACGGGCGAGGTGGAACAGCCCGAACTGTTCCGGCGCCTGTTCAACATTGCGCTTCTGACCGGCGCCGAAGATCGCGCGTGCCGGCGATTGACGCAAAGCCCAAGCCTGTCGCCTGCCCTGCCCGCCCGCATCTTTTGTTTGGCACGCAGCGGCGATTGGCAAACCGCCGCGATCTTGTTGCAAACCGCGCAGGCGCTGGGGCAAATTCCGCCCGATGAAACCCTTCTGCTGACCAGCTTTCTGGACCCTGCCTTTGCCGAAACCGGCGTGGTTCTGGCCCCGCCGACCCCGATCACCCCGCTGGACCTGCGCATGTTCGAAGCCATTGGCGAGCCCTTGCCGATCAATGCCTTGCCCATCGCCTTTGCCCATTCCGATCTGTCCGAAACCACCGGCTGGAAGGCCCGGTTAGAGGCGGCAGAACGATTGTCGCGCGCGGGCGCTATCGCACCGAATCTGCTGCTGGGCTATTACACGCAGCAAAAACCGGCGGCCTCAGGCGGGGTCTGGGACCGGGTGAAGGCGTTTCAAACCTTTGAAACCGCGCTGGGAACCGGCGACGTGCCCGCCATCACCGCCGCGCTTGGCCCTGCGATGACGGCCATGGAAAGCGCCGAGTTGGAGGTTGTCTTTTCCGAACTTTTTTCCGCACGTCTGGGGGCCTTCGCGCTGAGCGGCCCTGCCGCCGACCTGCGGACACGGTTGCAGCTTTTGTCGGCAAAGTACGAAAAGTTGACGGCGGGGGCCAGCACCGCCGATGAAACCCTTGCCTTCGCTTTGGCCATCGCGCGCGGCAAACCGGCGGGCGCGCCAACCCCGAACGGCATGGCGCGCGCAATTGCGGCAGGCTGGACCGCGCCCGAACTGCCCGCTGACATCGTGCAAATGCTGGCCGAAAAGCGCGCCGGCGAATTGATCCTGACCGCGATCGAGCGCATTTCCAACGGCGCCGAAGGGCAGCTGACCGATGTGACCCTTGGCCTGGCGGTCTTGCGAAAACTTGGCATGGAAGATGCCGCGCGCCGCGCCGCGCTGCAACTTTTGCTTTTGGAACGGCGCGGGTGACGCCGCCCGCCGCGCATTGGATTTCCACCTTTCTGGAGGCAATGGCCGCCGAACATGGCGCGGCCCGCAACACGCTTTTGTCCTATGGCCGCGATCTGAAAGATTTCGCGGGTTGGCTTTTGGCGCGCAAGGTCGCGTTTGAAACCGCAACGCGGGGCGATGTGGAAAATTATCTTGTCGCCTGCGATGCGCAGGGCCTGTCCAAAGCAACGCGCGCGCGGCGATTGTCCTCGGTGCGCCAACTTTATCGCTTTGCCCATGAAGAGGGTTGGCGGAGCGACAACCCCGCACAGCGCATTCACGGCCCCGGCGCCACGCGGTCTTTGCCCAAAACCATTTCGCCCGACGATGTGACGCGGCTGATCGACACTGCCGCCGCCTCTGGCCGCTCGGATCTGGAACGGCTGCGCAACAGCGCCTTGATGGAGCTGCTTTATGCCACCGGCCTGCGCGTCACCGAACTGGTTTCTCTGCCCCTTTCGGCAGTTCTTGGTGATCCGCGCATGATTTTGGTGCGCGGCAAAGGCGAAAAGGAACGCATGGTGCCCCTGTCGCAATCCGCGCGCCGCGCCCTTGCCCCCTGGACCGCGCATGTTCAGGCCGAAGCCGCCCTTGCCCGCAAATCGGGCAAAGCCGCCTCGCGCTTTTTGTTCCCCTCCACGGGGGCAGATGGCCATCTGACGCGCCAGCAGTTTCATCACCTGATCAAACTTTGGGCCCTCGGCGCGGGCCTTGATCCCGCCCGCATCACGCCGCACACTCTGCGCCACGCCTTTGCCACCCATCTTCTGGCCGGAGGCGCCGATCTGCGCGTGATCCAGACCCTGCTTGGCCATGCTGATCTGTCGACCACCGAAATTTACACCCATGTCCTAGATGATCAGCTGCGCGATCTGGTGCTGAAACATCATCCGCTTGCGGGTAAAGCCTAAGGTAAACTGGGGCTTGAACCTGCCCCGCTTGATGCCGGATAAGGGATCATGGCCAAACTGTTTTCCCTTCTTGCCCGGCTGACCCAGCGCGCGCACCAAAACGAGGCGCGCGACGCGCTGCGCACCGATCTGGCCGGGGCGATCACCACCGGCCATTCCGAAGGCGCGATGGAAAAAGCCGACCGTGACCGTCTGATGGGCGCGCTTGATCTGTCCAGCCGCACCGTGGACGAAATCATGCGTCACCGCGCGGCGGTGGAAATGGTGAACGCCGATCAACCCGCCGCCGACATCATCTCGCAGGTGCTGGCCTCATCCCACACCCGTTTGCCGGTGTACCGCGGCGGCGAGGATAATATCCTTGGCATCCTGCACGCCAAGGATCTGTTTCGCGAAGTGGACCGCCTGATCCGCAGCGAAGCCGCCCCCGGCATCGCGGCCACCGCCGGCCTTGATGTGCTTAAAGTAGCGATGAAGCCCTATTTCATCCCCGACACCACGCCGCTTGACGAGCAAATGCGCGAATTTCTAAGCCGCCGCACCCATTTCGCTTTGGTCGTCGATGAATATGGCGCGCTGCAGGGGCTGATCACGCTCGAAGACATACTCGAAGAGATCGTGGGCGAAATCACCGATGAATTTGACGTGGTGCACCGCGATGGCCGTATCAAACCCGAAGCCGACGGCGCGTTTCAGGTGCCGGGGCAGATGACCATCCGCGATCTGAACCGCGCCATGGAATGGAGCCTGCCCGACACCGAAGCCAACACCGTGGCCGGCCTTGTCATCCACGAAGCGCAAATGATCCCGCAGGAAGGCCAGACTTTCATGTTCCACGGCTTTCGCATCGAGGTGATGGCACGGCGTGAAAACCGGCTGACGCAGCTGCGTCTGCGCGCGGTGGAGCCGAAGGTCAGATAATCTCGATCTGCGAGGACAGGCCGGTTGTGCTGGTCAAACCCGCCAGCAAAATCGACTGGCCACCGCCAAAATCCAGCAGCACGCCATCCGCCGTCACCGAGGCGAATTCGGCGATGACCTGCGCTTTGCTGAGCACCGATCCCGCCCAGATCGCATCATCCAGCTGCAAGATATCCTTGCTCGAAACCGAGAAATCCTTGACCGTGTCCAAGCCGTCTGCGCGGGCAAAGACAAAAACATCCGCCCCGCCGCCGCCCGTCATCCGGTCTTTTCCTGCGCCGCCGTTCAGAATATCATTGCCGCCGCCGCCGTTCAGCATATCGTTTTCAGTGCCGCCAGACAGCTGATCTGCGCCGCTCAGGCCGGTCAGGCTGTCTTGCCCCGAACCGCCGATCAGCCGGTCATTGCCGCCGCCGCCCGCAATCTTGTCATTACCGCCGCGCCCGTCCAGAACGTTGTTGCCCGCACTGCCGGTGACAAGGTTCGCGCTGTCATTTCCGGTGGCGTTCAGGCCGTTCAGCCCAAGAAGCATGACGTTTTGCACCCCCGTGCCCAGCACAATACTGCCCGAGGTGAAGAACGTCGTGCCAGACACCAGATCCAATTTCACATTGCCCGCGCTCATGTCGAGCGTGCAGGAAAAGGCCGTGCCGCCCGCCATGCCCGTCACCGCAACGGCCGCATTTGCCGCCACCCCAACCGCATAGCCGCCCGCAGCTTCGGTCACATCGCTGGTCCCTTGCGCGGTAAAAGTAACGCCGCCGCGCCCCTCGCCCATTGTATAAAACAGGTCGGCGTCCGTGTCGGTATAGGCGACGCCCGTGACAAAAACCACTGACCCTGACAGCCCGAACAGCTCGGTCGCCATCAGCGCATTATAATTGCTGCCGCTGGTGAACACGCCCGTTTCCACCGAAACGCCGATCTCGCGGTAGCTGGCGTTCATCAGGTTTTCGCGGTGCCCCGGACTGAGAAACAGGTTGCGCTGAATGGCTTCGACCGACGCCTCGATGTCAATCGCGCCCGTCGATCCGACCCAGGCGATATTCTCGCCAATGGCGTTCCAATCATAGCCTGCATCGCCCGCACGGTCCCAGGGCTGCGAGCCGCCGGCGCCGGTATGCGAAAAGGTGTCGGTGTCCAGCATCCATTTCGTATGCGCGCTCGCCGCCGTGTCCAGCGCCTCGTTCGGGGCAAGAACCTGCTTTGAGCTGGCCGAAATTGATCCGGGCGCCAGCCCCTCATTCAAGTCGATCCCATAACGCGCCGCTTCGGCGACCGGATCAAGCCGGGCGCGGTTCATCATTTCCAGCAGATATTGGTCAGCAGCAGACATTGACATACGCAATCCCCCGAAAGCGGTCGAGGATTTGGTATAGGGGTGAATTGTGTTTCCAAATTGGCTTGATTAAGGCGGCCGCGCCGCCTTAATTCAGCGGCTTTTGAACAAAGACCCCAAAATGCCGCGCACAACCGCCTGTCCGGTCCGGCTGCCCAGCTGGCGGACAAAGGATTTGGCGAAAGCCTCGCCCATGGAATCGGTGCGGCGGGTCGCGGTTTTGGGTTTGGCGGCCGGTTTGGCGCCCGGCTCCGTGCCGCCGTCCCAGCGCCGCGCATGGGCCAGCACATCGTCGCCTGGAGCGGGCGTCTGAGTTCCGCCCGCCTCTTGCGCAGCGCCCGAAGCGCGGGCGCGCAGCCGTTCATAGGCGCTGTCACGGTCGACCATCTGGCCATATTTGGCCCCCATCGGCGAGGCCGCCATGATCTGCGCGCGCAAGCCCGGGTCCAGCGGCCCCAGCTGGCTTTTGGGCGGACGCACCAATGTGCGTTCCGCCACACCCGGAATGCCCTTGTTTTCAAGAAACGACGTCACTGCCTCGCCAATGCCGACATCGCGGATCGCCTCGTCAATCTTGAACCGCGGGTTCGGCCGATAGGTTTCGGCGGCCTTGGCCAGATCCTTCTGGTCCTTTGCGGTAAAGGCGCGCAGCGCGTGCTGCACCCGGTTGCCAAGTTGTCCAAGGATCATTTCGGGCACATCTGCCGGATTTTGGGTAATGAAATACACCCCCACCCCTTTGGACCGGATCAGCCGCGCCACCTGCTCGACCTTTGACACCAGAGCCTTGGGCGCATCGGTGAACAACAGATGCGCCTCGTCGAAAAAGAACACCAGTTTTGGCTTGTCCGGATCGCCCACCTCGGGCAGGTTTTCGAACAACTCTGACAGCATCCACAGCAAAAACGTCGCGTACAGCTGCGGACTTTGCATCAGCTTGTCCGCCGCCAGAACGTTGATCATCCCCCGGCCAGTCCCATCCGTGCGCATCAGATCGTTCAGATCCAGCGCCGGCTCGCCAAACATCTTGGTTGCGCCCTGATTTTCCAGGATCAAAAGCTGCCGCTGAATCGCCCCGACCGAGGCATCTGCCACCAGCCCATACCGCGCGCCGATGTCTTCGGAATTCTCCGCAATAAAGGTCAAAAGCGCGCGCAAATCCTTCAGATCAAGCAGCGGAAGCTCTTCCTCATCCGCCAGCCGGAACGCGACGTTCAGCACCCCCTCCTGCGCTTCGGACAGCTCCAGCAGACGCGACAGCAGCAAGGGGCCCATTTCCGCCACCGTGGCGCGAATCGGGTGGCCTTGATCGCCGAACACATCCCAAAAGGTGATGGGAAACTGCTCATAGGACAGCTCGTACCCGATGGTCTTGGCCCGCGCGGCAAAAGCCTCATGCAGTTTGTGGCCCGCCGATCCGGGCGCGGCCACGCCCGACAGATCGCCCTTCACATCGGCGGCAAAAACCGGAACCCCCGCAAGTGAGAATTCCTCGGCAAGCACTTGAAGTGTAACCGTTTTCCCAGTTCCCGTGGCCCCTGCGACCAGCCCATGCCGGTTGCCATATTTCAGCAGCAAGGTCTGCGCCGCCGTATATTCCTCGCCGCCGCCGCCCACGAAAACCACATCCGACATCGCGCATTCACCCCTGCAAATTCCACGCCATCCTCAGCGGACCCGCCAAAGCGCTCGGCATCAAAATACATTCTTAACCTTATGGTGCCAGAGTGAATTTCATCGGCTGGATTAATCCCCCGCTGGTTGTGACTTCCTCCCTGTTTGAACTGGCCGCGCCTCTCAAAAGGTGCGGCTTTTTTTCGTTTCAAATCGTCGCATTTGTGCCCACGAAACTATATTGACGCAGCCATCAAAGCTGCGTATTTTGCCCCCAATAAGTCGGCCAGTCCGACAGGGAGCAATAATGTCAACGAAAAGGGCCGGTTAAGCGGCCCTTTTTGCATTTGTGCCGTCCCGCGCGCATGGGCAATTTCCCGCCGGATCGCACCAATTTCCGCCTGACTTGGCCCATTGCCCGTGTTAGGAGACCTCAAACAATCAAGGACCGCCCCATGACCGCTTTGGCCCACGCCTTCCGCAACCTGTGCCTTGCCGCTACACTTGCGCTCGCAGCGCCGCTTGCCTTCGCCCAAGAGGCCACCCAGCCGCCGCTGTCCATGGGCATCGACACCGCAGCGGCCGCCGTGCTGAAAACCGCAGAAACCGCCGCAGTCGGCGAGCTTTATCTGGCGGGGACGTTTGATCTGTGGGAAATGCGCTGCGTGAAGGCGGAGGATGGCAAGGATCCGTGCCGTCTGTACCAGCTTTTGAAAGATGCCGAAGGCAATCCGACCGCTGAAATCTCGCTGTTCAACCTGCCCGAAGGCGCGCAAGCGGTGGCGGGTGCGGCTGTTTTGGTGCCGCTCGACACGCTTTTGTCGGCCAACCTGACCTTCGTGGTCGATGCCAACCGCGAGGTGATTTATCCCTACACGGTTTGCGGGCTGGATGGCTGCATCGCGCGGATCGGGTTTGCGGCGGAGCAACTGGACCAGATGAAAAACGGCGCGAGCGCGACGATCACCATCGTTCCGGCGGGCTTGCCGGATCTGAAGGTGCCGATGGTCCTGTCGCTGAAGGGGTTCACCGCCGGGTTTGACGCCGTCAAGGCCGCGAACGCCAAGTAATCATTTTGGTGCGGGTGACACCGCGCCAAAACACAAAACCGCGTTCATCCCGCCGAAGGCAAAGCTGTTTGACAGGCAAGCGTTTACGCTGGCCAGCCGCGCAGTGCCGCTGACCAGATCAACCCCAAGCACCGGATCGGCCACTCCGCCGCCGACGGTTGGCGCAATGACCCCCTCGCGCAGCGCCAGAATGCAGGCCAGCGCCTCCACCGCGCCCGCCGCGCCAATCAGATGACCGTGCGCGGATTTGGTGGCCGACACCGGCACGCCAAAGGGGCCGAACACCTCGCAAAGCGCCTGCGCCTCGGCGCGGTCGTTCACCTGGGTGCCGGTGCCATGTGCGTTCACATAGCCGATGTCTTGCGGGCGCAGTCCCGCCCCGCGCAAAGCCGCCCGCATGGCCCGAACCGCGCCTTCGGCCTGCGGCACGATCATATCCACGCCGTCCGTCGACATGCCGAACCCTTTGATTTCACATAAGATCGTCGCCCCCCGCGCCAACGCCCGCTCCATCGGTTCCAGCACAAAAACCGCTGCCCCCTCGCCCTGCACCATCCCCGAACGCGCCTCGGCAAACGGCTGACACCCGTTGGGCGACAGAACCCGCAGCGCCTCCCAAACCTTGATGCCGCCGAAATCCAGCATCGCCTCGGCGCCGCCCGCAAACATCACCTCCGCCTGCCCCATCGCGACCATCTGATAGGCCAACCCGATCGCATGGTTCGAACTGGCGCAGGCGGTGGATACCGCAAGCCCCGGCCCGCGCAGCCCCTGCGCAATCGCGATCTGGCTGGCGGCGGCATTGGCCATCAGGCGCGGCACCGTGTAGGGATGCACCCGCGATTTTCGCTCTTCGAACACCGCACGATAGGCTTGTTCGCCCGCCATATGCCCGCCGCCCGCCGTGCCGATCATCACGCCCGCCTCAAGCGCCTCACCGGGCGTAAGGTTTAGTCCCGCCATCGCCGCCGCCTCCGCGGCCGCTTGCAGCGCCATCAACGTCGAGCGGTCGCACAGCGCCAAAACCTGCGGCGGCGCATTCGCCGTCCACCCCCGTACCGGCGCACCGATTTTGATCGTCAGGCGGTCAATATCCGGCAGATCGAGCGGCCCGATCGCGCAGCGTCCGGTGCGAAACCCGTCAAAACACGCCTGCAAATGCGCCCCAAGCGGGTTCACCGTGCCCGCGCCGGTGATCACCACCCGCCTCATCCGCGCGCCTGCACCAGGGCGGCGACCTGATCCACCAGCGCGCCAAGCGTCATCGGCCCGGCCTGCGTAGCATAGGGGATCTGAATGTCGAATTCCTCTTCAACCGCGAAAATCACCTCAACCAGCGTGATGCTCGCCATCCCGATTGCGACAAGATCCGTGCTCCGCTCCAGCGCGGCGGCGTCAATCCGGCCGATGTGGGCCACAATCGCCGTCAGCCGCGCCTCAATCTCGCGCGTCATCCGCACCGCCCTCCAGCGCCGCCACGCGCTTGAAAAGGCGCGGCAACCGGCGCAGCGCCTTTTGCATCTCGACATGGGTTTCCATTTTCACCGCTGGCGATCCCAAAAGTACCCGCCCCGCCGGCGCGTTCGAAAATATCTTCGTTGCCCCGCCGCAAATCACATCATCGCCGACAAAGATATTGTCGCTGACCCCGCATTGCCCGCCCAAAACCACCCTGTCCCCGATCCGCGACGACCCGGCAATCCCGACCTGCCCGCACAGCAGACAATCGCGCCCAACCCGCACGTTATGGCCGATGTGCACAAGGTTATCGATCTTGGTTCCCGCCCCGACCTCGGTGCTGCGGATCGTGCCCCGGTCGATGGTCGCGTTCGCGCCAATCTCGACATCATCACCGATGATCACTGCGCCAAGCGAATGGATTCGCGTCCAACTTTGATCGTGAATTTCCTCGCGTTTTCCGAGGGTTTCGCGAATTTCTTCGATGCCCGACTTAACGGGCGTGACAAAGGAAAACCCGTCCGCCCCGATCACCGCCCCCGGATGACAGATCACCCGGTCGCCCAAAATCACCCCGCGCCCGATCTTGACCCCTTCGAGCAGCAGCGCCGAATGACCGATCTGCGCGCCTGCCCCGATCACCACATGCGAAGCGATCCGCGCACCCGCCCCGATCACCGCCCCCGCCCCGATCACCACAAACGGACCAATCCGCGCGCCTGCCCCCACGCGCGCCTCCGCATTCACCAATGCCATGGGATGCACGCCCGGCGCGATATCCGGCCCTTCGTCCAGAATCCTTGTCAGCCCCGCCATCGCCAGCCGCCCGCGCGGCGCGAAAATCGCGGCTTTCAGCCCCATCTGCTGCCAATCCGCCCCCGGCCAAAGCAGCGCCGACATGGCTTGCCCACGGCCAAGCCCCTCGGCAAAAGCTGGCGACATCGCGATGGCCAACTGATCCGCCCGCGCCGCCGCAGGTTCCGCCGCGCCCGTCACGATCAGCGACACATCGCCCGCTGCCTCGGCGCCCAAAGCCGCCGCTATTTCGCCGATCGTATGCGCCATGCGTCGTCCTTCGCATTCCCAAAGCGGCTCAGGCAATCCTGTGCCCAACTCAACCAAGGCTTCAAACCGACCCCAAACCCGGCCCTCTTTGGCCTGTCAAATTAGCCGCCCACCTGCGAAGTTGAAAGCCCGGCCTCGACCAATGCGTTGAAAATCTTGGCATCGCGGCCATAAACATCGCGCAAATAGCTGACAACGCCCTTCGAATTGGGCCAGGCGGTAAAATAGACCAGATGCACCGGCACCGGAACATCAAGGTCAACCCGCGTTTCGGCCCCGGTGTTCAGATAACTTTTGAACAGCCCCTGCGGATCATCCGACTGCCGCGACAGCAGCGCATAAGCCAGATCAAAGGGCGATCCGACGCGGATGCAGCCGTGGCTATAGGCGCGAACTTCGTTGGCAAACAGGCTTTTGGACGGGGTATCGTGCAGATAGATGTTATAGGGATTGGGGAACATGAATTTCACCAGACCCAAGGCGTTTCCATCCGAGGGGGCCTGCCGCAGGGCAAAGGGGAAATTGGCCGCCGTATAACTGGCGAAATCCACCTCGCTGCGCGGCACGACGCGGCCCTTGCGATCAATCACCTGCAATTGACCCGCGGCATTGGGGTTATTGCGCAGCAAAGGCAGATATTCCTTGGTCGTGATCGAGCGCGGCACCGACCAGGACGGGTTCACCACCATGAATTTCATGGTTTCGGAAAACTCCGGGCTGCGGGTGTCATCCCCGTTCTTGCCAATAACGACGCGGGTGTTAAAGGTCACGCGCCCGTCATCGACGATTTGCGCGGTAAAGCTGGCCAGATTGACCCAGATATGGCGGCTGCCAAACGCGGCATCCCCCATCCAGCGCAGCCGCTCCAGCGCAACGATCACCGATTGCAGCCGCTCCTGCGCGCCGCCGTTCAGCGCCGAAATCGTGGATGGCCCGGCAACCCCGTCCACCGGCAAGCCATAGTCAGATTGAAACCGTTGCACCGCGGCCGCGATGTTCTGGTCAAACGCCCGCGTTGCCGTTGGACCGAGATAGCCAAAGGCTTGCAAGCGGTCGCGCAGCGCCACGACATCGTTGCCGATAGATCCCACATCCAGCTTGTCCGCCGAAATCGGTACACCAAACCCGCCTTGCGAAATCGCTGCCTCAAGCGCCAGCTTTTCCTTGACCAGACGTGCATATTCCGGATGGTCGGGCGGCAGCCGCGCCAGAAAGCTCGCAAAATCAGAAGAGGACGCATTCGCCAAAAGATATGCTATATCAGGGCGTTCTGGCTCTCTCTTCATAGTAGGATCGATCTTTGAAGGCTCCAGCGCCCCCGAAGACAAATCCCGGGCGAATTGCAAATAGACGCGCGACATCGCGGCTTCCAAACGGCCCCGGTCGCCCTCGGTCTGCGCCGCGCCAAAGGCTGCGCGCAGCCCCGCAGCATCATAGCGCGCGGCGGGCAGACCCTGGGCATCCGCAAGGTCCAACGCCGAAAACAACGCCGTCCGCCGCGCCGCATCATCGGCCCCGGTCCAAAGATCATCATAGGCATTGCCGCGATAAAACGCCGCCAGGCCGGCATTTTCGGCCACACCCTGCGCGATGGCCTGCGCAAAAGCGGTTGGCGAGGCCAAACCTTGCCCCGGCAATCCCGTGAAAGCAGTCAGCAGCAAAGCAAACGATCGGCCAGACCGGCCAAGCGGCGCGGGCAAAAACATCCCGGATTCCTTCAAATTTGATCAAGCGGCAGCGTCAATCACCTTATCCCATCTTTTCAGCAAAATTCGCGCCGTGTAAATCACTGAACCGCAAAGGACATTGCCCCCTGTGACCACCAAACCACGCCAAATCTCGATCAAATTTGCGCAGGTATCAGCTCCCGTTAGCGAAATCTTGCCGACTGGCCAATATCAAGGGACGATGAGTGATTTCTGGACTTTGGCAAATCGTCGCAATGTGCCATAAAGCCCGGGCATGGGGACAATGCGCGAGCTGTTGGCAAGACGGCCGAAGACGAAACAGGACAGGACAGGCATAAGAATGGCCAATTTATCGACTTCCAGCCTCACGCGGCGAGGGCTTTTGGGTGTGTTTGCGGCGACTGCGGTTGTAGCGGCCCCGACCTATTCAAACGCGTTCGGGCTGCTCAAAGGGGCGGGCGACATTCGCCGGGTTCAGCTTTATTCGGGCCGGACGGGCGAGTCCATCGATACGATTTACTGGATCGAAGGCGAATACATTCCCGAAGTTCTGAAAGAAATCAATCACTTCATGCGCGATTGGCGCACGGACGAGACGATCAAGATCGACCCGCGCAATATGGATATCATTGCCGCCACCCACCGTTTGATGGATGTGAACGAACCCTATATGCTGCTGTCAGGCTATCGCAGCCCGGCGACAAACGCCCTGCTGCGCTCGCAGTCGCGCGGGGTTGCGAAAAACTCGCTGCATATGAAAGGTCAGGCTGCTGATCTTCGGCTGAAATCGCGCACGGTCAGTCAGATGGCCCACGCGGCCAAAATATGTTCGGCGGGCGGTGTTGGCACCTATTCGCGGTCAAATTTCGTGCATATGGATTGCGGTCCGGTGCGCGCTTGGGGCGGCTGAACTCTTCGACAAAGGTCAGGCTGGGATGACCCAAAAGGCGCCTTTGCGGGCGCCTTTCATTTTATCGTGATCACTGCGAGACTTCACCGTCAGGCGCGGGCGTCCGGGCGCGGAATCCCTGCGCCACAACAAATTTTTCGGAACTGTCGCTGCGCGATGCGGGTGGCTTCACGTTCGCCACTTTGCGGAAATTCTTCTTCAGCAGCGTCTGCATCTCATTTTCGGCCCCGCCCGCCAGAACCTTGGCCACAAAGGTGCCGCCCTCGTCCAACACGTCAAAGGCAAAGTCCAGCGCGGCCTCCACCAGCGCCACGATGCGCAAATGGTCGGTGCCCTTATGCCCGCTCGACGCCGCCGCCATGTCGGACAACACCACATCCGCCTTGCCGCCAAGCCAGCCCTTGACCAGCCCATCCGCTTCCTCGGCCAGAAAATCAAGCACATGGATCTCGGCCCCGGTGATCGCATCCACCTCTTGCAAATCCACGCCCAACACCCGGCCCTGCGACTTTTTGGGGTTCTGGCTTAGCGCGTTCACCCGCTCCACCGCGATCTGGCACCACCCTCCCGGCGCACATCCCAGGTCAACCACGCGCGCGCCCGGCTTCAAGAATCCGTATTTATCATCCAATTCCATGATCTTATACGCCGCCCGCCCACGAAAGCCCTCTTTCTTGGCGCGGATCACGTAAGGATCGTTCAACTGCCGCTCCAGCCACAGTGTCGAGGACAGCTTGCGCCCCTTGGCGGTTTTGACCCGCACCCGCAGATCGCGTTGCCCGCGCCCTGATGTGTTCTTTTCGCCCGTTTTGCCGTCGCCGGTCATAAGTCTGGTCCGTCTTCCAAAATGCCGTCCGCGCTCATCTGCGCGTAAAGCAAACCCTCGCGCAGGCCCCGGTCCGCGACACTTAGCCGGTCCGTTGGCCAAATCCGCATCAAAGCCTGCAAAATCGCCGCCCCCGACATGATCAGCGTGTGCCGGTCGCGCCCGATGCGCGGGTCGTTCTTACGCCCATCTGGCCCCAGCGCAAGGTAATCCCGAATGACAAAGTCGATCTGCGCCGAGGTCATCAAAAGTCCGTCCACCTTGGCCCGGTCATAACGGCGCAGGCCAAGGAAACTGGCCGCCACCGTCGTCACTGTGCCGCTGGTGCCGATAATCTGAAACCCCGCCCGCGGCGCCTGCGCGTAATAGGGCGAGAAACTGGCCAGATTCTCCTCAAAAAACCAGCTCATCAGCGCAAAACGCGCGCCGTCGTCTTCGACATCCTGAAACTGGTCCTTCAGCGTCGCAACCCCCAGCGGCACCGAGATCCAGTCCACAACCTTTGCCGCGCCGCCGTTAAAGCCCGAATGCATCTGCATGATCGCGCGCGAGCGTTCCTTTGGCGCCACCTTGGACAGATCAATCCACACCAGTTCGGTCGATCCCCCGCCGATATCGACGACCAAAAGCTGCTCCGTGCTTGCCGCAACCAAGGGCGCGCAGGAAATCACCGCCAGCCGCGCCTCTTCTTCGGGCGCGATGATTTCCAACTGCAGACCCGTCTCGCGCCGCACTTGCCGGATAAAGTCCTTGGCATTGCGCGCGCGCCGGCACGCTTCGGTCGCGACCAGCCGCATTCTTTTGACCTGATGCTTTTCAATCTTTTGGTGGCAAATCCGCAGCGCCTGGATTGTGCGCGACATCGACGCCCGGCTGAGCCGCCCCGACGCTTCCAGCCCGGCCCCCAGCTGCACGGTCTTGGAAAAACTGTCCATGACTTCAAACTGACTGCCTTTTGGTTGGGCAATCAGCATCCGGCACGAATTCGTACCCAGATCAAGCGCAGCGTAAAGCTGTCCCTGACCGGGGCTTGGGGATGCGGCGGCAAGATCTGCTTGGGATATGCCTGCGGGCACATCAACCGTCAGACCTTCGGCGTCCGCTTCCCGGGGACGCAGGGGCGTCATAATCGCCCTCCATATGTGGTTACCGTCACGCTAACCCGCTTGCCCGGCTGTGGCAAGGGAAAGGCCGTCCAGGGTCCAACGCTTCATCATGACCATGAATGCTTTTCCAAACGCACCGCTTCTCAGCCCCGTCGCGGTGATGTATCGCTAAGCGCAATTGACACAGGGTCGCAGGCAACACGCGCTATGTCGAAAACCGACCCTTATTGTCGCAACTGAACGCCTAGAACGATCACACCAAATGAAGCAGGAACGGAATGAAATGGCGGACGTGATAATAGTTTTCTGGCGCGACATTCCGGCGCAGGTCATCGTCGGCAAGGGCCGCCGTGCCGCCAAGGTGCAATTAAGCGAACGATTCGAGCAGGCGATCGACCGCTGCGCGATGAAAATCGGCGCCAAGGATGCCGACGCCTACCTTGCCGAATGGCGCAAAGCCGCCCCCTACGAGGTGGACGGCGAACAAGAAGATGTCGCCCGCGACGTGGCCGCAAAGCTTGAAGCGGACTATGACACCGAGCATCTTAAAACCCTGATCAACGCCGAAGGCTGGGCCGCCAAGCCCTGACATCCGCCAATCCACGCCAGCCGAAGGACGCCCCATGGCTCTGAGCTTTTTCCGCAAAGATACCGCCCCCGCCCGCGATGCCGCCGAGGTGGAGGCATTTCTGCAGGGCTACTCCATCGAAGTGATGCCGCGCACGGCCGAAAAGATCGACGATTTCCGGGCGCTTTTGCCGCGCGGAACCCGGGTCTACATTGCCCATATCGACGGCACATCGATTGAAGATATGGTGGCCACCGCCAAACGCATCAGCGCCGAAGGCTATGATGTCATGCCGCATTTCCCCGCGCGGATCATCAAGGACAAGGCGACGCTGGCCGATTGGACCGCGCGGTACAAAGAGGTCGGCGTCTCGCAGGGACTTTTGCTTGCAGGCGGCGTCGCGGCCCCGGTTGGCGACTATTCAACCTCGATGCAGCTTTTGGAAAGCGGGGCTTTTGCGGGTTTCAAAAATCTGCACGTCGCTGGCCACCCCGAGGGCAACAAGGACATTGATCCAGACGGATCGGACCGCATGGTGATGGAAGCGGCGCGTTGGAAGTCGGCTTTTGCCGAGCGCTGCGATGCCAAAATGGCCATGGCAACGCAGTTTTGCTTTGAATCCGCCCCGGTGATCGCTTGGGTGGACCGGCTTGCGGCCGAGGGCATCAAGCTGCCGGTCCACATCGGCATCGCGGGGCCCGCCAAATTGCAAACCCTGATCAAATTCGCCATTGCCTGCGGAGTTGGCCCCAGCCTGCGCGTGCTGCAAAAGCGCGCCATGGATGTGACCAAACTGCTTTTGCCGTATGAGCCGACCGATGTGGTGGCTGAGCTGGCCGCGCATAAGGCCAAAATCCCCGGCTTTGGCATCGAACAGGTGCATTTCTTCCCCCTCGGCGGCATAAAGACGAACGCCCAATGGGTCACAGACAACGGCGGCGCGTCGGGCCGGCCTGCAAACGCTTAAGAGATTGGTTTAACAATGACCCGTACCGTTCTGGAATCTAAAACAAAAACCGTCATCATCGGCTTTGATGAACCCTTCACCGTGATCGGTGAGCGGATCAATCCGACGGGCCGCAAAAAGCTGGCGGCCGAGTTGGAGATGGGCAATTTCGACACCGTTTTGCGTGATGCGCTGGAGCAGGTCGCTTGCGGCGCGACGGTGCTCGATATCAATTCGGGCGCAGTTTTCACCAATATGATGGCCAAAGACCCGCGCTATGCCGACAATAATTTTGTCGAACCGCCCTTGATGAAGGCGCTGATCGAAATGGTGCAAGGCGTGGTCGATGTGCCATTGTGCATCGACAGCTCGGTTCCCGGCGCGCTTGAGGCGGGGCTGATGGCTTGCGAGGGGCGCCCGTTGCTGAACTCCGTCACCGGTGAGGAAGACCGGCTGGAGCTGGTTCTGCCCTTGGTAAAGAAATACAACGTGCCGGTCGTGGCGATTTCCAACGACGATACCGGCATCAGTGAAGACCCGGACGTGCGCTTTGCTGTTGCGAAAAAGATCGTCCAGCGCGCGGCCGATTTCGGCATTCCTGCGCATGATATCGTTGTGGATCCTCTGGTTATGCCGATCGGTGCCATGGCGACGGCGGGCAATCAGGTGTTTGCACTGGTGCGCCGGTTGCGCGAAGAATTGGGTGTGAACACCACCTGCGGCGCGTCGAACATTTCGTTCGGCCTGCCCCAGCGCCACGGCGTGAACGCCGCATTTTTGCCGATGGCAATCGCTGCAGGCATGACTTCGGCGATCATGAACCCGGTTCGCCAGGTTGAAATGGAGGCGATTCGCGCGGCGAATATGCTGATGAACCATGATGCGAACGGCGGCGAGTGGATCAAATTTTCCAAGATCCTCGAAGCGGTCGAGGGCGGTTTGTCCTTTGCCGAGGCATCGGCCGCCGCCACCACCGCCGCGGGCGGACGCCGGGGCGGGCGACGCGGCCGCGCTTAAGGAGACATTAACCATGGGGCGGTAATCTCGCCCCATGGAACAGCGCATCTCCACCCCGCAATTTTGGATCGATCAGGTTTTTTCCGCCAAGGCTGTTGCAAATGCAGGGGTCATCCGGCGCAATCGAACTTGGGTTGCCAACGAAATTGGCCGTGACCTTTTTGTGGACGAGGTGCGTCGGCGCGGCTTTCACCTTTTGGAAACGCGTGACCAACTGATTGTCATTTGCCATTCCGGCCGGGTTCAGATGCACTTTTGACCGAACGATTTTTCTGCGAAAAATCTCTTGGCCCTGAGTTTTCGCAGAAAATTCGTGCCCAGCCCGCGTTCTGGCCGCAACAACATCGTCAAACGACGCAAACAGGCATTGAACCTGCCCTCTCAACGCCTAAAACGACCTTGCGCACCAAGGGTGTGCGCAGGAGTCCCTGATGTCTAAAGAAGCTCTCGTCATTTTCACCCCCTCGGGCAAGCGGGGCCACTTTTCCGTTGGCACCCCGGTTCTGACCGCCGCCCGCCAATTGGGCGTCGATCTTGATTCGGTCTGCGGCGGGCGCGGCATCTGTTCCAAATGCCAGATCACCCCCGGCTATGGCGCATTTTCCAAACATGGTGTTATCGTCGATGATGATGCGCTCAGCCCATGGAATTCGGTCGAAGAGCGTTACAAATCCAAGCGCGGCATGGCGCCGGGTCGCCGCCTTGGCTGTCAGGCCTGCGTGATGGGCGATGTGGTCGTCGATGTGCCGCCCGAAAGTCAGGTGCACAAGCAGGTCATCCGCAAATCTGCCACGCAGCGCGACATTGTGATGGATCCCGCCACCCGAAGCTATTTTGTCGAGGTTTCAGAGCCCGACATGCACGAGCCTTCGGGCGATTATGAGCGGCTGAAACAAGCGCTGAAGGATCAATGGCAGATCGAGGATCCTGTCACCACCCTGCCCGTCCTGCGCCGCCTTCAGCCTGCCCTGCGCAAAGGCGGCTGGAAGGCCACCGTTGTTGTGAACCGCGGCAACCACGACGCCGCGCCGCGCATTTTGGACGTCTTTCCCGGCTTTCATGAAGGCGGGCTTTACGGGCTTGCCGTCGATCTTGGCTCCACCACCATCGCCGCGCATCTGTGCAGTCTTGAAGACGGCGCTGTCCTTGCCTCTTCCGGTTTGATGAACCCGCAGATCCGCTTTGGCGAAGATCTGATGAGCCGGGTGTCCTATGCGATGATGAACCCCGGCGGCGATGTGGAAATGACCCGTGCCGTGCGTGAGGCGATCAATGCGCTGGCCAAATCCATTGCCGATGAGGCGAAGATCAACCCCAAATCGATTTTTGAGGTGGTCTTTGTAATGAACCCGGTCATGCACCACCTGTTGATGGGCATTGATCCGGTGGAACTCGGTCAAGCGCCCTTTGCGCTCGCCACCTCCACCAGCATGACGCTGAATGCGTCTGATCTGGACCTGACCGCGATCCACGATTGCGCCCGTGTCTATGTTTTGCCATGCATCGCGGGCCATGTCGGGGCCGATTGCGCGGCGGTGGCGCTTTCGGAAGAACCGAGCAAATCCAAAGACCTGGTGCTGATTGTTGATGTCGGCACCAATGCCGAATTGCTGCTTGGAAATGAGGACCGGGTGCTTGCCTGCTCCTCCCCCACCGGCCCTGCCTTTGAAGGCGCGCAGATCTCGTCGGGCCAGCGCGCTGCACCGGGCGCGATTGAGCGGGTCGAAATTGATCCGGTCAGCAAAGAGCCGCGCTTTCGCGTTATTGGTTCGGATCTGTGGAACACCGATCCCGGTTTTGCCGCCGAAACCTCGGCATCGGGCATTACCGGCATCTGCGGCTCGGGCATCATCGAGGCGGTGGCGGAAATGCGCATGGCAGGTCTTGTCGATCAAAGCGGTCTGATCGGCGGCCCCGATCAAACCGGCACGCCGCGCTGCGAGCCGGAGGGGCGCACGCATTCCTATGTGCTGTACGATGGCAGCCCTGATGGCGGCCCGAAAATCACCGTCACCCAAGGTGACATCCGTGCGATCCAGCTGGCAAAGGCGGCGCTTTATGCCGGGGCCAAGCTGCTGATGGACGAGATGGGCGTGCAGACCGTGGCGCGTGTCACCCTTGCCGGGGCCTTTGGCGCCCATATTTCGCCCAAACACGCCATGGTTCTGGGCATGATCCCCGATGTGCCGCTGGACCGTGTCACCTCGGCAGGCAACGCAGCCGGAACCGGCGCGCGCATTGCCCTGTGCAGCCGCGCCGCGCGCGATGCGATCGAGGCGACGGTGCAGCAGATCCACAAGGTCGAAACCGCCATCGAGCCGCGTTTTCAGGAACATTTCGTTGCCGCCTCGGCCATTCCGAACGCGGTCGATACCTTCCCCGAATTGTCCAAGATCGTGACGCTGCCCGATGTCTCGTTCAACACCTCGGGCTCTGGTGGCGACCGGGGCAGACGGCGGCGTGGATAGGTGGGGGGTGACAAATCGTGCAAGGTCACTAACATCGGCGCATGGATGATCCCGTTGGCCCCCTGTTGATCCGCATCGCCGCGCAGGACCGCGCGGCCTTTGCCGATCTTTACGCCAGAACCTCTGCGAAACTTTTGGGGGTTCTGATCCGTATGCTAGGTCAAAGGGCTGATGCAGAGGATGCCTTGCAAGAAGTTTTCACCCGTGTCTGGCTGCGCGCCGCCAAGTTTGACCCAGATCGCGGGTCAGCGATGGGCTGGCTGGTGACCATCGCGCGCAACCATGCCATCGACCGGATTCGCGCGCGCCCGCCGCTGACGGACGGCGACGATGCGATGGCGGACATCCCCGATACCACCCTGCGCGCCGATCAGCGTCTTGTGGCCAAGGGCGAGGCGCGGCGCATTCAGGACTGTTTTGACAGGCTGGACCCGGACCGCTCGGCGGCGGTCAAGGGCGCCTATCTGGACGGGCTCAGCTATGATGATCTGGCCGCGCGCTTTGACGTGCCGCTGAACACCATGCGCACATGGCTTCGCCGGGGCCTGATTTCCCTGCGGGAGTGTATGGAAAAATGACCGACGCTCCGCAAGACAACGATCTTTTGGCCGCAGAATACGTTCTGGGCGTGCTGCCGCTGGACGCGCGGATGGCGGTCGAGGCGCGGGCCAAGACCGACCTTGCGCTTGCCGCCAGCATTGACGCGTGGGCTGCGCGCCTTCATCCCTTGACGGACGCAGTGGCGGAGATTACCGCCCCGCCGGGCCTGTTCGCACAGATCGAGGGGCGGCTTTTCCCCAAACCCGCGCGCAGGCCGTGGTTTGCCTCGCTTTGGGCCGGGGTTGGCGCGTCCGTCGCGATTGTGTTGATTGCCGTGAGTCTGTTTACAGCATCCGCAAAGCCGACCCTGACCGCGACCCTCGCCGCCAATGCGTCCGAGGTCAGCTATCTGGTGCAAATCTCGGATGACGGCATCGCGCTGACGCTGTCCGGCCCCGCGCCCACACCCGCGCAGGTTCACGAGTTGTGGTTGATCGTGGGCGACGCCGCCCCCGTCTCGCTTGGGCTGATCGGCCAATCGCCCCTGCCCCTGCCTGTCAAAATCGCACCCGGCATGATTCTGGCGGTTTCTTTGGAGCCTGCAGGCGGCTCGACCACGGGCGCGCCCACGGGGCCGGTGCTGGCGCTGGGTCCGGTTGAGGCGATCTGACCCCTGCCGATCACAGCTCTGTGATCGGTGAAACTAAACTCGCCTTCCCCTCGTTTGCTTAATGAAAGGCAAGACGACCTTGCCTTCGCAAACCCGGAGAAACCCAATGAAACTGTTCCTCGCCACCGCCGCCTTCGCCGCTTTGACCGCTGGCGCTTCGTTCGCCGAAAACCCGATGGTGGGCGGCGCAGAGATGTTCCCGACCAAGAACATCGTTGAAAACGCGTTGAACTCGGCCGACCATACCACGCTGGTCGCCGCTGTCACCGCTGCGGGACTGGCCGAAACCCTGATGGGCGCGGGTCCCTTCACCGTATTGGCTCCGACGAACGACGCCTTTGCCAAATTGCCCGCAGGCACCGTCGAAAACCTGCTGAAGCCGGAAAACAAGGATTTGCTGGTCAAGATTCTGACCTGCCACGTCATTGCAGGCAATGCGATGGCGGCTGATATCATTGGCATGGTCGAGGCGGACGGCGGCATGCACAAGGTCACGACGGTTGGCGGCTGCGAGTTCACCATCAAAACCAAAGACGGCGCCGTGACGATCGAAGACGGCCAGGGCAATGTCGCCACGGTCACCATCGCCGACGTCAAGCAGTCGAACGGCGTGATCCATGTGATCGACACCGTCCTTCTGCCCAAGATGTAAGGGGCCCGTCCCCGGTGCATGCGTGACGGCGCTTGGGTACGGTTTCCTCAGACCCGGACCCAGGTTTCCGTCCATCCCCTTGTGTTTCGGGGCAACCCTTTACAGCTGACCCTGCGGATCATGGCCCCGCAGGGTCAGCGCTTTTTGCGCCCCCGCTTGACGTGCCGCGCGCCTTGACATATTCCCACCCCTGTCGCGGGTGTAGCTCAATGGCAGAGCAGCAGCTTCCCAAGCTGAATACGAGGGTTCGATTCCCTTCACCCGCTCCACTTCCCTTTTCGCCGTTGGCAGGATAACCAGCACGGGTCTTATCCCCGGAGGTTTCCCTTGAACGAAGATATCAAACGCATTGGCGTCGGTGCCCGCATGTCCGAGGCTGTGTGCTATAACGGCATCGTCTGGCTGGCCGGTCAGGTTGGCACTCCCGGCGGCACAGTGGGCGAGCAAACGGCGGATTGCCTTGCCGAAGTTGACCGCATCCTTGCCGCTGCTGGCACCGACAAGACCCGGATTCTGTCGGTCCAGATCTGGTTGGCCGATATGGCGAGCTTCGGGCAGATGAACGCGGTTTGGGACAAATGGGTTCCCGCCGGTCACACGCCTGCCCGCGCCACGGGTGAGGCCAAACTCGCCACGCCGGACTATCTGGTCGAAATTATCGTGACCGCTGCGCTGAAATAACCGCAGCCGCGACGGGATCAAAAGGGGCCGAAAGGCCCCTTTTTCATTTCAGATAGGCCACGAGCGCGGCCGTCGATCCATCCTTGCCTTGGGTCCCGGCCTTACCTTCCAGCACCGGCTGCAACGCCAGCGCCAGTTCCTTGCCCAGCTCAACCCCCCATTGATCATAAGAGTTGATGCCCAAAATCACCCCTTCGACGAACACCCGGTGCTCGTACAGCGCGATGATCTGACCCAGCACAAAGGGTGTCAGTTTGGGATAGACCAGCGTGCTGGACGGGCGGTTGCCCGGAAACACCCGGTGGCGCGCCTGACGGTCCAGCTCGGCCCCGACCGCGCCCTTGGCGGCCATGATCGCCCGCGCTTCGTCCAGGCTGCGACCACGCAGCAGCGCCTCGGACTGCGCCAGACAATTGGACACCAGCAGCAGATGCTGATGCGCCAGATCCGGCTCGTGGCCCGTTTTGGCCACCAGAAATTCGCAAGGCACCACCCGCGTGCCCTGATGGATCAGCTGATAAAACGCGTGCTGCCCGTTGGTCCCCGGCTCGCCCCAAACCACCGGACCCGAAGGCACCGTCAAATCCGAGCCGTCCATCGCCACGCGCTTGCCGTTGCTCTCCATCTCCAGCTGTTGCAAATAGGCCGGCAGGCGCAAAAGCCGCTGATCGTAGGGCAGCACGGCGCGGGTGGTATAGCCGCAGATCTGATTGTGCCAGATGCCGACGAGCGCCAGCATGACCGGCATGTTTTCTTCAAACGGCGTGTTCAAAAACCGCTCGTCCATGTCCCGCGCGCCGGCCAGAAAATCGTCAAACGCCTCTGGCCCGATGGCCAGCATAACGGCCAGCCCGATTGGCCCCCACAGCGAATAGCGTCCGCCAACCCAATCTTCAAACCCGAAAACCATTTTGGAATCAATGCCATACGCCTTTGTCTTTTCCGCGGCCGTGCTGACGGCAGCAAACTGAGCGCCCGGATTGCTCACCCTTTGCGCCATCCAGCGCTTGGCGGTGTCGGCGTTGGTCATCGTCTCGATGGTGGTAAAGGTCTTGGACGCCACGATCACCAGCGTCGTTTCGGGGTTCAGCCCCGCCAGCACGTCATGAATATGCGCGCCGTCCACGTTTGACACATAATGCACCCTCGGCCCGTCGTGATAGGGCGCAAGCGCCAGCGTCGCCATCACTGGCCCAAGGTCCGAGCCGCCGATGCCGATGTTTACCACATCGGTGATCGCCCCGCCCTGCCCCTTGAACGCGCCCGAACGCACAGCGGTTACAAATTCCGCCATCTCGGCCCGCACCGCGCGCACCCCCGGCACCACATCGCGGCCTTCGGTCTTGATCACCGCACCCTGCGGCGCGCGCAGGGCGACGTGCAAAACCGCGCGCCCTTCGGTATCGTTGATCTTCTCGCCGCCGAACATCGCGGCGCGCTTTTCCGCCACGCCGCTCGCCAGGGCAAGCGCGACCAGCGCCGCCTTGGTGGCCCCGTCAATGTTGGATTTGGAATAATCCAAGCGCATCGCGCCCGCCTGCGCCGAAAACGCCTGCGCCCGGTCAGGATCGGCGTTGAACAGGTCCATGATCGCGCGGTCCTTGACCGATGAATGCAGGTCCCGAAGGGGTTTCCAAAGATCGCTCATGGCTTACTCCGCCCAATGAATCATGGCTTGTGGCAGCACCAAAGCAATCGGTGCCTCGGCCGGGGAAAGGGTCGCGGCGCGCTCGATGGCGGCGCGCTTGTCCGTCCCGGTGATCAAAACATGGATGTTGCGCGCCGTGGTCAGCGCGGGCGCGGTCAGCGTGATACGCGGCTCGCCCGCCGCCTCGGCCCGCATCGGCAGCAAAAGCGGTGCCTCGGCGGCCAGCCCAAAGGCCAAAAGATCGGCCCCCGGAAAAAGCGAAGC
Source organism: Paracoccaceae bacterium (assembly GCA_031385445.1). GTDB lineage: Bacteria > Pseudomonadota > Alphaproteobacteria > Rhodobacterales > Rhodobacteraceae > CAIYZT01. The sequence continues at coordinate 48,307 of JANNBM010000004.1, read as the reverse complement.
CGTGTGCATATCGGCCCCCATGCCCAACAGCAGCACGTCAATCGGCAAATGCGGTCGAATGCCGTCCGCGAGGGCGGCCAGACAATCTTCGGGCGCGGGCGCGTCAGCATAAAGCGGCACCAAATGGGCCGCCGCCGCCCGGCCCTGAAACAGCCGCTCGCGCAGAAGCCGCGTGTTCGAGCGCGGGTTTGTCTCGTTCACCCAGCGCTCGTCGTTCAAAAAGACCGAGACTTTGGACCAATTCAGATCGGCGGCGCTTAAATGATCAAACACCGGCCCCGGCGTCGTGCCGCCCGGCACCGAAAGGCTCGCGCGGTCCCGTTCGCGCAGCGCTGCACCAAGCTCTGCCGCGATCTGCCCCGCAAGGCCCGACATCAACGCCGTCCGCGTGGGATAGGCGTGAAACCTCATCCCTTGATCTCGCGCCAGCGCCGTCCGTCGCGGTGCATCAATATCTGTGCATCTTCCGGCCCCGAGGATCCCGCATCATAAGCGCTCGGCCGCTCGCCCCGCTCTTCCCACCCTTTGATGATCGGATCGGTCCAGGCCCAGGCCGCCTCGACCTCGTCGCCGCGCATGAACAGCGTCTGGTTGCCCCGGATCACATCCATGATCAGCCGCTCGTAAGCGTCCGGCACATCCTCGGCCTCCTCGCCCAAAGCGTCGGCAAAGGACATGTCCAGCGGCACCTGCATCAGGCGCATCCCCCCCGGTCCCGGCTCTTTGATCATCATCATCAATTCCATGCCCTCATTCGGCTGCAACCGGATGACCAGCACGTTTTCCTTCCAATCCTTCGCATCATCGAAAATCTTGTGCGGCGGCGCTTTGAAGGTGATCGCGATCTCGCTTGCCCGCCCGCGCAGTTTTTTGCCGGTGCGCAGGTAAAACGGCGTACCTTTCCAGCGCCAATTGGCGATATTCACCTTCAGTGCGATATAGCTTTCGGTTCGCGTCCCCGGATTTTCACTGTGCTCAACATAGCTGGAGCCCTTTTCGGCCCCCCCGTATTGCCCACGAACGATGTCCTTTTGGTCCACCGGCTGCAGCGCCCGGATCACCTTCAGCTTTTCATCCCGCACCGCGTCCGGGTCAAAATGATAGGGCGGCTCCATCGCGATCAGGCACAACAGCTGCATCATATGGTTTTGCACCATATCGCGCATCGCGCCCGATTTGTCGTAATAAGCGCCGCGCCCGTCCACATCCACCGTCTCGGCGACGGTGATCTGCACATGGTCGACATATTCCGATTTCCAAAGCGGTTCGAACAAGATGTTGGCAAAACGCACCGCCATCAGGTTCTGCACGGTTTCCTTGCCCAAATAATGGTCGATCCGGTAAATCTGCCCCTCGGTAAAATGGCTGGCGAGCACGGCGTTCAGCGCTTTTGCGCTTGCCAGATCGCGGCCAAAGGGTTTTTCCACCACGATCCGGCTGCGCGCATCGGCGATATCGTTTGAATGCAGCCGTTCAGCCAGATCGCCAAACAGCGCGGGCGCGACCGAGAAATAGAACGCCTTCACCACCCCCGCCCGCATCTTTTCGCGCAAGGTATTCCAGCCGCCCGTGCCCTTTGCGTCAATCGACACATAGCCGATCCGTGCCAGAAACTCGGCAATCACCGCCGCATCACGCCGCGCTTGGGGCACAAATTCGGCAATCGCCTCGCTGACCTGCGCGCGAAACGCCTCTTCGGTCAGATCGGCCCGCGCGGCCCCGATGATCCGGCTGTCCGCCGTCATCTGCCCCGCAAGAAAGCGCCGATAAAGCCCCGGCAAGATCTTGCGTCGGGCCAGATCGCCCGTTCCGCCAAAAATCACCAAATCAAACGATTCGACCGGAATGACGCGCGAAACCATCGCAAACCTCGCTTAAGACGCGCCTGTTAGCGCTAACGCTGGCTCTTAACCCGCTGCAAGCCCGGTGTCTAGCACTGCGCGCCCCAGATTCCCATGGGGCTTTAACTCTCGTCCCGCCCGATCAGGCGCACACTGCGCAGCCCCGGCTCCCCCGCAAGCCGATGCGCCGCCCGGTCCAGCGCGCCGTCCAAGGCACCATCCCCGACAACGCTGATCTCAATCTCGATCAAACCGTCCACCTGCGCCGGCATCACCGAAATCTCTTCCAGATGCAGACCGTTCACCGCCAGCGTGCCCAAAATCAGCGCCCGCGTAGGGCCCTCCGCGGCCTGCGGCACCACCACCAGCAATCGGCTGGTCTTGGCATAAGGAACCCCCGCCTTGGTGTGAAGTTTCAAAAACCGCACCAAAGGTCGCAGCCCCAGATTGATAAAAACCACCAGCCCCGTCAGAACCAGCGCGAAATCCCACCGCCCGATCCCGGAAATCAAACCGACCGCCGCCGAACACCAAAGTGTCGCCGCGGTGTTCAGGCCGTGCACGTTGAATCCGTCGCGAAAGATCAGCCCGGCCCCCAGAAACCCGATGCCCGACACGACCTGGGCCGCCACGCGCGTCGGGCTGGCGTCATTGGGCACCAATTGCGAAAACACCACAAACGCCGCCGCGCCCATCGCGACCAGCGCATTGGTGCGCAGTCCCGCCATCTGCTGGCGCACCTGCCGCTCTGATCCGATAACCGCGCCGCACATCAGCGCCACGCTCAGGTTGATCGTGGCGGCTTGCAATAAAATGCTCATAGGGCTTGTCCTTGATGGCGTGGTGCACGAGCGGCTCAACCCCAAACGCCCTATGCGTCCAGTTCGGCATCCCAATACAGAAAATCCATCCAGCTTTGATGCAGATGGTTCGGCGGAAACCGCCGCCCGTGCGACTGCATCTCTTCGGCAGAGGGCATCACGGGCGGGCGGTGCAGATGCATGCCCGATTGTTTCAACGTTTTGGCCCCTTTGCGCAGATTGCACGGGCTACAGGCCGCCACTACATTCTCCCAACTCGTCACCCCCCCGCGCGAGCGCGGCACCACATGATCAAAGGTCAGATCACCCTTTGATCCGCAATATTGGCAACAAAACTCGTCGCGCAGGAAAAGATTAAAGCGCGTGAAGGCCACGCGCTTTTGGGGTCGAACATAGTCTTTGAGCACCACGACCGAGGGTATCCGAAACTCTTGTTTCTGGCTTCGCACCACCGCGTCATATTCCGCGACGATCGACACCCGGTCCATGAACACCGCCTTCATCGCGTCCTGCCAGGGCCACAAGGACAGCGGATAGTAACTCAAGGGACGATAGTCAGCGTTCAGCACCAAAGCCGGATGGCTTCGCAGTGCCGCAGGTTCTCTGACAAATTCGCTTCTAAAACTGCCGTCCATGCTCCAAACCGTCATTCCTATCGGATCTGCGAAAGGCTCCCTGTTTTCACTATATCTGGCGTTTTAGCCTTGGCAAGCCCAACATCTGCGATTGATGCGGTTCCGCGTCGGGCGAAATTCCGCAAGCCCGGCGCGATGGCCCTTTACCTGCGCCCCTCGCAAACGCTATCACCCATGTGTACCGTTTTTATGAAGGCCCGCCATGCCCCGCCTGATCACCCTCGCCCTTTGCCTCTCGCTCGGCCTCGCCGCATGCGCGCGCGCGCCGAACGGGTCGCAGGGATCTTCCGCCGCACTTTACCCCGGCGAGACGCCCCAAATGCGCGCCCTGATCGTGCAATACGCCGATCTTTACGACATGCCACAAAGCCTGCTGCACCGGGTGATCCAGCGCGAAAGTGGCTATAACGCCGCCGCGCGCAATGGCCCCTATTACGGTCTGATGCAGATTCTGCCGCAAACCGCTGGCACCATGGGCTACAGCGGCCCGGCGTCGGGGCTTCTGGACGCGGAAACCAACCTGAAATACGCCGGAAAATATCTGGCGGGGGCCTGGCTTGTATCCGGCGGAGATGAGGACGAGGCGGTGATGTGGTACGCGCAAGGATATTACTACGAGGCAAAGCGCCTTGGCCTGCTGGAGCAAACCGGTCTGCGCGGTTGAACGGGCTGGCGCCATCAGGCTATGAGTGGGGAAACTGCTCCACTTACAGCATTGATTTCACGATATAATATCAAACGTCCAGTGCTGGACTCTCAATACCACGCATCTGCCATCCCCGCCTTTTTCCGCGCCACATAGTCGCGCAAGGCGTCTCGGACACCGGCGTCCAAGGCGGGCGCCTCATACTCCGCCAGCCGCTTTTTCCACAATTTATTGGCCCGCGTCGCCGCATCGCTCGACCCCGCCATCTCCCATTTTTCAAACGGCTCATTGTCCGACAATTCACTGTCCCAAAACGCCGTTTCATAATGTTTCATCGTGTGCGAGCAGCCAAAGAAATGGTTGCCCGGCCCCACCTCGGCAAAGGCGTCAACCGCCAGTTGATCATCATCAATCTTCACCCCGTCCAGATAAGCATGCAGCGCGCCGCACAGATCGGCGTCCATCATGAACTTTTCATAAGACATGCTCAGCAACCCATCCAGAAACCCCGCCGCATGCAGAATGAAATTCGCCCCGCAATGCACCGCCGCCAGCATCGACATCGTGCCTTCCATCATCGCCTGCCCGTCCGGCAGCTTTGAGGTGGTGAAATTGCCCGAACACCGCAGCGGCAGGTTCAGCCGCCGCGCAAGTTGCCCGATCACCTGACTTCCAATCGCAGGCTCTGGCGTGCCAAAGGTCGGGCTGCCCGAACGCAGGCTCATCGACGACAGAAAGTTGCCAAAGATCACCGGCGCGCCCTTGCGCTCCAATTGGGTCAGCGCGCAGCCCGCCATGGTTTCCGCCAGCGATTGCACAATCCCCCCCGCATTCGTGACCGGCCCCATCGCCCCGCCCAGAATGAACGGCACCACCACCGCCGCCTGCCCCGCCCGCGCATAGGCCCGCAGGCTGCGCGTCATCGTGCCGTCCCAAACCAGCGGCGAGTTCACATTCACATTGCCCAAAATAACGCAGTTCTGATCGACAAAATCCGCGCCAAACAGGACCCGGCACATCTCGATACTGTCTTCACTGCGCTCTTCGGCCGTCACCGAGCCCATGAACGGGCGGTCCGACAGCTCGATATGGGCCATCACCATGTCCAGATGCCGCTTGTTCACCGCCACATCCGTCGGCTCGCAGATCGTGCCGCCCGAATGGTGGAAATTGGGGCTGGACTGCGCCAGCTTGATGAAGTTCTGGAAATCCTCGATGGTGCCAAAGCGCCGCCCCTTGTCCAGATCCATCACAAACGGGCTGCCATACGCCGGCGAGAACACCACGTTGCGGCCGCCGATCTCCACCGAATTTGCCGGATTGCGCGCGTGCTGGGTGAACTGCGCCGGGGCGGATTTCAACACCTCGCGCAGCATCCCCGGCTCGAACTTCACGAGCAGCGCGTCAACCTTGGCCCCCGCCCCGCGCCACAGATCCAGCGCCGCCGGATCATCGCGAAACTCGATTCCGGTTTCCGCCAGAACCCGGTCCGCCGCTGCCTCGATCCGCAGCAGGTTTTCTTCGGACAAAACGTCATAGGTTGGAATGTTGCGCGCGATATAGGGCCGCCCCGGCGTGCCGCCAACCCCACCCGACCGCGCTGCCTGCCGCGCCTGCCGCCCGCCCCGCTGCTTTGCTTCAGACATTCTGCCCCCCTGAGTTTAACGCAGCAAAGCAGATGTCAGCCCCGCGGCTGGCGCGCGCGCGACACGAAAAGGCGCTAATGACGCTTTGCCTTCGACGTGGTCCAAATATCCTGTGAAGGATGCCCGCCAAAAGCTCAGGTGATCACATCAGGCGCCACGCGCCCGGTAAAGCCCGTGATCTCCGCCAGCGCGTGCGCCGCGCGGATGATCGGGGCCAGCGCCTCTTGCGGGTCATGGTCAAGCCCGTCCGGCCCCGGCGCATACCGCTCCAGATACAGCCGCAAGGTCGCGCCTTCAGTGCCCGTGCCCGACAGCCGCATCACAAACCGCGAGCCGCCTTTGAACATCACCCGCACGCCCTGCCCCTTGGACACCGAGCCGTCGACCGGATCGGTATAGGCAAAATCATCCGCCGCCTCGACCTGCATCCCCTCAACCATCTTGCCCGGCAAACCCGCCAACCGTCCGCGCATCGCCGCCATCATCGCATCGGCGCGGGCCGTTTCAATCGCATCGAAATCGTGGCGCGAGTAATAGTTTCGGCCAAACCGCGCCCAGTGCTCCGCCAAAATCGTGGCCACGGACTGCCCGCGCACCGCCAGAATGTTCAGCCACAAAAGCACCGCCCAAAGTCCGTCCTTTTCGCGCACATGGTCCGACCCGGTGCCAAAACTTTCCTCGCCGCAGATCGTCGCCTTGCCCGCGTCCAGAAGGTTTCCGAAAAACTTCCAACCCGTCGGCGTCTCGTAACTTTCAATGCCCAAAGCCGCCGCCACCCGGTCCGCCGCCGCGGAGGTCGGCATCGAACGCGCAACGCCCTTCAGCCCTGCCTTATAACCCGGCGCCAAATGCGCATTGGCCGCCAGAACCGCCAGCGAATCCGAAGGCGAGACATAAATGCCCCGGCCCACCACCATATTACGGTCGCCGTCCCCATCGCTCGCCGCGCCAAAATCAGGCGCGTTTTGGCCAAACATTTCGTCCATCAAAGCCTTGGCCCATGTCGGGTTCGGGTCCGGGTGCATCCCGCCGAAATCCGGCAATGGCACGGCGTTCACACAGGTTCCCTTGGCCGCGCCCAGTCGGTTTTCAAAGATTTCAACCGCATAAGGCCCGGTCACCGCGCACATGCTGTCCATCCGCATGCCGAACCCCGACATGACCATCGCGCGGATCGCCGGAAAATCGAACAGGCTCTCCATCAGCGCGGCATAATCGCTGACCGGGTCCACGACATCCACGATCATCCCGCCAAGATCGTGGCGGCCTATCGCGTTCAGATCGACATCCTGCGCATCAAGCATGTGATACGCGGTGATTTCAGTTGTACGTTTGTACATGGCCTCGGTCACATGCTCGGGCGCGGGCCCGCCATTGGCCATGTTGAACTTGACGCCAAAATCCTCTTTCGGGCCGCCCGGATTGTGGCTGGCCGACATGATGATCCCGCCATCGGTTTTCATCAGCCGGATCAGATGGCTCGCGGCCGGCGTGGACAAGATAGCGCCCTGCCCCACGATCATGCGCGCCGCTCCGTTCGCCGCCGCCATGCGCAAGATCACCTGCGCGGCCTGCACATTGAAATACCGCCCGTCCCCGCCCAGCACAAAGGTCTTTCCCTTGGTCCCGATCACATCGAAAATCGCCTGCACGAAGTTTTCAAGGTAATGCGGTCCCATGAAAATCGCCGTTTTCTTGCGCAATCCACTGGTGCCGGGCTTTTGTCCTGGAATGGGTGCGGTGGGGATTACGTGCGTTTTCATGGCTCAAACCTTTTGGGCAATTGGGGTAAAGACGACAACACCTTGAGCCTTCAGGTCAAGCGTTAATCCAACCTCATGGGCGGGGGCATCTGGTCGGCTGGTGTCAAGTTCGCATATCCAACCCGGCGCCGTGGTCGGCAGGGTCAGGCGCTGCGCCTCGCCGCCGTTAAAGACGACAAAGACAACGTCGCTGCCGACGCTGCCCTCGGCCGACAGGCGCAATTCGGCGCCCAAACAGCGGAACGCCGCATCATGCCAGTCGCCCGCCGTCGGCGTGGCCCCATCGGCACGGCGCCAGATCACATCCGGCAAGCCGTCCGGGCGGGGTTTTCCGTGCAAGAACCGGTGCTGGCGCAGCGCCGGGTGCCGCGTACGCAGCGCGGTCAGACGGCCGACAAAGGCGGCCAGATCGACGTCCGCCTTGGCCCAATTGATCCAGCTGGTTTCATTATCCTGCGCATAAGCGTTGTTGTTGCCGCCCTGCGAATGGCCCAATTCGTCGCCCGCCAACAGCATCGGCGTGCCTTGCGACAAGATCAGCGTCGCTAGAAGGTTGCGCTTTCGCAACCCGCGCGCCGCACCAATCGCCACGTCTTCGGTCGGCCCCTCAACGCCCATGTTGTCCGCATGGTTGTCGTCATGCCCGTCCCGGTTTTCCTCGCCGTTGGCGAAATTGCGTTTGACGGTATAGCTGACCAGGTCGTGCAACGTGAAACCGTCATGCGCGGCGATGTAATTGACGGAGGAGCTTGCCGGGCGGCGGGAATGGTCAAACTTTTCGGCCGACCCCAAAAGCCGGCGCGACAATTCCGGCGCCTGGCCCGGATCGCCCTTCCAGAACCGCCGCACCCCGTCGCGGAATTTGTCATTCCATTCGCTGAATGGCTTTGGATAAGCCCCAAGTTGATATCCGCCCGGCCCGAGATCCCAAGGCTCGGCAATCAGTTTCACATGGGCCAGCACCGGATCCTGCCGCAGCGCATCGAAAAAGCCCGCACCTTGGTCAAACCCATAAGATTCGCGCCCAAGCACCGATGCCAGATCAAAGCGGAACCCGTCAATGTGGCACTGCTGGACCCAATAGCGCAGCGAATCCATCACCATACGCAGCACCGGCGCCTCGGTCAGGTTCAGCGTGTTGCCCGTGCCCGCATCATTGGCATAGGACCGGCCGTTTTCGGTCAGCCGGTAGTAGCTGACGTTGTCGAACCCGCGATGGCAGATGGTCGGACCCCACTGATCGCCCTCGCCGGTATGGTTGTAAACCACATCCAACAGCACCTCGATCCCCGCCTTATGCAGCGCTTTGACCGCCGTTTTCAACTGCTTCAGCGTGCCATAGCGCGGTTCGGGTGCGAAAAAACCGATGGAGTTATAGCCCCAGTTGTTGCGCAGGCCCTTGGCGACCAAAAAGCGGTCGTCAAAATAAGCATGGACTGGCAAAAGCTCCACCGCTGTGATGCCAAGCGCTTGAAAATGCGCGATCATTGCCGGATGGCCGAGGGCGGCATAGGTGCCGCGCTGCTTTTCCGTGATGGCAGGGTGCAGCTTGGTCAGACCTTTGACATGCGCCTCATAGATCACGGTATTTGCCATGGGCGTCATCGGCGGGCGATCATCGCCCCAGTCAAAACGCTCGTCCACGACCACCGATTTGGGCATGGCAAAGGCGCTGTCGCGGGCATCAAAAGACAAATCACCGCGGGCAGAGCCGACGCGGTACCCCATCAAGGCATCCGACCAGCGCAACCGCCCCTCGATGCCCTTGGCATAGGGGTCGAGCAGCAGTTTGTTGGGATTAAACCGGTGCCCCTCTGCGGGATGATAGGGGCCATGGACGCGAAATCCATACAGCTGACCCGCCGAAATTCCGGCGATATGGCCGTGCCAGATATCACCGCTATGATTTGGCAGGGTAATCCGCGCCAACTCCCGCCGACCATCGGGGGAATACAGGCACAGATCAACCGCCGTTCCATGCGCGGAAAATACAGCAAAATTAACACCTTGCTCGCAAAGTGTCGCGCCAAGCGGCCAAGGCAGGCCGGCCGTTGTCTGCAATGCGGCGGCGTTCACCGGGCAAGGCCCTCATACAGCGCGGCATAGGCCCGCGCGGGCGCTTCCCAACCGACCGGCTGGCGCATCGCATTTTTCTGCACGCGCGTCCAAACCGCCTTGTCCGCATAAAGCGCCACCAATTGGCGCAGCGCCAGCTGGAACGACAGCGCGTCGACCGGATGAAACACAATGCCGGTCGCAACCTGCGCGGCAAGCGCGGCAGGCGAAGCATTGATCACCGTATCGGCAAGACCGCCAACCGCCGAAACCACCGGCACCGTGCCATAGCGCAGCCCATACATCTGCGTCAGCCCGCAAGGTTCAAACCGGCTGGGCACCAGCACCGCGTCTCCGCCGCAAAACAGCCGGTGCGAATAGGCTTCGTCATAGCCGATCTTCACCGAAACCCGCGCCGGATAGCGCGCGCCGAGCCCGCGCATGGCGCCTTCCAACACCGGATCGCCCGACCCGAGAATTGCCAAACCGCCGCCCGCCGCGATAAATTCCGGCATCACCTGCGTCAAAAGATCAATGCCCTTCTGCTCGGTCAGGCGGCTGACCAGAATGGCCAGCGGTCCGGGCACATCAAGGCCAAGATCGGCCAGAAGCGCCGCCCGATGCGCCGCCTTGCCCTTCATCGAAGCCATCGAATAGGGCGCGGTTTCCGCTTCGGGCGACCAGACGGCGGCGTCGACCCCGTTCAAGATCCCCGACACATCGCCTGCGCGTGCAGCGATGACGCCTTCAAGCCCCATTCCAAACTCTGGACGCATTAACTCTGCCGCGTAGGTGTTTGAAACGGTTGTGATTTTACCTGCATTGATCAGCCCCGCCTTCAGGCTGGAAAGCCCGCCGAAATACTCCAAACCGCCGGGATGAAACTCGGAAACCGGCAGCCGCAATTCCCCCAGGTTGGCCGCCTGCGCCCAGCCTTGGAACGCGATGTTATGCACCGTCATCACCGTCTCGGCGCCGCCCGATCCGCCATAGGCAAGGTAGGCCGGCGCGAATCCGGCCTGCCAGTCATGGGCGTGCAGAATGTCGGGCTTCCAACCGTCGCAGCCCTCGCGCGCCATGCGGGCCGCCACCCAGGACAGCGCGGCAAAGCGCTGCGGATTGTCGGCGAAATCCTGGCCGTTGGCAGAATATGGCCCGCCGCTCCGGTCAAAAAGATGCGGCGCGTCCAGCAGGTACAGATCAAGCCCCTCAACCTTGCCGAAAAACACCCGGCCAGTGCCGCCAAACAGCCCCGGCTCTTCCAAAACCTCGGTCATTGCGGCCAAATGGGGCCGCAAACTGCGGTAAGCGGGCAGCAAAACCCGCATCTCCCAGCCCGCCCCGGCCAGCGCGCCGGGCAATGCCCCGACGACATCCGCCAAACCGCCGGTCTTCATCAATGGCACGCATTCCGATGCGACTGAAAGCACCCGTCCCATGCGCCCCTCCCCCCTTTTTTGTTATTCCCGCCGCCAAACGCAGCCCCGGTGCGATACAAACGCTGCCGGAAGGCCTTCGTCCCCCCGGCAATCCAAGCCCTTCGCGCCGGTTAAAGTTTCGCCCGGCTCCAATCGTCGATCATGTCTTGGGTCACCAAAACAATCCCAGACTCCGTCCGGTTGAACCACTTGCCATCTTCAATCGGATCCTGCCCCACGACCAGACCTTCAGGAATGATCACGCCCCGGTCAATCACGCAGTTCTTCAGCTCGGCCTTGCGGTTCACCACCACCTGCGGCAGCACAACGGCATAGTCCAGCTTTGAATAACTGTGGGTTCGAACGCCGGTGAACAGCAGCGAATTGGCCACTTCGGACCCCGAAACGATGCAATCGCCCGACACGAGCGAGGAAACCGCCGTACCCCGGCGCCCATCCTCGTTATGGATGAACTTGGCGGGCGGCAAAATCTCGGAATAGGTCCAGATCGGCCAGGAGTTGTCGTAGATATCCAGTTTTGGCAGGAAGTCGGTCAGATCGATATTGGCCTGCCAGAACGCATCAATCGTTCCGACATCGCGCCAATAGGGTTCGTCCTCGTGGCCGCTTTTCACGCAGCTGGTGGCAAACTGATGCGCGATGGCTTTGCCGTTTTTCACGATGTCGGGGATCAGATCGTTGCCGAAATCGTGGCTCGAATTTGGATCGTCCATATCGGCAAGCAGCAGCTCGCGCAGGAACTTCCAGTCGAACACGTAAATCCCCATCGAGGCGAGCGTGCTGTTCGGATCGCCCGGCATGCCCGGCGGATCCTTGGGCTTTTCCAGAAATTTCAGCACCCGGCCACTTTTATCGACGTCCATCACGCCAAAGGCGCTGGCCTCTTTGCGCGGCACGGTCAGACAGCCGATCGTCACATCGGCGCCCGAATCCACATGCTGCTGCAGCATGATCTCGTAATCCATCTTGTAGATATGATCACCTGCCAGAACGACGATATATTTGACCCCATAGGAATCAACGATATCAATGTTTTGCGTGACCGCATCCGCCGTTCCCAGATACCATTTGTTTTCCGACACGCGCTGCGAAGCGGGCAGAATGTCAAGGTATTCGTTCCGCTCGGCCCGGAAAAACCCCCAGCCGCGCTGCATGTGGCGGATCAGCGAATGCGCTTTGTACTGCGTCGCAATCGCCATTTTCCGGATGCCGGAGTTAAGCGCATTGGACAAAGCAAAGTCGATGATCCGGGTTTTGCCGCCAAAATACACCGCTGGTTTTGCGCGGGTATTGGTCAGCTCTTTCAGTCGGCTGCCTCGCCCGCCCGCAAGCACAAAGGCCATCGCCTGCGTCGATAGGCGTTGATTGGGTTTTGATTGCATGGTCCCTCCCCTTTGCGGCCAAACCGCTTCTACTTTGCTTGTCGAAACCACACTGCCGCCAAAGGTGGCAACGTGATCGTGGCCGAATGGGCCTGTCCCTGATGCGCGACCTTTTCGGCTTTCACGCCCCCAAGGTTGCCCCTGTTGCCGCCGCCATAAGCCTCGGCGTCGCTGTTGAATATCTCGTCCCAATGGCCCGCGGCGGGCAGACCGAGGCGGTAGCGCCGCTCAACCGGGGTCATGTTGACCACGCAAACCACCATGGCGTCGCCCGTTGCACCCTTGCGCGCCCAAACGAAAACCGACGCCTCCGCATCATTGGACTCGATCCAGTCAAAGCCTTCGGGGCGGGTGTCGTTCACATGAAGCGCGGGGGTGCTGCGGTAAATCCGGTTCAGATCGCGCACCAGAACCTTGACGCCCCGGTGCAACGGCTGGTCCAGCAAATGCCAGTCCAGCGATTGATTGTGGTTCCATTCCGCAACCTGGGCAAATTCCAGCCCCATGAACAGCAATTTTTTGCCCGGATGGCCCCACATGAACGCATAATAGGCGCGCAGGTTGGCGAATTTCTCGGTCCAGCTGCCCGGCATCTTTTCGATCATCGAGCCTTTGCCGTGCACGACTTCATCATGGCTGATCGGCAGGATGTAGTTTTCCGAAAAGGCGTAGTGCAGTCCAAAGGTCATCTGGTGGTGATGATGTTTGCGGTAAATCGGGTCTTTTTGCATGTAGGACAGGGTGTCATTCATCCACCCCATGTTCCATTTGAACCCAAATCCCAGACCGCCCGTGTCTGCCGGGCGTGTCACGCCGGAAAAGGCCGTGCTTTCCTCGGCTGCTGTGATGATGCCCGCGCATTCGCCGTAAGCCGCGATGTTCATGCGTTGCAGCATCGCGATGGCTTCGTAATTCTCGCGCCCGCCGTCCTTGTTCGGCACCCACTGCCCCGCGTCCCGCGAATAATCGCGGTACAGCATTGAGGCGACCGCATCCACGCGCAGCCCGTCTAAATGATATTCCTCCAGCCAATACAGCGCGTTAGAGACGAGATAATTTGAAACCTCGACCCGGCCGTAATTATAGATCAGCGTGTTCCAGTCTTGATGAAAGCCTTCTTTGGGGTCGGCATGTTCATAAAGCGGGGTGCCGTCAAAGTGGCCAAGACCATGCGCATCGGTGGGAAAATGCCCCGGAACCCAGTCCAGAATCACCCCAAGCCCCGCTTCATGGGCCGCATCGATCAGCGCGCGAAATTCTTCTGGGCGGCCGTGCCGGATCGTCGGGGCATACATGCCGACGGGTTGATAGCCCCATGATCCATCAAACGGAAACTCGGTGATCGGCAAAAGTTCGATGTGGGTGAACCCCATATCCGCGACATAAGCGACCAGACGATCGGCCAGTTCGACATAAGAGAGCATCCGGTTGCCCTCTTCGCGGGCCCAAGAGCCAAGATGCACCTCGTAAACCGACATCGGGGCATCGACGTTCTGCACGCTGCCGCGTTTTGCCATCCAGTCCGCGTCGCGCCATTTGGCACCGCGAATATCGCGCACAACGCTGGCGTTCGCGGGCGCATGTTCGCTGCCAAAGCCAACCGGATCGGCCTTCAGCGGCATCACCGTGCCATCCGCAGCCAGAATTTCATATTTGTAGGCAAGCCCTTCGCCCACCGAGGGGATGAACGTTTCCCACACCCCGGTCGCGCCGCGCCGGCGCATCGGATGGCGCCGCCCGTCCCAGATGTTGAAATCGCCCACCACCGAAACGCGCGAGGCATTGGGCGCCCAGACCGCGAAATGTGTACCGTTGACGCCTTCATGGTCCAGCACATGCGCGCCAAGAACCTGCCAGATGCGTTTGTGCGTGCCCTCGCCCAGCAGGTATTCGTCCATCTCGCCCATCACCGGACCAAATCGAAACGCATCCTCAAAGACCCATTCCGACCCGAAACCCTGCGCTTTCAGCCGGTACGCGGCCTTTTTGGCAATCACCGCCTCAAAAAGTCCGGCATGACCGGGATACGGGCGCATCGGAACCTCTGTACGCCCGTGCAGAACCCACATCGCCTCGGCCCCCGGAGCGAAGGCCGTTACGACCTGCGCCTTACCGCGCTTGTGCAGACCAAGGACGGCGAAGGGATCGCCATGCCTGCCACTGACAATCGCTTGCGCCGCGGCATCATCCAGAAAATAGGCAGGATCGTCCATATGGCCTCACAATGCAGAAGGGATATTCCAGACCTCGGCCATATAGCTGCGGATCGTGCGGTCAGAGGAGAAAAAGCCCGACCGTGCCGTATTAAGGGCAGCTTTTCTGAACCAACCCTTGCGGTCAAGATAGCTTTCATCGACCAAGCCCTGACAATCATCATAAGCCGCAAAATCGGCTGCGACGAGGAAGTAGTCGTGATGCCAGATCCGGTGAATCAACGCATGATAACGATCGGTCTGATCGGGGCTGAACTGACCTTCGACAATCGCTTGCAGCACCTCTTGCAGAACCGGGCTCGCCTCGATCGCTTTGCGGGAATGTTCGGGATCCTGGTGGCGCTGCACGGCTTCAGATGCGGTCATGCCGAACAAAAAGAAGTTCTCGGCCCCAACCTCGTGCAAAATTTCAACATTGGCCCCATCAAGCGTGCCAATCGTCGGCGCGCCGTTCATCATGAATTTCATGTTGCCGGTGCCAGAGGCCTCTTTTCCAGCCGTTGAAATCTGTTCCGACAGGTCCGCAGCAGGAATAAGCCGTTCTGCCATCGAGACGTTATAGTTGGTCGGATAGATCACCTTCAGGCGGTCCCCAACCACAGGGTCAGCATTGATAACGACAGCCACATCATTGATAAGATGGATAATTTCCTTGGCCACCGAATAACTGGGCGCAGATTTTCCGCCGAAAATCTTGACCCGCGGCACCCAGGACTTGCCCGGATTTGCCTTGATCGCCTGATAATGCGCGACGGTTTGCAGGATGTTCATCAGCTGACGTTTGTATTCGTGTATCCGCTTGATCTGCACATCGAAAAGCGCGTCCGGCGATACCAAAACCCCCGATTCCGCAGCAATCCAATTGGCGAGCACGACCTTGTTGGCCCGCTTTGCGCCCTCAAACGCGCCGAGGAACCCGGCGTCATCGACATGCGCCTCAAGCCCCTTCAACTGATCAAGATCCTGCTCCCAGATCGGGCCGATGGTCTCGTCAATCAGCCGCGACAGGGGCGCATTTGCCATCCGCAGCCAGCGCCGCGGCGTCACGCCATTGGTCTGGTTGATGATCCGCCCGGGATGCAATTTGTTCAGCTCGGGAAACAGATTTTGCTTGATCAGGTCCGAATGCAGCGCCGAAACGCCGTTCACCTTATGCGCCATCACAAAAGCCAGCTCGCCCATGCGCACCTCGTGGTGCTTGACGATGCCGATATAGTGCGGCGGGTTGAACGTCCGGCGGTGCCAGCTGTCGATCTGCTCTACAATCTGCATATGGCGCGGCAGCGTGGTGCCAAAGGTAAACGTCGCCCAGCGTTCCAGCGCCTCGGGCAAAAGCGTGTGGTTGGTATAGCCAAGGCAGCCCTGCGCCGTGGCGCGCGCGTCTTCAAAGCTCATGCCGTTTTCATCGACCAAAAGCCGGATAAGCTCTGGCCCGGCGATTGCGGGATGGGTGTCGTTCATCTGAATTGCCACGAATTTCGGCAGATCGCGCAGGTCGGTATGCGTGGATTTGAAGCGGCGCAAGATGTCTTGCAGCGCGGCTGATGTCAGGAAAAACTCTTGTTTCAGGCGCAGTTCCTTGCCCTGATAGGTGGTATCGTCGGGATAAAGCACCCGGCTTAGCGTGCGGGCCAGCGCCTCCGGCTCGGCGGCGGCGGCGTAATCGCCCCGGTTGAACCGCTCCAGATCAAATTGCGTGGTCGGTTTGGCCGCCCAAAGCCGCAGCGTATTGGCCCAATTGCCCTTCCAGCCGATGACCGGCGTGTCAAAAGCGCTGGCGATCACCGTCTCGCCCGGCGTCCAAACATTTTTGCCGCCGATCTTCTCAATCTGCCCCTTGAAGGGAATCACATAGGCGCTTTCGGGCCGCGCGAACTCCCAAGGATGGGTCTGGCTCAGCCAATCTTCCGGGGCCTCGGCCTGTTGGCCGCCTTCAAATCGCTGGCGAAACAGGCCATGTTCATAGCGGATCCCATAACCATAGGCCGGGCAGCCCACCGTCGACATGCTTTCGATAAAACACGCTGCCAACCGCCCAAGACCGCCATTGCCAAGCGCCGCGTCTGGCTCATCCTCGACAATCGCGCGGAAATCCTGGCCGAAACCGGCCATAACCTCTTGGCATTGTTCACGAAGCCCAAGATTTACCGTCGCATCCTCCAAAATGCGACCGATCAGAAATTCCATCGACAGATAATAGACGCGCTTGCGATCTTCGGCCCAGGTGCGGCGGGTTGACGTGAACCAAGGCCCGACAATCCGGTCGCGAATGGCAAAAGACAGTGCCATGCGCCAGTCATAGACGCTGGCATTCGGCTCGTCCTTGCCCAAAGTGAAGGTCAAATGACGCAGCACGTCGGACCGCAGCAGGTTTGGGGTCACACTCAGATCGTTCAAACCGGCATCCTTCCATTTCATGTTATTTTGCAGCCTAACCTAACGTTGTGCGAACCGAAAGGCCGGATGGCCCAAAGCGTATTAACTTTGTTAGCGCTATCATGACAAGATGGACCTGTGGTTGTCAGCAGAACGCAGGTTTGCCGCCGGCCGTCCGAAGGCAAAGCCGATCTGTCACATCCGATTCCATATTCGGCGGCGTGCCGAAACGGTCAGGCGAGTCCGTCTTGCAACAGCGCCGATCCCTTTGGTTTTGCGCCGCATTCCTTCCTTGCAGCGGCCGCCAAAATGCCGAAAACAAGAGATAAAATATAATCATGGCCGCGAAAGGCCGGAAAATGACTGGAGCAGTCACCATGTCTTTGATCAAACCCGCCCCAAGTGGCCCCACCCCGCCGCCCGCGCAGGCCAGCCAAACGCTCGGCGCCGCGCCGCCGCCGGCCCCCTCGCCGATTTTTCGGGATTGGGCGTCGATCTGACCCCTGCTGGTTGACCATCGCGGTCACTTGGGTCACCTTTAACCGACCCAACGGACGAAGGACGATGGCAGCAGTTTCAACCATTCCAAACCTCGGCCCTGCGTCAGAGGCGAGTTTTGCCAAGGCCGGCATCACCACCGCCGAGCAGATTCGCGATATGGGCGCGGACGATGCCTATCGCCGCTGGCTTCTGGCGGGTCTGCCGCCGCATTTCATCGGCTATTATGTTCTGGTGATGGGGCTGCAAGGCCGCCCTTGGACCGATTGCAAGGGTGCCGAAAAGATCGCCCTGCGCAAGAAGTTCGATGCGATCAAGCGCTCGGTCAAGGGCACGCCGGAAAAGGGCCGCTCTGATCTGGAAGCCGCGCTTAATCAATTCGGCGTGGTTATGAAGGGCTGAAATCCGGCGCCGTCTGCATCATATTGATCACCAACGCGGCAAACATCGAATTGGCCCAGGCAAACCATGGCCGGGTAAAGCGCGCCGGATCATCCTTGTGAAACCCCTCGTGCATCAATCCCGTGCCAGCGTCCGTCGCCATCAGCATGTCAAAAAGCGCGCGCTTTTCACTGTAAGATCGCGCGGTAAGACCCTGTACACACAAAGATATTGGCCAGATATAATCTTTGGGGGTATGCGGGCTGCCGATCCCCTTGGCGGCGGTTCCGTTGAAATAAAAGGGATTGCTCTCGCTAAGAACAAAAGCCCGCGTCGCAAGGTAGGTCGGGTCATCGCTGCGGCAATACCCCATCAACGGCATCGCCAGAAGGCTGGGCACGTTGGCATCGTCCATCAAAATCTGGCGCCCAAGCCCGTCCACCTCATAGGCGTAAATCGTGCCGAACTGCGGATGGTCCACCTTGCCAAAGGTTTCAATTCCAGTGTGAATTTGGTCCGACAGGTCCAGCGCACGGGCCTTAAGCGCCGCGTCGCCAACGGGCATTTCTGCCAGCGCCCGCAGCGCGACCACCGCGAACATGTTGGACGGGATCAGATAATTCAGCGCGCAGGCGTCATCACTGGGCCGAAACCCGGACCAACTCATCCCGGTCGGCCCGACTGGATTGCCCCGCCCGCCGTTTGTCAGCGTATCCATCGCAGCGCAGTCAAAACGCTCGAACGTGTAATCTGATTGACTGTGATCCTGCTCGCGCGCGATCAAGGTAACGATCACCCGCGCCGCGCGCGCAAAGCCTTCGTCCAGATGGTCGGTCTGCCCCGTCACCTGCCACAGATCATGCGCCAGCTTCAGCGGGGCGCAGAGCGAATCCAGCTCATATTTCCGCTCCCAAACCCAATCGCCCATCGCCGTTTTGTCTTTGTTGTGGCAGCGGCCATTGGGGAACTCGTTGAAAGCATTGGCATAGGGGTCGATCAGCACAAATTCCATCTGCCGCTTCACCACCCCCGCGATCAGGCGGGCCATCGCAGGGTCGCGGCCGGCCAGATGCAAATAGGGGCGCACCTGCGCCGCCGAATCGCGCAGCCACATCGCATCAATATCGCCGGTGATCACAAATACGCTGCCATCAGGTTGCGGGCGAAGGGTGGTGGAACAGGTGTTGGTGAAGGTGTCCGCGAACATTTTGGCCAAACGCGGATCATGCGGGAAAGCGCGCGCAACCTGTTCGCAAAGATCAGTCATCGAGGCGGTAAGCATGGACGTCCTGTCAGCCGTGTTGCACGGACAAACTAGGGGCGATCCTGCGCAGGCTCCAGCGCCAAATGAAAAGGCCGCCGGTATACGGCGGCCTTTTCATTGTCTAAAGCAGCGGCTTAGCCGACCAGTTCAAGACCGGAAAAGAAGAACCCGATCTCGCGCGCGGCGGCAGCTTCGCTGTCCGAACCATGGGCCGAATTTTCGCCCTTGGACAACGCGAATTCCTTACGGATCGTGCCCGGTGCGGCCTGCGCCGGATCGGTCGCGCCCATCACTTCACGGTTTTTGGCAATGGCACTCTCGCCTTCCAGAACCTGCACGACGACCGGCTCGGAGGCCATGAATTCACACAACTCTCCATAAAAACCGCGCTCCGAATGTTCGGCATAAAACGCGCCCGCCTGCGCCATCGACAGATGGATGCGCTTGGAGGCGACCACGCGCAGGCCAGCCTCTTCGAATTTGGCGACGATCTTGCCAGTCAGGTTGCGCTTGGTAGCGTCGGGTTTGATGATCGACAAGGTGCGTTCGATGGCCATTTGGCTCTCCGGTTTTAAAAGGGGCAATGCGCCCGAAATGATGCGCGGCAGCTATCACGGGCTTATGGGCTTGAAAAGCCCAATGCGGGCGGGTTTTATGGGCGCGCAAGGAGAATGCGCATGTCCCGCCCGCCCTTTAGCCTGACCGGCTTTGACCATGTGGTTTACATCGTCGATGACATGGGCCGCGCGGTTGCGTTTTACAAAGATGTGCTCGGCTGCGTGCCCGGTTATTCCTATCCCGCCCTGGGGATGGAGCAGCTTTGGTGCGGCTCTGCCCTGATCGTTTTGTGGGACGTCACCCATCCGGGCGCGGCTTCGGCCATCCCGCCCGTGCAAGGCGGGCGCAATGTGGACCATCTGTGCATCGCCACAAGCCCGATCAACCCCGCCGCGATGCGCGCGCATCTGGCCGCGCACGGCGTCAAGATCGCGCAGGAGGCAACGCACGGCGGGGCGCGCGGCATGGGGCATTCCTTTTACATCCATGATCCTTTTGGCAACAAACTGGAAATCAAGGGCCCTGCCGAGTATCCGGACGGCACCGCGACTTGACGGCGCAGCCCGCATAGGGCAATGCGCCCCCATGCTGAAAATCGAAGACATCACCTATTCCGTCGAAGGCCGCCCCCTGTTTGAGGGGGCCTCGGCCACCATTCCCACCGGCCACAAGGTTGGCCTTGTCGGGCGCAACGGCGCGGGCAAGACCACGCTTTTCCGCCTGATCCGGCGCGAGTTGGCGCTGGAAAGCGGCGAGATTTCGATCCCGAACCGCGCCCGCATCGGCGGCGTCGCCCAAGAAGTGCCGTCCTCGTCCACCTCGCTTTTGCAAACCGTGCTGGAGGCGGATACCGAACGCACCGCGCTTCTGGCCGAGGCGGAAACCGCCACCGACCCCGCCCGCATCGCCGATATCCAGCACCGCCTGACCGACATCGACGCCTGGTCGGCCGAGGGACGCGCCTCTGCCATTCTGCGCGGCCTTGGCTTTGAACCGGATCAGCAGCTGCGCCCCTGCTCTGACTTTTCGGGCGGCTGGCGCATGCGCGTCGCGCTCGCGGGCGTGCTGTTTGCGCAGCCCGACTATCTGCTTCTGGACGAGCCGACCAACTACCTCGACCTCGAAGGCGCTTTGTGGCTGGAATCCTATCTGCAAAAGTATCCCCATACCGTGCTGATCATCAGCCATGACCGCGGCCTTTTGAACCGCGCTGTCGGGGCGATCCTGCATCTGGACAACCGCAAACTGACGCTGTGGAACGGCCCCTACGACCAGTTTGCCCGCCAATCCGCCGAAAAGCGCGCGCTGCAGACCGCCGAGGCGAAAAAGCAAGACGCCCGCCGCGCCCATCTGCAAAGCTTCGTTGACCGCTTCAAGGCCAAGGCGTCCAAAGCCGTGCAGGCCCAGTCCCGCGTGAAAATGCTGGAAAAGATGACCCCGATCCTTGCGCCCGAAGATGCCAAAAAGGTGGTCTTCACCTTTCCCGAACCCGAAGAGTTGGCGCCGCCGATCATCAATCTGGACGCTGCTGCCGTTGGCTATGGCGGCCCACCCGTTCTGAAGCGGCTCAACCTGCGCATCGATCAGGACGACCGCATCGCGCTTTTAGGGCGCAACGGCGAAGGAAAATCCACTCTTTCCAAATTGTTGGCAGGCAAACTTCAACCATCTGACGGCAAATATCACCGATCGAACAAGCTGCGCATCGGTTATTTCGCCCAGCATCAGGTGGACGAGCTGCATATTGACGAAACGCCCCTGCAGCACATCCAACGCCTGCGCCCTGGCGAGATGCAAGCCCGCCTGCGCGCGCGCCTTGCCGGGTTTGGCCTGATGGCCGATCAGGCGGAAACCGTGGTTGGGCGGCTTTCTGGCGGCCAAAAGGCCCGCCTTTCGCTGCTGCTCGCCACCATCGATGCCCCGCATTTGCTGATCCTCGACGAGCCGACCAACCACCTCGACATCGAATCGCGCGAGGCTTTGGTGACCGCGCTGACCGAATATTCCGGCGCCGTCATCCTCGTCTCGCACGACATGCACCTTCTGTCGCTGGTCGCGGACCGGCTTTGGCTGGTCAAAGGCGGCGCGGTTGTCCCCTATACCAAAGACCTTGAGGCTTATCGGCGCGAGCTTTTGGCCGGTGACGATGATGCGAAGGACGCCCCGAAACCTGTTGAAAAGAAAAAGAAAGCCAGCCGGGACGAAATTCTCGCCCTTCGCTCTGACGTGCGCAAATGTGAAGAGCGGCTGTCGAAACTGACCGAGATGCAGGGCAAACTGGCCAAGAAGCTTGCTGATCCGGAGCTGTACGATGACACCCGAAAGGGCGAGTTGGAAACCTGGAACAAGAAATACGCCGAGATCATGGACGGCCTCGACCGGGCTGAAGCGATGTGGCTGAGCGCGCAGGAAAAGCTGGAATCTGCTGCCTGAACCCGGCGCAGATGCCAACTGGCCAAGCGGGCGCATCCCCGCTACCAATGGGGCATCTTATCTGGGGCGCGCGATGACCACACATTTTCTGATCACCGCTTTTGCCACGATCTTTGTGGTGATCGACCCGCCCGGCCTTGTGCCGCTGTTCATCGCCCTGACGCGCGGCATGTCGCCCGAACGCCGCCGCGCGATGGCCGGGCGCGCCTGCATCATTGCGTCGGTGCTGCTGCTTGCCTTCGGCCTTGCGGGCGAATCGGTGCTGGGCTTCATCGGCATCTCGATGCCCGCCTTCCGCATCGCCGGCGGCATCCTGCTGTTTCTGACCGCGCTTGACATGCTGTTTGAACGCCGCACCCAGCGCCGCGAGGGACAGCAGGCCGACCCCGACCATGACCCCTCGGTTTTCCCGCTTGCAACGCCTCTGATCGCGGGGCCGGGCGCCATCGCCTCGATGATCCTGCTGGTGGGCCAATCGGGGCCCGGCTGGGGCGGCACCATCGCGGTTCTGGCCCTGATGCTGGCCATGATGGCGGTGACTTATGCCTTTCTTCTGGCCTCGCCGCCGCTTGAACGGTTGCTTGGCCGCACCGGAACCATCGTGATCACCCGACTTTTGGGCATGCTTCTGGCGGCGCTGGCGGTGCAATTCGTGATCGACGGGGTCAGGGGAACGGGGCTGATCTGATGGACGGCGACACGACGGCGCGGCTGATCTACCTTGGTCTGCTGGCGGCGGCGGTCGGCGGCTGGGCCATCGTTGAAATGCGCGGCAGGCTGTCGCAATCCTTGCGTTATCTGGTGATCTGGGGGCTGATCGGGGTTGGCCTTTTGGCCGGATACGGGCTTTGGAATGACGTGCAGCGCGGGCTTTTTGGCGGGCAAACGGCATCAGAAGACGGCGTGATCACCCTGCCCCGCGCCGGCGACGGCCATTTTTATGCCGATGTGACCGTCGAGGGCCAGTTGATCACCTTTTTGATCGACACCGGCGCATCCAGCATCGTTTTGACCAAATCTGACGCCCGAAAACTCGGGATAGATCCCGAAACGCTCGACTATACCGGTGAGGCGTTTACCGCCAACGGCGCCGTGCGCACCGCAAGCATCCGCCTGCGCCAGTTCGCCCTCGGCCCCCACACGGACCAGGACGTCAGCGCCGATGTCAACGACGGTGATCTTGATGTCTCGCTGCTCGGCATGTCTTATCTGGCGCTCTTCAGGATGACCGTTGCGGGCGATCAGATGGAGTTGTCGCGCTAGCCGCCCGTCTTTCTCACTGCGCTGCCTGCTTTTCCACCTTCATCGCCCATTTGCCGCTGTCCTCGCTCCAATACTGCGCGGCCATGCCCCCGGTGGTCAGCCGCGTCCACAAGGCCCGCGCGCCCGAAAGCTGCCGCTCATCGTTGCCATCAAACAGCACCCAAACCCGCTGCAGTCCTGCCGCTTCTTCGGCCGTGGTTTCGGCCCCGTCGATCAGCAAAAGCCCCGCCGCCCCCGCAGGCAGCCCATGGGTGCCAAGCAAAATCGGCTGATCATCGTCATGCGCCCCGCCCGCCATGCCATGCGGCAAAAATCCGTCCGCCCCGCCACCAAGCCACAGCCGGCGGTCCAGATCTTCCAGCCGCGCAAGGTCCGTGCCGCGCAGGGCGACCGTCCAACCCTGTTCGCGGGCGCGCGACAGGATCAGCAACAGCGTGTCGTCCAGCCCGGAGCGGGTCAGATGGTAAAAAAGCGCCCGCCCCGGCCCTGACATGGGTTATTTCGCTTCGATCATATCGGAAATCAAACGATTCAGGCTTAAAACCCCCCACCCCGTCGCCCCTTTTGGTGCAGTATCGGTGTCAGACTTGGCCAGCGTCACCCCCGCAATATCAAGGTGAATCCACGGCTGCCCGTCCTTGATGAACCGCTTGATAAACTGCGCCGCCGTGATCGAGCCGCCTTCGCGCCCGCCGACATTCATCATATCCGCAATCCGCGATTTCAGTTTGTCATCATAGGCTTGCCCCATCGGCATCCGCCACGCGCCCTCGCCCTCTTTGGCCGCAGCGGCCAAGAACGCGGCGCAAAGCGCGTCGTCGTTGGAAAACACCCCGGCATTTTCGGAACCCAAAGCCACGATGATCGCCCCGGTCAAAGTCGCCAGATTGATGATCCCGGTCGGCTTGAACCGCTCTTGGGCGTACCACAGCACATCGGCCAGAACCAAGCGCCCCTCGGCGTCGGTGTTGATCACCTCAATGGTGTCGCCCTTCATCGAGCGCACCACATCGCCCGGCCGCTGCGCCTTGCCGTCGGGCATGTTTTCCACCAGCCCGACAAGTCCGACGACATTGGCCCGCGCCTTGCGCAGCGCGAGGGTTTTCATCACCCCCGAAACCACACCCGCGCCGCCCATATCCATCGTCATCTCTTCCATCCCGCCCGCCGGTTTGATGGAAATTCCGCCGCTGTCAAACACCACGCCCTTACCGACGAGCGCGAACGGCGCATCCCCCGCCGCGCCGCCGTTCCAACGCATGACCACAATTGCCGAGGGGCTGGGCGAGCCTTGCCCCACGCCCAAAAGCGCGCCCATGCCCAGCTTTGCCAGTGCCGCCTCGTCCAAAACCTCAACCTCAACCCCAAGCGCGCGCAGCCCGCACAGCCGATCGGCAAACTCTGTCGTGGTCAGCACATTGGCAGGCTCATTCACCAGATCGCGGGTGAAAAACACGCCCTCGGCCAGCGCGGCGATGGCATCGATCTCGGCTTGGGCCGTCTGCGGCGTCGTCACCATCATGCTCAGCGCGCCAAGCTCTTTTTTGTCGCCCGATTTGTGATCGGTAAACTCATAGCCGCGCAGCACGGCGCCAAGGCCGATTTCGCCCACCATCGGATGCTTGCCAGCGACGATCATCGTGCCGGTTTTGCCGTGCCCCTTGGCAATCGCCCCGCCGGCTTTGCGCGCGGCGAGCCTGCCAGCCTTGCGCGGCAGTGAACAAATGAGCAGGCTTTCGGCCGCAAGACCGGCTGGGAAGGCCAACTCGCGTGTCTCGCCAGCTTTAAGCGCGGCAAAGGCCTCGCTCGCCAAAAAGCGTTTCAACCCGCCGCGCATCAATCGGTCCAGCCGCACCGCTGCTGGGCCGATCTTGGCCGCATCTTCAATAACCACGCCAATGCGCCCGGCAAAACCGGCCAGCGCCTCCAGATCGGTTTCCAAAAGGGCAAGCGGCAAGGGTTTCATGATGATTCTCCATCGGGCAAGGCTGGGGGGGGGATTTGGCAGGCTTTGGCTTAAGGCTAGGGGTGAAAGCGGGAAAGCACCAGATGGGAGTTTTCCATTCCGCCGAACTTGCGTTAGACAGAAGGGGATCAAACCGGGATGGGCCCTTGCCAAGATTCGACCGCTATATGTTCTCGCAACTCCTTGCACTTTTTGGCTTTTTTGCCTTGGTGCTGGTTGCGGTCTATTGGGTGAACCGCGCCGTCGGGCTTTTTGATCAGCTGATCGGCGATGGGCAATCCGCGCTGGTGTTTTTGGAAATTTCAGCGCTGACCCTGCCCAACGTGATCAAGCTGGTCCTGCCGATTGCGGCCTTTGCGGCCACGGTGTACGTGACCAACCGGATGATGTCTGACAGCGAGCTGGTGGTGATGCAGGCCACCGGCTTTTCCAGCTTTCGCATGGCGCGGCCGGTTGTGTTCTTTGGTCTTGTCGTGGCGGGGATGATGATGGTTTTGACCCATTATCTGGTGCCCGAAAGCCGGATGATGATGGTGGACCGGCGGGATGAGATTTCGGAAAATGTCACCGCGCGGTTTTTGAAGCAGGGGCAATTCATGCATCCGGCGCAAGGGGTTACTCTTTTCATCGGCAAAATCGCCGGCAATGGTGCGCTCGAAGATCTGCTTTTGACCGACACAAGAAGCGCGGGCCGCACGACCACCTATACGGCGGGGCGCGCGGTGTTCGTGCGCGCCGAAAACGGGCCAAAACTGATCATGATCGACGGCATGGCGCAGGTTCTGACCATGCAGACCAATGCCCTTTCGGTGACGCGCTTTGCCGATTTCACCTATGATCTGGGCGGGCTTTTGTCGGGGCGCGCGCCGCGGGGGCGCAGTTCGGACGAGCTTTCCACTGCGCAGCTTTTGATGCCAACCGAGGCGCTGATCGCGGAGACGAAACAAACGCGCGCCGCGCTGATTTTCGACGGTCACGCGCGTTTTGCCGAGCCATTGCTCGGTATCGGCGTGGCGCTGATCGGGTTTGGCGCCATGGTTCAGGGCAGCTACAGCCGGTTTGGCCTGTTGCGGCAAATCGTGCTGGCGGTGGGTTTGATGGTGATGGTGCAGGGGCTTTCGACGGCCTCGGTCAAATTCGGATCGGGGATGCCGGGCGGCTGGATTTTGGCCTATCTTGCGCCCGCTTTGGCATCCATCACAGGATTGGTTCTGTTGTGGATATCACAGCGTCCAAGGCGCCGAGCCGGAGCGATGGCCGCATCATGACGCTGGATTTCTACATTGCGCGCCGGTTTCTTTGGATGTTTCTGCGCGTCTTCGGCGGGTTTTTTGCCATCATGACCGCCATCGGCGTGATCGAGGAACTGCGCCGGTTTTCGGCGACCGGCATCACCTTGAAAACGGCCACAAAGCTGGCGCTGCTGAACGCGCCGGCAAGCATTTACCAGATCTTGCCCTTGATCATGATCCTGTCCGCGATCGGGTTGTTCACCGGTCTGGCCAAATCGTCAGAGTTGGTTGTCGTGCGCGCGAGCGGCCGCTCCGGGCTGCGCTTTCTTTGGTCGCCGATTTTGGCCGCCCTTGTCATCGGCCTTGTCAGCGTGGCCGCGTTCAATCCGATCGTTGCCGCCACATCGCGCGTTTACGATGACCTTTCATCCGGTCAGGCGCGGGGGGGCTCCGTGCTATCCATAAACGAGGCTGGCCTTTGGCTGCGCCAGGCTTCGGAGTTGGGTCAGACGGTCATTCAGGCCGAACGCGCGAACCTTGACGGCACCGAACTTTTTGATGTGACGTTCCTGCAATACGGCCAGTCGGGGCAGCTGGACCTGCGCATTTCAAGCCCGCTGGCCCGGCTGACCGAAGGTGCCTGGGCGCTGGAGACTGCGAAAACCTGGGATTTTGGTGCGGACAACCCAGAGCGGCAGGCGGCGGTTTCACCGGGCGCCTTGCGGGTTGAAACTGATCTGACGGCGGACAAGATAGCGGATAGTTTCGGCACGCCGCACGCGATCGGTATCTGGGATTTGCCGCGCTATATCGCGGATCTGGAAAAAGCCGGGTTTTCCGCGCGCGCGCACCGGATGTGGTTCAATTTCGAAATGGCAACGCCGGTTTTTTTGGCCAGCATGGTTCTGATCGCGGCCGGTTTCACCATGCGCCACGCGCGGGGCGGTCGCAGCGGGCCGCTTATCTTGATGGCACTGCTGTGCGGGTTCTTAATCTTCTTTCTGCGAAACTTCGGGCAAATCCTTGGAGAAAATGAACAAATTCCGATTTTGATGGCAGCCTGGTCGCCGCCCCTGATTGCGATTTTGATGTCGGTCGGTCTGCTTTTGCATCTGGAGGATGGCTGACGTGCGGCGCCTGTTCACCCTGATCGCAGTTTTCGTGGCGCTCATCAGCCCGTCGCTCGCCCAAGACCGGGCCACGCTTTTGGCGGACAGCCTGTCCATCGTTGGCAGCAACCGTCTTGTCGCGCAGGGCAATGTCGAAATTTTGTACCAAGGGCAGATTTTGCGCGCGTCCAGCTTGATGTACGACGCTGATACCGATCGGTTGACGATCACCGGGCCCATTCGGATTGAAGATGGCAAAGGCAACATCATTCTTGCCGATCAGGCCGATTTATCGGGCGATCTGCAAGACGGCATCCTGACATCGGCGCGGGTCGTGCTCGCCAACCGTTTGCAACTTGCGGCGGCCGAGGTCCGGCGCAGCGAAGGCGGGCGTTATACCGGTCTGGTCAGCGTGACCGCTTCGTCGTGCAAAGTTTGCGGCGGTCAGGTGCCGCTTTGGGAAATCCGGGCGAAATCGGTCTTGCATGATGCGGACGCGCAGCAGCTTTATTTTACCGCGGCGCAGCTGCGTTTTGCCGGAGTTCCGGTGTTTTACCTGCCGCGGTTGCGCCTGCCCGATCCGACGTTGGACCGGGCCAGCGGGTTTTTGATCCCGAAATTATCGTCGTCCACAAGCAACGGCTTTGGGTTTCGCCTGCCCTATTTTCTGACCCTTGGCCCAAGCCGGGACCTGACCATAACGCCCTTCGTGACCACCAAATCCGGCCGCACGGTCGAACTGCGGTACCGCGAGGCGCTGAGGCGCGGCTTTTACACCGTAAAGGGCGCCTTTTCAAAGGATCAGCTGACGGATGGGCCGGTGCGCGGCTATCTTGAAGGCGAGGGTCAGATGGCCCTGCCGCTTGGCTTTACCGCAAGCGCGAACGGGATCCTGGTGTCGGACGGCACCTATTTGTCCGACTACGGAATTTCAAACACTGACCGTCTGGACAGCAGGTTGATCCTATCGAGAACGCAAAGAAATTCTTTCATCGAAGGGCAAGTGATTGGATTTCAATCCCTTAGAGCCGGCGAAGGCGATGGGACGCTGCCCGCCGCGATCAGCGATCTGGTGTTTCATCGCCGCTTCAATGGCGGACCGATTGGGGGCCAAGGCGGGTTCATGATCGAAGCCCACACGCATTTCCGCCCGTCTGACGAAAGCCAGGATCTGAACGGCGACGGCATCGCAGACGGGCGCGACCTTGGGCGGCTGTCCTTTTCGGCCGATTGGCGGCGCAATTGGACGCTTGAAAACGGCATGATCCTTGCCTCGATGGGCGAGGTTTACGCCGATTATTATGCCATCAGTCAGGATGCCGTTTATGGGGGCCGTAGCTGGCGCACGCATGGCGTTTGGGCCGCGGAATTGCGCTGGCCTTGGTCAAAGACGGGCGCCTCGGGCGCGGTTCATCTGGTGGAGCCGGTCCTGCAACTCGTCCTCGCCCCAAAGGATGACGGGAGCATCCCGAATGAAGATTCCGCCTTGGTGGAATTTGACGAGGCGAACCTGTTCGATCTGAACCGCTTTCCCGGAACCGATGGCAAAGAGGCGGGCATTCATCTGAATATCGGCGGCAATTATCTGTTTGACGCGCCATCGGGCCTGTCCTTGGGGGTGACGGCGGGCCGGGTTCTGCGCCTTGATGATCCTGCGCAATTCTCAAACGCTTCGGGCCTTTCAGGAACAAAGTCTGACTGGCTGCTGGCCATGTCGGTCAATTCGGCATCGGCGCTCGCCTTTACCGGGCGCGCTTTGCTGGATGACACTTTGACCCCGACCAAAACCGAACTGCGCTTTGATCTGACGGAAGAGAATTATGCCTTGGCGCTGGGATTTACCGATCTGTCGGCGGATCCGGCCGAGGACCGGGATGTCGACACGCAAGAGATCGTTCTGGCGTCGTCCTATGATCTGAACGGAAATTGGACGGCGCTTGCCGATGCGCGTTATGATCTTGCCACGGACAGCGCGGTTTCAACGGGGGCGGGACTTGCGTTTTTGAACGAATGTCTGAAAGTTGATCTTTCAGTCTCGCGTCGGTTTGGCTCCTCGACTAGTGTAAGGCCAGCAACTGATTTCGGATTGACGGTGGAGCTTTTGGGCTTCGGCGGCGGTAATGTTGGGCCGGCGCGGCAATGCCGGGGGAAGTAAGCGGCGATGGACAGGGTCGAAGAATGAAGACTTTCAGTGCGCGGCTTTGGCATAAGATGATGCTGCTGATCATCGTCCCGTTTTTGGGGGCGCAGATGGTGACGGCGCAGGACAATCCCTTTGCCCCGGCGATCATCGTAAACGGCAGGGTGATCACGAATTATGAGCTGACGCAGCGGATCATCTTCTTTTCCTTGCTGCAGCCCAATGCCGATGCGACGACCGAGGCGCGCAATTCGCTGATCGACGACCGACTTCGGCAAAGCGTGGCCGAGGCCTTGGGCGTTGAGGTTTCGCCCGATGACTTAGCGGCCGGGATGGACGCTTTTGCCGGCCGCGCGAACCTGACGGCGGATCAGTTTATCAAGGCGCTTGCCCCGCGCGGCGTGGCGCCCGAAACCTTTCGGGACTTTGTGAAGGCCGGTTTGCTGTGGCGCGAAACCATCCGGGCCAAGTTTCTGCCCTCCACCTCGGTTTCAGAAAAACAGATCGACCGCGCTATCGCGGACGGCATGGCCTCGGGCGGTGAGTTAAAGCTTTTGCTGTCGGAAATCGTGCTGAAAAAGGGCGGGACGAGTGATCCGGTGCAGCTTGCCGAACGGATCAAGGGCGATGTGACAACGGCCGCCGGGTTTTCGGCGGCGGCGCGGTTGAATTCGACATCGCCGTCGGCGGCGCGGGGCGGGATCCTTGATTGGCTGCTTCTGTCTGATCTGCCCCCCGAAATCGCGGCAAAGGTTGCGCAGTTGGAGCCGGATCAAATGACGGATCCGATCCAGACAGGCGACACGGTCGTGCTGTTTTTCCTGCGGGACCGTTCATCCGTGCAGGGCGAGGCGGCGCGCGCGCTTGCCGTCGATTACCTGCGCTTTGGCGTGGCCGCTGGCACAGATACCGCGAAAATAACGTCCGATGTTGATCGCTGCGAGGATTTGCTGCCCTTTGGCCGCAACCTTCCCGAAGAGGCGATCCTGCGCGAAACAATTCCCGAAAGCGCCGTTCCGGCGGGACTTGCCGCCACACTGCGCGGGCTTGACGCGGGCGAGACGGCGGTGATCACAACCGCAGCTGGGCAAACCGAGGTGGTGATGCTGTGCTCACGCCTGCCGTTGTCCGATATCCCCGCCTCGCGTGATGACGTGCGCAGTCAGCTTTTGAACCAGAAAATGGCCCTGCACGCGCAGTCTTATCTCGAAGAATTGCGGGCCGAAGCCTTTATCATCGCGCCATGACTGCCCGGCACCGCCCTGTTGCGCTGACCTGCGGCGAGCCTGCGGGCATCGGACCCGAACTTGCCCCCAAAGCCCGCGCCGCGCTTGGCCCCGAAGTGCCGTTCTTTTTGATCGGTGATCCCCGGCATTTGCCCGAAGGCACCCAATTCGCCCTGATTGACAGCCCCGGACAGGCGGCGCAGGTGGGGCCGGATGTGCTGCCGGTTCTGCTGCACGCCTTTCCTGCGGCCCAGACCAAAGGCATCGCCGAACCTGCGAATGCGCAGTCCGTCATTGACGTGATCGCGCGGGGCGTGGCCCTTGTGCAGGCGGGTCAGGCGTCGGCGCTGTGCACTTTGCCGATCCACAAGAAGGCATTGAAAAACGGGGCGGGTTTCGCCTTTCCCGGCCATACCGAATTTCTGGCCCATCTGGCTGGCGCAGAAAACGTGGTCATGATGCTGGCCTCGACGATGCTGCGGGTGGTTCCGGCCACGATCCATATCGCGCTTTGCGAGGTGGCGGCGCGGCTGAACGCGCCGCTGCTTGAAACCACAATTCGCATCACCCATGCCGCCTTGCGGCAGGATTTCGGCATCGCCAAGCCGCGGATCGCCATCGCCGGGCTGAACCCCCACGCGGGCGAAGGCGGCGCGATGGGCAGCGAAGAGCAAATCCTCATCGCCCCTGTGGTCCAGCGGCTTCAGCGCGAGGGGCTTGTGCTGCGCGGTCCGATGTCTGCGGACACGATGTTTCATGCCGCAGCGCGGGCCAGCTATGATGCGGCGATCTGCATGTATCACGACCAGGCGCTGATCCCGATCAAGACGCTGGATTTTGACGGCGGCGTCAATGTGACGCTTGGTCTGCCGTTCATCCGCACCTCGCCCGACCACGGAACCGCGTTTGACATCGCAGGCCAGGGCATTGCGCGCCCGGACAGCCTGATTGCCGCGCTGCGTCTGGCGCAAACCATGGCGAGGGCGCGATTTGGGCACGATTGACGGATTGCCAACCCTGCGCGATGTGATCCGCACGCATGATCTGACGGCGAAAAAGCAGCTGGGGCAGAACTTTCTGCTCGACCTGAACCTGACCGCCAAGATCGCCCGGCAGGCGGGGGATTTGGCGGGCTGCGATGTGCTGGAAATTGGGCCGGGTCCGGGCGGTTTGACGCGCGGGCTTCTGGCCGAGGGTGCGCGGCGGGTGCTCGCCATCGAAAAAGATCCGCGCTGCCTGCCCGCTTTGCAAGAGATCGCCGATACTTACCCCGGAAAGCTGACGCTGATCACCGGCGACGCTTTGCAGGTTGACCCCCTCACGCATCTGACCCCGCCGATCCGCGTGGTGGCCAACCTGCCCTATAATGTCGGGACCGAGTTGCTGATCCGCTGGCTGACTCCGCCCGTTTGGCCGCCGTTTTGGGAAAGCCTGACCTTGATGTTTCAACGCGAGGTGGCCGAGCGGATCGTCGCAAAGCCGCGCACGGAACATTACGGGCGGCTGGCGCTGCTGGCCCAGTGGCGCTGCGATGCGCGCATCGTGATGAGCCTGCCGCCCGAAGCTTTCACCCCCGCGCCGAAGGTGCATTCGGCGGTGGTCCACCTGACCCGACTCGACAGCCCGCGCTTTGCTGCCGATGGCGCCGTCCTCGCGCGCGTGACCGCGATGGCGTTCAATCAGCGGCGCAAGATGCTGCGATCTTCGCTCAAGGGCATGGGGCCGGGGATTGAGGAAAAGCTGGTGGCGGCGGGGATTGAGCCGACGTGCCGGGCCGAAGAGATCGGACTGGAGCAATTCTGTGCTTTGGCGCGGCTGCTGGCCTGAGGCCGGCACCTGGCCGCCCGGTGTGCGGGCAGCCATCGATTTCGCTGATTATTCGCCCTGAGGTGCATCGACCTTTACGGCAGGCTTGCGGACCCGCGGTTTTGGCGCAGGTTTGGCAGCCACGGCTTCGGGTGCGGGAACAGATGCAGCGGCCGGGGGTTCAAAGCTGACGACCGGTTGCGGTGCGGGGCGCGGTGCGGGGCGTGCCTCTGGGCGTGCCTCTGGGTGCGGCGCGGGCTTTGCATCGCTGCGCGGCTCGGACCGCTGGTCCTCACGCGGGCGGTCCTGCGGCGGACGCGGGCGATTGTTATCGGTGCGCGGGCGGTCTTCGCGCGGCCGGTCGGTTTTCGGCCGATCGTCCCGCGGGCGCTCCTGCGTGTACTCGCGGCGCTGCGGGCGGGCGAATTCCGGCAATTCTACCAGACCTGCATCCTCCTCGCCAACCACATCGAACGCGGTATTTGGCGCGTTGAAACGCTGGTCCTTGGTCCCCTCATCGCTGCGCTGGTCGCGGTCCTGCCGGTAATCGCGATCGCCACTCTGACGCTCACGATTGAAATTTTGCTGGCTGCCCCCGTTTTGCTGGCCGTTCCCGTTCTGCTGGCCATTCCCGTTTTGCGGGTCGTTCCCGTTTTGCTGATATCCGCCCAAAGGCTGACCATTACCAGATTGATTTTGCTGCTGATATTGCTGACGGGATTCTTGTTCAAGCTGCATCTCGCGCGTCGCTTCGGCCAGAAGGCGGGTGTAATGCTCGGCGTGCTGCAAGAAGTTTTCGGCTGCAACGCGGTCATTAGACAGTTGCGCATCGCGGGCCAGAAGCTGGTACTTTTCGATGATCTGCTGCGGCGTGCCGCGCACTTTGCCCTCGGGGCCGGAACTGTCGAAAACACGGTTGATGATGTTACCAAGCGTGCGCGGGCGGTTCTGCTTTGAACGCGAGCGGGACTTTGAAGAGCGCATTGTGTCCTTGTGACCTTTGGTCCGCTCTGAGCAAGAAACCCTAAAGGGGTAAAATATGCCGCGCAGAGGAGGGGGTTTCATCGGGCAGAACCGTACAGGTCCAAGCCCCAACTGCCGTTGAATAACCACGCCGCGATCAAGTTTGCAAGCGCTTTTGCCAGATTTCGGGGCAATTGTGGGCTTATCCCCCGCCGTTTTTCGTTAAACCGCCCTGCCAGCCACAACCCGGTCCCGCCCGTCCAGATCAGGCAGGATATGCAGGTCTTCAAAGCCCTGAACTTGCAACAATTTCACCACCGCCGCGCCCTGCGTCGGGCCGATTTCAAGCAAAATACGCCCCCCCGCCATCAGCCGCGCCCCTGCCCCGCGCGCAATGGCGCGGTAAGCGTCAAGCCCGTCCCCGCCGGGGCTCAGCGCCATCATCGGCTCGTGCAGGCGCACTTCTGGCGCAAGATGCGGCACTTCATCGGCGGCGATATAGGGCGGGTTCGACACGACCAGATCGAAGCGGCCCGCGACGGCATCAAACCAATCGGAACGCGCAAACGTCGCGCGGGCCATCAGGCCCAGGTTTTCGGCATTGCGCCCCGCCACCACCAGCGCCGCAGCAGACAGATCAACGCCAAGCCCGCTGGCGATCGGCATACCGGCAAGGCAGGACAACAAGATCGCCCCCGAGCCGGTTCCAAGATCCAGCATCTTTGCAAAAGGCTGGCCAAGCGCGGCCTGAACCAGAATTTCGGTTTCGGGTCTGGGATCAAGCACATCGGGGGTGACGTGGAATTTCAGCCCCCAAAACAATCGCTCGCCGATGATCTGCGCGACGGGCTGGCGCAAAACGCGGGCGGATATGTAAGAGTGGAAAAGCAGCGCCGCCTCTGGCGTCAGATCGTCCTGCAGATGCAGCGTCAACCGGTCGGCACCGATCCCCATCGCGTGGGCCAAAAGCGCCCGGGCGTCGCGCGCGGCGTCGTCAACCCCTGCATCACGCAGCCGCGGAACGGCGGCGCGCAAGGCATTCGCACCGGTGATGGCCGGCCCCGGCGACGGGGTCTTCATCCCTCCATCTCGGCGAGCTTTTCGGCCTGATCATGCGCCACAAGCGCATCGACGACCGCGTTCAGATCGCCCGCCATGATCTGCGCCAGCGAATACAGCGTCAGGTTGATCCGGTGGTCGGTCATCCGGCCTTGGGGGAAGTTATAGGTGCGGATGCGTTCAGACCGATCGCCCGAGCCGATCTGCGATTTGCGGTCGGCGGCGCGCGCATCCGCGATGCGCAAACGCTCCATCTCGAACAGGCGCGCGCGCAAAACCTGCATGGCGATCTCTTTGTTGCGGTGCTGCGATTTCTCGGCGCTGGTCACGATCATGCCGGTCGGCAGGTGGGTGATGCGCACGGCGCTGTCGGTGGTGTTGACGTGCTGACCACCCGCGCCGGACGCGCGCATCGTGTCAATACGGATGTCGGATGCAGGAATGTCGATGTCGACATCCTCGGCTTCGGGCAGAACCGCCACGGTCGCGGCCGAAGTATGCACCCTGCCCTGCGCTTCGGTTTCGGGAACCCGCTGCACCCGGTGCACGCCCGATTCGTATTTCATCTTGGCGAAAACGCCCGCACCCTGCACGTGAACGCTGACTTCCTTGATGCCGCCCAAATCGGAAAACTGCTGTTCAAGGATCTCGAACTTCCAGCCCATCTTTTCGGCATAGCGCTGATACATCCGCAAAAGATCGGCGGCGAAAAGCCCGGCCTCATCACCGCCTGTGCCCGGGCGGATTTCCAAAATCGCCGGGCGCGCGTCGGCGGCATCTTTGGGCAGCAGCGCCAGACGAAGGTTGTGCTCCATCCGGGTCAGGGCGTCCCGCAGCTTTGGCAGTTCGTCCTCGGCCAGCGGGCGCATTTCGGGATCGCCCAGCATCGCTTCGGCCGCCGCGATATCGTCAAGCACGCGGCGGTACGCGGCGATTTCGGCCGCGATCGGCTTTATGTCCGAATATTCCCGCGACAGCGCGACAATTTCGCCTGCGCTTGCCCCAGCCACAAGCTTCGCCTCGACAAATTCGAAACGCTGGGTGATTTGCGCAAGGGTGTCGAGCGGCACCATCGCGGATCAGTCAAGCGCCAGACGACTGACCACGGCGATAACCTCTGGCTTCTTGCCGATCTCTTCGACACACACCTGCCGGACGATCCGCTTGATGGCTTCATCCAGCTTCTTGTCA
The DNA here is from genome assembly GCA_031385445.1 of Paracoccaceae bacterium. Classification (GTDB taxonomy): domain Bacteria; phylum Pseudomonadota; class Alphaproteobacteria; order Rhodobacterales; family Rhodobacteraceae; genus CAIYZT01. The sequence continues at coordinate 12,401 of JANNBM010000004.1, read as the reverse complement.
TCCGACAAAACCTTGCCGCCCGCCGTTTCCAGAAACTCGGTCAAATCCGCTTCCAGCGTGTCGCTGAGCGCGGCGTTGCCCTTGCCCATGTCCGGCAGGCCAAGGGTTTCCACCCAAGCATCGCCCAAAGGCGCGTCCTGTTCGTCAAGGATCAAGGTGACGATGACCAGCCCGTTCAGCGCAAGACGAATCCGGTCGCGCACCACGCCGTCCGTGGAACCAACCAGAACCGAGCCGTCCAGATAAACGCGGCCGGTTTCGATGCGTTCGGCGATGACAGGAACGTCGCCCGTGATGTCGGTCAAAGCGCCATTTGGCACCACCAGCGATGCAATCCCGGAATCATGCGCCAGCTTCATATGTTCGCGCAGATGGCGATGCTCGCCGTGCATCGGGATCACGATATCGGGCAGGAAGGTGCGGTGCGCATGTTCCAGATCGGGGCGGTTTGCATGGCCGGAAACGTGGTATTTGCCGCCCTGATCATCGACAATTTCGATGTTCTTTTCCGACAGCGCGTTCATGATCCGCAGCACACCACGCTCATTTCCCGGGATGATTTTCGACGAAAACAAGAACATATCGCCTTCGCGCAGTTCAATCCCCAGATACTTGCCCCGGCTCAGCGCAGCCGAGGCAGCGCGCCGTTCGCCTTGCGATCCTGTCACCAGCAGCATCAGGTTCTTGCGCGGAATTCCCAGCGCGTCTTCGGGCGAAACGGTGCGCGGAAATTCCTTCAGCACGCCGGTTTCCAAAGCCACCGAAACCATCCGCTTCATCGCCCGACCCAAAAGACAAACCGAACGGTCCGCCGCAATCGCCGCATCCGACAAGGTTTTAAGCCGCGCGACGTTGGACGCGAAAGTCGTGGCCACAACCATGCCCGGCGCACCTTTGATCAAGGCCTGCAGCGGCTCGCCGAGCGTGGATTCCGAGCGCCCTTCGTGGGCCGAAAACACGTTCGTGCTGTCACAGGCAAACACCTTGACCGGCGCCTCAGCGGCCACTTCGGCCATCAATTTTTCGTCCCACGCCTCGCCCACAACCGGGGAGGCGTCCCGCTTGAAGTCTGCCGAATGGATGATCCGGCCCGCGGGCGTGTCGATGATGATCATCGCGGATTCGGGGATGGAATGGCTGACCGGCAGAAACTGAATGGTAAAGGGGCCAACGGTGGTCTTGGCCGGGCGCGCTTCGACCGTGGTGATTGCGTCTTTTGGCAGGCCAGCCTCTTCGAATTTCAACCGGCCAATGGCGGCGGTGAATTTGCGGGCATAGACCGGCTTTTTCAGCATCGGCCACAGATGCGGCAGCGCGCCGATGTGGTCTTCGTGGGCGTGGGTGATCACGATGCCGTCCAGCCGGTCCACGTTGTCAATCAGCCAGCGGATGTCGGGCACAATCACATCAACGCCGGGCGAGGTGTCCATATCAGGAAAAGCCACGCCAAGATCGACCAGCAAAAGCCGCTCTTTGCCGGGCCGGCCGTAACCGTAGACATAGGCATTCATGCCAATTTCGCCGGCGCCGCCGAGCGGAAGATAGATAAGGCGTTCGCCTGCCATCAGGGATTATCCTTGTTATAGGTCTGGATGAGGACGAGGCCATGCATGGTCAGATCGTCCTCAACACTATGAAATAGTTCGGTTCCTTGTGCGAAAAGCGAGGCAAGCCCGCCGGTCGCGATAACTTTTGTGGGCCGTTCGCGCTCGCGCCGCACGGCGCGCACGATGCCTTCGATCAGCCCAATATAGCCCCAATACACGCCTGACTGCATGCAGGCCACCGTATTCGTGCCGATGGCGCGCGCCGGTTTCGCAACGTCGATATGCGGCAGCGCGGCGGCGGCCATCGCCAGCGCTTCAAGCGACAGATTGACCCCCGGCGCGATGACCCCGCCAATATAGGCGCCGTCCGTATCGACGACATCGAACGTGGTGGCGGTGCCAAAATCGACCACAATCAGATCACCGCCATGCCGGTCAAACCCGCCCACCGTGTTGACAAGGCGGTCAGGGCCAACGGTGGTGCCAGGATCAACACGCGGGGCAACGGGCAGTTTACACTCGGGCTTGCCCACCACCAACGGGCGGCAGTCAAAGTAACGGCTGCACAAAACCCGCAGGTTGAACACCACGCGCGGCACGGTGGATGAGATGATCGCCTCGGTAATCGCAGCTTCGGTCTTTGACAGCATCAGCAGCGAGGACAGCCAGACGAAATACTCATCCGCCGTCCGCTTGTGATCGGTCGAGATGCGCCAGGTCGCAAGGAATTTCGCCCCGTCCCAGATCGAAAACACGGTATTGGTGTTGCCGCAATCGATGGCCAAAAGCATGGCAGTGCCCCCTTAGAAAAAAACGTCAGCCGCCGGGATGGCCAGCGTTTCCGATGGTGTGCGCAGCATCAGGTTGCCTTGTAAATCAATCGTTTCAAATCGGCCCTGATAGGTGAATTTTCCGGTGCGCGCGGTGATGACTTCGCCCAAACGGGCGGCATTTGCCAGCCATTCATCGCGCAAGGGTGCAAAGCCTTGGGTGATCAGCGTGTTTTCCCAATGGGCATAGGCCGGGGCGAGAGCCTGCAAAAACGCCTCGGGACCGATGCGCTGGCCGGTTTCGCCCCAGATTGACGCGGGCGGAACCGCACCCGGCTCGATCATCGACGCATCCGGCGCCGCGAGCAGATTGACGCCAACCCCCACGGCCAGGTGGCTGATCCTGCCGCCCGACCCTGCCGATTCGAGCAATATCCCCGCCACTTTCATCCCGTTCAACAGCACATCATTCGGCCATTTCAGCTGGAAGCCGCTCGCAAGCCCCGTCACCTCGATTAGCGCAGCGCGCAGCGCGAGCGCGGCCGCGAACGAGCGCAGAGCAACGGTTTGGGCGTCTTCTTTGGGAAAGGTCAGCAAGGTGGCGTGGAAATTGCCGACCGGGCTGACCCAGGCCCGCGCGCGGCGGCCCCGGCCTGCGGTCTGGGTCAGGCCCAAAAACCACACTGGCCCGCACAGGGTCGGGGCCAGCCGCATCGCGTGGGCATTGGTGCTGTCAATTTCCGCCAGAACCTCGCTTGCGACGCCTTGCGGCCATGGCAACCTAGCCAAGAAGCGCCTCAGCCGCGTTCATCGCCGGGGTTTCGATGCCGAAAAGATTGACCACGCCCAAAAGCATGATTCCGGCCACCACCACCAGCATCGCCCACTGGACCGGCGACATCCGGCTGTCGAGCTTTGGCCCTTCGGTCCCGAAATAGATGAAATAAACGATGCGCAGATAGTAAAATGCACCGATCACCGAGGCCACCGCCCCCGCAACCGCAAGCCAAACCTGGCCTGCATCGACAGCGGCTTTCAGCACATAAAACTTACCGAAAAAGCCCAGCATCGGCGGCACACCGGCGAGCGAGAACAACAAAACCAAAAGCGCCAGCGCCTTCAGCGGGGCAGTTTTGGAATAAAGGTTCAGGCTGGCGATGTCGGTCACAGGGGCACCGCCGCGCTCCATCGACAAGATAAACGCGAAGGTGCCAAGGTTCATCGTGACGTAAATCGCCATATAGATCAGCATCGCCTGCACGCCGTAGGCTGTGCCAGCGGCCAGACCGACCAGGGCAAAGCCCATATGCGCAATCGAGGAATAGGCCATCAGGCGTTTGATATCGGTCTGGCCGATCGCCGCAACCGCGCCCCAGAACATCGACACCACGGCAAAAGCCGCCAGAACCTGGCCCCAATCGCCGGGGATCGCGCCAAACGCATCCTGCGCGACCCGCGCGATCAGCGCCATCGCGGCCACTTTAGGCGCAGTGGCGAGGAACGCCGTCACAGGCGTCGGCGCGCCTTCGTAAACGTCGGGGGTCCACATGTGGAACGGGGCGGCGGACACCTTGAAGGCCAGACCGGCAAGCACAAAGACCAGACCGAAAAGAAGGCCAAGCGGAACCTCGCCGTCCAGTGTGGACAGGATGCCGGCATAGGTCGTGGTTCCGGCGAAACCGTAAACCAAGGAGGCGCCGTAAAGCAAAAGCCCCGACGACAGCGCGCCAAGGACGAAATACTTCAGCCCCGCCTCGGTCGATTTGATGTTGTCGCGGCGCATCGCGGCCATCACGTAAAGCGCGAGCGATTGCAGTTCGAGCCCCATATAAAGCACCATCAGATCGCCCGACGACACCATAACCATCATCCCGATCACCGCGAGCGTGGCAAGGATCGGGTATTCAAACTGCCCCAGACCGTTGCGCGCCGCATAATCCTGCGCCATCACCAGAACCCCGGCGGCAGACAGCAGGATCGTCACCTTGGCAAAGCGGGCAAAGGCATCATCAACGAACATGCCGTCATAGGCCAAAGCGCCAACCCCATTGCGGCTGGCCACAAAGGCCGCCATGGCCACGAAAACCACCGCCGTCGTCCAGGTCAGCACGCCGGCCAGCTTGTCCTTGCCGCCGTAAACCGCGATCAAAAGCGCTGCCATGGCGTAAAGGGCCAGGATGATTTCGGGCATAAGAATGGGAAGATCGACGCCGCTCATCACAATAGTCCTTTATTCGCTGGCCAGATCGCCCGCGACGGGCGCGGGGATCGACGCATGATAGTCAGAAATCAGCGCCTCGACCGAGGGGCTGATAATATCGGTCACAACCGCCGGATAAACGCCCAAAAGCAGGGTCATCACGATCAGGGGCGCAAAAATCGCCCGCTCGCGCCGGGACATGTCGGTGATGGTGGCGAGGCTTTCCTTGACAAGCGCGCCCATCGTAACGCGGCGGTACAGCCACAGCGCATAGGCCGCCGACAGGATCACGCCCGAGGTCGCGATGGCCGCAATCACGGTGTTCACCTGAAAAATCCCCATCAGCACAAGGAATTCACCGACAAAACCCGAGGTGCCGGGCAAGCCGACATTGGCCATGGTGAAGAACATGAACACCAGCGCATAGGCGGGCATCCGGTTTACCAAGCCGCCATATGCGTCAATCTCGCGGGTGTGCATGCGGTCATAAATCACGCCGACACACAGAAACAAAGCGCCGGAGATGAAACCGTGCGACAGCATCTGGAAAATCGCGCCATCGACGCCCTGCTGGTTCGCCGCGAAAATGCCCATGGTGACATAGCCCATATGGGCAACCGAGGAATAAGCGATCAGCTTTTTCATATCCGACTGCGCGAGCGCCACCAGCGAGGTGTAAACGATGGCAATCGCCGACATCCAGAACACCAGCGGAGTCAGAAGGTCGGACGCAATCGGAAACATCGGCAGCGAGAAGCGCAAGAACCCGTAACCGCCCATTTTCAGCAAGATCGCCGCCAGCACGACCGAGCCGCCGGTTGGCGCCTGAACGTGGGCATCGGGCAGCCAGGTGTGAACCGGCCACATCGGCATTTTCACGGCAAAGCTGGCGAAGAACGCCAGGAACAGCAGCGTCTGCAAGCCCCCGTTGATCGACATGCCCAGAACCGCAATCGGCTCGGACGAGAAATCGAAAGCCATCAGCGTGGGGATGTCGGTGGTGCCCGCGGCGAAATACATCGCCATCATCGCCACCAGCATCAGAACCGATCCGAGGAAGGTATAGAGAAAGAACTTGAACGCCGCATAGATGCGCGCGGCCCCGCCCCAGATGCCGATGATCAGGAACATTGGAATCAGGCCGGCCTCGAAGAACAGGTAGAACAGCACCAGATCAAGCGCGCAGAACACGCCCAGCATCAACGCTTCGAGCATCAGGAACGCGATCATGTATTCCTTGACGCGGGTGGAAACGCCCCAGCACGACAGGATTGTGATCGGCATCAGAAAGGTGGTCAACAGCACGAACAGGATGGAAATCCCGTCCACGCCCATCTTGTAATTCAGGCCAACGATCCAGGCCCGCTCTTCGACGAACTGAAAGCCGGTGTTGGCCGGATCAAATTTTGCCAGAAGGATCAAGGAGATCACAAAGGTCGCCGTGCTCGCGATCAGCGCCAGATATTTGGCGTTGCGCTGCGCGGCGGCATCATCGCCGCGCAAAAACAGCGCCAGGATCAGCGCGGCGATTGCGGGCAAAAAGGTGATGATCGACAGGAGGTTATTCATGGTCTTAGCGCCCCCCGAGGGTCATCCAGGTGATCAGGACCGCAATCCCAAGCACCATGGCAAAAGCATAGGTAAAGACATAGCCGGACTGGGCGCGGCCAGCCAGCCGGGTGACAAACGGGATGATCCCCATCGCAATGCCGTTGATCGTGCCGTCAATCACCGTGCCATCGCCCTTTTGCCAAAGGAACTTGCCGATGGCCTTTGCCGGACGGATCACCGTCCAATCGTACAGCTCGTCAAAGTACCATTTGTTCAGCAAAAAGTTGTACAGCGGGCGCTGCTGGGTGGCCAGTTGCGCGGGCAGATGCGGTTTGCGGATGTAGAACTGAAAGGCGAGCAGGAAACCCAGAACCATCGCGATGAAGGGCGAGAGTTTTACCAAAGTCGGCGCCTCATGAGCGTGGTGCAGTGCCTCGCGCGATTCAAGCATCAGAACGGCGCCTTTGGGGGCGGCCATCGCTTCGGTCGCGGGTTTGGTGGCCTCGGCTGCCCCCTCTTCGGCCGCGCCTTCGGTCATATGCTCGCCCGCGGGCTCCATCGCGAACCAGCTGCGCATCTGCGCCTCGTCTGCAAAAAACACATTGTGCCAGATCATGCCCGCAAACACCGCACCGACCGCCAGAACCCCCAAGGGCACCAGCATTGTCAAGGGCGCCTCATGCGCGTGATCATGCGCATGATGATCGCCGCGCGGCGTGCCATAAAAGGTCAGGAACATCAGCCGCCATGAATAGAACGAGGTCATGAAGGCCGCGATCACCAAAAGCGGAAAGGCATAGGCCGAGCCGCCAAACGCGCCTTCGATCACAGCATCCTTGGACAGGAACCCGGCAAAACCGATCGAGGTTAAGGGAATGCCGACCCCGGTGATGGCGAGCGTGCCGATCATCATCATCCAGAAGGTGAAGGGGATTTTCTTGCGCAATCCGCCATAGTTGCGCATGTCCTGCTCGTGGTGCATCGCATGGATCACCGACCCTGCGCCAAGGAAAAGCATGGCCTTGAAGAAGGCATGCGTGAACAGGTGGAACATCGCGACAGGGTACAGACCCACGCCCGCGGCCACAAACATATAGCCCAGCTGCGAGCAGGTCGAATAGGCAATCACCCGTTTGATATCGTTTTGCACAAGTCCAACGGTGGCCGCGAAAAACGCCGTGGTGGCACCGACGACGGTGATCATCGCACTGGCCGATGGGGCGTATTCATACAGCGGCGACATTCGGCAGACGAGGAAAACGCCCGCCGTCACCATGGTCGCGGCGTGAATCAGGGCGGAAACCGGGGTCGGCCCTTCCATCGCGTCCGGCAGCCAGGTGTGCAGGAACAGCTGCGCCGATTTGCCCATCGCGCCAATGAATAAAAGAACACCCAGCAGGTTCGCCGCGTTCCAGTCGGCCCACAGGAAATGCAACTGCGTTTCAGCCAGTTGCGGCGCGGCCGCGAAAACATCGTCAAAGCGGATGGAGTCGGTCAGAAAAAACAGCCCGAATATCCCCAGCGCAAAGCCGAAATCGCCGACCCGGTTGACCACAAAAGCCTTGATCGCGGCGGCGTTGGCGGTTGGTTTTTTGTAGTAAAACCCGATGAGAAGATAAGAGGCAACGCCCACGCCTTCCCAACCAAAGAACATCTGCACCAGATTGTCCGACGTAGTCAGCGCCAGCATCGAGAAGGTAAAGAACGACAGATAGGCGAAAAAGCGGGCCTTGTACGCCTCGCCGGGACCCCAGTTTTCATCGTGGGCCATGTAGCCAAAGCTGTACAGATGGACGAGCGCCGAGACGGAGTTGACCACGACCAGCATGATGGCCGTCAGACGGTCCAGCCGGATGCCCCAGTCGGTGGACAACGAGCCGCTTTCGATCCAGCGCAGCAAGGTGATGTGCTGCGTCGTGCCATCAAAGGTCAGGAAGATGTACCACGACAAAGCCGCGCCCAGAAAGATCAGCGCGGTGGTCAGAACCTGCCCCGCAAATTCGCCGATCAAACGCCAGCCAAAGCCGCAAAGAATGGCCCCGATCAGGGGGGCAAGAAGGATGATTTGTGCCACGTTGATCAGCCTTTCATCACGTTGACGTCTTCGACGTCGATGGTGCCGCGGCCCCGGAAGAACACCACCAGGATCGCCAAGCCAATCGCAGCCTCGGCGGCGGCGACGGTCAGCACGAACATGGTAAAGACCTGACCCACCAGATCACCAAGCTGCGAGGAGAAGGCGACAAAGTTTATGTTGACGGCCAAAAGCATCAACTCGATCGACATCAGGATGACGATGACATTCTTCCGGTTCAGGAAGATGCCAAAGATCCCGATGACGAACAAAGCCGCCGCGACGATCAGATAATGTTCTAGTCCTACCATTTCAGTCCCTCCGGGTCGTTGCCCGATTGTCGAATTTTGTGCCGAGCGAGCGGCTTAAAGCCCCTGCCCCGGTTTCACATCCATCAATTCCATCGCCTTGGCCGGATCACGCCACATCTGTTGCAGCACGTTCTGGCGTTTGACGTCCTGGCGGTGGCGCAGCGTCAGCACGATGGCCCCGATCATCGCGACCAGCAGGATCAGACCGGCCAGTTGGAACAACAGGATGTATTTGTCATAGATCAGCAGCCCAAGCGCGCGGGTGTTTTCGGTCTGCGCGGCGTCGGGCGTGATCGCCGCCCGCAAACCCATCGCGCCATCAGATTGCACCCAGGCACCAACGCCAAGGATCAGCTGGATCAGGATCACCAGCCCGACGAGCAGGGCAAGCGGCATGGATTTGGCCAACTCGCCCTTCAACTCGGCAAAGTCGATGTCGAGCATCATCACCACGAACAAGAACAGCACCGCAACCGCGCCGACATAGACGATGATCAGCAGCATGGCGACAAACTCGGCCCCAAGCAGCACGAAAAGCCCCGCCGAGGACAGAAAGGCCAGGATCAGCCACAGCACCGAATGCACCGGGTTCTTGCTGATGGTCACCAGCAGGCCCGAGGCCACCGTGACGGTGGCAAAGGCATAAAAGGCATAGTCGGCGACGGTCATTTCGCTGTCTCCCCGGTCTTGTCATCACTTTCGGCAAAAACCGCTTGCGCCAGTTCAAGCGCCTTTTGCGTCGCAGGCAGGCCGCCGAACATCGACATCTGCCAGATCACTTCGGCCACCTCACGCTTGCTGGCCCCGGCCGCCAAGGCGTTTTGCACCGTCACACGCAGTTGCGGCTCGCCCAAGGGGCCAAGCACGGTCAACGCAGCGATCGACACCAAAAACCGGGTGCGGGCATCCAATCCCTCGGGATTGAAGGTCTTGCCAAAGAAAGCTTCGAGCATTTCCTTGGGCATCGCAGGAAACAATTTTTCAAAAGCTGCGGCATCTATGCTTTCCATTGCTGGTGCAAAGGCTTTGGCGAACTGATTGCCCTGCTCCACAAACGTGGCGAAAATTTTGGTTAAATCCTGTGTCATCAACGGTACGGCGCGTCTATTTCAAGGTTTCGGGCAATCTCGGCTTCCCAGCGGGCGCCGTTATCGAGCAGTTTTTCCTTGGTGTAAAACAGCTCTTCACGGGTTTCGGTGGCGAATTCGAAATTCGGGCCTTCGACGATGGCATCGACCGGGCAGGCCTCTTGGCAAAAGCCGCAATAGATACACTTGGTCATGTCGATGTCATAGCGCGTCGTGCGGCGCGAGCCGTCATCGCGCGGTTCGGCGTCAATGGTGATGGCCTGCGCGGGGCAAACCGCCTCGCACAGCTTGCACGCGATGCAGCGCTCTTCGCCATTGGGATACCGCCGCAAAGCGTGTTCACCGCGAAAACGAGGCGAGAGCGGGCCTTTTTCATGCGGATAGTTCAGAGTGACTTTGGGGGCGAAGAAATACTTCATGCCCAGGCCAAAGCCCTTGAAGAAATCCATCAGCAGGAAGTATTTCGTGGCGCGGGTCCAGTCGATATTGGCCATCACTTCATCCCCAGTTTTTCTTCGACATGCTCGACCCGTTTGTCGATCTGCCCAATCACGTTGCTAAGCCCAAAGATCATCATGGTGTGCCCGTGCAAATCGGTTTTCACGTCGTCGAACTCTGACACCATTTTGGCCTCAAGCGCGTCAAACCGCGTGTCCATCCGGCGCAGATCTTCGCGGATAAGGCGCAATTGTTCTAAAACGATATTGTCTACGTTTTCGCTCATCTTACCCCCCCATCGCCCAGCGCGCCCAGAACCCGCCGAACACTTCAAATTTGGCCAGGAACGACACGATGACCACCCAAGCCAGCGACAAGGGCAGAAAAACCTTCCAGCCGATCCGCATCAGTTGATCATAGCGATAGCGCGGCACGATGGCCTTCACCATGGCAAACAGAAAAAAGAACACCCACATTTTGCCAACCATCCACCACCAGCCATCTGCCAGACCGGGAATGGGTGAAAGCCAACCGCCGAAGAACAGCAGCGACATCAGCGCGCACATCAGGAAGATGGCGATGTATTCGCCGGCCATAAACAAAAGGTATGGCGTCGATGAATATTCCACCATGAACCCCGCCACCAGTTCGGATTCCGCCTCGGGCAAATCGAACGGCGGGCGGTTGGTTTCGGCCAAGGCACTGATGAAGAACAGGAATACCATCGGGAAATGCGGTATCCAATACCAATTCAGCAGCCCATAATCGCCCGATTGTGCTGCCACAATTGACGAAAAACTAAGCGATCCGGTGGAAATGATGATGCCGATGATGATCAGGCCAAGCGATACTTCGTAAGAAATCATTTGTGCTGCAGATCGCAATGACCCCAGGAACGGATATTTGGAGTTTGACGCCCAGCCGCCCATGATCACGCCGTAAACTTCCAAACTGGACGCGGCGAACACGAACAGGATCGCCACGTTGATATCGGCCAGCACCCAGCCACTATCAAACGGGATCACCGCCCAAGCGAGGATCGCCAGCACGAACGACACGATCGGGGCCAGAAAGAACACCGGCCGATCCGCGCCCGCAGGCACCACGATTTCCTTAACCACATATTTCAGCGCATCGGCCACCGATTGCAAAAGCCCAAACGGCCCCACCACATTCGGGCCGCGCCGCATCTGCACCGCCGCCCAGATTTTGCGATCACCATAGACCAGAAACAGCAGGCTTATCATCACGAACGCGATGATCAGCAGACTTTGCGCCGCGATCAGCACAAAGGTCCCAAAGCCCGTTGCCAAGAAGTCACCCATGCCATTCGTCCCTTAAATCGTCGGTATCCCTTGCGCCGCGCAATCGCGCACCGTCACTTCCGCGTCTATCGTGCGCAGGCCAATCGGCAGCGCGGCTGAAATGGTGTAAACCGCATCGCCGCGCCAAACGCCACCCGTTTTGTCCACAGTCGTGCGCACATGCCGCGCAAAACCAGCCCCCCGGATCAGCGCATATTGCGCCGCCGCACAGCGGCCATACGCCTCCACATCCGCATTATCCTGCGCGCCCTGCATGGCCACACGGAAGTTGACCAGATCACCGTCCAGCAACAGGGTTTCGATCCCCTGATACACCGGAAAGAAATCGCCCTGTGCCACCGGATCATGCGCCGCACAGCCCGCTAGGGCCGCCATCAGGGCCACCATCCGCATCTTACTCCGCCGCCATCGGCGTGCGGGCCCGGTCCACCGCCAATGCCGAAAGTTCCCCCATCAGGGCCGACGCGCGGGCAATGGCGTTGGTCAGGTAAAAGTCCTGCACCGCAGTGCGGAAATCTGCCTTGGCGGGCGCTTGCAACGGCAACGGCTGCCACGCATTCTCGGCCACCTCATCAATCCGCCCCAGATGCGGGTGCTTGGCCACAATCGCCGCGCGCAATGCCGCCAACGAATCCCAAGGCAGGGTCGCCCCCACCTCCGCCGATAACGCCCGCAAAATCGCCCAGTTTTCCTTGGCTTCGCCCGGCGCGAACCCCGCCCGCATCGCCAGCTGTGGCCGCCCTTCGGTGTTCACGAACAACCCGTTTTCCTCCGTGTAGGCCGCCCCCGGCAGGATGATATCCGCCCGGTGCGCACCCCTGTCACCATGGCTACCCTGATAGATCACAAAGGCACCCGGCGCGATCTCTACCTCGTCCGCGCCAAGGTTATAGACCACCTCGGCCCCCTTGAGCGCCTCGGTCAACCCGCCTTCGGTGCAGGCCCCCACATCCATCGCCCCCACGCGGCTTGCCGCCGTATGCAGCACCAGGAATCCTGACTGGCTGTTGGATGCCAACTGCATCGCCTGCGACAGCACCGCCGCCCCATCCGCCTCAACCAGCGCACCCTGCCCCACGATCACGATGGTCGGCCTG
>JANNBM010000069.1:0-39398 GCA_031385445.1 Paracoccaceae bacterium | reverse complement strand
TGGCGCGGTGGACGGGGCTCGAACCCGCGACCCCCGGCGTGACAGGCCGGTACTCTAACCAACTGAGCTACCACCGCGCGATGCAATCCAAAGCGTCAGCCTTGGCGTGACGGGGTATTACGCAAGGGGCAAAGCGGCGTCAAGCGCGAAGGCCAGTAATTTTGAATGTTCCGCTGGGATAGCAAAATTACGCAATGCTTTGGGGGCAGACGACCGTTGCGCCAACCCAAGCGAGCACTTCGAAAAGGGGGGGATGGTGGGTCGTGACGGGCTCGAACCGCCGACATTCTCGGTGTAAACGAGACGCTCTACCAACTGAGCTAACAACCCATAAGATCGATCAATTCCGAAACCGCCGATCTTTGCGTGGTTTACCCATCCGATGACGGGGTTGCAAGTGGGCTTTTACGTCCCGCGCAGACCCTTTTCGCCTCCGCCCCTGATGCGGCAAACAACGCCCGGCTCGGCAGGCAATTGCGCGGTCCGCCGCAGGTCCAACCCCGGAATCTGACCGCGCAGACGGCTTGATGTGACGCAGCGAGTGACCGCAATTGCCGTACCGTCAGTTAAAACCAGTGTTCTCAGCAGCCGCCGTAGTCTTTGTATCCTCCGGGCCCAATCGTGTAGGTTCCACCCCGAGATCCGACGTGGCAAGTGGCCGGTCGATAATAGCTACGTTGAGTTGTTGTGGCCGGTGAGGAAATATAACCCTTTCTCGCGATTGTCTTGATTTGGGTGCCCCATTCGCATGCAAACCCGTCGCCATCGCGGTCTAGTCCAGAAGGGTCGCTGATCGGTCCGCCCGAAATCAGGAAGAACTTCTGTGCTTCAACCGCATTCTTGAAATCTGAACAATTCTTCTCTGCTACACCGGCTCCGGACCTTGCATACCTTGAGACACCAGTTGCACCACTTGTGCGGAGACCGATGAAGTCATTAGTTGTTTGGGTTTGACCTCGCGAAACGAGCTCTACTTCGACAAACGAAAGCTCGAGAGGTGATTGCGTATTCACATGCGCAGCCCAAAGTGTGGCATCTGTCATTTGCGAAAGTTGGACTGAAAGTTGCGTCGGTGTGACTGTAGAACACCCGCAAAGTGAAGCGAACATAAACAACGAGAACGCAAGTCGCATTTTCTACTGAACCTTTGACCAAACCGAGTGCTTGCTTTCAAACCATTTTCGTACTGATCGGTAAAGTCCAAACAAAATCGCCCCCGGTTTTCCGAGGGCGATCTGTAACTTGGTGGGCGATAAGGGATTTGAACCCCTGACATCGTCGATGTGAACGACGCGCTCTACCGCTGAGCTAATCGCCCGATGCTGCGGCTCTTAGCGTTACTCCGCGTCGCCTGCAAGCTTCTCTTTGTCCTCTTTGGCCTTCGGCACAACCCCGCGCCGCAGTTTCAGCACAGAGACCGAGCTGCCATCGGCTTCCTCGGTCTTGCGTGAGATCCGGCCCTTGCCAAACTCCGGCAGGTTGATGCTGTCGCCGCGATCCAGCGCCGCGCCGATTTCAATCAAAGTGGCAAGCACGATCTCGCGCGCCTCTTTGGGCTTGGCCCCCGTGGTTTTCACCACACCCTCGACCAGCTCCTTCAGGCGCAACTGCGAGCCGCCAGCTTCGGCCTTGGCACCCTCGCCCTCGCCTCCCGCGTCGACGATGGCCTGATCCGTGCCGGGTTTTGCTTTGACGGCGTCAGCTTTGGCCGAAGCGTTTGGTTTTGCGGGCGATTTTCCCATGGGATATACCTTGTTCCTGAAAGACCCCGATCCTTCCGGGTCAGATTTATGTCGCCTGACATTATCCACGAATTGGAAACAAAGAAAGTATGTTCCGCAGCGGTCGGAACAATCCTCTGTATTTTCTGCCGCATCGCCGATTTCCCAAAGAAAAGGGCGCGGAACACCCGCGCCCTTTTTGGGTTATCGGACCGGGCTTAATGCGCGATTTGCGGCGCGCTCGTGTCAGCCGCCTTGATCCGCGCCAAGGCTGCCGCCTCTTCCGCCGCCTCGTCCCATTCGATGGGCTCGGGCTGACGGACCAGCGCCAGTTTCAGCACCTCGCGCACATGGCTGACCGGAATGATCGTCAGTCCCTCTTTCACATTGTCGGGAATTTCAACCAAATCCTTGGCGTTTTCCTGTGGGATCAAAACTGTCTTGATCCCGCCGCGCAGCGCCGCCAGCAGCTTTTCTTTAAGCCCGCCGATCGGCAACGCGTTGCCGCGCAACGTCACCTCGCCGGTCATGGCGATATCCTTGCGCACCGCGATGCCGGTCAGCACCGAGACAATCGAGGTCACCATCGCAAGCCCCGCTGACGGGCCATCTTTGGGCGTTGCGCCTTCGGGCAGGTGCAGGTGGATATCAATCGCCTCAAACTTTGGCGGCTTGATCCCCAGTTCGGGACTGATCGAGCGCACATAACTTGCCGCCGCGTCGATGGATTCCTTCATCACATCGCCCAGCTTGCCCGTGGTCTTCATCCGCCCCTTGCCGGGCAGTTTCAGCGCCTCGATATGCAAGAGCTCGCCGCCCACGCTGGTCCAGGCAAGGCCCGTGACAACGCCAACCTGATCCTCGGTTTCCGCCAGCCCGAACCGGTGCCGCCGCACGCCCAGATACTCTTCAACCTTCGCCTCATCGACATCGACGCGCTTGGCCTTCTTCTTCATGATCTCGGTCACGGCCTTGCGCGCCAGCTTGGCAATCTCGCGCTCAAGGTTCCGCACCCCGGCCTCGCGGGTGTAATACCGGATCACATGGGTCAGCGCCGCATCCGACAGGGTAAACTCGGTCTTCTTCAGCCCGTTCGCCGCGATCTGTTTGTCCAACAGGTGCCCCTTGGCAATCTCGCGCTTTTCATCTTCAGTATAGCCCGCAAGCGGAATGATTTCCATCCGGTCCATCAGCGGCCCCGGCATGTTATAGCTGTTGGCCGTGGTGATGAACATCACGTTGGACAGATCGTATTCCACCTCAAGGTAGTGATCGACGAAGCTGAAGTTCTGTTCAGGGTCCAGCACCTCCAGCAAGGCGCTGGCCGGATCGCCGCGGAAATCCTGCCCCATCTTGTCAATCTCATCCAAAAGGATCAGCGGGTTGGTGGTTTTCGCCTTTTTCAGCGCCTGAATGATCTTGCCCGGCATGGAGCCGATATACGTGCGCCGATGGCCGCGGATTTCGCTTTCATCGCGCACGCCGCCCAGCGAGATGCGGATAAACTCGCGCCCCGTCGCCTTGGCGACCGAGCGGCCAAGCGAAGTTTTGCCAACCCCCGGCGGTCCGACGAGGCACAGGATCGGCCCCTTCAGCTTGGCCGAGCGCGCCTGCACCGCCAGATATTCAACGATCCGCTCTTTAACCTTGTCCAGCCCATAGTGATCGCCGTCCAGCACCTTTTGCGCCGCCGCCAGATCCTTTTTCACCCGGCTTTCAACGCCCCAGGGCACGCCAAGCAGCCAGTCGAGGTAGTTGCGCACCACCGTCGCCTCAGCGCTCATCGGGCTCATGGATTTGAGCTTTTTCAGCTCGGCATCCGCCTTCTCGCGCGCTTCTTTCGACAGTTTCGTGCCCTTGATCCGCGCTTCCAGCTCGGCCAGCTCGTTGCCGCCGTCCTCGCCGTCGCCCAGCTCTTTCTGAATGGCCTTCATCTGCTCGTTCAGATAATATTCGCGCTGGGTCTTCTCCATCTGGGTTTTCACCCGGCTTTTGATCTTTTTCTCGACCTGCAGCACCGACAATTCGCCCTGCATGTGGCCGTAAACTTTTTCCAGCCGCTCGGCCACATCCAGCGTCTCCAAAAGCGCCTGCTTGGGCGCCACGTCGATGCCCAAATGCCCGGCGACCAGATCGGCCAGCCGCGCCGGCTCCACCGTTTCGGACACTGCCGACAGCGCCTCTTCGGGGATGTTCTTTTTCACCTTGGAATAGCGCTCGAACTCTTCGCCAACCGCACGGATCAGCGCCGTCGAGGCGGCTTTGTCGCCATCAACCTCGTCCAGTTGCTCCACATGGGCCTCGAAAAACGCGGGGTTTTTCTCAAAACTGGTGATTCTCACCCGCGTTTTGCCTTCGACCAGCACTTTGACCGTGCCGTCGGGCAGTTTCAGCAGCTGCAAGACATTGGCCAGAACCCCGACCTTGTAAATCCCGTCCGGCGACGGATCATCGGCGGCCGGGTCTGTCTGGGCCGACAGCAGGATCTGCTTGTCATCGCCCATCACCTCTTCCAGCGCCCGAACCGACTTTTCGCGGCCCACAAACAGCGGCACGATCATGTGCGGAAACACCACGATATCGCGCAGCGGCAGGACCGGGTAACTCAAAGACGCCTTCTTGTCTGTCATCTCGTATTTCCTTTATGGCAGAAATCCCCGCGCCCCGATCGTCGGCAGCCTTTGGGTCTTTTCCCTGTTCAGACACTCTATCTGGGGCGAGGGGTGGGGTCTGTCAACCACCCGGCCCGATCAATTCAGGCCCAAATCATGCGCCGGGGTTGTGGCAGGGGCAAGGCGCGAACGCACAAAATTGCAAAGGTTTTCGCCACACATCGTTTCCTTTTGCACCCCGCCACAACCGCAGGCGCCTCCCTCCCCCCCCTGGGGTGGGGGAGGGCTGGGGTGGGGGGGGCAATCTGCGGCCCGCGCCCCCCCCAACCCCTTGATCCCGAACCAAACCCCAAAGCGTTCAGATCTGAACGCTTGCCCCCTCACAATCGCGTCACCGCCGTTGCCTTCGCCCCCCTCTCCCGCCTACCCTGCGCGCAATCAAAATCGGGGAACACCATGGACAGACGGACATTCGGAAAACTCGCGCTCGCGACGGGCGGCCTTACCCTGTGGGGCCGGGCAGCCCTCGCGGCGGATTGGACAGCCATCCTTGCCGAGGCGAAAGGCCAGACCGTCTATTGGCATGCCTGGGGCGGCGATACCAAGATCAACGATTTCATCGCTTGGACGGGCGCGCAGGCGCTGGAACAGCACGGGGTGACGCTGGAACACGTCAAACTCGCCTCCACCTCCGACGCCGTCGCGCGGGTGATCGCCGAGCGGGACGCGGGGCAAACCACGGGCGGCGCGGTCGATCTGATCTGGATCAACGGCGACAATTTTGCGGCGATGAAGAACGATGGTCTGCTTTTCGGCCCCTTTGCCGAGGCGCTTCCGAACTGGGCCCAGGTGGATGTGTTGGGAAAGCCTTCGGTTCTGAACGATTTCACCCTGCCGACCGAAGGCTACGAATCCCCATGGGCCATGGCGCGGCTGGTGTTTGAATATGACACGGCCCGCCTGCCCACGCCGCCTCGCACATTGAGCGATCTGGCGATTTTTGCCGGGGCGGTGCCGGGGCGCTTCACCTATCCGCAGCCGCCAGATTATCTGGGGATGACGTTTCTGAAGCAGGCGCTCTACGGGCTGCTCGCCGATCCCTCCGTGCTGCAATCGCCCGCCGAAGGGGCGGCCTATGACACCGCAGCGGCGCAGCTTTGGGATTTCCTCGATGCCCTGCACCCCAGCCTGTGGCGCGGCGGCGCGGCCTTTCCAGACAGCGAGCCGGCCATGGCGCAGCTGTTGGCCGACGGCGAGATTGACATCTCCTTTGCCTTCAACCCCGGCCGCGCCAGTGCCGAAATCGCGGCGGGCACCCTGCCCGATAACGTGCGCACCTTTGTCTTTGACCAAGGCACCATCGGCAACGCCAGCTTCCTCGCCATCCCCTTCAACGCCGCCCATCAGGCCGGCGCGCAGGTGATCGCCAACCTGATCCTGGATGCGCGGGTGCAGGCCCGCGCCCAGGACCCGGCGCTGCTTGGCTTTCAAACCGTGCTGAATGTCGCGGCGCTGCCGGACGATCAAAAAGCTTTGTTCGCCAATCTGGCCCTCGGCGCCGCCACCCTGACGCCCGAGCAGATGGGCCCCTCCCTGCTGGAGCCGCATGCGTCTTGGGTTACCCGCCTCGGCGCGGATTGGACCGAACGCTACGGCGTTGCCCAGTGACAGGCCTGCGGGGCGCCGCGTGACCCTTTCGCGGCGCGCCCTGCCCCACTTGCTCGTCTGCCTCATGGCCCTGCCAATCGCGGCGGGGCTTTGGGGGACGATTTCCCTTGCGCTCTCGCACCCTTCCGGCCGCACAGCCGCCTTCGCCGACCTGATGGCATGGCGCGGCCTGCCCCGGTCAATCGCCCTGTCGGTGATCCCCGGATTTGTCGCCACAGCCGCCTCTGTTTGGCTGACCCTCGCGCTTTTGGCGCTTTACTCCGGCTCGCCCGCCTTTGCCCTGATGCGCCGGATGCTCTCGCCCCTGCTTGCGGTGCCCCACGCGGCGGCGGCGCTTGGGCTGGCCTTCATGATCGCGCCCTCGGGGTGGATCGCCCGCGCCCTGTCGCCATGGGCCACGGGATGGACCGCGCCGCCCGATGTGATGACGCTGAACGATCCATGGGGGATCGCGTTGATCCTTGGCTTGATCGCCAAAGAGCTGCCGTTCCTGTTGCTGATGTCGCTGGCCTTTTGGCCGCAACTGGACGCGCCCCGGCGGCTGACGCTGATGGCAAGCCTTGGCCACGGCCGCGCCATGGCGTTTGTCGCCGCGATCCTGCCGCCGCTTTACGCCCGCCTGCGCCTGCCGGTCTTTGCCGTGCTCGCCTATGCCATGACCTCGGTTGAGATGGGGCGCATTCTTGGCCCCTCCCTGCCGCCAACCCTGTCCGTCCAGATCACCATCTGGCTGATGGACCCAAGCCTGACCGCGCGGCCCATCGGGGCGGCGGGCGCGCTTTTACACCTGGCGCTGGTGCTGGGCGCGTTGGGGATCTGGCTTGGGCTGGAACGATTGGGCGGGCAGTTCCTGCGCGGGGTCGCGGCCACCGGACGGCGCGGCACGGCGCTGGACGCCCCCCTCGGCGCGCTGTGCCTTGGTCTGACGGGATTGATCCTTGGGTTAACCTTTGCCGGACTGGCCAGCCTTTTGCTGTGGTCTGTCGCCGGGCTCTGGCCCTTTACCGCCGCTTTGCCCGAAACCTACTCGGTGGCGGTCTGGTCCCAAGCGGGCCGCGATCTGGTACAATCAACCGGGGTAACGGCGGCGCTTGGGCTGATCGTCGCGCTTGCCGCCACCGCGCTTGCGCTGGTGCTGATCCAAAGCCCGCACACCTTAGCACTGATCTATGTGCCGCTGATCCTGCCGCAGCTGGCCTTCCTGCCCGGCCTTTCCGCTGGTTTTCTGGCCATCGGCCTTTCCGACACCTTGGCCGCTGTCGCGCTGATGCAGCTCATCTTCGTGCTGCCCTACGCGGTCTTGTCGCTTGCGCCGCCCTACCGCGCGCTTGATCCGCGCTTTGCACAGACCGCCGCCGCCTTGGGCGCCTCGCCCGCCCGGATCTTCTGGACGCTCCGCTTGCCGCTTCTCACCGCCCCCTTGCTGACCACCCTCGCCGTCAGCTTTGCCGTTTCCATCGCGCAATACCTGCCAACGCTGCTGGCGGGCGGCGGGCGGATCGAAACCTTGACAACCGAGGCCGTTGCCCTTGCTTCTGGCGGCAATCGGCGGCTGGTCGGGGCATATGGCTTTTTGCAACTTCTCTTGCCCGCGCTGGCCTTTGCAGCGGCAATTGCCCTGCCAAGGCTGATGTTCCGCCACCGCGCCGCGATGAAGGGGCTTTAGATGCTGCAAATCGAAAAGCTGACCCTGTCACTCAATGGCGCGGTGATGATCCGTTTGACGGCCACGATCGCGCCGGGCGAGGTGTTGAGCGTCATGGGCCCCTCAGGCTCCGGCAAATCGAGCCTGCTGCTGGCGCTCATCGGGGCCCTGCCCGCCGCTTTTGCCCAAAGCGGGCGGACCCTGCTGAACGGGGCCGATCTTACCCCTCTGCCGACCGCCCAGCGTCAAATCGGCATCCTTTTCCAGGACGACGTGCTGTTCCCGCATCTGTCGGTGGCCGGAAACCTCAGCTTTGCCCTGCCGCGCGGGATGGATAGGGCCGCGCGCATGGCCGAGATTGAAAACGGCCTGTCTGCGATCGGCCTTGCCGGCTTTGCCCTGCGCGATCCGGCCACGCTGTCAGGCGGTCAGCGTGCCCGTGTGGCCCTGCTGCGCGCGCTGCTTGCCCGGCCCAAAGCCCTGCTTCTGGATGAGGCGTTCTCGCGCCTTGATGCCGCCCTGCGCGCCCAAATCCGGCAGCTGGTCTTTGATCAGGCCCGCGCCCGCGGCCTGCCGCTGATCATGGTCACGCATGATGCAGACGATGCATTGGCCGCAGGCGGGCGCATCCTGGGGCCGATGGGCGATATCATCACGCTGTAAGACTGCGGCCTGCACCCGCAGTCATCCCTCTGGCCGTTGCCCCAAACCCTGATTTTTCGCAGAAAAATCGTGCCGCTCAGTCCCTTTTCTGCCGCGGCAACACCAGTTCCGCCTTCAATCCGCCCAAAGCCTCGGACACTCCCAGCCGCAGCACCCCGCCATGGGATCGCGCCACATCTGCCGCGATCGACAGCCCAAGCCCAACTCCGCCGCCCCGGTTCGGATCGCGCGCCGCGTCAAGCCGCTGAAACGGCTCCATCGCCTGCTCGCGCTCGGCTGCCGGTATGCCCGGACCGTTATCCTCGACCACAAAACTGCTCGTCGCTGCCGTCTCGCGCAGCGACAGCCGCACCCGGCTGCCATGGCGGGCCGCATTCGACGCCAGATTTTCGAGCGCCCGGCCCAAGGCATCCCGCCGCGCCCGCACCGGCGCCGCCCCCTCGACCACCTCTTCGACCTCGGCCCCAAGCCGGCGCACCCGGCCCGCAACGTCACATATCAGCGCCGCCGGATCCACATCACCGGTGTCCTCAAGGCTGTCCCCCCGCGCAAAGGCCAAAAAGCTGTCGACCAGACGCTGCATGTCCGCCACATCCTGCCCAAGCGCCCGCGTCTCGTCATCCTCGGGCAGAAAGGACAGCCCCAGCTTCATCCGCGTCAAGGGCGCGCGCAGATCGTGGCTGACCCCCGACAGCATCAACGTGCGGCTTTCGATCTGCCGGTCGATCCGCGCCCGCATTGCCAGAAAAGCCGTGCCCGCCGCCCGCACCTCGGTCGCACCGCGCGGTTTATAGGGCAGCGTTTCCCCCCGGCCAAACGCCTCTGCCGCCTGCGCCAGACGGGTGATCGGCGTCACCTGATTGCGCAAAAAGACGAAGGCCACGGTGGTCATCAGCACCGAAGCCAAGATCATCACCGCCAGCAGCTGATGCGGGTTCGACGCCGAAACGCGGCTGCGGTCAAACCCGAACTGAACCACCTCGCCGGTCGGCAGATCGACCCAAAGCTGCACCCGGCGCTCGTCGCTGACCAGATCAATCCGGTGCAGACCCGCCAGCCCGCCCTGCAAAACCTCGGCCATCGCCCGGCCCGACCAATCCAGCCATCCAATCCGGCTTGCCTCCGGTGCCGCGGTAATGGGCGGCAAATGCGCCTCTATCCGCAGCGCGCCGGCCCGCGCCCCAGCGGCAAATGACGCCGCCCGGCGCGTTGGCTCGGCGTTCACTCCGCTGATAACATATTGCAATTCCACCAGAATATTACGGCTCATCTGCCGCGTGACCCCTTCATAGTGGCGCTGAATAAAGGTCAATGAGACAACCAACTGAATGACCACAATCGGCACAATCAGGATCAGCGCGGCCCGCCCATACAGGCTTCGCGGCAAAAAGGGTTTCAAACGCAGCTTCATTGGGGCAGCTTAAGGCGGTTCAAGGGGCGATGGAATCACAATTCCTGGGCCCGTGCAAAAGCGGCGCGTGGATCGCCCAAAGGATAATCGGCCGATGAGCATTCCCCAAGCCGCCCCGTTGCCCCAAAGCATCCGGCCTCTGCGCGCGCCGAACCCATCGGCGCTGACCGGGACCGGCACCAACACTTATCTTCTGGGGCGCGGGCGCTTGGTGCTGATTGATCCCGGCCCCCTGTCAGAGGTCCACCTGCGGGCCATTCTGGCCGCGCTCGACCCCGGCGAAACCCTGGCGGCCATTTTGGTCACCCATTGCCACCTTGACCATAGCGGTCTGGCCCCTGCCCTGTCCGCCGCCACGGGCGCGCCGATTTATGGGTTCGGCCCCGCCCATTCCGGCCGCTCGGCCCTGATGCAGTCGCTGGCCGCGCAGGGCTTTCCGACCGGCGGCGAGGGGTTTGACCCCGCCTTTGCGCCCGACCATCTGGTGCGTGATGGCGCGCGGCTGATCTTTGGCGATATCGAAATCGTCGCCCTGCACACGCCCGGCCATACGGGGTGTCATGTGTGCTTTGGCTGGGGGGGGCATCTGTTCAGCGGCGATCATGTGATGGGCTGGTCAACCTCGCTGATCTCGCCCCCGGACGGCGATATGGCCCAGTATATGGCCAGCCTTGACCGGCTTGCATCCCATGGCTGGACCCACGCTTGGCCCGGCCACGGCGCGCCGATCACCGACCCGGCCCACCGCATCGCAGAACTCAAGACCCACCGGCAGCTGCGCGAGGCCAATCTTCTGGCCGCGCTTGCAAAAGGCCCCGCGACGCCCGCCGATCTGACCGGCGTTTTGTATCACGATACCCCGCCCCAGCTTTGGCCCGCAGCGGAGCGTAACGTTCTGGCGCAACTGCTGAAACTTTGGCAAGAGGGCCAGATCACCGCCGACCCCCATCCGGCCCCGGGGGCGACTTACAGCCTGAAATACCCGCACCCCGGCTGATTTTGCTCAGAGCCAATCCAGCGCGGTGCGGTCAGACTTTCATAAAACCCCAAACCCAGGCAAACGCGGCGACCAAGCGCAGAAGTTTTCACCAATCCCCCCTTTACGCCCCCCAAAGCCCTTGCTATAGACCCCCCGTGTTCCGACGTAGCTCAGCGGTAGAGCAGTTGACTGTTAATCAATTGGTCGTAGGTTCGATCCCTACCGTCGGAGCCAATTTTCCAAAGACTTTCAGGAAGTTGGCAGAACACCATGCCCGGGCGAAACCGCCCAGGACTGGCAGCGTTCAAACCAGAAACTTAACCTGCGACCAGCGCGCCTGTGTCCACCTTGTGGCAGGCAACCTCGTGGCCCACGCCCAGCAGCGCGGGGATGTCGCGCGCACAGCGCTCGTCGGCGCGGGTGCAGCGCGTGCGGAACACGCAGCCCGAGGGCGGCGCCATCGGCGAGGGCAGATCACCGTCCAGAGGGATGATCTTTTTGGCGCGCTCTTTGGCCGGATCAGGGATCGGCACCGCCGACAAAAGCGCCTGCGTATAGGGATGGGCGGCGTGGGCGAACAGTTGGCGCGCGTCGGCCACCTCCATCGTGCGGCCCAGATACAGCACCATCACCCGGTCGGAGATATGTTTGACCACCGACAAATCATGCGCGATGAAAATCATCGCCAGCCCCAGATCGCGCTGCAATTCGGCCAAAAGGTTGATCACCTGCGCCTGAATAGACACATCAAGCGCTGAAACCGGCTCGTCGCAGATCAGCAGCTTCGGGCCGACGATCAACGCACGGGCGATGCCGATACGCTGGCACTGGCCGCCGGAAAACTCGTGCGGATAGCGGTTGATCTGGTTGGGCAGCAGCCCGACCCGCTCCATCATCTGCTGGACCTGTTTCTTGACCTCGTCCTTGGACAGATCAGGGTGATGGGTGCGCAAAGGTTCGGCGATGATGTTGCCGACGGACATCCTTGGGTTCAGGCTGGCAAGGGGGTCTTGAAACACCATCTGCACCTGCGAGCGGTATTTCAGCATCTGATGGGAGGATAAGGCCAAAAGATCCGTCTGCCCGTCCCAGATCACCTTGCCACTGGCCGGGACCATCTGAATAAGCGCGCGGGCGAGGGTGGATTTCCCGCAGCCCGATTCCCCCACAATCCCAAGGGTTTCCCCCGCGTTCAGCGTAAAATTGACCCCGTTCAGCGCCTTCAACTCGCGCGGTTTGGTCCAGGGCATATCGCCCTCGGAGGAAATGTGAAACGAGACGCGAAGATCGCGGACGTCCAAAAGGGGCGCGGTCATACCAGCTCCTCGATGCTGCGGTTACAGGCGCGGGCGCGGTGCGGTGCGAATTCGGTCAGGGGCGAGAGGTAATCGTCGCAATCATCCGCGGCATAGCCGCAGCGCGGCGCAAAGGGACAGCCCTTGGGCGCGCGCAGCATGTTGGGCGGCGCGCCGGGGATCGTGACCAGAACCTCGCCCTGCGTGTCCACGCGCGGGATCGCCGACATCAACCCGCGGGTATAGGGATGCGAGGGGCTTTCAAACAAAGGGTCGACCGGCGCCTTTTCCATCACCTTGCCGCCATAAAGCACCATCACCTCACGGCAAAATCCGGCGATCACGCCAAGATCGTGGGTGATCAGGATCGTGGCCATGCCAAATTCGGCCTGCAACTCGCGCAGAAGCGCCATGATCTGGGCCTGAACCGTCACGTCCAGCGCGGTTGTCGGTTCGTCCGCGATCAACAGATCAGGCCGGCATAACAGCGCCATGGCGATCATCACGCGCTGACGCATGCCGCCGGAAAACTCGTGCGGATACAGCCGATAGCGGCCTTTGGCGTCGGGGATTTTCACCGCGTCCAGCATGCGCAGGCATTCGGTCGCCGCGTCCGCCTTGGACATGCCCTTGTGATGGATCAACACCTCGGCCATCTGATCGGACACCCGCATATAGGGGTTCAGACTGGTCATCGGATCCTGAAACACCATGGCCATATGCACCGCGCGCAGCGGGTTTATCACCTCGGGCGCGGCGTTCAGAATTTCCTGCCCGTCAAATTTGACCGACCCCGTCGCCCGGCCATTCTTGGCCAACAGCCCCATGATGGCAAAGGACAGCTGCGATTTGCCAGAGCCGCTTTCGCCCACGATCCCAAGGGTTTGGCCGCGTTCCAGCGCAAAGTTCACGCCCGAGACGGCGGTAACCGTGCCATCATTGGTGGCGAAGGAGACGCCCAGGTTCTTAACGTCCAGAAGGCTCATATCAACGATCCTTCGGATCAAGGGCATCGCGCAACCCGTCGCCAACGAAGTAAAAGGCGTAAAGCGTTGCGACGAAAAGGATAAGCGGGAAGTAGAGCTGCCAAAGGGTGGGCTGAATGCTCGATTGCAGGATGGATTTGGAGCCTTCGGAGATCAGCGCGCCGAGCGAGGTGAGCGGTTCTTGCACCCCAAGGCCAAGAAACGAGATAAAGCTTTCGGCCATGATCATGTCGGGGATCAACAGCGTGGTATACACCACGACCACGCCCATCAGATTGGGCACGATGTGGCGCAGGATGATCTTCCATGTGGACACGCCGGACGCGCGCGCCGCCTCGATATATTCTTTATGCTTGAGGCTCATCGTCTGTCCGCGCACGATCCGCGCCATGCCAAGCCAGGACAGCATTCCGATACCGACAAAGATCATGAACATGGACCGGCCAAACATGACCAGCAGCAAGATCAGCACAAACATGAACGGTATGGCCGACAGGATATCGACAATCCGCATCAAAACCGCGTCGGTGCGCCCCCCGACATAGCCCGAAACCGCGCCGTAAACTGTGCCCACGACCACGGCGATGAAGGTGCCGACAAACCCCACCATCAGCGAGATGCGCGTGCCTTGCGCCGTGCGGGCGAACAGATCACGGCCCAGATCGTCGGTGCCAAAATAATGCCCGGTTTCAATCGAAGGCATGCCTTTGGTGTCCGCAGAACCGATGACGTTAAAGTCGATCTCTTCATTGGTCCAAGGCGCGACGGCTTCGCCAAAGATCGAAAAGAACGCCACGAAAATCAGCACGAAAACCGAAGCGACCGCGGCCTTGTTCAACACGAACCGCGCACGCGCGTCGGCCCAAAGCGAGCGGCCCTTGATTTCGGCATTGTCCGTGATGCGCGAGAGGTCCCCGGCGCGAAGATCTGCGGTGACCATGATTTAATACCGGATTTTAGGATCAATGAAGGCGTAAAGCACATCCACGATCAGGTTGAACAAAATGGTCAGCGCGCCGACCAGAAGCGTAACACCAAGCATCACCGAATAGTCCCGGTTCAGCGCCGAATCGACAAAGCTTTTGCCGATGCCGCCAGTTGAAAAGTACATGTCGATCACCACCGATCCGGTGATCATCCCCACGAAGACCGGCCCCAGATAGGACAGGATCGGCAAAAGCGCCGGCTTCATCACATGACGAACGATCACCTTCCATTCCGGCAGCCCCTTCGCCCGCGCGGTGCGCACGAAGTTGGAGTTCAGCGTTTCCAGCATTGACGAGCGCATCAGCCGCGCAATCGAGGCGATATACCCTGTTGAAAGCGCAATCACTGGCATGACCAGATAGCGCCATTCGGCGTTTTCCCAGCCCCCCCCCGGCAGCCAGCCCATTTGCAGCGTAAAGAAAAGCACCAGGATCGGCGCGATGACAAATCCGGGCAAGGCCGCCCCGATGATCGCGACGCTCAGCACGGCATAGTCGGTGGCCGTGTTGTGCCGGATCGCGGCAACAATTCCGGCCGCGATGCCAAGGATCGTGGCAATGATAAAGCTCCAGAAGCCATAGATCAGCGTGACCGGGAAGCCTTGGGCGATGATGTCATTCACCGTGCGGTCTTTGTATTTGAACGAGGGCCCGAAATCGAAATGCAGGACCAGATCGCGGATATAGGTCCAGATTTGCCACCAAAGCGGCTGGTCCAATCCGTATTTCGCCTGAAGATTGGCGACCACCTCGGCGGGAAGCTTGCGTTCAGAGTTGAACGGACCGCCCGGCGCCGCGTGCATCAGCACGGCGGACAAGACGATCAAAATAAGCAGGGTGGGCACCGCAACAAGCAGGCGCCGGGTAATAAAGCTGAACATCTGACATCCTCAAAGTCTGTCAGAGGAGACTTTCGCCCCCTCTGAAAAATTCAACCGCTGCGCTTACTGTGCGACGCGGTACAGCTCTTTAAGATACCAGGTGCCGAAAACGTTGTTTTTCGGATAGCCGTGAACATCGGTCTTCAGCATCCGCGAGGATGTGTAGTGATAGATCGGAATGATCGGCATATCGGCCGCAAGGATCTGCTCGGCCTGGGTATAGTTCGCCTGCGGATCTTCCATGGTTTTGCTGTCGGCCATCAGCTTGTCATAGGCCTCGTTCTTGTAGGCCACATCGTTGAAGCCCGAGGACGAGGTGAACAGATCAAGGAAGGTGGACGCTTCGTTATAGTCGCCGCACCAGGCGGAGCGGGCCATCTCATAGGTCCGCTCGTGCATGATGTCAGAATGGACCTGCCATTCCATATTGTTCAGCGTCAGTTCGACGCCGACGGCCTTATAGAACTGCTGAATGGCCACCGCGATGGATTTGTGCCCTTCGGACGTGTTGTAGTTCAACGTCAGCTTCAGCGGGTTCTCCGGGGTGAACCCGGCCTCTGACAGCAGTTTCTTGGCCTCTTCCACGCGCGCTTCCTGGGTCATTCCGGCATAATCAACGGCCGGAACGGTAAAGCCAGCCATGGCGCCCGGTGTCAGGGTATAGGCCGGGATCTGGCCCGATTGCAGGACTTTTTCCACCAGGATGTCGCGGTCAACCGCAAAGGACAGCGCCTTGCGCACGTTCACATTGCGCAGAGCCTCTGGGCCCTTTTCGGCGTCCATGTTCAGCAAATAGTAGTAGGTGCAGGCACGCGGGGCCGAAGAAGCCTCTTCAGGGCGCGACTTTGACAGTTCGGGATACATGCCGGTCGGGATGCCCACAGTGTCCAACTCGCCCGCCTCATAGCGGGTGAAGGCGATGTTTTCATCGTTCACAGTCAGGAAACTGCCCGATTCCATCACCGTCGCCGCATCATTCCAATACATTTTGTTGCGGGTGACGACAGCCTTTTCGCCGGGCTTCAGCTCGGTCAGGGTATAGGCGCCGTTGCCGACCAGAACGCCCGGATCGGTCCATTTCGCGCCGTTGGCGTCGATGGAGGCTTTGTGCACCGGCAGCACCGAAGCATGCACCAGCATTTTGCGGAAATACGGGATCGGGGTGATCAGCGTGACTTCAAGCGTCAGATCATCGATCGCCTTGACGCCCAGATCGGTCAACGGCTTTTCGCCAGCGGTCACTGCGGTCGCGTTCGCGACCTGCATCAGCTCCATATACCACGCATAAGATGACGCGGTGGCCGGATCGACCAGACGCTGCCAGGCGTAAACGTAATCATTGGCGGTGACGGGATCGCCGTTGGACCATTTGGCTTCGGGGCGCAGAGTGAAGGTGTAGGTCAATTTGTCTTCGGAAACCGTGAAACCGACCGCGCCTGCATCCACCAGATCGCCATTGCCGTCTTCGGTGTAAAGCCCCTCGAACAGCTGACGTGCAACGTCGCTGTCTTCGACGGATTCGATCAACTGGGGGTCCAGCGTGGTGATGCTGTCCAGAAGCCAGAAGGCAAAGGTCTGATTCTCGCCAAGCGTTTCGGCCGGATCGACCATCGCCGCAAAAGCGCCGCTTGCGAGTGTCAGGCTAAGGATGGTGGAAAGAAGAAGCTGTTTTTTCATGCTGTGTCCTCCTGCTGGGGAATGAAATGCCGGTCTTTCGCCGGTCGGGTGCCTAGACACTACGGCTATAGCCCGGCGAAACAAGGCAAAAGCGAACAGATGCCGTGGGGTTCTGTCGGCGAAATGACTGAAACGCACGACATATTGCCAAGGGGGCCAACAAAGCTGGGTCCTCGATTGCAGCAGTTTGCGCATCTGCCTGTTTTTGCGCCGCTTTATGTTCCCGGCCTGTTCTTTGCTGTGCGACCACGGCCCCTTTCAGGCCCGGATCGCCCGATTCTGTGGGTCATAAAGCGGGGTCAGATGCACCTTGGCGGGGATGCGTTCACTCGCGACGTCCAGCTCGTAAGTGCCTGAAAGGATGAACGCTTCACTGACCCCTTGCGCGCTGCGGATCAGACCGTATCCGATGGGTTTGCCGACGGTGTGGCCATAGCCGCCCGACGACAGCCAGCCCACGCGCTCGCCATCCCGCAAGATCGTTTCGCGGCCCAAAAGCACGACTGACGGATCATCGACGGTGAACCCGGCAAACCGCTTTTTGACGCCGTTTTGCACCTGATCAACCAGCGCCGCCCGCCCCCGGAACGGCAGCCCCGATTTCATCTTGCATGCCCAGATCAGCCCCGCCTCGACCGGCGTGTGATCCGGCCCGATATCCGCCCCCCAAGCCCGATACCCCTTTTCCAGCCGCAGGGTTTCAATCGCCCGGTAGCCCGCATTGACCAGACCATCCTGCGCCCCCGCCGCCATCAGCGCCTCGTAAACCGTGACGGCCACATCGGTGGGCATATGCAGCTCCCAGCCCAGCTCTCCAACATAGGTGACGCGCAGGGCCAGAACCGGGCATTTCGCCACCGAAATGTGCCGGGCGCTGCCAAACGGAAAGCCTTCGTTCGACAGATCATCGCCGCTGAGGCGCTGCAAAATGTCGCGCGCACGCGGCCCCATCAGCGACAGAACCGCCGAGCCGGAGGTGACATCCACCAGCGCGCAGCGCGCCGCCGCCGGGATATTGCGGCGGATCCAGTCGAAATCGCGCGTGGCAAAACCGGTGCCGGTAACGATGTAATATTCATCCTGTGCGGTGCGGACCACGGTGACATCCGCCTCGATCCCGCCTTTGTCATTCAGCATCTGGGTGTAAATCAGGCTGCCTACAGGGCGGTCCACATTGCCCGCCGCGATGAAATTCAGCGCGGTCGGGGCATCAGGGCCTTTGAGGATGAATTTCGCAAACGAGGTCTGGTCGATCAACACGGCGGCGCTGCGGGCGGCGCGGTGCTCGCGCCCGACAGCGTCAAACCAGCCCGGACGGCCATAAGAATAGCGGTCCACCGCCGCCTCACCCGCCGCAAGGTCGGCAAACCAATTCGGCCGCTCCCAGCCCAGCTTTTCGCCAAACGACGCCCCCGCAGCCTTCAGATGCGCATAAAGCGGCGACCTTCGGGTCGGACGAGCCGAGCGCATTTCTTCGGACGGCCAGGCGATGGTGTAATGCTTTGCGTAAGCCTCGCTGGTCCGCTCGCGGATCCAATCGGTCGATTGATGCACACGGCCAAACCGGCGGATATCGACCGGCCACAGATCATAAGGCGCAGCCCCCTTTGCCGCCCATTCCGCAAGCGCCATCCCCGCACCGCCGCCCGACGCAATGCCAAACGCATTAAACCCCGCCCCGATAAAGCAATTGGCCATCTCTGGCGCCTCGCCAAGGATGAAATTGCCATCAGGGGTAAAGCTTTCGGGCCCGTTCAGCAGCTGTTTGACCCCCGCCGTGGCAAGCGCAGGCACGCGGGCGATGGCGTTGTCCATGAACTGTTCATAGTGGTCAAAATCGGGCTGCAAGGTTTCAAAGTGAAACCCTTCGGGAATGCCGTTTTGCGCCCAAGGCTTGGGGTTCGGCTCGTAGCCGCCCCAAACCAGCCCGCCAACCTCTTCCTTCCAATAGGTCAGCCGGTCCGGATCACGCAGCGTCGGCAGGTCTTTGGTAACGCCCGGGATCGCCTCGGTGATCATGTATTGATGTTCAACCGACACAAGCGGCACGTTGACCCCGATGGTGGCCGCCAGTGCGCGGGTCCATTGCCCGGCGCAGATTACCACCTTTTCGCACTGGATTTTCCCGCGCGGGGTTTGAACGCCCACGATGCGGCCCTTGTCCAAAAGGATCGCGCTGACCGGCGTGTCTTCGAAAATGCTGACCCCCGCCATCCGCGCGCCTTTGGCCAGTGACTGGGTGATGTCGGACGGATTGGCCTGCCCGTCGGTTGGCAGAAAAGCCGCGCCGACCAGATCGTCGATGGTCATCAGCGGCCAAAGGTCCTGGGCCTCCTTTGGGGTCAGAAGGTGCATTTCCAGGCCAAAGGAATGCGCGGTCGTCGCCTGCCGCTTCACCTCGCTCCAGCGCTCGGCATTGCAGGCCAGCCGCAGACCGCCGTTCATTTTCCACCCGGTTTGCAGCCCCGTCTCCGCTTCAAGACGTTTGTACAAATCAACCGAATACCCCAGTAATTGCGTGATGTTGGCGGATGTTCTTAACTGCCCCACCAGCCCCGCCGCATGAAAAGTTGTGCCCGAAGTCAGCTTCTTGCGCTCCAGCAGAACCGTGTCGGAAAATCCCAGCTTTCCAAGGTGATACGCGGTTGAACAGCCAATGATGCCGCCGCCGATAACGACGATTTTTGCGGTGGTGGGCAGGTCTTTCATTCAAATTCCTTCAGCGCAGCAAAGGCTGCGCAGTATGTGGCCAGATTGGCGGCGGTATAGGCGGCATAGTCGAAATCAAGCGCCGAATGGATCTCGCTGACCATGGACCAAAGCGTTTCGCGCAGGGCGGCAGCGGCCTTCATCGCGCGGTAGCGGTGCCACAGGCTTTCGTCCGCCTCGCGGCCGAAATAGCGGGCAAGCATCCGGGTTTCCTGCGCCGGGGTCAGGGCATTATTGGACGCGAGCCCCCCCAGATCAAACAAGGGCGAGCCGAACCCGGCATAGTCCCAATCAATCAGCCACAGCCGCGCGCCATCATGCAGGAAGTTGGCGGCAAGCAGATCATTGTGCCCAAACACGATATCGGTCGGCCCAACCGCACGTTCCAGCAGCGCCGCCTCGGCCAAAAGGCCGCCAAGCAGACCGAAATGGCGGCTGTTCCCAAGGCGCAGCGTGGCGGCGTAATCGCGGATGATGTGAAACACCCAGAAGGTCAGAACCGGGCCGCGCAGATGCTTTGGAATGTCGCGGTGAACTTTTGCCACCAGATCAACCGCGAGGTCCAACGTGGAACCGTCCCGGAAATCACCCGCGCCAAGCGTCTTTCCGTCAATGAAATCAATGACCAATATCCCCGGCTCGTGATACAGAACCGCAGGCGATACCCCCGCATCAAACGCCGCGCGCGAGGCCGCAAGCTCGTTAAAGCGCAAAATGTGATGCACCGCGATGTCATCGCCAATGCGCACTACGGCCCGGCGCACCTCGTCCTGCACCACGAAATTGATATTCGTGATGCCGCCGCCAAGGGGCGCGGCTTTCGCTTGGCCTTGCCAGATCGGCAGGGCGAGAGTGCGCTCGTAAGGTGTCATCAGGCCCGTCCTTGCCGCCATTTGACGGTGTTCGCGCGCTTTGGTCAAACACAGTTTTGCCGCCCCATGCGTCGGGAATGACGCATCCCTCTTGCAGGGCCCCGCGGGTTGCGCTAACTCATCGATACCTTGCGCGGCGGGTTGGCGGAGAGGTTACGTACCGGATTGCAAAGCCGGTAACTTTGTCCGCGCCCCCCATGACTTAGCCCCAAATTCTTATCAGGACAAAACCGGTTCAAACCGGGAACCTGATATCGGTCAATCCCATGGCTAAGGTGATCCAATTGACCGGGCAAAGACCCGCCGGATGGGCCAAAGACCGCTTTGCGTGGCGCAAGGCCGTCATTGCCGACACGCGACTAGGTGCCACGTCAAAGCTTCTGGCCAATGAGCTGGCATTTGGTTTTTCCAATCATGAAACCGGGGAGTGCAGCCCCGGAATTCCCGCGCTGATGGGCGCGCTGTCCTGCTGTAAGCGGACGGTGCTTAGGGCGCTTGCAGAGTTAGTTGCTAGGCGTTGGCTTGCGCGGCGCGGTGGAAACGCGCCGGGAAAGCGGGCCGTTTATGTATTCAGAATGCAGGGCGAACAGGTGACAGGAATGACACCTGAACAGGTGACAGGTTTGTCACGAACAGGTGACAGTTTTGTCACCCCCCCCAAACCCCCCTATATGGATGAACCAAATATGAACCAAAGAACCATGCCCCAAAAGTACGCCCCGAAAGTACGGGTTCCGGGTGGGGTTCGACCGGTGCCGTTTTCGCAATGTGTGGAATTCGGCAGCGATGCCGAAACAGCTTGGGCCGAATGGCTGAAGGCTGAAGGCTTCCCGAGTTTGGACAAGATCGGGCTTGCCCATGGCGTCACGCAAGTCAGGGGTTGGGACATGCCGAACAAATGGCCGCCGGGGTTGGGTGACGAAGTTGGGCGCAAACTGGCCCGGCGCTTTGCCGAATGGCTGATGGCGAGGGCTTAGAAAATGGCAATGGTCAAATTTGACGAGACAGAGGCTTGGCTTGTGGGTGTGAAATCGATTGCCGGGTTTTTGAACGTGTCCGACCGGACGCTTGAGCGGTGGTTGGTGGCCGACGAGGGCGATTTGCCAGTGTACCGAAACGGCGGGCGATGGGCTGCGCACCCGGCAGAGCTGCGGCGGTGGCAGCGGCGGAAAGGGAACACAAGCTGACCTAGTTGGCGGGTTTTGGCGGGTTTTGGCGGATTATGTCGGGTTTAAGGGGCTAGGCACAAGATATGGGGGCGGGGCAGATAATGGTTTATGAAAACGCCCGCCATCATCGCCCGCCTGTTGCGCCACTCGGTCAAGGGGTTGGCCGATCCGACGCCCGACCTGTACGCCATGTTCGGGATCACGGCGACCGAAAGCGGCGTGACGATATCGGCGGCCCAAGCCCTGACCATTCCTGCGGTCAAGACCGCCATGCAGTTGATTGCCGAAGCGGCGGCAAGCCTGTGGGTTGGGGTGAAAGAGGTTGCAGCGGACGGGACAGAAAGCGATGCCGCTGACCATCCCTTGAACCTGATTTTGAGAGGATCGGCAAACGGTTGGACTTCGGGCTTTGAGCTGATCCGGGATTTGGTGATTGACGCGCTGTCGGATGACAGAGGCGGATTGGCCTGGGTAAACCGGCTGGACAACGGGCAGGTTTACGAGGTTCTGCGCTACCGGACGGGCGTTGTGAACGTGGACACGTCCAGCGACGTGGGCGAGCCGATTTTCAAGGTTGGGATCAACACGGTTTCAAGCGCTGACATGATCTGGTTGCGCGGCCCGTTCGGGCGGTCTGCCCTGTCCTTGGCCCGTGAGGCGATTGCGGTTTCCTACTTGTTGGGTAATCACGCGGCCAATCTGTTTGGCAAAGGCGCGCGACCCGGCGGGGCGCTGATGTTCCCGAAAGGCATGGGCGAAGAGGCGGTGAAGAAAAGCCGGGCGGCTTGGGCGTCAACGCATGAGGCCGGTGCAACCGGCAAAACCGCAATCCTTTTTGACGGGGCCGAATTCAAGCCCTTCACCTTCTCATCAACCGATGCGCAATTTTTGGAAAACCGCAAGTTTCAGATTGCGGAAATCGCGCGCTGTTTCCGGGTGCCGCCGTCGATGCTGTTCGAGCTGGACCGCGCGACCTGGGGAAACACCGAACAGATGGGCCGGGAATTCCTGACCTATTGCCTTGAGCCTTGGTTGCTGATGTTGGAAGGCGCTTTCAACCGGGCGCTGTTTTCGGACGGCGAGCGCGGGCGCTATGTGGTGCGCTTTGACAGGGACGATCTGTCGCGCGCCGATCTGGCAACGCGGGCCAGCACGGTTTCAACGCTGGTAGCCGCTGAAGTGATCAACAAGGACGAGGGCCGCGATTGGTTTGGTCTAACGGCCCGCCCGAACGGCGAGGGGCAGGTGTTCGGAAATCCGCATATCAACGTCAGTCCCGCCCCGGCAAAGCAGGGGGAACCCGATGCAACCGCGTGATTTCGAAAACATGCGCGAAGATCAGGAACGCGGGATTTGGCGGGTGGTTTGCCATCCGGTGACCGGGGCAAAGTCCGATCTGGAATTGCTGGTGGTCGGGCCTGACAGTGCGACGGCGGCGCGGGCTACGGCGGCGATGGTGGACGAGCTGGCAGAGCTGGCCGATCTGGACGGGCGGGTTAGCGGCGAAAAGCGCGCCCGCGCCAAGGCGCGATATTTGGCCCGCCACGTCAAGGACTGGCGCGGGGCCGGGGATGCCAGTTACAGCTTTGACGCCTGCACAAGGCTTATCGAGGTGTCCCGCTATGTCGAGGCTTGTGTTGACACTTGGGCTGGAGACCGCCGGGGCTTTTGGGAGCGCGCAAGATGATAGAACACTTTGAAGTGAAGGCGGTTTTGCAGATTGACGAGGCCGGGGAATTCACGGGCTTGGCGTCTGTCTTCGGCACGGCGGACCTTGGCGGAGACATTGTTCACAAGGGGGCCTTTGCATCGGCCCGCGCGCCCCTGCCCCTTCTGGCCAGCCATGATCAGGCGGACGTGATCGGCGTCATTTCCGAAATGAAAGAGGTTGCAGAAGGTCTTTGGGTCAGGGGCCGGATGCTGGTTTCGGACGTAAAGCGCGCGGCAGAGGTTCGGGCGCTTTATCTGGCCGGGGCAATGCCTGGGCTTTCTATTGGCTACATCGCGACGAAAAAGGCGGCGCGCAAAGGCGGCGGGCGCGACCTGTTCAAGGTGGATTTGTTTGAAGTGAGCGTTGTTGCGGTGCCCATGCACCCCGGCGCGCGGATTGAGGCTGTAAAGGGCGCAACGCCCGGAAAGGTTGACATGCTGAAGAAAAAAGAAGGCGAAGGCGAGGGCGAAGACAAAGGCCCCGCAGAGATTGAAACCAAGGCGGCGGAAATGGTGACGGCGCTGTTTGCGCCTATCGTTCTGCGGCTGGACGGGATTGAAGCCAAGATGAAGCGCCCGAGCGGCGGCGGTGGCGGTGAAAGCGTTTCTTTGGAGCGCAAGGCGTTTCGGAATTTCCTGCAGGTCGGGGCCGACAGGCTGTCAGAGCTGGACCACAAGGCTCTTGTCCTGAATTCCGACCCTCTAGGCGGTTTCATGGTGCCCCCGGAATATGCGACGGAAATCCTGAAGGATATCACCGATCTTTCGCCGGTTCGGCAACACGCCTCGGTGCGGTCAACTTCGGCGCCATCGGTGATCTATCCCTTGCGCCAGCGGTTCGGCAACGCGATCTGGGACGATGAAAGCGATCCTGAGGTTGAAAGCCTTGGCAGTCCTTACAAGGGGCAACTGGAAATCCAGACCGCAAGCATGTCCTTGCAGGTGCAGGTTTCCAACATGCTGCTTCAGGACGCGCCGTCGGTCGAAGCGGACGTGACAGAAGCTATCGCGGAGGAATTCGCCATTCGCGAAAGCATTGCCTTTGTGAACGGCGACGGGATCAACAAGCCTGAAGGTTTCATGACAAAATCGGGTATTGCCGAAACCGTGTCGGGCAGTGCCACGCAGTTGATGGGTGACGGGTTCATTCGCCTTCTGTACGCTCTGGCCCCGTCCTATCGCCAGCGCGGCGTCTGGATCATGAATGGCGGAACCTTGGCGGCGGCAAGCCTGCTGAAGGATGGGCAGGGCAACGCCCTCTGGCGCGACAGTTGGCGCGACGGGCAACCGCCGAGCATCCTTGGCCGCCCCGTGATCGAAATGCCGGATATGCCCGACATTACGCCCGGCGCTTACCCGATCATGTACGCGGACCTTGAGGGCTACCGCATCCTTGATCGTGTGGGGCTGTCTCTGTTCTCTGACCCCTATTCCATGGCCAGTCAGAAGCGGACGGTGTTCCATGCAGGCCGCCGGGTGGGTGGTCGCGTCTTGCAGGAAATTCGTTTCCGCAAGATGAAAATCAGCGTTTAGGGGAGGGAAAGCCATGCGCGATTTCTATTCTGGGTTCAAAGAGGTCTACGGCGGTATCCCGCCGGGGGCTTTGACCGCATCGGCAAACGGTGTCGGTATCGACCTGAAGGACATGGCCGGAGCGGCTTTTGCCGTGATCACTGGCGTCAACACGGGCGCAGCAATCTTCGGCGTGAAAATGCAGGAAAGTGCCGACAACGCGGCTTGGTCCGATGTTCCGGCGGCCCGTGTCCAGTCGAACGCCCCGGCGGTCTTGGCGGCCACGACTGCCTATCGGTTGGGATACCTGGGCCGCCTTCGCTATGTGCGATTGGTGTTTACCTATACCTCGGGTGCCTCCCTTCAGGTTGCATGTGCTGCGATCCTGAAGCCGAACCTGCGTCCGGTGGCCTGATGCCATTTGCCGCCCCGCGCCTTTGCCCCTGTGGTTACGCTACCCCCAAAGGGGAGCGTTGCAAGTGCGAGGCGCGGGCGGATCAAGAACGGAAAGCCCGGTTCGACAAGTCCCGGAAAAGCTCAAGTGAGCGCGGATACAATCGCGCATGGGAAAAGGCGCGGGCGGGCTTTCTGAAGTCGCATCCATTTTGCAGGCGGTGCAATGCCCCGGCAACAGTGGTGGACCATATCCAGCCGCATAAAGGCGATAGCCTGCTCTTCTGGAACAAGAGCAATTGGCAATCCCTTTGTGCCCCCTGTCACAATGGCGCGAAGCAAAGCGAAGAGCGCCGGAACGCAAAGAGGTAAGCCATGGCAGTCTATGGGATTGTTGGAGCAAAGTTTGTGATTGGCGCAGTCGTCGCGCTAAAATCCGTCGATTGGGTTGCGGGTGATTTCACCACGCCCCTGACGGGCGCGCTTGAAGTCAAGGAGCCGCAAGCCCTTGGGACATATGGCGATGAATGGGGCTTGGCCGAATACACCGGCGTGACAGAGGGTCGAACCAAGACCGCCAAGACGACGCGAAAAGCCAAGGATATCGAGGTATCGTTCTTTTTGGACCCGACCGACGCGGGGCAACTGGCATTGCGGGCGGCGCAATTGGTCAGGTCCGACTATGCCATGAGGATCGAATTCGCCGACAAGCCTGCATCTGGTGCCAGCCCGAAGAACTCCACGCGATCCTTTGTGGGCTTGGTGCTTGAATGTGACGACGATATCACCGACGCGGAAAGCGGCTTGCAATTGCTGAAGGTCAAGTTGCGGCCAAACAGCAACATTGTGCCGACGAACGCAAGCCCGACCTAAAGACAGGACGGGGGGTGGTCTTCAACTTTCCACCTATGGCGGGGACCGGCGCGGGGTGACTAACGCGATATTTGCGGAAATTGGAGTTTTTAGGCTATGGCTATTGCTTCTCTTGATGATCTGAAGGCCGAACTGTCCTTTGCCGCTGACCTTGGGGCGGTGGATGATGGGATCATGAACCGCAAACTGACCGCTGCGGAAAACTTTATTGAGCGCGAATTGGGGTTTAAGTTTTCCGCCACCTACGGGGGCATTGGGCAAGACCCGGTGCCCCCGGCTTTGCAACAAGCGGTCCTGATGTTGGCCGCTCATTGGTATGAGAACCGCGAAGTGATTGGGGATGGCCGTGAAATGCCCTTCTCGGTGCGCGATATCTTGTCAAATTTCAGGGATTATAGTTTCTAATGGGCAAGGGCTTGAAAAGTTTTCAAAAGCGCATGAAGGCAATCCCGGTTGCGGTGGTTGGGGCTGTGGGTCCGGCTGTGATTTCGGGCGCGAATTTGGTTGCGCAGACCATCCGCGCGCTGGCACCTGATGATCCTACCACGCAAGCGCCCGATCTGCGCACCTCAATCGCAGTCACGGGGCCGGGGCAATCGACCCCGCCTTATTCGCAGCCGGGGGGGGCGGCAGTTGTGCCGGTAACCGGTGCGGCGGTGACGGCTGGCAACGGGGCCGTGCGCTATCCGCATTTGTTGGAATATGGAACGTCCAAAATGGCGGCGCGGCCTTTCTTCTGGCCCGGCTTTCGGCTGTCCAAAAAGAAGGCGGCGGCGAAGATTAAGCGCGGGATTTCCAAGGCTGTGAGGGCCGCGAAGTGAGCGCTGACTTGGCCGTTGTTGCGGCGATGCGCGCGGCCTTTGTCGCCTCGGGGGCAGTCATGGCCCTATGCCCGGCGGCCAATATTCTGGACATTCACGACGCGGCCTTACCTGAACCGGCTATCGTCCTGGGGGATGTTCAAGAGCTGTTGCGCCGATCCTCTGGCAACCGAAATTCGGCCGATCTGGTTGCGACCCTGCATCTTTGGAAATCCGAGCGATCATTTGAGGGCTGCAAGCGGTTGAAAGCGGCCTTGGCCGACGCCCTACGCATGTCGCCACGCCCGACGCTTGAGGCGGGATATCACTTGGCAGATTGGCGGGTGGTATCGGCCCGGTATCTGCGCGACCCGGACGGGCAAAAATCGCATGGGGTGGTGACTGTCGAGGCTTTAGTTTCGTGGGTGGCAATATGAAATCGGGCCAGATGCGCCAATCGGTGCAGCTTCAACGGGCGGCGGCAAACGTCAACGGGTATGGAACGCCGGTTTCGGTCTTTGCTACCTATGCGACCTTGCGCGCGGAGCTGGTGGAGCTGAAGGCAGGTGAAGCCCCGGCGGGCGGTGGCGGCACAGTGGCCCCGGCGGCGATTGTGTTGCGGGTGCGCTTTCTGGACGGGGTGCGCCTGTCCGACCGGGTGCTATTCCGGAGTGAAAGCTATGCAATCCGCGCGGTTTTGGAGATCGAAGCCGGGCGCGGATTGGAAATTTCGTGCGATGTTGCGCTTTATGAGGCCCAAGCATGAGAGGCACAAAGCCCCATTTGAAGCTTGAACGGGATTTAATGCCCGATATTTCCGCGCCCGACTTCATGGGGCTGGATGCAAAAGCCGAATGGGACCGAGTATTTCCCCTGCTGGTTGAACGCAAAATCCTGACCCGCGCCGATTTGGGTATTTTGGAAAACTACTGCGAGGCCATCGGTATGGCGCGGGAAATGGGCCGCGAAATCAAGCGGCTTGGTGCGGTGCAGCTTATCTATCAAGTGGACAAAGACGGCAATTCGCGCGTGATCAATGCCCGCAAAAACCCTGCTGTTGCCATTCAGTCCGACGCTTCAAACCGTGCCCGCCTTATGGCGTCCGAATTGGGCCTTACCCCCGTGTCAAGGTCGCGACCGACCGTTTCGGACGGAGACGAAGAAGACGACCTATTTGATTTTGGGGGCCGTTGATGTTGCGACCCGAATGGATTGACCGGCCCGAAACCATCCCTGACCCTTTCGGCTATGGTCAAATGGCTGTGGACTTTTTGCGCAAGCTGAAACATCCGAAAAACCCGGCACCGGGGCATCCTTTCCAACTTGCCCCGTGGCAGGAAACCATCATCCGGGCAATCTATGGGCCGCGCGATGCTGATCGGCAAAGGCTGGTCCGCCGGGTGCCGATTGTCCTTCCCCGTGGCAATAGAAAGACGTCTTTGGCGTCCGCCATTACGTTGCTGCATCTGGTGGGGCCGGAGAAGCAACCGGGCCAGCTTATCGTTTCGGCGGCGTCTGCCCATGAACAGGCGTTAGAATTGTTCGGGGAAGCGGCGCTGATCATTCGGGGCGATAAACGTTTGGCAAATGTGCTGGACGTGCGGGAATATGTCAGCCGGATTTCCCATACCGCAAGCGGTTCGCGCTATGTCGCTGTGGCCGCCGATGGGGACGCGTTGCACGGCAAAACCCCAAATGTTGTTTTGATGGACGAGCTGCACGCTTGGGCAAATTCCAAGGGCCAAAAGCAATACGACGCCCTGAATTCGGCATTGGTCAAGGTAAGGGGAACTCTGAAAATGATCCTGACGACCTCGGGTCGGGGGCAGGAAAACCTTGCTTGGCGGGAAATTGAATATGCGATCAAGGTTCAAAAGGGCCAGATACAAGACCCGGCTACTTTGCCTGTTATATTCATGGCTGAACCGGAGGACGATTGGCAGGACGAGGAGCTTTGGCACAAGGTTAATCCGGGGATGGAATACGGGTTCCCAAACCTTGACGCCTTCAGGGATGCGGCCCGCAAGGCACAGCATACCCCCAGCGAGCGAGATAGTTTTCTTCAATTCAACCTGAACCGGTGGTTGGACAATTCAACATCGCCCTTTGTGGAAATGCACGTTTACGACGCCGGGGCACATGAGTTTGACCTGGACGAATTCGACATGGCGCAAACGCCGTGCTGGTTGGGGGTGGACCTGTCCAAAAATGAAGACCTGACGGCGGTTGTGGCCTGCTGGCGCGACGACGCCGGAGGCTACACGGTGCGCCCTTGGTTCTTTTGTCCTGAAGAAAACCTGCGCGCGCGCGGTGATCGACACGGGGTTGACTATGTGTCTTGGGCTGAAGACGAGCATATCATTCCGACCCCCGGAAACACGGTGGATTTGAGGGCGGTTGAGGCCCATATTCGCGAGCTTTGCGCCCGGTTTAACGTCCAAGAAGTGGCCTTTGACCCGGCGTTCGGGCGCGTCATGCTGGCTGATCTGGCCCAAGATGGATTGCCCGCGGTGGAAATGCGGCAAGGGTGGGTGACGATGGGACCCGCCGTCAAAGAGCTGGAGCGGGTGATTTTGTCGCGTCAATTCCGCCACGGGGGAAACCCGGTGCTGCGCTGGAATTTTGAAAACGTCCAAGTTGAAACCGACAAGGCCGGGGTGCGCATGTTCCACAAAGGCAAAAGCGGAAACAAGATTGACGGGGCCGTCGCCTGCGCCATGGCCGTTGGCCGCGCGGTGGTTGGCGGTGACCGCATGACGACAAGCGCAGCTTGGTTTGATGATGATATGTGGACGGCCTGAATATGACCATGGAAACAGAACAACTTGTCGTCTTGCTCGAGGCCAAGATTAAGGATTTTGAGAAGTCCTTTCAGCGGGCAGAGCGCCAAGGAACAAAGACTTACACAAGCCTAGAGCGGGGAAGCCGCAAAGCTACGGCGCAAATGGAGGCCGACATGGCCCGATCATCGGCCCGCGTCAATCAGGCGATTTCCGGCATGTCGATGAAGGCGGGGACCTTTGGAAAAGCCTTTTTGGCGGGGCTTGCGGGTGGGGCAATCGCAGCGGTCTTGGGCGGGATCACGTCTGACATTCGCGGCACGATTGGCGCGGTTGCCGATCTGGCCGATGAGGCGGCCCGGATCGGGATTGACCCTGAAGAGTTACAGGGGCTTCAGTTTGGAATGAAGCTGGCCGGTGTTGACGCAGCGGACGCCTCGGCGGCGCTCGAAAAATTTACCGACAACGTTGGGGAAGCGGCGGCGGGCGGCGGGGCATTGTTGAATATTCTGAAAGCAAACGGAGTTGCGCTTCGCGATATTGACGGCAGCATAAGGCCCACTAACGAGCTGCTAGGTGAATTTGCCGATATTGTCGAAAAGAC
Source organism: Paracoccaceae bacterium (assembly GCA_031385445.1). Classification (GTDB taxonomy): domain Bacteria; phylum Pseudomonadota; class Alphaproteobacteria; order Rhodobacterales; family Rhodobacteraceae; genus CAIYZT01. Next base: position 9,452 of record JANNBM010000069.1, on the reverse strand, counting down.
CCCCGATGCGGCGGCAAAAATGAACCTCGTGACCGATGCCTTTGGGCGCGGCGGCAAGCAAATGGTTCTTGCAATGGCGGGCGGTTCCAAAGGTCTGGCGGATATGGTGAGCGAGGCCAGAACAGCCGGTGCCGTTCTGGACAATGACCTTGTAAAAAGGGCCGCCGTTCTGGACGACAAGTTTGACGCTTTGACAATCCGGGCCAGCACGTTTTTCAAAACAATCATTCTGGGTTCTGCGGATGGCGCGGGGGCGCTGACTTCGATGCTAGATAGCGTATTGGCCCCGGATCAGATTGAGGCATTTTTAGGCGGGCTTGATCCTGCGCAAATCCTTGGTGATGATGTTCTTGCTGCGCTCGAAGCGGATAGCGCTGCGTTGAAAAAGGCAAGCCAAGACATTGCAGAATTAGGCGGCAGCCTGCGCATTACGCAAAATCATGCTGCTGATTTTTGGGAAGAGCTATGGCAAACTGTGGACGCATTAAACGCCGTTGGGCAGACCGATGCAGCGGACAAAGTAATTAAGCTTGCTGACCAATTAGGAGAAGCCAATCGCGCCTTTAACTCTGGCGAAATTTCCGGTGAAGAATATCAGGGAAGGCTTTCTGAAGTTTCAAATCAGGCGGTTCAGACAGTTGCCGATTTGAGTTTGATAGACGGCGTTGACTTTTCAGCCGTCAGGGGCGCGGTGTTTGGATTTGCTGGCGCCATGGCTACCCTGCGGGACCGTGCCGCCGAAGCCTACACAAACGTGAAGAAAATTTCTGGCCTTTCGTTGTCTGTGACGGCAACGGCTGAAGCGGGAACTACTTTGGGAGCTTCTGGGGCGGGGGCTGTCACCTTGGACGTGAATGCCCCGGCTGTTGAAAGCGGCGCTGGTGGCGGAGGCGGTGGCGGAGGCGGTGCGCGCCAAATAGACGCCCTTATAACTGACTTGCAAACCGAAGGTGAAATTCTATCCGAATGGTATGCCGAAAGCCTTGACCTCCTGAACGGTGCGACTGCGGCGCAGCTCGAGGCATTGGGGGGGCGGCATGATGCCCTTGAGCGGTTGGAGCGCGAACATCAAGAGCGTATGGGGGAAATTCAAACAAGCGGCGGCGATGATGCCGTTTCAAGTGCCTCAACGCTTTTTGGGGCCTTGGCAACAATTACCAAAGAGGGCGGCGATAGGCTTCAACGGATTTCTAGGGCGGCGGCTGCGGCGGAGGCGTTGATCAACACATACCGGGCGCAATCGCAGGTTCTGGCCGATCCGACGCTAGGATTTTGGGCTAAACTTCCGGCGGTTGCAGCTATCGGCGCGGCGGGCTTGGCGCTGGTATCCAGTCTGGGCGGCGGGGGCGGATCGGCTTCCCCGTCCTCAAGTGGCGGCAGTTCGGGTTTGAGCAGCGGCGCGGATGCGCCCCCGGCCCCGGCCCGACTGGACGTTACAATTCAGGGGCTAAAACCAGATCAAATATATTCCGGGCAACAGATCATTGATTTGACTGATGCCCTTATCGACGAATTCGGAAACCGTGGCCTTAATATCGGGTGGCAGTCGTGATCATTGTTTCAGGTGCGACTAACCCAGAAAGCCCTTTTGTGCTGTACAAAAACTATTTGGACACAGCGGCATTTCTTGGGGCGGCAGCCCCGGCGGGTTTTGAGGTTGAAAATCTGCTTGGCCCCCAAACCTATGACTATTGGAAGCCGTCACTGATGAACGCCTTGCCGCGCGTTGTTTTGCCGGTGCCGCGAAATGTGGATTGCATGGTGATAGCCAATCACAATTTCGGCAAGATTGGGATTACTAGGGTTTATGCAGATTGGCGGCTGGATGCAGCGGCAGCTTGGACAAGGCTTTTTACCATCCTGCCGCCCGATATTACCGATGATGATATCTGCGCCATTTTCCCTCAAGTATTCGGGGCCGAATTTAGAATGGCAATAGAGGGGGTGGCCGCGCCGACCGTGGGGCTTTGGGCCTTTGGGAAGCGGTTGGTTTTTCCTGCGGTTCTGGTTGCGCCTTATACCCCAGCGCGGTTGGCGCAAAGGGTGGAGGGGCAAACCTCAATTTCTGCTGGGGGGCATTACCTCGGGGCCACATCTTACAAAACCGCTTCTGACCGCATGGCGCAGTTTTCGCCCATAGCGCGCGGATGGGCTGAAGCCGATCTCTTGCCATTCTTGGACTATTACAACGCGCGGGGGGCGTTCTGGTTTGCTGGCGGCCCGGTGGGGATGCCCGCCGATTTGTCATATTCTTGGCGGCCCGATGGTCGCGAGGAATTGCGGCCTGAATTCATGGGCGGTGATCTGATTGCACTTGCAATGGGGTTGGCTTCATATGTCGCGTGAACCTGTCACTATCGTTGAAATTGACCTAGACCGATGTTCAAGGATTTTTGGGGTTGGCGGATGCACGGCGGCGCTTGCGGGCTTGACTGTGCGCAAGTGTTACAATTCTATCCAATCTTGCCCGGTGCCTGCGCTGTTTCTAACCGCGCCTTTTACGGTGCGCTTTAGTGAGCCGCGCGCGACCCTGCCCAAAGATGTTCTGTATTTTCCGGCAGTGCTATCCGTGTCGATGTTTTCCGCCTCGGTCAACTTGGCCGGGGCAGACCCCAAGCTTTCGCCCTTGGGGCGGCGGGCAACCGTTTCGGTGGAGCTGCAAGATTTTACCTATCATGACCGCGCGCTTGACCCCTACAGCGCGGGCCGTGTGGACGGCACCGCGCAAACCGACGAGCCGGGCTATAGCCCGGAGGCGCGAGGCACGTTCTTTGGCAAGCTGAAAGCGCGCTGGCCATATTATCCGGGGCGGCCCTTGCGTGTGGTTAGTGGATATCTGGAGGCCGGTGTGCTGGTGGATGCGCGGACGCGCAATTTTGTCATGACGGATATCAAGGGGCCGGATGAAGGGGGCCGGGTGCGTATCGAGGCCAAGGATATTCTGGACCTTGCGGACAATGACCGCGCTTTAGCCCCTTCCCCTTCGCTAGGTTATCTGAGCGCAGCAATCCTTGCGACCGATACTGTCGTCAACTTGACCCCGGCGGGGGTTGGGGGCAGCTATCCGGCGTCAGGGCGGGCCGTGATTGGCTCGGAAATTGTATCCTACACCATGGCGGGCAGTACCGCGACCTTAACCGCGCGCGGGTTGGCCGGAACCGTGGCCGCCGATCATGCGGCGCAAGACAGTTTTCAGTCGGTTTTGTGGTTCAAGGCAGCCAGGATTGACCTGGTGCTTTCGCAGCTTCTGCAAACCTACGCCGGTGTTCCGGGGGGCTTTGTGCCAAATGTGGATTGGCAAGCCGAAGTTCTGCGCTGGATGCCAGACCTTAAAATTTCGGCCCATATCTGCGAGCCTACCGGAGTTGCGGCTTTGATCGGCGAACTGTCTGCGCTTGGGTTTTCAATCTGGTGGGATGATGTTTCCCAAAAAATCGGGCTGAAGGCCAATCGCCCCGCCGATATGGACACCGTTTTTACCCTAAGTGATGCGGCAAATATCAAGAGCCTTGTTCAGGACGACCGCGCTGAAGACCGCCTGACAGAGGTGCTTTATCATACCGTCCAGATTGACCCGACCAAGGGCGCAGCAACGGCGGAAAACTTTTTGCGTGTGACGGCAACCTATGATCTTGCCGCCAAAAGCGCCTTGCGGTTTGGGGATGCGCGGGTAAGGCGTATTTATTGTCGTTGGCTCGACAAAGGCGCTGACAGCGTTGTGAGCCTGATTTCGTGGCGGCTCTTGAAGCGGTTTTCGGCAAGCCCGGTGCAAATAAAAGTGAAGCTGGACGCCAAAGATATTGCGATTGGCTTGACGGATATAGTCGAGCTGGAAAGCAATTCAATTCAGGACGCGACCGGATTGCCAATTTTAACCGCCTTTCAGGTGATTGCTAAATCAGAGCCGATCTTGGGCCATGAAATCGAGTTGACGTTGCAAGCCTATCCGTTTGACGCGCGATATGGTTTTAGTGCTGACAACGCGCGGGGCAACTATGGTGTTGCAACTAAAGCGCAAAAGAAGCGCGGCACCTATATTGTAAACAGCGCGAGCCTTTTGTTCGCCGATGGGGAGGGGCCTTATAGGCTAATCTGAATGACCGATTATATTTTAATTCTTGGCAGCGAAGTCGGTGTTGACGCGCCTGTGACGGCAAGTCTGATGGGACGACTATCGGACAATCCAAAGGCGATTGCTGAGGGTGCGCCGGGTGCGCCGAAGATAATGCCTGATGCGGTGCAGCTTGTTTTGGGCGAAACCGTTCTGAATGATGTTGGTAACGGCATAACGGGAATTTCGCAGCGAATGACATGGGTCTGGGTAGATTTTGGTTTCCGCTACACGTCTGTCGGCACTAATTACGTGCTGTCCATTGAGGCCCGGTTTAAGATTGGCGCGGGCGCTTATAGCGCTTGGGCGGCTGTGATGGATGCCATCACAATCAAAGCCAATGATGTTGCGATGTATTCCGGCGGGTTTTGGGCGCGACCGAATACAGGGGCTTGGCGCTGCACCCTTGGCGGCAAGGTGGGTGCAGCGGGGGCTTTTGACGCTATGCAATTGCGCCTTTTCGTTGCCACCGGCGGCGGTACGCCTGTGCTTGTCGATGGGCGCATGATGTTCACGGGGCTTTCTTCAATCGCTTAATCAAACGCCTATGGAGGGCAAAACCATGATCGAAAAGAATTCTAAAGAAAACGTTGCCGATGGTTCGGAAACTGACGGCGAGGCGGTTGAAATTGTTGCCATCGGGCCGGATTTGCTGGCGTCGCTGAACGCCGGTCATGTCGCAGCGGCGGCAGAACTTGCAGACATGGCGGCAAAGGATACGGCGGCGCAGATCGAGGCTGATGCAAATCAGTTTGAAACTGAACGGCTTCAGCGCGCGGCTGATGCGGCGCAGATTGCGGCGGATACCTTGCGGCTGCAAATTGAGGCAGAGCTTGCCGCCAAAGAGAAAGCCAAGGCGGTAGAACAACTGCTTGGCGACACCGATTTCACTCCGGTCCCGGACGCCGTGTCGCGTGGTCAATTCGTCGTTGCGCTTGATAGGGTTGGGGCATTGGCCCCACTTATGGTTGCGATGGACCGAAGCTTGCCGAATGTCGATGGCGGCGAAACCTTTCCGGCGGCATGGGTTGGGGCGCAAGACGTGCGCCTTAATGCCAAGCTGACAACCGTTGTGGCTGTGGTTCTTGGTCTGAGCCAAGTGCAACTGGAAAACCTGTTTCGCGCGGCTGCGCGGATCGAGGCGTAAGAGCAAAAACATGAACAAGGGGCAGATGGTGCGCAGAATTACGGACGGGGTTGCGGTGGGCGGTGTGACGTTGCCCGCGTGGTTTGATCAGGTGCAACAGGCAAGTGACGTGGCAGCGGCGGCCTTGCCGCTTATGTCGGCGGCTTGGCTGTTGTTCCAGATTGTCACGGGCGTCTACCGCTGGAAAAAGGGGGGCCGTGATGGGAACGCGGCTTAAGATCGGGGGCGGCCTCTTGGCCGCTTCCCTTGCCTTTATCGGGGCATGGGAAGGGCGCAGCCTGACGGCATACCTTGACCCGGTGGACATTCCGACAATCTGCTTTGGGTCAACACGGGGCGTTGAATTGGGCGACACGGCCACGGCGGCGGAATGCGCCGTGATGTTCACCGATGATCTGAAGCGCCACGAAGTGGCCCTGCGCACCTGTCTTTCGTATCCCGACGCCCTGCCCGATGGGGTTTATACGGCGCTTTTGTCCTGGGCTTACAATGTCGGAACCGGGGCGGCCTGTGGGTCAACCTTGGTGCGCTATGCCAACGCGGGGCAGTTGGAAGCGGCCTGCAATCAACTGCCCCGGTGGAACAAGGCCGGGGGCCGGGTGTTGCGTGGCCTTGTCAACCGGCGGGCCGCTGAACAAGTGCTTTGCCTGTCTGGCCTGCCATGATGGACCGTGCCCTTGACCGGCTTCAGGCGCAGCTTGTGGCGGCGATCAAGGCGCATGTCCTGCGCAATGCACCCCCGCGTCCGCCTGTCGCGGGGGTGCATCTGTGGCGGTGCTTCGTGTACCTGAGCGCGCGGCGAAGGGTGCAGGATGGGCGCGGCCTGCCCATTTCCCCGGTGGAGATTGAGGCGGCGGCGCGGCTGAAAGGATGGTTTCTGACCGCGCGTCATGTGGAGATGATCGAGGCAATGGACCTTGCGTTTCTGAAGGCTGAAGCCGTGCCGAAGGAACAAAGGGTTCAAGGACCGTTAACGGCTGCGCTGTTTGATCGGGCCTTGGGTTAGCGCGGGTTTTTCACAATGGCGACCTTGCCGGGGGGTGGAAAGTTTGCGCCTTCAAGGACGCGGGCGCTTGACCCCATGGCGGCAAGTTTGGCGTCAACTTCGACCTTGCGGGCCTGTAAGTCTTCTGGGCTTTCCGCGTCCAGCATGAAGCGCAAAAGCGCGAAGGCTTCTTGGTCCTGCAGGGGTTCGGGATAGGCGCTTTCCAGAGTGGCTACTATTTCAGAATTCATGGAGCGGCCCTTGCTATCGGCTGCAGCCTTGATGCGCGCCCGAAGCCCTGTTGGCAGGCGCAATTGAAATTGGTCTGAGCTGCGGGTGGTCCGTATGTCTTGCATGGCGTTCCCCTTTTTTTCAGGGATTGCTTATCCCCTATTGACAGTCAATCATACGACCGTGCTACTACTATGCGGGTGATATGATCACTTCAATCTAGGAGAGAAACCTTGCAAGAGAATGAAACGGAAAAGTTTGTGCAGATGAATTTGCGGCTTTCGGATGGTCTGCGCAGCCAGTTGAAAGAGCTGGCCGCGCGCAACCGCCGTTCGATGAACGCAGAAATTCAATTTCACCTTGAACGAATGGTTGCGAACGCGGGCGCAGAACGGGGGGCGGCATGAGCTTTGTTCGCGTTTTCGTGGCGGTCTGCCCCTACTGCGGGTTTGACGTGGCCCATACCATGCCAGCGGCGGACGGGTTCCGCGTGATCTGCGCGCCCGATCTGGGCGGGTGCGGGGCCGAAAGCAACAAATCCGACACTGAGGCGGGCGCAGTTGCGCAATGGAACAAATGCCCGGTGTCCGGCGGCGTTCTGGACACTGCTTCCCGGCTGCGTTTTCTGGAGGGGCAAGTGTAATGGCGGATTTCTGGCCAAAATCGGTGCGCTTGTACCGGGCTGCGCGCGCTGTGGGCCAAGCCTTAGCGCGGCTTGAAGAGGTGCGCGAACAATTGCGCGACGTGGACGGTGGCGCGGCCCTTTTCGCAATGGCGGATGCGCAATGCGAAACGGTTGGTGATTTGCAATTGAAAATTGAGGTGATGAAAAATGCCGCTTGATTGGGATGCGATCAATTCGGGGCATCTTGTGCCCTGCAAATGCGGGGCCGGGCGGCCCTTGTCGGGTTGGTTTGGGCCGCCGGAAATCCATTATTGTCATTGCGACAAGTGCGGGCAGCACTCTGAGGCAGGCACGGCGGACGCGGTGGCGGCGGCGTGGAACGTGGCAGCGCGGCGGGGGGTGTGTCTTGGGAAAGTATAAATCGACGGCGGCGGATAATGCCGTGAAGCGCGCGGCGTTTGAAAATTCGGGCGCGCGGCTTTTGGATATCGTGACCGGGATTGAGAAAAACAGAGAAGCGATAGCGGCGGCGAAGAAGGTTGAAAAGGAGGCGTTCGGGCGGGCCGAAAGTGACGGCTATGACAAGAAGGCCCTGAAGGCGGTTTTGAAACAGCGGGCCGAAACCGACGAAGGCCGGTTGGAGCTGTTCCGGGTGGTTGACACCTATCTTGAGACAATCGAGCTGGCCGAAAATGTCACCGATTGAACCGATGTTTGCGGGCGAAGCGACGGCGGCGCGGTTGCTGGACATGAAGCCAAAAGAGTTTGCCGATCTGGTCGCGCGGGGCTTTTTGCCTGCCCCGCGCGATATCGGCGGGCTGAAGCGCTATGACGTGGACGAGCTGCGCCGGGTGCTGCGTGGCGACAAGATCGGCGCGGGGGCAATGACGTGGTGATTGCGGATCCGGTGGAGTTTGTTTGGGCGATCTATGAGGGGCAGGCGGCGGCGGGGATGGACTGCGCGCTGTTGCGCCATGGCGTTGATTTTGAGGCGCTGGAAGGCAACTGCGGCAAGCCTTGGTGTGAGAATTGTTGGTGGCATCCACAAAGCTCTTGGTGGCCGGGGCACGGTGTTCCTGAGTGGTGGAAGCCCCCGGCGCGTGATCTGTTTTCGTGGGGGGGTGTTCAATGAAGCCCCCGGCGCGCAAGAAATGGCTTTGGCATGACGGCAAGGGCAATTGGTACGTTCGGCGCAAGGGCCGCTATTTCCCGATCAAGGCCCCTGAAGGATCGGCCGAATTTGATCTGGCCTATTGGGCGATCATTAACGGCAAGGCGGCCCCGGCGCGAACCTCTTGGGCGGCGCTGATAGCGGCCTTTCGCCTTTCGGATCGGTGGGCGGGGCTGAAGCCCCGGACGCGGGCCGATTATGGCGCGGTCCTGGACTATATCGAAACCACAAATGGGGCGGCAGACTGCGCCCGCGCGACCCGGCGCGATGTATTGGCCGCGATGGAGGCAAACCGCCATCGGGTGCGATTTGGCAACTATGTCAAGCAAGTGCTTTCGGTGCTGTTTGAATATGCGATTGATCTGGGTTGGCGCAAAGACAATCCCGCCAAGGGCGCGCGAAGCCTGAAGGTGCCAGCCGATCGGCAAAAGGCACATGTCCCTTGGACTGATGAAGCGGTGGCCAAATGGCGGTCAGAGGCGGCCCCATTGCCCCGGCTGATCTTTGAACTTGGGGTTGGAACGGTGCAGCGCCCGACCGATCTAACCCGCTTCAGGTGGGGCGATTGGCAAGGGGCTTCTCTGGCCCTTGTGCAGGGCAAGACAGGGGTTTCTCTGCGCCTGCCCTGCACTGTGGAGCTGCAAGCGCAGCTCGAGGCGTGGCGGCCCGCGACTTATGACCCGGCGGCCCCGATCCTAAGGGCGGTGACCGGCGGGGCCATGTCTTACCGCTATCTGGCGGCGGTGATGCTGGCAGAGCGCAAGCGGCTTCAGCTCGAGCGGCACGATCTGCACGCCCTGCGCTACCGGGGCGCGCAAGAGCTGGCTTGGGCAGGGTGCAGCGATGAAGAGATTGCCAGCTTCAGCGGCCACGCCTCGGCGGCGATGGTGCGCAAGTATGCGGGCGAGGCCCGGCAAGTGATGCGGGCGCGGCAGGCGGCGACGAAACGAGAGAACGGATAAAGCCCGAAAAGGGAACGTGATAACGGAGGTGATAGAGCTTGACGACGCAATCTAAAATATCTAGGAAAACCAACTGTGAGGCGGGTTGGCGGAGAGGTTACGTACCGGATTGCAAATCCGTGTAGACCGGTTCGATTCCGGTACCCGCCTCCAAGATTTATACCCTTATTTCAAATACCTGACCCCGCGCCAGCAGCGCGTCGATTTCTGCGCGCGCCGG